>NZ_OY775905.1:632500-1232500 GCF_963675065.1 uncultured Draconibacterium sp. | reverse complement strand
TGGTGGTAGTATTACTCAAAATCCAAATTATTCATAGGAATAATTAAAGCATATAGTTAGTTAGATTTATTAAATATAGGCAGGTGAGCAATTACCTGCTTATATTTTAATGCCTCAAACCGATATGGCTTTATAGAAAATAAAATCTGATACTATTAAATCATTTGCGTTTCAATTCGGAAAGCTTCTTAAAACAGGTAATCCTGAAAAATGTAGCAGACGAAAATTCATACAGGCTGTTGTCACAATTTTTAAACATTAAAAATCCGAAAAAAGAATAATGAAGAAGGAATATCTTTTACTACTGCTGCCAATACTTTGCGGTTTTATGGCTTGTACCAACAGCAAAAATGCTCCGCAAACCTTATCGCCTGAAGAAACATTGATTCAGCGGATATTGCCTGAGTATGCCTCCAGATTTGCAGTAGAAATTGATAGTATTGGAGAAAATGACTGGTTTGAAATAGAGTCTGTAAACAACAAAATTGTTTTGCGCGGTAACAACGGGGTTTCCATTGCATCGGCATTGTATTACTACTTAAAAAAATATGCCAATTGCCAGATTACGTGGAACGGCACCAACCTGGATCTGCCGGAAGAACTGCCAACTGTTCCTGAAAAGATTTTTAAGGATAGTCCTTACGAATACCGCTACTACCTGAACTACTGTACCTTTAATTACAGCATGAGCTGGTGGGACTGGAAGCGCTGGGAAAAGGAAATCGACTGGATGGCTTTACACGGCATCAACATGCCCCTGGCCATCACCGGCGAAGAATACATTTGGGATCAGGTGTATCGTTCATATGGTTTTACCGACGAAGATCTTGATCCGTTTTTTAGCGGACCTTCCTATTTTTCATGGTTTTGGATGGGGAACCTTGATGGTTGGGGCGGCCCATTGCCAATGAGTTGGAAAGAGAGCCACCGCGATTTGCAGCAAAAAATACTTCAGCGCGAACGCGAACTGGGTATGAAACCTGTTCTCCCGGCGTTTACAGGGCATGTCCCTGCATCGTTTAAAAAACATTTCCCCAATGCCAAACTCAAACAAACCAACTGGGGAAACGACTTTGAAGACACTTTTATTTTGGATGCTGACGATCCGCTTTTTGCTGAGATCGGGAAAAAGTTTCTGGAAATTCAAAAAAAAATATACGGAACCGATCACCTTTATTCTGCCGATACTTTCAACGAAAACGAACCGCCTTCCGATGATCCTGAATACTTGTCGGAGCTAAGCAGCAAAGTATTTGAGGGAATGAAAGCGGCCGACCCCGATGCTGTTTGGGTTATGCAGGGCTGGTTATTTTACAGTCACCGCGACTTTTGGAAAGAACCACAAATAAAAGGTTTGCTGGGCGCCGTTCCCGACGACCGGATGATTATTCTGGATTTGGCGTCAGAGATTGAACCGATTTGGAAACGCACCGAAGCATTTTACGGCAAACAGTGGATTTGGAACATGCTTCACAACTTCGGCGGAAACATAAGCATGTTTGGCCGTATCGAGAACGTGGCGACTCATCCTGCTGAAGCGCTAAATGATTCTACTTCGGGGAAAATGAGAGGAATTGGTTTAACCATGGAGGGCATTGAACAGAACCCGGTTTTGTATGAATTAATGACGGACAATACCTGGCGAAATACACCGATTGACCTAAAAGAATGGTTGAAAAGCTACATCGGGAATCGTTACGGAAAAACAAACACAGAGCTCGAAAAAGCCTGGGATATTTTGGTTGAAACAGCATACAACGGAGAAGCAATACGCGATGGCGCCGAATCCATAATTGTGTCGCGCCCCACTTTTGAAGGTTACCGCCGCTGGGCGCGTACCAAACTAAATTATGCACCTGTAGATTTATTACCAGCCTGGGATTTATTTGTAGAGCAAATCCCTGTATGTGGTCAGTCTGATGGATTTCAGTACGATTTAGTTGACCTCACCCGTCAGGTTTTGGCCAACTACGCTTTGCCAGTACAACAGCAAATTACACTGGCTTACAAACATAACGACAAAGACGATTTTGAAAAATACAGCACCGAATTCATTGAGTTAATCGACGACATGGACAAGCTGTTGGCAACCCGCAAAGACTTTTTACTGGGCCCCTGGATTGCCGATGCCCGAAGTTGGGGAGAAACCGAAGAAGAAAAAGCGTTGTACGAACAGAATGCCCGCGATCTGATTACACTTTGGGGCGGAGCCAACAACCGTTTGCACGAATACAGCAACCGCCAGTGGAGCGGCCTGTTTAACGACTTTTACAAACCCCGTTGGGAACAATTTTTTGCCGATGTAAAAAACAACTGGGGACAATTTGATCAAGATAAATTCGACGAAGAAATTAAACAGTGGGAGTGGAACTGGGTGCTCGAACGTAAAGATTTTCCGGAGGAAGTCAGTGGTAGTTCTACCGAAATTGCAGCCGAATTACACCGGAAATACCGCGAACGAATTGCTCCGTTAACCGAAATACAACCCGAAATAAAATACAATTACTAGTTATGGAAAATAGCATACAAAAAAAGCCTGAACGCTTTCTGTCGCTTGATGTTTTCAGAGGTTTAACCATTGCTTTAATGATTGTGGTTAACACGCCGGGAACAGGTGCACATCTTTATCCCTACCTGGTTCATGCTAAGTGGTTTGGCTTTACGCTGGCCGATTTGGTATTTCCATCGTTCCTTTTTGCTATGGGAAATGCCATGAGTTTTTCGATGCTAAAAATGAAGAACATGCCGGCCGAAAAGGTTTGGGCAAAAATTATAAAACGTACAGTAATTATCTTTCTTTTGGGGTACCTCATGTATTGGTTCCCGTTTTTTAGATTTGGTGCCGACGGGCATTTTATGTGGAAACCCATTGCCGAAACCCGAATAATGGGCGTTTTGCAACGAATAGCGTTGTGTTATTTCTTTGCTTCACTTATTTTTTATTACCTCTCTGAAAGAGCAGCACTGATTATTTCTGGTATAATTTTGCTCGCCTATTGGGGTATTTTGTACATTTTCGGTGAGCCGGGAACCTGGCTTGAAATGGCAAATAACGCGGCATCAAAGTTTGATTTGTCGGTTTTAGGCCAGGGGCATATTTATAAAAAAGACAGTATCCCCTTCGATCCCGAAGGATTACTCAGCACTTTGCCTTCCATTGTAAATGTACTGTGTGGATACATGGCCGGAATTTTTATCCAGAAAAAAGGAAAATCATTCGAAGGTATTGCCAAACTTTTAATGCTTGCCTTTGCAATGATTGCGCTGGCACATTGGTGGAACCTGGTTTTTCCGCTATCGAAAAAATTGTGGACAAGTTCTTTCGTACTTTACACCGTTGGCTGGGATTTGGCAATAATGGCCGTTTTGGTTTACGCTATCGAATTACGGAAACTAAAATACGGCGTTCAGTTTTTTAATGTTTTTGGGAAAAACCCACTGTTTATCTATCTATTCTCCGAGCTGTTTTATATTACACTTCGCATAATCCCTGTAAACGAAAATCAGGATGCTTTTGAGTGGGTGAGTGAACAGATCTTTCAGCAAATTTTCCCAGGGCCTTTTGGTTCGTTTGTAACAGCTATTGCTTATGTTATGCTATGTTGGGCACTCGGATGGTGGTTAGATAAAAAGCGTATTTATATAAAAATATAGTTGTTGGGCGATTGCTCACAGGAAACTGAAAAAGTCTCATTGCCATAATATTTTTAAGAGATAATGAAACGAGCATGAAAAATATTACGCCCAACAGGAGTATTAAAACGCGTGCGAGTTACATCGAATACAAATGAAACGAACAATTTTAATGAGATGAAAATGACGAACAAGTTCTGTTTGAAAATTGCTGCCTTGCTGTTAGCTTTATTGTTTTCGATTCAAATTACTGCACAGATTACGGAGCGGCAAAAGCCTGAAAAATGGAACCAGCTTGTTGAAGGAGGACGTTTTTTAGATCGTTTTATGCCCATTTCTCCGCTTGGGAAATTAACAACAGAAATCTGGGGGGCTCCCGATGTTATTCCGCGCTATACGGATAACGGAATTGAAGACCCAGCTTGGTCGTATTGGGGAGGCAATATTTTAAAGGGCGACGATGGGAAATACCATTTGTTTGTTTGTCGCTGGCCCGAAAATTCGGCCAAAGGGCACAGAGAATGGCCAAACTCGGAAGTGGTACACGCAGTGGCCGATAACACAATGGGGCCTTTTAAGGTACACGAGGTAGTTGGAAAAGGACACAACCCCGAAGCCTACCGTATGAAAGATGGTCGTTATATTATTTATGTAATTGATGGTTACTACCTTGCCGATAGTATTAACGGCCCTTGGAAAGCCGGGAAGTTTGAATTTAATCCGCGTGATAGGGAAATAATCGAAGGGCTTTCAAATCTGTCGTTTGTTCAGCGCGAAGACGGTTCGTTTGTGATGGTTTGCCGTGGTGGCGGAATCTGGGTGAGCCAGGATGGTATTTCGCCCTGGCAACAGGTAACTTCAAAACGAGTTTACCCCGATGTTGACGGCCGTTTTGAAGATCCGGTTATCTGGCGCGACAATGTCCAATACAACCTGATTGTAAACGACTGGCTGGGGCGTATTGCTTTCTACCTGCGCTCGAAAGACGGTGTGCACTGGAAGGTAGATCCGGGCGAAGCATACATTCCCGGCATTACGGTTTATACCGACGGAACAAATGAAGACTGGTTTAAATACGAACGCATCAAGATTTTTCAGGATGAATACCGCCGCCCTGTTCAGGCCAATTTTGCGGTAATCGACACCTTAAAAGGCGAAGACAAACCCAACGACAGACACAGTTCAAAAAATATTGGTATTCCTTTAAATAAAGGAGTTTTAATGACCATTCTCAATGAGAAGAAGATTGACGACAATACAAAAACTATTCGCGTAAAAATTAAGGCAGAACCCGGGTTTAATCCGCTAACGGATATTGATGTAAGTTCGCTGCATTTTGGCGCGCCCGAAGTGGTTAATTTTGGTGGCGGCTGCACGGTTTCTAGCACCGAACCGGATGGCGCTGATTTGATTGTGTCTTTTGACGCAAAAGACAATGGATTTAGAAACGATAGTTTTGCCGCCAAATTATTGGGGAAATATAAAAAAGGGAAATTACTTTTAGGATACGCACGTTTGCCGTGGGTTGAATACATCGAACCAATTTTATCGGCACGTTTACCCGTGTTAAAGGCCAATAATAACCTTGAAGTTGAAGTGGAAAACTTTGGGCAAATCTCTTCGAAAAAGGCAAACTTAAAAGTTGAACTGATAAATGGACAGGAAACCGATGAAATTGCATCGGCAAAAATACCGGGCTTAAAACCATTCGAAAAAATAACGCTTGGCATGAAGTGCTCAAGAATACCGGCGGAGGATGTACAATTAAAAGTAAGCATTACTTACAACGGAAAAATGATGGAGTCCTTAACAGGGACATTAAAGATAGACTAAGAGGGATTGGACAGTTAGACGAAGCGCCGGCAAAAGCATTTAGCCTTTAAGGATTTGTATTAACTATTGCCTTTTCTGAAAAGCTAGTATTGCTGGTGTTTCTTCATTTTTACAAATTTCATGAACTAACCAAAAATTAATCAGCATGATAAAAGCCACATATAATTTTCTTACAACTTGTCTTATTTACATGTGCTTGCTGGCTCATGCAAACGCGCAAAAAAAGCCTGAAGTAAGCAACTTTGAGATAGCAAACCCAAAGGTTGCAGTTCCTGTTTTTGTTGCTGAAGAAGAGGCAAAAGTAGTACATCTTGCTGCGGGTATGTTTGCAAACGATGTTGTCGATATTTCGGGGCAACTGCCTGAAATTATTCACGCTGTTCCAAATGCAAAACAACAACTTATTATTGCAGGTACAATTGGAAAAAGCGAGTGGATTGAAAAACTGGCTGCTGATAAAAAAATAGATACTTCTGCATTAATAGGGAAATGGGAAACCTGGACAATAAGGGTGGTAGAAAAACCTTTTCCCGGAGTTAACCGGGCGCTGGTAATTGTTGGCAGCGATCGCCGCGCCACTGCGTATGGTATCCTGGAATTGTCGCGGATGATGGGGGTTTCGCCCTGGAAGTGGTGGGCTGATGCAACACCTCGAAAACAGGCGGGAATTAAACTCAATATCAGGGAAAAAACTTACGGTTCGCCATCGGTAAAATACCGCGGCTTATTTATTAACGACGAAGACTGGGGGCTACAACCCTGGGCTGCCAAAACCTTTGAACCCGAAACAGGAGATATTGGCACTAAAACTTATGCAAAAATATTTGAACTGATGTTGCGCCTGAGGGCAAACACGTTGTGGCCCGCTATGCACGACTGTACCAAAGCTTTTTATACTATCCCCGGAAATGCGCAAATGGCCGACGATTATGCTATTGTTGTGGGGACGTCGCATTGCGAACCCATGCTTTGCAATATTAATATTGAATGGAACAGTCAGGCGATGGGAGAATGGCGCTACGATGTGAATGCCAACACTATTCGCTCGGTATTTGAAGAACGTGCCAAACAAACTTCTGCCTTCGAAAGCAGTTACACCATCGGAATGCGTGGGAAACACGACTCGCCGATGGATGCAAAGAACCTGACTAAAAACGATAGGATTAGGCTTTTGGAGCAAGTAATTGCCGACCAACGGAGTATTCTAGGAAACGAAAAGGAGACAGATGCAGCTGCTGTACCACAGGTTTTTATTCCTTACAAGGAAGTGCTCGATTATTATCAGAACGGATTAGAGGTACCCGAAGACGTTACCCTGATGTGGACCGATGATAACTATGGCTATATCCGCCAGTTAAGCACATCCGAAGAGCAGAAACGACCGGGCGGAGCAGGCATATATTACCACGCTTCTTATTGGGGGCGTCCGCACGATTATCTTTGGCTGAGTTCTACAAACCCGATGCTGATTTGGGAAGAAATGTATAAAGCTTACCAGTTAAATGCACGCAACATGTGGGTGTTAAATTGTGGCGACATCAAACCGCTGGAATACAACATTGAGTTGTTTATGGATATGGCCTGGAACATGGATGCTTTTAACGGAACGCTGGATGTCCAAAATCATTTAAAAGAATGGACAGGACAATTGTTTGGTGCCGAAAATCAGGATAAACTCACACATTTACTGCTCGATTATTATCGGCTGTGTTTTATACGCCGGCCCGAATTTATGGCCTGGAGCCAAACCGAGCCTGTTACCAAACCCAAAGAAACCGGGCTTACACAAATCCGCTATGGCGACGAACTTAACGAAAGACTCGACGACTGGGAAAAGCTTTCAGCGAAGGTAGAAATGCTACAAAATGAAATTCCGGGCTATCGTCAGGATGCTTTTTATGAACTGGTGTATTATCCGGTAAGCGGTGCATCGCTGATGAACCAGAAGTGGTTGTACCATTACAAAAACAAATGGGCTGCCCAACAGGGAAGAACCAGTGCCAGCGAATATGCCCGGCGTTCGGCGCAGGCTTACGAACAGATAGAAAAAGAAACCGAATACTACAATACGAAACTAAAAAATGGCAAGTGGAAATACATCATGGACATGGCTCCGCGAAACCTGCCTGTTTTTTCAGAACCCTCGTTTTCCTTACCTGCAAAACCGAAAAATACGGGGTTGGGATTAGCACTCGAAGGCTATGAAATGGAGGCCAATAAAGATATCCCGAACGCCCATTCGGATGTTTTACCTGTTTTAAACAGCTTCCTTAAAGATTCGGTTTTTGTAGATGTTTTTCTGAAAGGGGAAGGAGAAATAAACTGGAAAGCAGTGCCCAAAGCTCCATGGATTAACTTGTCAGTTACCCGCGGAAAATTGACATCACAACAGGCCGTAAAACGCGTGTGGGTAGGCATCGACTGGGGCAAAGTACCAAAAGCAAAAGATACACGTGAACCACCGCTTGGTCACGATTATCAGTTAATTCCGCCATCATTCAAAGTAAACAGTTCAATTGATTTTGTAACCGAAGATACTACCATAAGTATTGGCGTTTCTGTTTTCAATCCTGACATTCAGGAACTGGTCGATTACAAGGGCTTTGTTGAAGCGAATGGTTACGTTTCTCTCAATGCTGAAAATTTTACCGCAGTAAAAGCGGGAGTAGATGCTTCGTGGGAGGTTTTTAGTGGCATGGGTTATTCGGGGAATGTGGTTTCAGCAATGCCTTATACCTCAAGATCGCTTAACGATTTAAGTGAAATAAAGAATCAGAGCCCGGTGCTCGAATACGATTTTTACACCTTCAATTCAGGTGCTGCAGAGGTACGCGTTCAGGCCATACCAACGCATCCTTTTTCCGAAGGAAGAAGTGTTCGATGTGCTGTTGCAATCGATGAAAATGAGCCGGTTATTATTGATTTTAAAACGGTTGGCCGAAGCGAGGAATGGAAACAGAATGTACTAAAAAATGCTGCTGTTAAGTCAGCACAACAGGAGATCAACAAATCAGGAAATCACAAACTAAAAATTTGGATGGTTGATCCGGGAGTAATGCTCGACCAGATTTTAATCGATTTGGGGGGCTGGAAGGGAAGTTATGCTTTCCCGAAGGAAACCAAATGTAGAAACTAAGAGAACGCAAAATAAAAGCCTTATATTAGTCTTTGAAAGAAACAATCAAAATAGTATAAAATGCTCATCAGGTATGTATTGATATTTTGTTTGTTAGTCTCCACAAAAGTGTTTGGTCAGGGAATTAAATTCGAGCATTATTCCGATGATCAGGGTCTTTCGCATAATTCAGTAAGGCATATCGCACAAGACAATACCGGTTTGTTATGGCTTGGCACTTTTGATGGGCTTAACAGTTTCGATGGCAACAATTTTACGGTTTATAAAAGTAATTCGAAATCGCGGATAAGTTTAAACAACGACGACATTACCGCACTTGCTTTCAACAGCAGCTCTGACCAAATGTGGATTGGGACAAGAAATGGGCTTACCCTACTTGATTTAAGAACAGCTGAGTTTAAAACCTTTTTACATGAGGAAGGCAATCCGAAAAGTTTACCCGATCCCGAAATAAGAGCCTTGTTCATGGACAAGTTCGACCGCGTTTGGGTGGGCACAAAAGACCAGGGGCTGTACATTTACAACACAACAACCAACGACTTTACAAAAGTTGAAATCAATGGTTTTAACTACATCAAATCAATATACGAAGATGCGGATGGTTCGATTTGGATTGGCAGTAACAGCAGAGGTGGTATTGCAAAAATTAACCTGAACAGCTTAGGTGCTGTTGTAACCATAAAAACCTACGACTTGCTTGTTCCCGATTCAGAAGAGGTAAACCCTTATACTTACTTTGTCTTTCAGGACAATAAATCGGATATTTTTGTGGGAACAAGAGAAGGCCTGTATAAACTCGATAAAGCAGAAGATACTTTTAAGTTACTTCCGATGGTGAATGCCTCGGTTCGGAACTTATTGGGTCCCTATATTATTTGTGTAGCACAAGCTCCGAATGGGAAATATTGGGTTGGAACACTTGGCGGACTGCTGGTTTGCGATCAGTTGGAAGATATTAGTACCGGAAATTACGAGTGGTATTATTCGGTATTGTCTGATCCATCGTCGTTGGTTGATAATTCCGTTTCTGCTTTATATTTTGATCATTCAGGTGTATTGTGGATAGGTACCGAGAATGGACTTGACAAATATGATTCGTACAAGAATCAGTTTAAAAGCATAAAAGATATCTCGCTTTTTATCAACGATAAGATTCCGCGAATTAGTGGTTTCGCTCCAACTTATGACGATAAACTAATTGTATCAACCCACGACAATGGTTTGTTTTTAGGCGAGAACAATAAATTTTCGGTGCTTTCAAACAAATTCAAAAAAATAGCCAGCATTTATACACACGATGGAAAAACATTTTATTGCGGATTATGGAATGGCGATATTCTGGTATTTAATTACATTGCCCGAACTTTTACAACGATTGATGTAGGTTTTGGCGAAACACCAACTTTTGCTTTTTCGAGGTTAGAAAATGGCGATTTATTTATAGGATCGCACGGTAATGGTGCAGTTATTCTTAATCCCAAAAAGTTGACATACAACCCACTACTTCCCGATTTTTTCTACGACATTTCAATTAACCAGGCATTTTCCGATACTGATGGCAAACTTTGGCTGGCCACGGAAACGGGAGTAATAAGTTTTAATCCCGCAGGAAATGAGGCTAAAATGTACCAAAGCTTCCTGCTAAGGCCGGGAGATTCTTTGGCTATGTGTGCAAAAGATATCGGGGCCGACAGTAAGGGGAAAATTTGGGTGGCTACAACTGAAGGACTGGTTTATTACGCTCCTTCGGCAGATGTGTTTATGCAGGTTGCCACGCCCGGCGAACTTCGCGAAGACTGGATTACCGATATTCGGTTTGTGAAGAACGGAGAAATGTGGTTAAACTTTAACAACAACAGGGTTGGAAGTTACAATCCAACGACAAAACAGTTAGATGTTTATCATATAAATAACGGAATCCGACTCGATATTTTTAGTAACAGGGGTTTTTTACTTCTTAATGATTCAATTGTTTATGTGCCGGGAAAAGAGGGAATTATATATTTCCCCACAACTATTGTTAAAGACAATTCAGCTTCGGAACCACCATTTATTACCGAAGTAAAAGTTCAGAACGAAGAAGTTCTTCCGGGCGATATTATTAACGGACAGGAAATTCTTAGCGAGGATATTAACTATTCCAAAAGAATGACATTAAAATATGCCAACCGCAATTTTTCTCTTTCATTCTCATCGCCATCGTATGTTAATGTAAGGCTTAACAAGTACCAGTATATGCTCGAAGGGTTTGATCGAGAGTGGATTACAAGTGATAATAATTCACGCAATATTCAATATACCAATTTGTACCCGGGTACTTATGTTTTTAAAGTTAAGGTGCAAAATAGCAGCGGATTCTGGAGCGATGTGTCGGCTTATACAATCGATATTGAGCCTCCTTTCTGGCTTACCTATAAAAGCATAATATTGTTTATCCTTCTTATTTCTTTAATTATCTACTTGGTACATACACAAATAAGAAAGAGTATGTTGCTGAAGCAGGAATTGGTTCTTGAAAAAGTAAAGCACGAAAAAGACGAAAAGCTAAACGACGAAAAATTGCGGTTTTTTACCAATATTTCTCACGAATTGCGTACTCCAATTTCATTAATTCTTGGACCTGCCAAACAGCTTATTGAAGAAGGACGTGTTACTGATTACCAAAAGAGCCGTGTGGAGTTAATACTGAATAATTCGGGCAGACTATTGCATTTGGTTAACCAATTGCTTGATTTCAGAAAAGCACAAACCGGAGAGCTAAAACTAAAAGTTTCGGATACAGATATTTTACAGCTTACAAAAAATGCATTTAATTCTTTTAAAAGTTTTGCAACAGAAAAAAGTATTAATTTCAATTTAACCACTGAACACGATCAAATTTTGGGTTGGATTGATCGCGATAAATACGACAAGGTACTTTACAACCTTTTGTCGAACGCTATAAAATTCACGCCAAAATATGGCCAAGTTGATTTATTTATTGGGGTGATAAACGATGGAACACAAAAATTGCATGTTGAAGTTAGTGACAACGGTATCGGTATTCCTCCCGAAAGTGTAGATAAAATATTTAAGCGTTTTTACCAGGCCGAGAACAGTAAAACAGAAAATACTGGATCGGGAATTGGTTTATCATTGGTGGAGTCGCTGCTTAAAATACATAAGGCAACGATAACCGTTCAAAGCGAACAGGGAAAAGGCAGTGTTTTTACCGTTAAAATACCTATTGAAAGAAATAGCTATGAAGAACACGAAATATTTGATGTAAACACATCAGTATACGAAGAGGAAAAACAGCCCAAATTGGCTACCAAACAGGTACTACAATCAACTTCGCTAAAAGAAAAAATACTGGTGGTTGAAGACAACAAAGAATTAAGAAAGTTTATTGTTGATTATTTATCGGACACCTATAAGGTTTATGAAGCCGAAGACGGACTTAAAGGACTGTTGCTTTGCAGACAGGTAAGACCAATGCTCTGTGTTTCAGATGTTAAAATGCCGATTAAAGATGGTTTCGAGTTTTGTATGGAACTAAAAAAGGACGACTTGATCAGTCATATCCCGGTTATTCTGCTAACAGCATTATCAGATAACGAAAATCAAATTAAAGGCTACAAACTGGGTGCCGACGCGTATGTTGCAAAACCCTTCGATCCTTTGTTGCTAAAAATACAGATTCAGAATATAATTAAATCAAGGCTCGATTTAAAAGCCAAATTCTCGGAAGATGTTGAAAGTAAAATAAACATCTTATCGCACTCTCCGGTCGACGAGATATTTATTAACAAGCTTAGCCACTTAATTGAAGAAAATATACAAAACCCAGATCTAAAAATCGATTTCCTTTGTAAAGAAATGGGAACAAGCTCGTCAAAATTATACCGTAAAATCAAGGAACTAACAAACCTGTCGCCTAGTGAGTTTGTAAGGACTTTACGCCTAAAGAAATCTGCTCAACTGTTAAAAAGCAAAGAGTACAATGTTTCGGAAGTGTCTGATATGGTTGGCTTTAACGACCCGCTTTACTTTAGCCGTTGTTTTAAAAAACAGTTTGGTTTTTCGCCAAGTACTTTGTTATAGATTCAGAGCATCGGGAATTATAGTAGTATTAAGGAGTTCTTCATAAAGGTTGCTGTATCTTTTATCGAAACGAGTTTTTTGTATCTCTGAATTATTTAAACTTTTTCCTGGATTCTTCCAGTTTAACAAAATTGGAGGCGGAGTAAGGCTTGGTAATCAGGAAGGCATTTTTACTGCACGCGTTTTGGTAACATTTGTGCTGCTTTGGCCAATAGTTACATCGAAAAAATCGAGGTAATATTAACGCTATCCCAAAAATTCAGGAGACTTACGATAGCAGAAGAGGAATTTCGAAAAAAAGGAGTGCTGATTTTGTGACCAATCAGCACTTCTTTCTTTTTTAAAGGCGAAAATCAACGCCAAGAGCCAATACGTATGATTTATTCGTTACATCAACAGGAATGTCTGCACCTAAAGACTTAATGCTTTCGTCGTTCCAGAAGGTACGTCCCAAACCTAAATCAATCTGAATGTTGTCGGAGATATTGTAGCCTGCTCCCAATCCAATATTTAAGTTGTCATATTTTGGCGCTTCATAAAGTCCCAGCTGAGTGTAATAAAGCTCCATATTATCGTAGTTAAAAGCAGTGAAGCTACATCCGGCACTTACTTCAAGCTTCTCATTTAGCATATAAATGAAGCCCAAATTTGCAGTATAACAATTTCCGGCTAAATCCGATAAATCTTTAACTGTACTATTACCGTATACATCAGCTAATACAATGTCTCCCCAGTTGGCGGCAGTTTGGAAGTAGTAGTTAAAATCGGCCTCCGTACTTAACTTATCTGAAATTTTGTAGCGAATGCCGGTATTTAAAGCAGCGGGCAAATCGCGTTGGCTTTTTGTTCCGTTCTCAGCTAGCTCAACACTGCCTTTGTTATCCGACACTTCGAACTCTAAATTTACTTTCGTTTCGTAATGTACGGCAATATTTAATTTTTCAGAAGGTCTGAAGTCAATGCCAATGATTCCTCCAAATCCGCTCGCTGTCGATTTATAATCAACACCAAGCACTACCTGAGAGAACGCAACATTTGCTTCGGTATTGTTAATTCCCATGATGTAGCGACCTCCTACAGAAAATGAAAGGTCATCGGAAAGAGCATAAGAAAAATTTAGTGGTATGGCTAAATAGTAAGAAGACGCTTTTAACGACTGCTCTGTAAGCTGATTATTCGGCGACAAAATATTTGCGATTAAAAGTGTTGATAACGATCCGTTGGGATAATCAACAGTAGCACCACCTCCTGAGATATATACGCCAGATGAAACCGCATATTTATTTTTCTTGTATGCAGCATAAAACATTGGCAGAATAGGATCCATACCATTTTGCTTGTAAGTCATTTCTGTTCCGTAAAAATTAAAACTGTGTTGTGGATGGCGAAATAGCATTTGGTTACTAAGGCTTAAATAAATGCCTTCATTGAGCATTGCTAAGCCGGCAGGATTATAATTAACCATATCGGCACCTCCATCAAGAGCTGCATTTCTGACATTTGATCGGATCCATTTGGCACTCATATTAGCCAAATTATCCATTTGTGCATTCGCTAAAATAGTTAGGGTAAGCAATGCAATAAGTGATATAATTGCTTTTTTGTTCATGGTAAGAAAAGAATATTTATGTTAAAATAATTTTCAAAAGTATAAAAATTATGTATTCAAAAATGAGATTTTATTATGGAATAGATGATGCCAATAAATTTTCTAATTTTTAATAGTTATCGCTTAACAGTGAGTATGTATAAGTGATATACTTTTAATGATTTACGAGGATTTTGTAGTTGGAAAGGTTGCTAATATCTTAAAGGTTGCAATTTCGTGTGTTTTTGAAAGGATTCATTTATTTTTTATTCTGTCTCTTTTAACAGAGATTATCTACGAGTATTCCGATATTGTTTTTGTATGCTTAATTTGTTATGGCATATAGGCTTCCAGAAATACCACATAAATCGAGCAAATTTTAGCCCAGATATTACCTGTTTGAAAACTGCAAGACTTGTGTTTAGTGTATCAAATTAAAGAAGGGTCTCAAACTTAAATTGTTTGAAACCCTTTGTCAATACGGTGGGCCCACCTGGGCTTGAACCAGGGACCACCTGATTATGAGTTCCGTATCTTAATTTGATAATACATGTTATTGAGTGATAAGTGCAAGTAATTAAATCTCTTATGATTCTACTCTCTATTACCAATTGTCATTTAGTCTTTAAACTATCTTTAAACTGAGAAATCATCTACCGAGCAGTATTCTAGAGCAAAATAAATTCATTTTTACAAATCACTTCTAGCTAACCTGTTGAATTGTAAGTTATTATTTAGAATCAGGAGGTCTCATTACCGGCTTTTGTCGATTCTTATGTAAAAATTCTTTGAGATTGTTATTGAACCTGATAATATCGTCGAAATTGAATCCCTTTAAATAGGTCAAGAAAAAGGGATTAGATCTTAAATCGTATTATTTTAATATTTGAAGAGACATCTCCAAAACCTAAAGACTGCTTTTAAGTTTAATTAAAGTAAGGATGCTCTTTTTTATAAGGAATTGGTTTCAAATGTCCTAAGTTTTAGGGAATCTTAGTCGTTTATTGCAAATTTTATTACATATATATGGTGCTTTTGTTTAAAGTCGCTACATTAGTCAAGTTACTAATATGTAAACCAAAAAGTATTGTCAAATCATAATCTTTAAATTCTACTACTTTAACCTGAGCTTAAAACATGTTGTGCCCTTTCTGTAATTTAAAAACAAGTAATAGTATTAATGATACTGTTTTATATGAAAATGAATATTTCGTTGTGGTACCAGCAAAGGGACCAATAACAGAGGGACATGTATTGATTGTAAGTAAGAGTCACGATTTAAGCTTACTTTGTGTAAAGAAAGAGCAGAAAAGGATATTTGTTGAAGTTTTAAATAAAATTGCTGGGATAGAAAACTTCTATGGTGATTTTCTCTTTTTCGAACACGGGAGCTATAATGATTCAATGGGGGGTAAAACCATAGACCATACACACATTCATGTAATACCCAATTATTCGCAATATGCAAATGTTCTTGATGGGACTTATTTACTTAAAGAGAAGATTTGTATTAGTGAAATACCGAACACTTGTTTACATTATCCCTACCTTTTAATAGGAACGCAAAAAGAGATACAAATATATGAAGGCGCGGATGTAAAATCTCAAGAAATTAGAATAAAAATTGCGGAGAATAATCCCAAGGTTATTCCAAATTGGCAGGATGAAGAAAATATTAATGTAGTTAAGAAGACAATAAACATGTGGAAAAATGTCAAATTTTAATCCCACCTCGGCACCCGAATTGATTAAAGATTTATGGTCGAAAGAAGTCCTGAGATCGAAAAATATTCTATGCGGGATCAATGACGATGATTGCGCCATTATTGAACTTGGAGATAAAATTATTGGTATATCAACTGATTTCCTTAACAATAGACCAATTTGTTTGGAGTTTGAGATTGCAACTTTTTTTGATTTAGGCAGATTAACAGTTGCTTCAAATTTGTCGGACATTATTGGATCAGGCCTAGAACCTCATTCATTTATGTTAGGATTAATGGTGGAAAGGAGTTTTTCTGAAGGTCACTTTTTGGAATATGTTCGAGGCGTAAAATATGAGCTTGACAAGATTGGTATTCCATTAATTGGTGGAGATACCAAACTTGGACGAGATAATAATTATTTAGGAATTGCAATTGGAACTGCAAACAGTACAAAAGAATTAATAATAAAAAATAGAGCTAAACCGGGAGATGTAATTTTTGTCTCTGGTGAAATAGGTTCAGTTGCTGCTGCTATTTCTTTTCTCAATAGTAAATTTTCACATGATGAAGCTTTTCAAAAATTGAAAGGTTGGTCAAAAGACACATTAATTAATCCTTCATTACCAATTGAGCTATCTCGATTATTATCTCGATTAGAATTATCACTTGGTGGAACTGATCTAAGCGATGGTTTAAGTTCTGATTTATACGATTTATGTAAATCCTCAGGTGTTGGAGCAATTATCAATGCTGACTTATTGCCAATAAATAATTTTGCAAAACAAATCGCGAATCTCACAGAAACTGAATATTGGAAATTACCATTTCTTACAGGTGGCGACTTTCAATTTATTTTTACAGTTGGTAAAGAAGATGTTGAAAATATTTTGCGATTTCCTTGTTCTAAAATAGGGGAAATTACTGATGAAAAATCAATAAGAATTGAAAGAAATAATACTGTTAATGAGCTAAAAAATTTTGGACACAACGACTCTAATAATCTAAATTTTGCGGACGAAGTATCCTTCCATTTAAAAATGCTGTAAAATGAAATTTGATAATATTTATAAGCGTATTGAAGAGTTATTTGAAGAACAAGTAAGGTCTGGTAAACAAACTGAAGAAGCAGGAATACAAACTTGTGGTCAATTTATTAATGAACCGGGACTCGGACAGCGAGGATTACATGGGGTATCTGCCGCAATTTACGTTCTGTCTCAAAATGATCAATATGATGAATTAACGAATGGATTGTGTGAATACGCCGAAAATTTTGAGACCTATGCAGGTGTAGAAAAATTACAAAGTGATGGAAATAACACAATTAAACAAGCAGAACTTTTGTTTGCGCTGTGTTTTGTAAAAGCAGGAACAAGAGATGTACATGAACTCAAAAATCAAATTTCCAATAAACTGAACAATTCAATCATTGAAGGTCATGGTTGGGATTATTTTCTAAATGATCAAAAGGAAGTGCAGCTCCTATCGACAGCATATTGTATTAGAGCGCTAATGGAAGCAGGGTATTCTCAAAATATTGCTAATAGTATTAGGTATTTGCGCTTCGAATTAAAAAGGAAATCGAATAATATTGACAATCCGACAAGATTATCCATTTATGTTTTTTGTTTATATGTACTTGTCTTTTTCGACAATAAATTTAAAGAATTTGAAAAGGATTATAAACTGATTTTAAAACGAATAAAAAAATCAAAATATTTCTCGTTGAATAACTCTTTTGAACAAAATCTTGAATATCATGGAAATGATGAACACCATTACGTCCGAATCCCATGGCAATTGTATTATTTGGCAATAACTTCTAAACTAAGTAAGTGGTCATTTCTGAATAGATATGCGCAAAAAAGATTGAAAGAGCTCCAAGATAAGTTATTAAATGGTGGGTTTAAATATGATTTTTCCGGCGAGCATTTATCCTCTCGCACTTATTCAATAATAGAGGAAAGCTTAATAAAAATTGAACAAAACGTTCCAAATTCTTTACTAATTAAAACTGCCAAGATCTTTAATTTTATAAAACCATATCTATTGTATTTAGTATATGTTATTGTTATTATCTTCATGATCTTTTCAATTTATAAAGCTGTCACAAACGATTTTAATTTAGGTGATTTAGCACCGGAATTTGTAGGATATTTTGTTATACTTTTACTATCAGTAAACAGAAAAAGAAAATGATATTTTCAGATATATTATATGGTCGAATCGACATTCCAGATTTTTATATACCTTTTTTAAAGATGCCGGAATTTGTTCGTTTGAGAGGCGTCCGGTTATCAAATGTTGATTCTTTCGAATTTAAAGACTTTAATGGTCCTAGCAGATGGGAGCATTCTATTGGTGTCTTAAATCTGGCATTACAATATTCAAAACTCAAAAAACTAAATAAATCTGATGAGTGCCACTTGTGTCTTGCTGCTTTATTGCACGATGTCGCCACTCCACCATTTGCTCATACAATCGAATATATTTTCGAGAACTTTGACCATGAATATGAGTCCTTTAATCTCTTGAATTCTAATAAATCGGACTTTTTACCACACAATACTCCTGTTTACACAACGAGCTTGCCAATTTTCACAGAATTATGTAGAAAAAAAACGAGAGAAGTAAAATTTAAAATTGACCCAGAGATAATCTCCGAAATGATTTCTGGTGGTGGTGACTTAGGTTTTCTTATAAATGGAACAATTGATCTTGATAACATTGATAATGTATGTAGATCATCAACTCATATGGGAATTGATGTGAATAAAAATGTGCCATACAAGCTAGTGGAATGGTTATCAGGCTTTAATAGTGCCCCTAGCGATATCTTTGATATAACAGAGGAACCAGTTAAAAGTTGGATTGGGTATCGAACCCAAATGTACAGTTTGTTCTTTACTTCAAGTGAAGAAGAATTGGGGAGACAAGCATTTTTACAACATATTATAAGGCGAGCTTTTGAACAGGGCATGTCTAAAGAATCTATTATCTGGAATACTGATGAATCGTTGCTTTCACAAATAGAGAATCTTGATAGAATTGAAAAAATTGACCATTGCTATAAGTACAACATTGGAGAGCTAGTGCAAAGATACCGACTAATGGATAGCGTAAAGGAGTACATTAAAATTCCAATTGAAACTAGTGAAATACTTGCAGTTATTAAAAATCCATTGTTTGCGACATGGCTTGAGAAAAGAATGTCAACCAAATGGTTTGAACCATTTGTTATTGTTAATGAGAAAAGATTTAAAGGAAACACAAGTGGGCAACTCTTCCAACAACATAAAGGAGAAATAATATTGTTTCATTTGTCTTCCCATGATGTTAAGCGAGAGCAGTTTCCTGAATGGATAGTTGAAAAAACAGCAGAAAGTCAGAAAGGAAAGATCTTAAGGAAGAAAGTTCAAAATATTATTCAATCTGAGTTGAATGAATGGTTAGTGACAAAGCCGTGGACTGTATTTAGTGAAGAAAGACGTAATAATATAATAAGCAATTTAAACCATTATCGAGACTGGAGTTTTTTCAAGACGAGAAATCAAAGTTTACATGCTTATCCTGGAACCTTTGTGCAATCTATTCCATCTTCTTTAATTTCTGCACTTGGTTTACAGGGTGAATTAATTATGGACACATTTGGAGGAACAGGGCAAACTGCAACCGAAGCAATTAAGCATGGTTGTTCTGTTGTTTCAATAGATTCAAACTCGATAGCAAGTATGGTTGCCGATGTTAAATTCACTTATTTAACAGCAGATCAGCGCGAGGTCATCAGGAAAATTAGTTCCCAAGACCTAATTGAATCGCCAGCTGAGATGGTTAAGAATAAAGAGATAAACAAATGGTTTCATCCAAGAACCATAGAAGAATTATCAAGAATTAGAACCTTTTTCCAAAATTTCGATGATTTAAATATTTCACATTATTTAAAAATGTGTTTTTCGTCAATACTTACTTCGTGCACTGCCAGAAAAGGTAAAGATTATGCCTATTTTGCTGATAATACACCACTACCTAATGATTTAGAATGTGCTCCTTATATTTCTCCATATTCAATTTTTCTTTCAAAAGTGAACCGTAACCTTTCAATAATTGAAGAGTTCTATGGATCTCTTGGCGAAGGAGATGTAAATTTGCTTGATAGACTGGAACAAGCAAAAATTGTACATTCAGACTTTCTCAAAACGTCAACAGATTCATTAGGTATTGAACCTAAATCTGTTAAAGCCATAATTACCTCACCGCCCTATTTATGCATGATCGATTACACATTGGGACAGCGTTTGTCGTACCGGTGGTTATTTCCAGAAGAATTTGACATTGATTTTGAGGAAGAAATTGGTAAACGCAGGGATAGAGGAAATTCAAAGAAAGCTATTGACAATTACTATGAGGCGTTCAGACGTTATGCAAAGAAAACGAAAGAATATCTATCGAAAGGGGGGTATTTGGTAACCGTTCTTGGGGCACCTCAAGCGAATTCATTCAAAGAAATAGAGTTGTTTGATACAGTTGATAAAGTTTTTGAAGATGAGGGGTATAGTGTGTTCTGGGATAAGTTTCGCCCAATAAGCTGGCACAGAAACAGAGGACATGCTCATTTGAAAGAAGAAAGGATAACGGTTTATGTCCTTAACGAATAGTTTTATTCAAATCTGAAATTCCATATTTAAGGTGGCTGTTGCTTGCATTATTGTTCTCTTAAAATGATTTGCATATATTTCTATTATTAATCACAAGCTACATTAAATACATAAAATGTTACTCATTGTTGAGTTCTGATTTTTTTCTGCTTAAAACTTAAAGATAGTTCAGTTTCTGCTTTTTAGTTGGGAAGTTTATCCTACAAAAGATGGTATAAACTTGAAATTGAATAAAGAAAATGGCAACGGTAAAAATAGTACTTTTTAAGTCCAGAACTTACAAGAATGGAAAACATCCGATCATGTTGAGACTTACAAAAAACGGAAAGCTTAAGTATTTTAAGCTAGGAGATGATAGATTTAATGCAATTGAAAAGGAGTGGAATGCAGAATTTGGACTTTTCAAAAATGATAAACGATATAGAAAAGAACATGTAAAATTAAATGCGTACATATCCAAGAAAAAAAGCGAAGCGATTAAAATTATTGAAACTTTTGAGGATGCAAAAAGGCAATGGACATTCAAGATGTTCGAACAAAAGTTTACAGTGAATACATCTCTTTTTTTTGCATATCGGTTTATTGAAAATCAAATACATGTTTTTCGTAAAAATACTCAATATAGTACTGCTACAAGTTTGGAGGAAACTTTGTCAATGCTAAAAAAATTCGATTTAGAATTTGAACGTTTATATTTTCAGGACATCGATTATAAATACATCAACAGACTTCATCGCTATCTAAAACAAGAACTTAATTATAAGGATAGTTCTGTTGGCATTGTGATGAGGAATATTAGAAGTGTGCTTAATAAAGCGATTAAACAAGGTATTGGCAGTAAGGAAACATACCCTTTTTCAAATATCTATGGGGCATTAGAAGTATATCAGATTTCACAGCTAGAAAAAACAAAACAAAAGAAGTTTATTCCTAAGGAGTACTTAAGGAAACTGTTACAAGTCGATCAAAAAGAAGAACACCTAACTTTAGCTGTTAAGCTATTTATGTTCTCATTCTTTTCAAGCGGTATAAACTTCTATGATATGGCATTATTGAAGAAAAGCAATATTGAATCAGAATTTGATATTGAAGGAAATGAAACACATATAATCAAGTTTCAGCGTTCGAAAACGTCCGAAGGAATTAAGATTCCAATTTCACTTGAAGTCCAACAGCTTCTGCAATATTTTGAGCTGAATTATCCACTTGAAAATGGTCAACTACTACCAATAATTACAAATTACAAACTTAAGGATGAGAAACTACATAACCACATAAATGGAAGGAGAAAGCGATTTAATAAACATTTAAAAACAGTATCTCAAATATTGAAATTCCCTGACAATTTAGTAGGTTTTACATTTTATCACGCTCGACATTCCTATGCAACAACCTTGTTACGAAAAGGGAAACAGGTAGAATTAATTAGAGAAGCATTAGGACATACCGATATTAAAACAACTCAAACTTACTTGGACAGCTTCGGTACTAAAGAATTAGCTTTAGCAAATGAAGGACTTTTAAACTAATGCTATGACTTTGACGGAAAAAAATTATATAAACGAAATCAACAGTTACGCTATTGAAAGCTGGTTGCCATTGTTTAAATTAATTGAGAAGATCGAAAAGGAAACTTCTTTTGGGGGATTAGTTGATAGCAGAAGAATTGCCGAGAATCTTGTTACTATACCATTTTGGAGTAAAGCGGAACTCGTTAAAGAATATATTAAGATTCTCTATCAAATACCGATAATAATTAATTTCGATTGGATGTTATGGCAAGAAGGTATAAACATACTAAATGATGAAACATATAATTTTGACAATCTAGATGTGCCAACTAAATGTAAATTGTTGACCACGGTAGTTCGGTCGGATAGATATTGCGATGGTGCATTAATACAAGCTTTTGATTCCGGTCAAATTCAAAATATTGTTTTTTCGATAGCAAATGGATTTCGTTATGATGTATAGACTTATTTAAATCAGAAATTCCGCATTATTTTTAATAAGTAGCTTTTTGGTTTGGAACGTTGGCGCTAGCACGTAATGTGCTAGTAATCCTATACTTTGAAAAAGCATGCGATATGCTTAATTTTATATTTTTGATGAAAAATATAAAAAAATGAGTTCTCCAATAATTGAAGAGTTTAATCAAGCAATGTACGAGATATACAAGCACGCAAAATCTGAGGTTAAATATAATGCAAATAGATATTTAAGGATGTTAGATAAGCATGGTGGATTAGAAACTGCTCGTATACTTTTAAATGCATCTTCTGTTTCGGAAGGATATATCACACTTTGGGAAAAGGGAAGAATTGATTTAACAATGGAAGCTTTAATCTACAATAATCCTAGATACTACATCCTATTCTCTGAACAGGAATTGACAATTGTCACTAAAAGGCTAAAAGACTATGGCTATTTGTAAGACCACATATGTCTAAGTAGCACATTTTAACTAATCTCATTTCCTCACCTGTTTCTTGTTGTTTTTTATTGTTATTTATTATCATTACCTTTGTATCGCTTCGTTCAGAAGCATATTAAAAATCGTAAAATATATCATCGTAGCGTAACCCGTAGAGTGGGCTTATACATCGGTTAATAACTAAAATTATTACCATGAGTAAAAATTTTACGATCTGTCTGGAAGTACCAGAAAACAAAATCAAAGAGTTTATTGAAGAAGCTGTTTCGAAACAGCTATTAAAGAATTCAAAAGATATAGCGCCACCTGCTATATTTTCGGTTAAACAACTCGCCAAGTACATTGGTATGGCTGAGGTATCAGTTTATAAAAAAGTTAGAGAGACCTCTATCCCATTTTTCAAGGTTGGGAGGAAAGTGTTATTTCGAAAAAATGAAATAGATTCTTGGTTGGAAGGACATAGAGTTTTTACTACCAAAGAATTTATTGATGACGTAGAATCAGAATCTTCACGTTAAACTGTATTGCCCCGTTTTATTAAGCGTTTTGAACTGAGAATGACAATAATATCATCCTTAGTTAGAAACGCTTAAAATTACGTGTTAAAAACTTGAGTTAGGTGAATCATCAAAACAAACTATAAATGACAAATTCAGAGCAAATTAATATATTTTCCAAGCAATTTTATAGCAAGCAGTTCTATCCATTTAATCCCATAGTAGCAAATAACACTTCTGTCGAAGAAGCGATCCTGTTAGGTATGCTTATTGGATATGAAAGATACGTTAGAACATCTCATTACAAATCATATGTTAATGCAGGCCGGTTTTTCCAAATGGAATCTGCTTATATAGAGAAGCAAACCTCCTTGAAGTATGGCAGATTTAATAAGAGGCTGGAACATCTTTCGTCGTTAGGTATAATTAGCATTCGAAAGACGTTTGGTAATATAAGAATGATTAAAATTAATTGGGAAGTATTACTTCATAAAATGGAGAGTTGGGAAAAGCTGGAGGAAATTGATGATGATTATGAGCAAGAAACAGAGTCAACGCGAAATCCAAAAGAACTTCAAGTAAAGATCGATAAATCTGTTGAGGATGATAGGATTGATTTCATTGAAGAAATAGAATTGTTTGATAAGCATTCAAGACCCCACCTCTATAGGTAGAGTTGTTAAATTAAGAATTTAGAATTACAAATATTGCAATTCTAAAAGTTTATTATTGAATGTCAGTTTTCAAAAGACGGGATGACTTATTAAATACATACTAAATAGAAAGAAATAAAAAAAAATATTAGATGCAAACCTTCGGTTTGTCCTATCTTTTTTACAGTTGAATGTAACATCTCCTACAGAAGTAATTCAATAATAATTTAAAAACACGGAGGATTGTATACAGTCGTTTATTAACGATCTAATCTATTAGATGATGAAAATCACCCAATAAAGATAAACTTCTACTAAAAAACGGTTGTACACATCTTATACCAGCATTACAAACAATAGAAATAGATTATTGAAGGGGAAAATAACTTGTATATACTAATCACTTTAAAAAAGCATTCGTCAATGCTAGTTTAATTTCGAATTCGGTGTCTTCTTATGCTAAATATTATATTAAGTAATAGCGTCATCCCCTAATAAATATCTTGTACGTTTGTTTTTCGTACTTTTACATAAACAAACAAAAAAGAAGTATACGAAACGGAGATAGGATAAATTAAAAATACAAAGCGTGCCTTATAGCTTGTGAAGTTAAAAACCGCCAATTTTTAAAACGAGAACAAGAGTTAATAAGCGAACGCTCACGCTATGGCGTGGGCTACACTTGTTTGTTCTCGTAGGTGCTTGGCGGTACCTTAACTTCAGATAAGGCGTGGTTCACGCTTTTTTTGTAAGTAGGTATTATGAAAAAATCATTCATCACATTTAGTTTAATTGTTTTCATCTGTATTTCAAGTAACGCACAATTAAAAGGTAGCTTTCTTAAAATTAAAGAGACTGAGGAAGGAATGGGATTGGTCAGTGAGCTTGAGTTTGTAGGTACGTATTGTAAGTTTGTATATTTTGATATGCAAATGAACGGTAAGTTCGAAGAAGTAGAAAATAATATTTTTATTACTGTAGGTGGCGAGTTAGGAATACTTTCACTAAAAATTGTAAATCAAAATACTTTAGAAGGTGAAGGGTGGATTAGTGGGATTTTCAAACGAAAAACTTTTTTCGTTGCAAAAAATGAATCACCAATCAAGTTTCAATATGCCGTTAGCAATGTGAATATGAGGGCTGGTGCAGGTGTAGACTTTGTTAAATTCGATGTTATACCGCAAAACACTAAGTTGAAAGTAGTTGAGAGCGTTAATGATTGGTGTCGGGTCGAATATGATGGATTATCTGGCTATGTAAATGATGAATATCTCAGCGATGAACCACAATTGGAGACCGATAAAAAACAATATGGTTTAAGTGAAATTAATTCGCGTACACAAAATGCTTTTGCAAATAGCGGTTCAGGAAGTGATGGAACAGGCAGAGGGGGTGGAAATCAGGGAACGGGCGCAGGTATTTCATTCGATCTTGGAGGGCGTTCTGCAATTTCTTTGCCCAAACCTGATTACCCGGGTAACGACGCCGGAATTGTAGTAGTAAAAGTTATTGTCGATAAAAATGGGAAAGTAACATCTGCTGAGCCCGGAGCAAGAGGAACAACAATTGCCAATAAAGCATTCTGGGACGAAGCAAAACAAGCTGCGCTAAAAGCAAAATTCAATATCGACCAGGATGCACCGGCATTCCAGCAAGGAACAATTTCTTATCGTTTCAGACTTGATTAAATTTGGATAATGATTTAAACTATATTTAAACTCATAAAAAAAGAGCAAGAAAGAAAATTTATCTAACTTGCTCTGTTTCAGAAAGTGGGCCCACCTGGGCTTGAACCAGGGACCACCTGATTATGAGTCAGGTGCTCTAACCAACTGAGCTATAGGCCCGGAGTGAAAATGTAATTTTATATACGATTTTCGGGGTGCAAGTTTACGAATTTGAACGAATATACGCAAGCATTTCTTGAAAATTAGATAAACAAAAAGGTGTCTGCTCTCGCAGACACCTTTCTCATATCTTCTAAAACTGAATTTATGCCGGCATATCAGGTAAACTCCAAGGCTTACGGTAAGTATGCTTGATCAATTCAGCTGCAAAGTCTTTTGCCGGAACAGGATCAGTCCACGTTTTGTGGAACGTTGGGTGACCATCATGAATTTCAAAACCGTCTTTAATAACAACTTTGATTTCTTCACTATCGCTAAGGTTAGTGAATTGCATGTTTTCGCCATCCCAGTCCAGTTCTTTGTTCAGCGACTGTAAACGAACTCCAAGAACGCCCATTACAACCATTTCGTTGAATGGTCCAGCTTCTTTAAAGTCTGATGCAGTTGGAACACGGTCCGCTGCACTTTCTTTACATGCACGTACCCAATCCATTTCGTGGCTGGTTTCTACACGGCGACGGAATTTCGGAGAATCAGGTGTGCGACCCGATAATAACCATGGGTTTACACCGTAACATCCGCAAATCAGTTTGTCTTTTGTTCCGTGGAAAATTACACCACCACCCTGGTCGTTCGGATTTTTACCATCTGGCCATCCTTCAGGAAGCATTGGCTTAATTCCACCATCGTACCAGTGTACATCAACTTGAGGAAGCGTGTTTTTCTTCAAGCCTTTCCATGGTTTGTCTGCACTTGCCTTACGTTCAGGATAAGTCAGTTTTACCGACTGGGCAGTAGGAGCACAGTCTTGTAACAACAATGTTGAGTTTCCTTGAGTATGAATAGGATAACCTAAATCAAGCCCAACAAATACCGGGTGAAGAATATGGCAAGCCATATCGCCAAGAGCACCAGTACCATAATCCCACCAGCCACGCCAGTTCCATGGGTGGTAAACCTGGTTGTAAGGACGCATTTTTGCAGGACCGGTAAACAGATCCCAATCCAATGTCTCAGGAACCCAGTCGCCTCTTTCAGGAGTGTTTAAACCCTGAGGCCAGATAGGACGGTCGGTAAATGCTTCCACTTTTGTTACTTCACCAATTTCGCCGTTAGCCAACCATTCTGTGGTAAGGTTTACACCTTCGCCCGAAGAACCCTGGTTACCCATTGATGTGGCCACTTGGTATTTGTCGGCCAGTTTGGTAAGTAAGCGAGATTCGTAAACTGAGTGAGTTAATGGCTTTTGCACATAAACGTGCTTACCCATAGTAATGGCATGAGCTGCAACAATGGCGTGTGTGTGGTCGGCAGTTGCAACAACTACACCATCAATGCTGTCTCCCAGCTCGTCATACATTTTCCGCCAGTCTTTGTACTTCTTGGCGCCCGAGTATCTTTCAAATACAGGTGCTGAGTACTTCCAGTCAACATCACACAAACCAATGATGTTTTCAGACTCCAGGTTTTTTAAGTTAGCAAACCCCATACCTCCTACACCAACGCCGGCAATGTTTAATTTGTCACTTGGTGCTTTATGACCAAGCCCTGCTACTGCGTGGCGCGGAACAATTGTAAATCCTGCAGCCGCAGCTGCTGTTGTACCAAGAAATGCTCTTCTTGATACAGATGTCATTTTTGATTTTTCCTCCATAACAATACTAGTTTTAATCGGATAGGTATTAAATATTCTTGAAAATTATTCAAAAAACGGTTAAATATAGCGATAGTTAAGTGCTTTTCAATAAAGAATGTTGAGAAACAAGCAGAAAAATGGAAATTGAACGGCTTCCAACGAAGTGATGCTTTTAATTCCCGGCAGTGAACAATCTTCAACATCAGGGGGTTACTGTTAGTTGTATAGCTTTTGTCTATTTGGCTTAAAAAAAATCAATTTGACACGAGCGGTATTTCAATTTACATTTGCACGTAATCTTTAAAAAAATAAAAACGAAAAAATCATGAAATCAGTAGGAGATAAGTTCCCAAAGTTTAAAAAAACTGCAGTATTAGCAGACAATCAATTCGGAGAAGTAACATCAGAAGATCATAAAAAAGCAGGCAAGTGGATGGTAATCTACTTTTATCCAAAAGATTTTACTTTTGTTTGCCCAACCGAAATTGTGGAGTTTAATAACAACCATGCAAAATTTGAAGAGTTAAATGCTGAGTTATATGGTGTATCAACTGATACTGCCGAGGTTCACCTGGCATGGAAATCGAACGACCCTCGTTTAGCGAATCTTACTTATCCGTTAATCGAGGATACTTCGAAGTCATTGTCTAAAAAATTGGGTATCTTACAACCTGGAAGCGTTGCTTACCGTGCTACATTTATTGTTGATCCTGAAGGAAAAATCCAATGGGTAAACTGCAATAACGATGCTACCGGCCGTAACGTTGCCGAAGTATTAAGAGCTTTGGAGGCTACTCAGAATCCTGGTTTAACAGGATGTAACTGGCACCCTGGCGATAATACACTTTAGTCGAAAAAATTTTAAATCTTGAAATTATGTCAGTAAGAAAAGTAAACTCAGTTTGGAACGGAACTCTTAAAGAGGGAAAAGGAAATATGAACATCACCGGTTACAGCGGGCCATTTACTTTTGCATCTCGTTTCGAGAATGGAAAAGGAACTAACCCCGAAGAACTGGTAGGTGCAGCACATTCAGGTTGTTATTCGATGTTTTTGGCAGCCTTAATCAGCGGAGAAGGATTAACACCCGAAAGTGTTGAAACAGAGGCAGCAGTTACACTTGGTGAGGTAGATGGCGGACCGGCCATTACCAACATAAAATTAACCAACGTAACAAAATGCGAAGGTTTGTCGCAAGAAAAATTTGCCGAACTTTCAGCAGCTGCTAAAGCAAAATGCCCAATTTCGCGTTTGTATGCCGGTGGTACTGCCGAAATTGAATTAGACGCAAAATTGGCTTAAAAAATAAAGTTATAATTGCATAGAGAAGGAGTCAGCGATGGCTCCTTTTTTATTTGTGGAAGGTGGAAGACCGGAGTCCGAAGACGGAAGTTTGGTCTTCGAGCTTCTGTATTCAAGCTTCCAACTCTTACCTCACTTATCCATCCATCGTTTAAAACCCGAAACCTTATCGCGGCTAACAATAACATCTTCGCCCAGCTCGGCAGCCAGTTTTAGTTTTAGTCGGGTGGAGGAGTAACCCACAATTTCGTTAATGCAGTTAATGTTTATCAGGTAATTACGGCTGATGCGGAAAAACTGATCAGGATCGACCATTTTTTGTAGCTGATCGAGCGAAAAATCAAGGTCGTAGGTTTTTCCTTCCATGGTTTTAATAAAAGTGCTGCGTTCCTGCACAAAAAAGCAACAGATTTTACTCACCTGGATAGACTGAAAACGGTTGCCGATTTTAATAAAGAACCGCGACTTGTAAGTTCTCGACAGCTGTTCGATCACTTTAGCTACCTTGTCTTCAGGTAGTTGGTGCTGATTGTACCGCTCCTTATATTTTCTCAAAGCCGAACGCAATGCTTCCAGCTCAATCGGCTTTAGCAGATAATCAACGCTGTTTACTTTAAACGCGCGGATGGCGTACTCGTCAAAAGCAGTGGTGAAAATTATCGGGGCTTTAATTTCCAGTTCATCAAAAACTTCGAACGAAAGACCATCGTCAAGTTGAATGTCCATAAAAACCAAGTCGGGAGCAGGGTGTCCGGAAAACCAGTTCACCGATTCTTCCACCGATTCCAACACCGCAAGCACTTCCGCTTCCGGGGCGATGGAGTATAACTGCTGCATCAGTTTTTCAGCAGCAAGGTGCTCGTCTTCTACAATTACTACCTTCATTTGCTTTGATCGTTCAGTTTTAATGGCACTTTCACTATAAATTCATCAGCAGTTTCCTGCGTTTCTACTTCGCGGTTCAGGATGAGCCTACAACGTTCGTTGAGGTTTTTTAAGCCGATTTTCGATGAGGCGGCCAGTTGCATCCGTTGGCGCAGGTCGTTACGCACTACCAGTTTGTCCATTCCTTCAAAATGAATGGTGATCAGCAGTGGCTCTTTACGCGTGGCAACGTTGTGTTTTATCGCGTTCTCGACCAGCATTTGTAACGACACCGGGATAATCTTCGCTACGCTTGATTCCTCAAAATCGATCTTTAGCTCTATTTTCTCGCCGTCGCGAATTTTTTGCAGGTAAAAGAAGTCTTTTACAAATTCCATTTCGGCGGCCAGCGGCACAAGATCTTTCTCCTGGTTCTCGAGCACATAACGGTACACGGCCGAAAGCTTATGAATAAATTTATCCGACAACGTGGGATCGGAGTTTACCAGCGACGACAGCGTGTTTAAACTGTTGAAAAGAAAATGAGGATTCACCTGCGTTTTTAATGTCTCATACTGAAAAATAAGCTTCTCTTCCCTGAGTTTCTGCATACGTTTTACGGTGTCGGCCCATTGGGTGTAGAAAAAGAAGAGCGCACCCAGGGCAAAACCAATTCCGGCAGCAGTAAAAAACGAATGCAATTCGGAATGTAAAAGACTGGGAATAAACTCCGAAAACGAAGCCCCCGAGCGCCAAAAATGCCAGGTGAAAAGTGCCAGAAACAATGCCGAAGCAATAAGTAGCACCACAAAGTAAAAGAGAACCAACCGGATAATGGTTTTCTTTACAGCCCCGGCAGAATCGGGATTTACCGACTTGAAAAAACGGTTGCCAAGGTATATAAACAACTCCAGCTGGATAAAGGTTAAAAGTAGCATGTTCCAGATACCCGGGTGCAAGATGCGTTGCATAAGCACCAGGCTAAAAACAATGCTGATAGCCACGGCGCCCGCCAGGATGGCCAGATGCCTGAGCACTTGTTTTTTCGTTTGTTTATTTAGCTTAAAGTTCACCATGGTTTTCGTTTATGAAGATAATAAAAAACTGTTTCTGAGAAACACTTTGTAAGGTAGCCGGCTAATTACAACCGGCCACCTCTAATCTCAATAATCAGATCAAAGAAAGATTGTTTTCATGAATTTATTTTTGCTTGTTCAAAGATGTAGCAAACACTGTTCTTCTGAAAAAAAGAATTGCTGAGTGGGGGAATTTGGGGTACGAGTGGGAAAGAGAAAGTCACTAGTCATTAGCCAATGGTTCAGGTTTTCAAATGACCAGTGACCTAGTGACCAGTGACAATTTATCCTGTTGCTAAACATAAGTCCACAACTCTACTTTAACGCAACCATTTTCTACTTTTAATCATCTAATGTTCAAAACATATTAAACCACTACCAAATGAAAACAATAGCCACAAACTTCACAACCTTGTTTTTTCTGTTGGTGTTATTCGTTGTTGCAGGGTGTAACAAAAATGAAAATGAGAACGCAGGTAATGTGTTGTTTTATACCAATGCCCAGGCGATGTTGAATTGCGGCCCATTTGATGTTGAGATATACATTGACGGATCGTTGGAAGGGATCATTGAAAAGCCGGTTACACAGGAAAGTGAGAATGTTGATTGCGGTTTCGGAAACAATGAATTTGTTCTGGTTATTGAAAAACCGGAGGGCGACTATGAGTTTACTGCAAAATTAACTTGTTCGGAGAGCGCGGAGTATATGGGCGAATTCACAGTGAAAGAAGATAGTTGCTCGGTTGTTTTTATTGATCTGGGTATAGATAACTCGCAAAGTCAAACATTTGACTATAATTTTACCTACACAGTTTTACATGAGGATGATTTAACTGACACCATTATTAAACAAGAATACGCAATTGAGGATGGCAGAGTTTTGGCTGAGAAGTTTACGAATTACGACAATCCCCAATATAATCACATACATTTTTTTGAGTATGACGAAAATGGAAGAATAGTAAAAGAGATGCGAGGAAATGTGACTTTTATGAGCGTGGAGTGGGATGGGAATACGGCCAGAGTATATAATAAAAATGATGATTTTATTGGTGAGTTTAATTTTGATAGCTCAATGAGGCTGGAGAGTTATAACCGAAATGGTGATATATATTTGAGTTATGATGAAACTGGGAATATTATAGCTGCATCCTCAAATGGCGGAACGTTCGTGGAATACCTCGACTATGATTATTCGATAATGAATCCGTTAAGTTTAATTAAGTCGATTGCTATATTACGAATAGATTATAAACCTCATTTTACGAATGTTTTTAAGACAGAAAAAGCTTATCCTTATGAAGGGGACGATTTTTCTGTACCACTTAATTTTTATGAATATTCATGGACATTAAACTCCGATGGTTTAATTGAGACAATGACAGATGAAAAGACAATGATTTACTTGCAAAAATTTGAATATAAATAATTAAGCCACTTCCAAATGAAAACTATAGCCACAAATTGCACTTCCTTATTTTTTCTGTTGATGTTATTCTTTGTTGCAGGTTGCGACAAAGAAGACGATATTGAAAACAAAGAAAATCTTACCGATGGATTTTGTATTACATCAAACGGCGAAGTTGTTTTGAATCATAATGATTTTGAATACTACGATTATTCCGCTCATCTGATTTATTTAAAAGATGATAAGTCGTTTGCTGAGGATTTTGAAAACCTTGGAGAATTTACAGTTTTTGCAAATGGAGAGGAAATGTACAGTGGTGAAACCTGGCCGGGTTATTCGTCGTCGATGCCTTTCGGTCCGATGATTGGAACACTTCCTTCTTTTTATAGCGACAATATCGTACCGATTGGATTTATGCCCTACCTTGATACCTTGGGTAATTTTGTCCCTGACCCTCGCAAAGATGAACGAATTGTTGATGTACTAAAAAAGTACAATCAGTTTCATGCCGGGTTGAGTTGTGAAATTACTTCAGTTGAGTATGTATCTTCAACGAACGTTACCGTTAAGCTGCTGCTAAAAAATAACGACGATTTCAATTACTATTATATCGATCCTGAAAAAACAGGAATTGGCCTGTTTCACTATTTTACAAATGGATTATACATCCGGAATTTCAGCACCTACGAGATGTATGAGCATAAAATTGAAACTGTTTCGGCCGATCCCTGGAATAGCTGGAATCTAGATTGGTTGTCGGTTATTAATGGTAATCAGAGCAAAGTAATTACAATTACGTATAACAATTTTGAAGTTGTACCATCGGGGCAATACAAAGCCACTTTCGAGTTTCCCGGGCTAGGTTTTCAGGTGGATGAAGAAGATATTATTCAAGACAATGGCCAAATTTGGTTGGGCAGCCTGAGAATACAAAAGGAGATTACGATTGATTAAAAGAATGACACTGCCTCTTTTTCTTGTGAAAGATGTCATCTCGAACAAATGTGAGAGATCTGTTCCATGAAAGCTACGATGCAACAGATTCTTCTCCGTCAGCCGACGAGTCAGAATGATAGTTTCATATAAAAGCACAAAAAAATCCGATCTTAAAAGACCGGATTTTCTATTTCTTAAAGCTTGTAGCTTGAAACTTGCGTCTTGCAACTTATAGCTATTTCTTCTTATTCGCTACTTCAATATTTACTTTCTGGCCTCTGAAACGGGCATTTTTGAATGCTTTTGTAATTTCTTTCTCGTAGTTCGAGTCAATCTCGAAGAATGAGAAACCTTTCAACACTTCAATACTGCCAATATCGATACTTTTTCCCGGGGTGTTCTGGTTAATCAGATCGATGATTGCACGTTTGTTTACGCCGCTCTTTTTACCCAGGCTAAAGAAGAAACGCGACATGTTGCCACCGTTGCCTCTTCGTCCTCTGCCACGGTCTCCGCGTTCACGGTCTCCGCCGCGCTCGCGGTTTCCCCGGTCACCACGATCACGTCCGTCACGTCCTCCTCTTCGTCGGTCGCCACGATCGTTGCGCATTGATTCTTTTTCGCGTGCCTCGTCAACGTTGATATCCTTCGCGTTTTCGTAGTATTTCAAAAAGCTGTTAAACTCTACCGACACGAAATGCTTAATCAGCTCTTCGCGCTCCAGCCAAGCCAGCTTTTTGTATATAACCGGCATAAACTCGCCAATCTGCTCCTCGTTTACTTCTACTTTCTCTACCCGGTCGATGAGTTTAAAAAGCTGCTTCTCGCAAATTTCTTTACCCAGTGGAACCGGAACTTTTATGAATTCCTTGCCCACTGTCTTTTCCACATTGCGTAGTTTTCCTTTCTCGCGCATGTGAATCAGCGTAATACAAATTCCTTTTTTCCCGGCACGGCCTGTTCTTCCGCTTCGGTGGATATATACCTCGGGATCGTCAGGCAGATTGTAGTTAATTACGTGGGTAAGGTCGTTTACATCCAGTCCGCGTGCTGCCACATCGGTAGCCACCAACATTTGCAGGTGCTTGCTACGGAAACGCGACATAACGTGGTCTCGCTGTGCCTGCGATAAGTCACCGTGCAATGCATCGGCATTGTAACCGTCCTGCATCAGTTTTTCCGATACATCTTTTGTTTCGGCGCGGGTGCGGCAAAAAATTATCCCGTAAATATTCGGGTTGATATCAGCCACACGCTTTAGTGCAATATAGCGGTCTTTGGCATGCACCAGGTAGTAGTTGTGCTCTACATTTTCGGCACCGGCATTACGTTTTCCCACCGAAATTTCGTGCGGATCGGCCATATATGTATTGGCGATTCTTACGATTTCTTTTGGCATGGTAGCCGAAAACAGTAGGGTTTGTTTTTCTACCGGTGTATCTTTCAAAATGGCATCAAGGTCGTCCTTAAATCCCATCGAAAGCATTTCGTCGGCCTCGTCGAGAACCAACCACTTTATTTCGTGTACCTTTAGTTTCTTTCTTTTTATCAGGTCGAGAGTACGGCCCGGAGTTCCCACCACAATCTGGGCGCCACTCTCAAGGTCTTTAATCTGTTTTCTGATGTCGGAGCCGCCATATAAAGTGGCTATTCTTGCTCCGTTAATGTTTTTCGAGAACGTTTCAAGATCTCTGGCAATCTGCAACGCCAGTTCGCGCGTTGGGCTTAATATTAAGGCCTGCGGTACTTTTACCGAACTGTCGAACTGCTGAACAATAGGTAGCCCAAATGCCGCTGTTTTTCCCGTTCCAGTTTGTGCCAACGCAACCATATCCTGGTCGGTTTCTAATAAAAACGGAATCGTTTTTTCCTGGATTGGCGTGGGATTCTCAAAACCAAGTTCCTGGATGGCTCCTAGGATTTCGGCTTTTAACCCCATTGTTTCAAATAAACTCATATTCAATTTTTTAAAGTGGCCGCAAAGGTATTCTTTTTATTTGTATTTCAGCGGTTTATAGCTTGTTGTTTCGTAAATTTAACGTTGGGTGTTCGCTTTGTATTCTATCGAATTGATTTGCCATTGTTTGGCAATTACCATTTTTAACACCGAATTGGCTTTAAATTCTTTCCAAACGTGTACTTTTGTTAGTGTTCATATGTAAAACACGTATTAGATATGAAGCACAGAAAGCCCATGAAAAGAATACTTCAAACTCAGATACTACTATTGCTGTTCCTTGGTTTTTCAGGTTTCGAAATAAAGGCACAGGAAAACGACAGCATTGTTCCGTTAGAAAATCCGAAACGGTTTTTGCGTAAAATTGATATTTCGGAAGTTACTCATAACGGGTTGAAATTGTGGCAAGACGACTTCTCGGGGCACTGGGTAGGCATCGACTTTGGTTTTAACATGCTGCTTAACGGAGATTACTCCGGTTATGAGTCGGAGTTTATGGATAACGATGTTTTTCGCTCGAATTCGGCGTATTTCAACTTTTTACAACAAAGTATCGGCTTGCAGAAAAACAGAAATACCATTGGTCTGGTTACCGGGCTGGGGCTGCAATTGCAAAGTTACCGCCTTGATGATAATACTACAATTGTAAAAGGCAACGATGGAGTGATCTCGCCCGAATACCTGTATTTTAACGATAACCAGAAATCGAAACTGGCGATTGAGATGATCACGCTACCCTTGCTTCTCGAGTTTCAGATTCCTATCAATCATTACGATAACCGCCTGTTTTTTTCGGCGGGTGTAGTGGGTAGTTTACGGCTGAGTAGTCACACCAAAATAAAGTATAAAGAAGAGAAGAAACAGAAACTAAAAGTAGTAGATGATTTTTCGATGCACCGTTTTAAATACTCGGTAATGGTGCGTACGGGATACCGCTGGTTTAATGTATTTGCCTGCTACGATTTGGTGCCGCTGTTTAAAACCGGCAAAGGCCCGGAGCTTACACCATTTACTTTCGGAATCACATTATTCCAATTTTAAAGGATAACAAACTAAACCTAACAGAATGAACGCTAAACCTTACGTGTTGGAACAAACCAACTGGAAACAAGTAAAAAAACAAAAATACGACGTGGCTATTTTGCCCTGGGGAGCTACCGAGCCACACAACTATCATTTGCCATACGGAACTGATTCGCTGGAGACGGCTAAAATTGCCGAACAGGCAGCGGGTAAAGCCTGGGGAAAAGGCGCAAAAGTAATGGTGCTTCCGGTAATTCCGCTGGGCGCACAAAACATGGGGCAGATTGACATGCCGTTTTGTTTGCACACCAAACCATCTACGCAACTTGTAATTTTGAAAGACTTGTTAACTGCTCTAAGTCGTCAGGGAATAAAAAAGTTGGTACTAATGAACGGTCATGGCGGAAATGATTTTAAACCACTGGTGCGCGAGTTACAACCTCAGTTTCCCGACGTGTTTATTTCGTTGGTAGAGTGGTTTCGGATGCTTGACCAGGAAAATTATTTTGAGGAAGCCGGCGACCATGCCAACGAAATGGAAACAAGTATAATCATGCATTTTTTTCCCGACCTGGTGCGGCCGCTTGATGAGGCAGGCGATGGAGAAGCAAGAGCTTTTAAGCTGGAAGGGCTAAAAAATAAAACAGCCTGGGCACCCCGCCGGTGGGATAAAGTTTCAGCTGATACTGGTGTTGGAAACCCCAGAAAAGCCACTGCCGAGAAAGGTAAAAAGTTTGTAGAAGATATAATCACACAAATAGCAGATTATTTTGTGGAGCTGGCGGCTTGTGATCTTGAAGATCTGTATGAGTAAAAAGATCGAGGCTCAAGATGCTAACATTTTCTTATGATTTATAACCAATCTTTCGTCTTTCTTTTTCCGGAGGATTTATGAGGTAACGAAGCGCAGTAAATACTTCTTTGAATTGTTCATCGTATTTTTTCTCCATTTCATCAAGACGATGAATTAATTCCGAATTTTGGATTGCGAATTTCCGCAGTTGCACAAATGCCCGGATAATTTCAACATTTACCTGAATGGCTTTTTTACTTTTAAGTACGCTCGATAACATTGCAACACCCTGTTCTGTAAAAACAAATGGAGCATAAGTTGTTGGTTTCCAGTCAAAGGTCACAGTTTGTGACCTTAGTTTTTCTAATTCATGTTGAGTGAGTTCAAACATAAAATCTTCTGGAAATCTTGAATGATTTCGCCTAACAGCTTGCTTTAGAACCTTTGTTTCAACTTCGTAAAGTTCAGCCAGATGAAAGTCCAGCATTACCCGTTGTCCTCTTATTTCAACAATACGCGTTTGAATAATTTGGAGATCCATTTAAGTAAAGATTGATTATTTGTTTTAAATATACAAAATTTACAAAAGTCATTAATAATCATTGGAAAAATCCATAAGATTTCAGTTCTTTCGGCAACAAATTAATTGGTCAAAAGAAATGAACTTATTACTGCTAAGCAACTCAACAATGCCGGGCGAACCTTACCTGGATTACCCGAAAAATGAGATAAAGAAATTCTTGGGTGAAAAGTCGGTAACTGCGGTTTTTATTCCGTATGCAGCCGTTACTTTTTCGTTTGATACCTACTGCGAAAAAGTGGAAGAACGTTTTGCCGAACTGGGGCACCACATTAAAGGTATTCATACATTTAAAAATCCGGTGAAAGCAATTGAAGAAGCCGAAGCCATTGTTGTTGGTGGCGGAAACACCTGGCAACTGGTGCGTATGATGCACGATCAGAAGTTAATGAACCCGATTCGCGAACGCGTATACAACGGAGCCCCGTATATTGGCTGGAGTGCCGGATCGAACGTGGCCTGTCCAACATTGCGCACCACCAACGATATGCCGATCATCGATCCGCTGGGATTTGATTGTATAAATATGGTGCCGTTCCAAATCAATCCGCACTACCTCGATGCTAATCCGGAAGGACATGGAGGCGAAACCCGGGAGCAGCGAATCGCTGAATTTCTTGAGATTAATCCGAAGTGCTACGTAGCCGGGTTGCGCGAAGGGACCATGTTTAAAGTGGAAGACGGTAAATTGGAACTTATAGGAGAGAGAAGTTGCCGCATTTTTAAAAAAGGGCAGGAACCCTACGAGTTAAAAGCCGGCGACGATTTTAGCTTTTTAATGCCATAAATTGGAACACAACATAGACCAACCGGATAATTTTATCCGGTTTTTTTGTTCCTGTAGTTAACATTAAATCGGGCTGTATCTCGGGTTCGATGCTTGTTAGTCCCAAAAACTATTGCTTACCTTTGTGCCAAACTTCGCACAAATGGAACTACTAGGAAATAGTTATTTTGCCCTCTTTGTTATTATTGCATTGGGCTTTATCGTTGGCCGGATCAAGGTTTTCGGACTGTCGCTTGATGTATCGGCAGTAATTTTTGTAGCCCTTGTTTTTGGTCACTACGGCGTTGTCATCCCCAAAGATTTTCAATACCTCGGTTTGGTGCTGTTTATTTTTACTATTGGAATTCAGGCAGGTCCCGGTTTCTTCGAGTCGTTTAAAAAAGAGGGGCGGCAACTGGCCGGATTTGCCTCTTTGCTCATCATACTGGCCTCGGTAATAACCGTTCTTATTATCTCCGTTTTTAAAATTGATCCTAATATCGCTGTTGGATTATTAACCGGTTCGTTAACCAGTACGCCGGGTTTAGCTGCGGCAATTGATTATACCGGCTCGCCACTGGCTTCCATCGGTTATGGTGTGGGGTATCCGTTTGGTGTAATCGGGGTAATTCTGTTTATTCGTTTCCTCCCAAAAATATTGGGCACTTCAATTGCCAAAGCTGAAGAAGAACATCTTTCGGTTTTGAAAGATGAATTCCCGGAAGTTCTTAAGCGCAATTTTGTGGTTGAAAACGAAAATGTTGTTGGGAAAACAATAGGGGAGTTACGCATCCGGTTTATGACCAAAGCAGTAGTTTCGCGTGTGGTACACGATGGCGTTGCAGTTACTCCAACCCCTAAAACGTTATTGCTGAAGGGCGATCTAATAAAAGCTGTAGGAACTGAAGAAGCACTAAAAAATGTGGAGTTATTGATCGGCCCACAAACAGAAGAGGAAATTTCAATAGATGCGAAATACGATGTTCGATCGGTATTGGTTACCAATAAAGAAGTGGTGAATAAAACCATCGGGCAAATTAATTTGCTGCATACTTATGGCGCAACCATCACCCGTATTCGCCGTGCAGGTATTAATATTGTTCCAAGTCCGGGCTCGAAGCTGAATTTTGGCGATAAGCTGGTAATTGCCAGTAGCCGTGCCAACATGGATATGGTTTCAAAGATCTTTGGTAACGACCAGAAACGTTTATCCGACACTGATATTTTGCCGGTAGCTCTCGGAATTATTCTTGGAGTACTGGTTGGAAAAATCAGTATCGCGATGGGAACTTTTGCCTTTAGTTTAGGTCTTACCGGGGGAGTGCTTGTTGTAGCATTGGTACTAAGCCGCATTGGTAAAACCGGCCCAATTTTATGGACTATGACAGGTGCCGCCAATCAGCTGGTTCGTCAGTTTGGATTATTGCTGTTTTTGGCAGCGGTTGGAACAGGTGCCGGGCAAAAAATTGTGGAAACATTTAATCAATACGGAATTGAGCTGTTTCTTTACGGGGGTGCCATTACCATCCTGCCAATGACTGTGGCAGGAATTCTCGGGAAATATTTCTTTAAAATGAACATTCTAACACTTCTGGGAGCCATCAGCGGAAGTATGACAAGTACACCCGGGCTGGCAGCTGCCGATTCGATGACCGACTCTAACGCGCACTCTATAGCTTATGCCACAGTTTACCCGGTGGCAATGGTGTTGCTGATTATTTGTGTTCAGCTAATTACAATGTTTTTCTGATTATTTTTTGTACGAAGCCGGATCTAAAGCAGTTGGCGACCAGTTTTTCAGAAAACGTAAGATTTTGTCTTTGTCGTAACTCTTATCCTTTTCTAAAAAGGCCGAGTTTTGCGTGTGAATACGTTTGCCCGATGCATCAAGTATAACAAAAACAGGAAACCCGAATCGTTGCGGGAATTCAAGTTCTGCCAGCAGTTCCTCCTGGCGATTGTTCTGATCGTAATTTACTTTTACTACTTCAAAGTTGTTTTCCATAAATGAATTGAGCTCTTCATTATCATGAACAAAATTGTGAAATTTGATACACCATGGGCACCAGTTTCCACCAATTTGCAGGAATGCATGTTTGTTTGCTTTTTGAGCTGCTTCAACAGCCTCTGCAATATCTTTTGTTGCATCGGCAGTTGGGTCGTAAATCTTTTGTTCCTGTGCGCTTAACAGCATAGGCAAAATCATCACCAGGCTAAGCGTTATTATTTTAATGTGGTTCATCATTTTATTCTTTTTCCCAGATCGAATTCATTTCGTAAACATCAATTTTGTCAATTCCCAGTTCTCCGCCGTTGGTAAAAAGTACAACATCAGTTGCTTTTTCGCTTGGGGTGAAACAGTTGCTAATCACTTTTTTCCCGTCGTTGGCAAAAATTTCAATGGAGGAGCGGTCGAGTAATATTTCGAGTTTAATTGTATGGTCTACAGGTGGAAGTGGTACGGTGCAACCAAGTACGGTTAGTGTTTCCCGTTTTACATTATACAGAATCTCTGTTCCGGCCGACTTATTACCATTGCGAAGCATAAAACCAAAATTATCGGTTGTTTTCAGATCGAATTCGCCAATGATGTGCAGGCAATCGCCCGATACCTTTTTTAGTTTGTTATCGTTAAGTCCGGGGAAAACATTTTTGTCTTCCCACGAATAATGCTTGCCATGTAATTTTTCAATCTCTGAAACTGGTTTTCGTATGAGCTGGTAACCATAATCGAATTTTGTAACCGACAGTTCGCACGGAAACGACATCTGTCCGTTAAAAGGCATGTCGGGGAATTTCCCGCCTCGCATCCATGCAATTTGTATAACGCGTCCATCCGACTCCGAAATATTGCTCCAGGTTTGTGTGGCGTAATAATTTTTACCCCAATCGCTTTTCATTTTTGCTGTTTCAGGGGTAAACGATTTGCCATCGAAACTGCCAATAAAATAGCTGCCATCACCATCAAAAAGTACCCATTTTGTTTCATCGGGGCGGTTGGTAACCTGGAATTTTACCAGGTCGGGGCATTCGAAAAAACCTGGTATGTGGCTTTGCCATTCCCAGTCAACCATATTGCTTGATGTGTAGAACGAAACTCCTTTGCTGTTTTCGTCATCACCCGACTTGCGGTAAAGTGCCATTACCCATTTTCCACTTTCTTCGTGCCAGAATACTTTAGGGTCGCGGGCATCGTCATTTTCATCTAACGGAATTATTGGGTTGCCTTCATATTTCTCCCAGGTTCTACCTTTGTCGATGCTGTAGGCAATGCGCTGTCCGCAGTGCTGACTGGTATAAAAGGCAACCAGTGTTTTGTTACTTCCGCTTTGTTTGCCAAGCAGGTTGTTTTCATCAACAATTGCCGAGCCTGAATAGGCGGTGCATCTTTCTTTGTCAGTCGAACCTTCATCAGGGTAAAGGGCAACCGGAAATTGTTGCCAATGCAATAAATCGGTACTTATTGTGTGCCCCCAGTGCATGTAACCCCATTCGTTTCCGTTGGGATTATATTGGTAAAACATGTGGTATTCATTATCGTAAAAAACCAGCCCGTTCGGATCGTTATGCCAGTTCTTTTCCGGCGTAAAATGGAATTGTGGGCGGTAAAGTTCATCGTAAAGCTTTTGCTCTTTTTTTTGCGCGGGAAGACTAATCGACAGAGCAATAGACAGTAAGGTTGTTGATAAAAAGTTCATAAAAAAGATAATCTTAAATTTTGCTATCGAGCTAAACTTATGAAAAAAAATTTGGTTTATTTAAATTAATTCCTACATTTACACCCACAAACCCATAAATATAGAACCGTTCTTTGACTGGCGCTTTTGATTTTCAACACAACATCAATCATCAAATTAAAAATCAAAAGTTGAATTTTTTGCGTTAAGAAACCTTTGTTACAGGGTAGATATTTTGTGGAAGTAAATTACAAACCCACCGCTTTGCATCATTCTAATGTATGTAAAACGGATTTTTTGCTTACTCAATATGTATTCGCTCATGCAAGAGTTTTGTAAAAGATTTTCCGGATTCAAACGAATGTTTCATTATTTATAATTGAGAAGTTAGAACCTAATTTGAGTTGTAATGAAACAGAACCATTTAATTATTGAGGACGCTTTAATAAACAGAAAAAATTTATTTACTGATCGCAGTTAAGCGAAACTTATTGGTGTAGAATAGAGGTTTCTACAAACCCAATGATTTACATTACAAACCCGGTAAATCATATAAGAAACCAAAAATTCAGGCAGAACAATAAGGAGCGGGAAAAGATTTCGATCGTAATTTGCTGAGTACAAAAGTATGAGAGCTTTGTGGGCAAACCATAGACAAAAGGTCTAAGAAAAGTAAACCCATCTTCTCAGCAAAACATCCCGATTTCGGATTCCATTCTTAGGATTTAATAAAATCATCAGCTTTTCACCGGTAAGATTTTGGTTAATCTGTAGCCAATCAATCAGCAACAATAATTAGGGGATTCTATTAAAAGTCAGGTTCTTTGTAATGAATATTTGACAGAACAATATAGAAGTCGTTTTCCAAGAAGATTAAGTTCTTTGTTTACTGAAAAAAGTCTTAGGGAATAAGCATCGCGGGTTACAAACCCACTGTTTCAATAACAAACAAACCCAATTGAAACAGGTACACCGCAACGTAAGTTTCCTAAAAACATGCCGAAAACCTTTGCGCAAATTGAGATTTAGGCATGACAATTTTACAAACCCTAATTTAAATTGTAATGAGACATTTAATTATCACCGCCCTGGTATTAGTTGGCGCTTTTTATGCCAGGGCTGAGCAATCCGATCAGGAAAGGATCACAAAGATCAATGCCCCGATCAATATTGCTTCTGAAGACAGTAAAAAATCATTTATCGCACCCCATGAAACAAACTTAAAATCCGGATCGGTATTAAATTCCGATTTTCAGGTGGAGTTTGTGAATTTTCCTGAAAATGCAAAACCTGCATTTTTATACGCTGTATCAATATACGAAAACCTTATTTCGACGCCCGTGCCGGTTAAAGTACGTGCAACATGGAAAGGGGTGGGAACTAACGTATTGGCGAGCAGTGCCCCAGGCAGTATGTACCGCAACTTTAAAGGTGCACGACTGAGTAATGTATATTACCCGGTTGCACTGGCTGAAAAACTTGCCGAAAAAGAATTGAACGGAACTGAAGCTGATATCGAGTGTGCATTTAACAGCTCAATTAACTGGTATTTTGGTACCAACGGCGATTGCCCGTCAAACGAGTACGATTTTGTAACCGTTGTGTTGCACGAATTGGTACATGGTTTGGGATTTGTTGGTTTCTTCGATGTAGAAAACAACCAGGGAACTGTTGATAACAGTGCGAATGCTCCCAGTATTTATGATGTATACATTTATAACCAGCTAAACGAACAAATTGCCGATGAGAATCTTTTTTCTCGTCCGTCAGCAACACTTGCAGAGCAATTGCTTTCGAATAATCTAGTGTTGAAAAGCCAGGGTAATTCTGAATCTGTAAAAGTATATGCTCCGCAGAGCTGGAATATTGGAACAAGTATTTACCATTACCCGGAAAATGAATTTAATCAGGGAGACGCTAACGCACTGATGACTCCTTTCATTTATAGAGGAGAAGCTATTCATTATCCAGGTGATAAAACAATGGATGTTCTGGCTCAAATGGGATGGAAGTCGGTTAGTTTTGATGGTTATGATATTAAAGATTTTGAAGAGCCATGTGAAAAACTTCCAGTTTTTGTTGAGGTTGGCGGCGAAATGGATGTCGATCAATCATCTGTAAAAATCACTTTCTCAACCGACAACTTCGCAACATCGCAAACTGTAAATCTTGCGTACAATAACAATACAAATCAGTTTCAAGGCGACTTGCCATTAAATAACGCAACTGGTAAAATATTTTATTACTACGAGGCAAAAACTACAGGTAATGTAGCGTACAGTTACCCTGAACGTGCACCGGAGCAAAAATTAAGTTTCCGCATTGGTGACGATTATTATCCACCGGTTTTGCAGCATAATCCTGAGAAATTGGTAAACGCCGGTAGCCCGGTAATGAATTTTGCAGCTGTTGCAAGCGATAATGTTGGAGTAAACAGAGTTGAGGTTCAGTATCGTATTAACGGACAAGATCAGGAGCCATTCATCTTGTCAAAGGAGGGTGCAGAAAATTACGCCGGGAAACTTGAATTTCCTACAGAATTATTTAGCGACGATGTTGTTGAGTACAGCATTGTAGCTATCGACAATACATCGCGCGAGAACAAACGCCGTATGCCAACCAGTGGTTATTATAACGTTTCAGTATTTGAAACAGAAGAGGCTTTAATGGGCTACTTTAATGATTTTGATTCGCCAAATACCGATTTCGAAATTTCTGATTTTGAAGTAACCTTACCAGCCGGTTTCTCAAGTGGGAACCTGCACACCATAAATCCATATCCTGAATCACAGGCTGATAATCAAAAATATAACCTGCTCGCCCAGTTAAAATATCCGATTGTTCTTGAAGAAAATGGTCTGATGAGTTTTGATGAGGTAGTTTTAGTAGAACCGGGTGTAGAAGGAACTGTTTATACTGAAGATCAGTTTTGGGATTTTGTAATTGTTGAGGCCAGTAAAAATAATGGGAAAAGCTGGTTGCCAATAACCGATGGTTACGACTCAAGTGTTGATGATCTTTGGAGTTCGCAATTTACCGGTTCGTTAAAAAGTGCGGTGTCGCAGGCATCAGGAGCAGAAAACATGTTTCTGAGACAAACGATAAACCTAACCGATAATACAGGTTTTGAAGCAGGCGACACCGTAATTTTTCGCTTTCGTTTAGCATCAGATAAAGCCACTACAGGATGGGGATGGGCAATCGATAACTTGTCAATTCAGCAAGTTACCACTGACGTTAACGAAGAGTTGGCTGCCAATGAGGTAAGTATTTACCCAAATCCGTTCAAAAGCAGCATCTATATCGACGGATTCCGCTCTGATTTGGCAGATGATGTTGAAGTAACTATTACCGACTTATACGGAAAAACAGTGCATCGCGAAACACTTTACGATGCATCGTATTCCGGCAAAATAAAAATCGATCTTCCTAATGTAGCTCCCGGAGTTTACATGGCAAGTATATCAGATAACAATTTAAATACTATTACTCAAAAAATCATAAAAAATTAGAACTATGGAAACTTTATTAATGATTGCTTTTATAGCAGCATTCGCAGGCTTGGTAACATCTTTAGTGGTGTTGTACAAATTACTAAGTGAGAAAAAAGCGCAAAGGTTAGAATATTAGATGATTGGTATTACGACCTTAAATTAGGTAATGCCGGAATGAAAATTCCGGCATTTTTTTTAAACTCTTGTCTAATTAATATGAACTTTTTGTTGTCTATGTTCTTTTAAATGTGAAAATTTACTGCGCTAAAAATGTTATTAAAATAGTAAAATGAGCAAGTTTTCTACATTATTAAGTTTGTTGATTCTTGTAGCGCTATCCTCAAGTGCACAAATGAAGAGTTACAACCAGAACATAAAAGTGCCACATCCGGTTTGTTACGGTTCGGGCAAAGTTGAAAGGGTGCGAATAGCGCCGCCTGCCGAATTTCTTTTGAAATCAGCAGGAGCAGCAAAATCAGAAATAATAGTCGACTATAACGGTTTTACACCCGAGGCACAGGAAGCGTTTGCCTATGCTGTTAGTATCTGGGAATCGATTATTGAATCGGATATGCCAATACGAATGCAAGCCAACTGGGAAGACAATTTGGAAACGAATGTTTTGGGCAGTTGCGGCCCCGAAACCTATTACAAAGATTTTAAGGATGCTCCTTTTAAAGGACGTTATTACCCGGTTGCCATAGCCGAAAAAATTGCCAAAAGGGAGATGAACGGGGAGAGCCGTTACGATATGATTGCAAATTTTAACAGCAACGTTGATTGGTATTATGGTACTGATATGAATTGCCCGGATACCCTTTACGATTTGGTAACTGTTGTAATGCATGAAATTGGTCACGGACTTGGGTTTACCGGCTTTCTTTTTATTGATAGCAACAACGAGTATGGAGCGTATGGCAACATTGATTTTGGTGAAGCTACTTCGTTCGATCTTTTGGTGGAAAAGGGAGAAATTGGTGGAAAGCAGCTTGTTGATACTTCATTTTTTGAAAATGTTAGCAGTGAGTTGAAAAGAGCACTGATTTCAAATGATCTGTATGCGAATAGCACTATTGCAAAAAACAGAAACGAAGGGCTTAAACCCAAACTTTATACACCGTATATTTTTGATGCTGGTTCTAGTATCTATCATTTGGATGACGCTACCTATGGCCATACTGATGAAAATTCGCTGATGACCCATGCCATTGGGATGGCTGAAGCAATTCATGATCCGGGACCTATTACCAAAGGTATTATGGACGACATTGGCTGGAGGAATATCTTTATCCGTTTCGATCAGGTAAAAGATATTGAGGAGCTAAAAACGCTGGTTTTCAGCGGGTGGTTTGAAAGTGATTATGGTATAAAATCCGGAACGCCAAAAGTTATTTTTTCTTTGGATGAATTTGAAAGCCATTCCGATACACTTGAATTAATTGATGCGGAAGGCGACGGAACATACACTGTAACTTATCTACCCAAAATCGGTACTGAAAAAATCTCCTATTATATTGAAGTACAGGATACGGTGAATCGTATGCGAACCGATCCTGCACTGGCACCAACAGAGTTCTATACGATTCATGTTGGTCCCGATACTAAAAAACCTGTTATTGCGCACGACGAGATTGATTATTTTCTATTATTGAATGAAGAGCAGCAATTGGTTGCAGACATCAACGACAATCTGGGTATTGATACAGCTTATGTGCAATATTCTATCAATGGAGAAACACAGGAACCATTTGCATTGCAACAAGATTTTGGAGACCGATACATTGGCAATTTCCCTTTTGACCTGAACTCCATAAACGATGGGGATGAGATTACTTATGCCATTTTTGCCGTCGACGCAGCAAACATTCCGAATAGTACAAGGCTACCAGCCGATGCAGAAAGCTATTTCTCGTTTAAGATTGAGGACATTTTTGATCCGGTTAGTTACTATTCAAACGATTTTAACTCGGAAACACATGATTTCCTCCTTTCTGATTTTGATATTTATACGGCTCCTAATTTCAACGATGGAGCACTGCATAGCCAACATCCTTACCCGGCGCCCGAAATTGACAACGGAGAACTGGAGTTTACAACATTGTTGAAGAAACCAATAATCATTAAAGATAACGGAACCATGAACTTTACGGAAGTGGTACTGGTTGAGCCGGGTGAATTAACGTCGGTATATGGCAACAGCGATTTTTACGATTATGTGATTGTTGAGGGCAGTAAAAATAACGGAGACAACTGGTATCCGCTTGCCGATGGTTATGATTCGTCAGATCAAATTGTGTGGCAGACAAATTATAATAGTGGAATCCCGGATGGTGAACAGAATTCGGAGACCCTGGGTACGCCTGACTGGTTTGTAAACCGTTCGATCACATTAACCGATAACGATTATTTTGTTGCCGGTGATACGATTCTGATTCGTTTCCGATTATATTCCGATCCATTCGCAGCTGGCTGGGGATGGGCGATCGATTATTTGGAGATTCAACGACCGGTATCGGCCGATATCACCTTATTGTCGCCGGGAGAGATTAGCGTATATCCTAATCCGTTTACTGATAATATTACGGTAAAGATTTCAGCTGTTCAGCAGGAGTCGCATATACAAGTTGATGTGTTTAATGCCGTAGGACAAAAAATATATGCGACAGAAGGACATGGAGTGATTGGCGAGTATTCCGATGTAATTAATCTTTCAGGATACGGAAATGGTATGTTCCTGGTAAAAGTGAGTCAAGACGGGCAAACCGTGCTCACAAAGAAGTTAATTAAAAACTAAATTTTTAAATATTAGCTTCAAAATTAAGAGTAAAAACATGATAAAAATTTCATTTCAAAAATATATCTCTATATTTGTTGACAGAAATTAAAGAAATGACAAAGAATTTTAACAATAACTATTTCTACTTTTATTTTTATTATGGTTCTGAAAACGGGGTCAGGAAGTAGGGTATTGTCTAAATTAAAAATATTTTACAGAAAGGTCTCGAAAAATTCGGGACCTTTTTTTGTGAATAAAAGTGAAATAAACAAAACTGAATATACGAATGAAAACAACAGTAATAGGACTTGGATTAATAGGTGGATCGATTGCCCGCGATATGCGAAAATCGGGATTTGCCACTGAATTAATTGGAGTTGAAGCCAATGACAGCCATGCAAAAAAAGCATTGGAAATTGGACTTGTTGACAGGATTGAAACGCTTGAAAATGGCGTGAGTAACACCGATCTGGTTATTATTGCTATTCCAGTAAACAAGGAGCTGGAAGTATTGCCCCGGGTGTTAGACCTGATTGGCGGCGGAACAACAGTGGCTGATATGGGATCGACAAAAAAGGTGATTGTTGATTTGGTTGCGAATCATAAACGTAGACGAAACTTTGTTCCCGGACACCCGATGTCAGGAACTGAGGATTCAGGACCAACAGCGGCTTTGGAAGGATTGTTTAAAGGTAAAATTGCCATTTTGTGCGATCAGGAAGATTCAGGGCCACAACATATTGCATTAATTGAAAAGTTATTTCAAATGCTCGGAATGGACATCGCATATATGTCATCCGACGAACAGGATCATAGTACCGCTTTTGTTTCGCATTTACCACACGCCGCTGCTTATGCATTGGCAAATGCTGTTCAGGCAAAAGAAGATCGCAAAATTATTTTCGATCTGGCAAGTGGAGGATTTCGTTCAACGGTTCGTTTAGCGAAGAGTTCAGCCACCATGTGGCACCCTATCTTTCAACAAAATCGCGAATACGTTGTTGAATCGCTGGATGTGTACATTAAACATCTCATTGAATTTCGCGACTGTATGAAGAATGAGGATGATGATAAAATGCTTGCTCTCATTAAAAATGCAAACAAAATAAGGAGTATTCTTGGTGGGGAAAATCCACACTTCAGAAAGAATGAAGAGAAATTAACAAAACTTTATACGAAATAATCATGACTTTAAAATTAGACATTAATCCGATTAAAGCGTGGATGCCAAATATCGACAATCCGCTGCTGATTTCAGGGCCATGTAGTCTTGAAACGGAAGAACAAACCATGGAAACAGCCCGCTTGCTGGCGAAAGACAAACGCGTATTTGTTTTTCGTGGTGGAGTTTGGAAACCCAGAACACGTCCGGGATCGTTTGAAGGAGTTGGATCGATTGGTTTAAAATGGTTGCAACAGGTAAAAGAAGAAACCGGATTACCGGTTGGAACAGAAGTGGCCAACGCACAACACACTGAAGAAGCTTTAAAAGCCGGACTTGATGTATTGTGGATTGGCGCACGTTCAACGGCAAGCCCGTTTGTGGTGCAGGAAATTGCCGATGTGGTGAAAGGTTCAGATGCTGTGGTAATGATCAAAAACCCGGTGAATCCCGACGTGCAACTTTGGATGGGAGCTGTTGAGCGAATCCATCAGGCAGGTATTAAAAACATTGTAGGAATCCATCGGGGCTTTACGCCATTTCGCGAAACAAAATACCGCAATTACCCCAACTGGAAAACCTTTATTGAGCTAAAGCGTCTGCTTCCTAATTTGCCTGTAATTTGCGATCCGAGCCACATTGCCGGAACACGTGAATACCTTTTCGAGATTTCGCAGAAAGCATTTGATATGGGAATGGAAGGTTTGATGCTTGAATCACATCGCGATCCCTCGTGTGCATTAAGTGATGCCGGTCAGCAACTAACGCCGGCCGACCTGGGGAAATTGCTCGATAAACTGGTTATTCGCTACGAGAATGCAAGCAATCCTGATTTTGATAATCAGTTGGATGTATTGCGTAACCGAATTGATGCAATCGATGCAGAATTGCTGGAAACACTGGCATCGCGTGTGCAGATTGTTAAACAGATTGGCGAGTATAAACGCGACAATAACGTTACTGCGTTGCAGATTAACCGTTGGACACAATTAATGGAAAATCGCGTTAAGCTGGGGAAGAGTATGGATGTTAACGAAACCTTTGTTAAAATTCTGTTTCAGCTAATTCATGAAGATTCGGTGCGTATGCAAACCGAAATTATGGATCAGGAATAAAATGCTATTTGAAAAACGATATGAAGCCTCGGGAGATTTTCCGGGGCTTTTTTATGCCTTTTTGTTTTCTTCTTCAGTAGATGAGTTGGCTAGCTTGTAAAGGGCCTTTTTCATGGCTTTTTCAACCTGTGCAAAGCTTGGTAGCTCTTTACCAATAAAAATGAAAAAAACGGCCATTTGCTGCTCCTCTGCAAGCCCCGGAAGCATTTGTTTGTTCAGCCGGTAAGCTTCCCGCATCAGACGTTTTATCCGGTTTCGCTTTACAGCTCGTTTAAATATCTTTTTGCTTACCGTGAATCCAGCTTGAACAAGAACGGATTGAGGAAGTTCGGTAGTTTTAAAAACAACTTTTAATGGAAATGCTAAAAATGATTCGCCTTCAGCAAAAAGTTTATCGATAACCTTTTTGCTGCACAAACGCTCCGCCTTTTTTAGCGAGAAAGACCCTGGCGATTCTATTTTTTCTTTTGCTTCCATAAAAAAATAAAGGCCATACGTCAAGTGACGGACGGCCTTTCAAAAGTATATATTTTTCTATTTAATTCTTGTTGTTCTTTTTGATGTATTGTTCAAGAGCCATAGTCATTGAAGGAGCCTGTGCTGTTGGAGCTTGAATATCCAGTCTTAATCCGGCCTCTTCTACTGCTTTTGCTGTTGACGGACCAAAACATGCTATGCGTGTTGAGTTTTGCTCAAAATCGGGGAAGTTCTGGAATAGCGACTTGATTCCCGAAGGGCTAAAAAATACAAGAACATCGTATTTTATATCGGCTAAATCCGATAAGTCGGCACTAACAGTACGGTATAAAATTGCTTTCGTATACGTGTAGCCACCTTTGTCTAACAGGGTTGGGATTTCCTGTTTATGAATATCAGAAAGAGGAACAAGGAATTTTTCGTCCTTGTGTTTTTTCATCACATTCACTAAGTCGGTGAATCTACCATCGGCATAAAATATTTTACGCTTACGGTACACAATATACTTTTGAAGATAGAAAGCAGTTGCTTCAGAAATGCAGAAATATTTCATCGAATCAGGCACTGTAATGCGCAATTCCTGTGCAATTCTGAAAAAATGATCGATAGCAGTACGGCTGGTAAAAATTACCGCAGTATGCTCAAGTATCTGCGTTCGTGTTTGGCGAAATTCCTTGGCAGGAACTCCCTCAACTTGAATGAACGGTCTGAAGTCGATTTTCAGGCCATTCTTCTCAGCCAACTCAAAATACGGTGATTTTGCAGTACTTGGCTCTGGTTGTGAAACTAAAATGCTCTTGACTTTCAAATTTTTATGCTTTTAATGAGACTTTCCCCCTTCTTAATTAAACTACAACTTTATAAATTAAAAGCAAGGGTAAAATTTCAAGGGTACAAAGGTACAAAAACAGATAAAATAAAGAAAATTGTTTTTTCAATAATATAATTGCACCCCTTCTTAGTAATATTAGATTAAAAAGAAAAAGAATAACAAGTCCTAAAATAGCTATAAATACAGGGGTTTTAAGCGGTGCAAATTGAATTAAAATTACCACCGGCAAGAAAATTAAACTGAGCGAACGATTAAAATTATCGTAGCTAAACAGATATTCCCGTGTTTCATTTTGCGTTTCAAACATCAATCCCAGTGTTAAATAGATTACTTTTTTGCCAAAAAAGTAGAGTAAAGACCCCCCGAAAATTAAGGACAAATATGCTGGAGTTAGTGCCGTGTTTTGGTATTTAAACAGATTTAAACACTGAAAGATAAATATAGGAAAGATGATATAAAAAATGACCTCAAGACGAAATGCCGCGTGAAAAACAGGGTAGGTTTTATCGTTGAGCATGCGTGTTGAAGTGGCATAATTAAATAACGACAAAAACAGTTGCTTAAGATACTTGGCATACGAGTATCGAATGCTGGCAAATAGGGCAATGGCAACAAAAATAATAATGGTTAACCAGTCGTGGCCCTGATATTCGCGTTCCCGGTTGGGTAAAACCCGTGAGTTTTGTTCAAGTTGCGTGCTTTGCATTTCAGCCTGTTGCCGCGGCGCTATGTAGTCGGAACTATCGACAGCTTGTATTTTTTGCCTGGGAGTGTTGTTGCCCCGTGATGATGCGTTTGTTTTTTCAAGGGGTTGGAGCACATCAGCACTTGCGTTGTTCGCCGCAATTGTATCCTGGTTATATGTGTAATTTGCTCCCATAGTTTTGAATGGCGCAAAGATACCAAAATATTAAGATGAGAACTTACCCGGGCTGAAGAACAAGCAGGCTTTTTTATATTTACAAGCGGAGTAATTTTTGTTATTTTGTGACTGATAAAACAAAAAATTGCAAGAATGATTTATATGGCCCCGTTGCAGGGATTTACCGACTATGTGTACCGGGCATCGTACGCAAAAGTGTTTAACACGGTTGATGCTTATTTTATCCCTTATATTTCGGTGAAGAACAATGTGATACCGAATAAATATTCGCGCGAAATACTCCCGGAGAATAATACACAAAGCAGGGTGGTTCCTCAAATTCTGGCAAAAGATGCCGATGAGTTTGAATTTTTGGAAAATATATTAACCAACCAAGGTTATTCGGAATTTAACATGAATTTGGGATGTCCGTATCCGATGGTCACCAACCGGGGGAAAGGCTCTGGACTATTGCCCTTCCCGGATGAGATCTACAAGATACTTGATCATTTTTACAGCAGTGCAAAAGGAGAGCTTTCTATAAAATTAAGAGCCGGGTTAAAATCTGCGGATGAGATAAAAGATGTTATAAAAGTATTGAATCAGTTTCCGTTAAAAGAAGTAATTCTTCATGCGCGGGTGGCCGGGCAGTTGTATTCGGGCGAGATTGATGAAAATGCATTTTCTTATGCTACCCAAAATCTAAAACACAAACTGGTTTACAACGGCGATATCTTTTCGAAAGAGGATTTTATTTCCAAACAACACAAATTTCCAGGTATCGATACCTGGATGTTGGGACGCGGAATTATAATGAATCCACTACTTCCGCATGAAATTAAAGGCATTTCGCTTACAGATAAGGAGCTCGCCGATTTGTTATACACTTTCCATCAAACTATGCTGGAGCGTTATCTTGAAATTATGGATAACGAAGGCAATGCGCTGAATAAAATGAAACAGTTCTGGATTTACTTCGCCCAATGTTTTCCAAATCCCAAAAAGGCGATGAAACACATTAAAAAGGTAAAAGCACTGAATAAATACAATCCGACTGTCAGGTCAATATTTAATGAAATTGCCGGTTAGTGCGCATCCAACCAGTTATCAGCAGCATTACTTTCAACTGTTAACTGAACGCCAATATCCACAGCATTTTCCATTTCATTTTTAACCAACGAACGGATCGTTTCCAGTTCCGGTTTGTACACATCAAAATTCAACTCATCGTGGACCTGCAAAATCATTTTCGATTTCATGTTCTGCTCTTCCATTTTGTTGTGAATATTGATCATCGCAATTTTAATGATATCTGCCGCAGAGCCCTGAATTGGAGCATTCACTGCATTTCGCTCTGCCATACCGCGTACTACTGCATTGGCCGAATTAATATCGTTTAAATAGCGTCGGCGACCTTTTATGGTTTCCACAAAACCCTGCTCGCGGGCCAGATGAATTTGTTGGTCCATAAAAGCTTTAATCTTCGGGAAATTCTCGAAATAGCCGTCAATCAAATCTTTGGCTTCGGTGCGAGGAATATTTAAACGCTGCGACAATCCGAATGCCGAAATACCGTAAATAATTCCGAAGTTGGCGGTTTTAGCCTTGCGTCGCATGTCTGAATCAACTTCGCTTTCGGGTATCTGATAAATTTTTGCTGCGGTAATGGAGTGAATGTCTTTTCCCTCGTTAAAAGCACGTTGCATTTCTTCATCTCCACTTAGTGCTGCCATAATCCGCAACTCAATTTGCGAGTAGTCGGCAGAAAAGAAAGTATGCTCTTCATCCGAAGGAATAAAAGCTTTCCGGATTTCGCGGCCTGCTGCATCGCGGATAGGAATATTCTGCAGATTTGGGTTATTGGAACTCAATCGTCCGGTGGCTGCAATTGCCTGGTTATATGATGTGTGGATCTTTCCTGTTTTTGGATTAACCAATTGCGGTAAGGCTTCAACGTAAGTAGATAAGAGTTTTTTCAATCCTCTGAAATCCAATACTTTTTGAACGATCGGGTGTTTGTCGACCAAACGTATTAATACTTCTTCGGAAGTTGAGTATTGTTTGGTTTTGGTTTTCTTTGCTTTGGTATCAATTTTAAGCTTATCAAAAAGAATCGGCCCCAGCTGTTTGGGCGACGATACATTAAAGTCTTCGCCAGCCAGTTCAATAATTTCTTTTTCCAGTTCAATTATCTGGTTACGCAAAACTTCGGCTGATTTATTTAATTCATCTGAGTTTAGTTTTACTCCTGCGCTTTCCATTTTTACGAGCACGGGTACCAATGGCATTTCAAGTGTTTCAAAAAGTTCACGAACACCGGCTTTATCCAGTTCAGGATTTAAAGCATTTTTTAATTGTAAGGTCAGGTCGGCATCTTCGCAGGCATAATCACGCAACTTCTCAGTTGTCACCGATCGCATGGTCTGCTGGTTTTTTCCTTTCTTACCAATCAGATCTTCGGTAGGTACTTTTTCGTAATTCAGGTATTGCAAACACAACATGTCGAGGTTGTGTTTCATATCGGGCTGAATGAGGTAGTGGGCCAGCATGGTGTCGTATAGTTTTCCTTTTACCTCAACATCATAATTCTTCAATATTAGAATATCGAACTTAATATTTTGCCCTATTTTGGTGATGTTCGTATCGGCAAAAATGTCGCGAAACTCATCCATTACTTTTTGTGCTTCCTTGCGGTCTGTTGGTATGGTAACACAAAATGCTTCATGCTCTCTAAACGCGAATGACAAACAAACGATCTCGGCAGTTTTTGTATCAAGTCCGGTGGTTTCAGTATCAAAACAGAATTCTTTTTGTACCGAAAGTTCGGCCCGCAAACTGGCGCGTTGTAATTCGGTTTCAATCAGGTAATATTGGTGAGGAACAGAATCAATATTTTCTTTTGTTGTCGGCGTTTCAGTTTCCACAACAGCTTCTTCGGGTGCTCCAAAAAGTGTTCCCTGCATGGCAGTTTCCACGGGAGTGTCGCTAAGCTTTAACCGCGAAATCAGTGTTTTAAATTCCAGCTCATCAAAAAGTTTCTTTAATTCTTCTTTATTGAGCTCGTCTTTCTTCAGATTCTTAAGGTCAAACTCAACAGGAGCATCGGTAATAATTGTTGCCAGAACTTTTGAAAGGCGCACCTGTTCCTCATTTTCAACGATCCGTTCTTTTTGTTTGCCTTTTAACTTATCGGTGTTTTTATACAACTCTTCAATACTTCCGTATTCAGCAATAAGTTTTTGTGCTGTTTTGGGGCCAACGCCGGGGCATCCCGGGATATTATCTGCCAAGTCACCCATTAATCCAAGTATGTCAATTACCTGATCGGCGGTTTCAATACCAAAATTTTCCTGTACTTCGGGTAAACCCCAAATCTCTACATCGCCACCGGCTTTTCCTGGTTTATACATGTAAATCTGATCAGAAACCAGTTGTGCATAATCTTTATCGGGGGTCATCATATAAGTAGTGAAACCCTCTTTTTCGGCTTTTTTTGCCAGCGTGCCAATTACGTCGTCGGCTTCGTAACCCTCTTTTTCAATAATCGGAATATTAAATGCCTCAATAATTTTACGAATGTACGGAATCGACTTACGCAAATCTTCCGGCATTTCATCGCGGTTGGCCTTGTATTCTTTATACATTTCGTGCCTGAAAGTTGGTGCCGACACATCGAAAACTACAGCCAGGTTCTCCGGATCTTCTTTTTCCATCAACTGTACAATGGTATTTGTAACACCCAGCATTGCCGAGGTATTTACACCTTTTGAGTTAAACCTGGGATTGCGGATAAATGCGAAATAACTGCGGTAAATCAGTGCGAAAGCGTCTAAAAGAAAAAGTTTTTGCTGTTTGTTTTCAGCCATAATATTAAATTTCAGGATACGAACTATTTATTATCTTCTGCAAACCATTCGGCATATGATGTTGCCGTTTCGTATAGACGAATACTATACAAAGAAACATCTTCGGGCAATTCTTGTTGTAGAACGCCGGCAAAATATACACACATATTTTCCGATGTGGGCTGGAAATCGTGAACGATTAACCGTTCAGTAGCTTTTAGCAGGTGCTCCTGGTTTTTGTCGGCATAAATTTGGCTTACCACCAAACTGTGGTCGTACACATTTACGATCTTTTCTTTTACCAGTTTTTTGAGCTTCCCAAAATCAATCACCATCCCGTCTTTCGGGTGTCCTGTCTCCTCCCTTATTTCACCAAGTAAAGTCACTTCCATGTTGTAAGTATGCCCGTGAATATTGCGGCACAAGCCATCGTAATTGTGCAGTGCGTGGCCCATTTCAAAATGGAATTTCTTGGTAACTCTTATCTTCGCCATTCGTGTATAAATTTAAAGTCGTGAAATTACGGTTTTTATCCGACGAATTGTATTCCTGATTGAAATAACGCAATTTTTTGTAAAGAGTTTTGGGGAAAATAAAATTCGTCAGGAAGTGTGAATTAGCAAATGTTCTATCAATATTTTGAGCCCAATAGCAAATAAAATTATTCCTCCCAAAATAAGCGATTGATGGCTTCTTTTAGCAGAGATATTTTTCCCGAATAACATACCCAACATAGCTGCAATAAAAGTTACCGAGCCAATAACCAAAACCGGAAATAGAATGGGGATTTCAAGAAAACCAAAACTTAATCCAACAACCAGTGCATCGATACTGGTGGCTATCGAAAGACCAATTAATACGCTGATTTTAAAGGGGTCGAAATTTTTGAGCGTGCCATCTTCTTTAATCCCTTCCACAATCATCTTTCCGCCGATTAATGCCAATAAGCCAAAAGCGATCCAATGATCTACCGAAGAGATCAGGTCTTTAAGCGCTTCGCCTATAAGCCATCCAATTACCGGAAAAGTAGCCTGAAAAAATGCAAGTGATGCGGCAACCAAAGTCGCCTGTTTAAATTTAATCTCCCGTTTCATCAAACCACACGACACAGAAACTGCAAAGGAATCGAAACTTAAGCCAATACCGAGAAGTAAAAAGGTTATGAATTTTGCTGTAGTCATTGGTGCCGCAAAAATAACAAAATTAGTTTTTCTGCCTCGTTTGATTTTTGATGCTGAATTGATTTAATTTAATATCTCGCAGATCATGCGGATTCTACCTATAAAATATGAGCTCAGGAACGTGGATTTTGGGAAAATAGCGGAAGCTGCGGGAAATACTTTACGTTTTTTTTGAAAATGTTTGTTATAAAATTGAAAGCAACTCGTCCAATATAACAGATGACCACTAAAGAGTTTAAAAATACGGTAATTCCATATTCGGTAAAGCTGTACCCGATGTTGTTTCGTATTCTTAAAAATGAAGAAGAGACACGCGATGCTTTGCAGGAATTGATGCTAAAGTTATGGAACCGGAAAGACGAGTTGGTAAAGTGCACTAACCAATCGGCCTACATAATAACGATGGCGCGAAATTACAGTTTTGATCTGCTGAAAAAGAAAAACCCGCAGGCGATGGATGAAAAGCATGAATACCGGATATTGAATATGGAAGCCGATGGAACAGATTCTGATACGATTGAACGATACGAGAAGGTAAAACAGGTAATAAATGATTTACCGGAGAAGTACAAAACGGTTATTGAGTTGCGCGACATTGATGGCTTTTCGTTTGACGAGATCAAAGAAATAACCGGTTATGAAGTGGCTAACCTGCGGGTGATTCTTTCGCGGGCCAGGCAAAAAGTAAAAGAAGAGGTTGAAAAAATCTACGATTATGACACATCAGGAAAATATGCTCGACAAATATTATAGAGGCGAAACTTCACTGGAGGAGGAAAAAGAGCTGAAAGCCGCCGTTTCAGAAAGTAAAACAAAAAGTGCGGAGAAGGATATTTTTTCTTTTTACCAAAAAGAAGTAAAGGTGCCGGACGGATTGGAGGATGATCTTTTTGCCGGAATTGAAAAGCAGGCAGTTAAGAAGAAAAGTATTCGAATGCACTTCTACTCGGTTATTTCAGCCGCGGCTGTTGTGCTGATTGTGTTAACTGTTTTCCTTGATGTAAGAAATAAAAAGCAAACAAAGTTGGAAGACCAGTTTTTTGTAATGGAGCAAGCCTTGTTCCAGGTGTCGGAAAGTTTGCAGCCTGAACCGGTACCCGACGAAATGCTTATACTTTGGGTCGATGATGATGTGGAAATTATTATAAACTGACAGCGATTTTTAGTGGTTATTTTAATGTGAATCCCAAAACCAATGAGAGTGATTAAACTGAAAAAAAGAAACAATTAAAAAGTTAGTGATATGAAACGAGCATGTCAGGTATTTACTTCTGGAAGGATAATTAAAATGCATGCGAGTTCCATACTATACCTTTTTTAACAAACAATTTTAATAGTATGAAAAAGTTAGTAGTAATGGTGTTAATGATCGGGATTGTTTTTCCGGTATTGGCACAGCAGTCTCAGAGCCTTTTTGAGCAGTTAACAGAAAAATATGCCAACCAGGATGGTTTTAGCGCCAGCATGTTAAGCAGCGATATGTTCGATCTGTACCTGAAAAAGAAAAACATAGATGAAAACTCGGATCTGGCAAAAGCGCTGGAAAGTCTGGATAATATTTTGGTGATTAGCCAAAGTCGTTTTGGAGTAGAGCCCGGAGATTTTTTTGGCGATGAAAAGCCGGCAAAAAAGGAAAAATCGGGTGAGCCGGAATTATTCGGGGATATTATAAAACATTACAAGCAGAATGGTTATTCGCTATTGAAAACGGAAAAGCGTATGGGCGAAGAGGTAAAGGTTTATCTTCAACGAAATAATGGATCAATAACGGCACTCGCTTTAATAACAAACTCAAGTCGGTCTACCAGTTTGGTAGAATTAGATGGCGATATTGATTTAGCAAATGTTGCCGATCTGAATAAAGCTTTAAATCTGCGCGGCTTAGAAAATCTGTATAAAATCGATAATTCGTCGCCAGGTTATTTTGCAGGACCGGGGAACTTTCCGGCATTCGAATTTGATGAGGCCAGACTCGCTGAAATTGAAGCCCGCGCGCGCGAGATGGCAGAAAAGGCAAGTCTGTCGGAAGAACAAATTGCCAAAATAGAACAACAGGCACAACTGCAATTTGAGAAGCAACGGGAAATGGCCGAGAAGCAACGCGAATTGGCAGAAAAGTACGGGCGACAGCCGATCTTCCTTACTACTCCCGGCGACACATCTACGGTTTATTACATAGATGGTAAAAAGGTAAAAAGCGATAAGGTGAAGGAATTATTGAAAAATAATGAGGTTGAACAAATCGAGAAAACCAATGAAGGAGATAAAACAGTAATTATGATAAAAACAAAAAAGGCGCTCAAATAAGCGCCTTTTTCTTTGCTGTATAATCTCTATTATTTCTGTACATGTACATCCATTTGCGGGAAAGGGATATTGAGACCTTCCTTATCGAATGTTTTGTAAACATTTTCATGAAGATCGAAATAAATTCCCCAGTAATTGGCAGCTTCGGCCCATACACGAACCACTAAATTAACTGAGCTGTCGGCCAGTTCGCTAACTGCAATAAAAGGTTCTGCCGGATCATTTATAATCCTTTCATCGGCTTTTATCAGTTTCATTAAAACTTCTTTCGCTTTATCCACGTCATCGCCGTAGGCAATACCAAAAGTAAAGTCAACACGGCGTTTTGCTTCGGCAGAGAAATTAATCATAGAACCGGTTGACAAACCTCCGTTGGGAATAATAATGGTTTTATTGTCCGGTGTTTTCAGAATCGTATTAAAAATCTGAATCTCATTTACCGTACCAGAGTGTCCCTGGGCGCTAATGTAATTCCCCACTTTGAATGGTTTAAAAATGAGAATCATAATGCCTCCCGCAAAATTTTGGAGGGTACCGGATAATGCCATGCCCACTGCCAAACCGGCGGCACCAAGAATTGCAATGAAAGAGGTCATCTGAACGCCCATCATTCCAATAACAGCGATCCAAAGCATGGCTTTTAAGCCAATCCCGATCAGGCTGTTTAGAAAGCCCCGAAGAGAGGGATCTACATTTTGTTTTTCAAAACGTCTACGTATTGCACCTCTTAGAATAGAGATAACCCACAAGCCGATAATTAGAGTGATGATTGCCCCAATTAATTTGGGGCCATAGGTCATTACTAAATCATAAAGTTTTTCGGATAAATTGTTTACTTCTTCCATTTTGCTTGGTCATTTAAATTTGCTATAAGATACAAACTTTCATCTGAAAAGTTCAAATAAAAAAGGGATTCAAATCTGTTGAGTCCCTTTTTCTTTCATTTCTGTTTCTAATGTCTAATTACTCGAATAAACCAATTCACCACGTAAATAAAGGAGTGTATCGTTCACATTCGAAAAACTATTTAGCTCCTCATCATTTATCCGAATGTTGAAGATGCGTTCTAAATAGTGAATAAAAATTGTCCAATCAATGTTGTCGAAATTCAGATCCTCATAAAACGAGGCGGTTAAACAAATGTTATCTCTGGTAACACCTGTTTTACGCAACACCCGGTAGAGGTTTCTTCGTAGCGACTTTTCTGTAACTGTTTCTGTCTCCATTGTTATTGTTTAAAATTCGAACAAATGAATTTACGGGTCAAATATATAAATTATCAATGAGTTAGTAGTATTTTATGGCTAATAATCTGCATTATAACCATTGCTTTACATTAATACCGACATGAGAAATTGGTGAAAGTTGCAACTAATCTGCAATTTCGTGTTTGAGCTTGCTGTAAATTTTAAGGTTTACATACCCGGTGCTGTGGTGTTCGCCCTGACGTTCAGTGCCTTCGTAAACGAATCCCAGTTTTAATGGAATTTTCTCACTCTGTAGATTTTCTTCCGCCACTTTAATCTGTATGCGGTTCATTTTTTGTTTCTGAAAAGCAAAACGAACAAGTTTTTCAACACAAGCGGTTATAATTCCTTTCCCCTGCATTTTTTCGGCCAGCCAATAGCCGAGTTCGGTTTTCCGATTCACCCAATCGGTGTCTTTAAAACCAATCAGTCCGGCAAATTCTTCGTTGTACCATATAGTGTAGACCAGATCGCTTTTATCGCTGCTTTGAGTGATGCTTGATATAAAAGCCTGCGTATCTTCAATTTTGCTGGTGTACTGTACAAACGGGAGCCATTTTTTCAGGTATTCGCGATCGCGGTCAATGGTCTGAAATATAATTTCGGCCATCGACGAGTTAATCAGCTCGAGCCTGATTTTGTCGTTTACTCTAATGTGTTCCATTGCTGAGTTTATTTAAATCGAACAGAAAGACCTGCTGATTGTGGCTTCGGGTTTTTTCGCACGATACCAAAATGCTGTCGTTGTTTAAAAAACAAATACCTTCGGTTTGTGCGCCATCAATTCCTTCCAGTTTTATATGTCGGCTTTTTCCTTCAAAAAATTGGTCTTCCGGAAAATCGGAGAACAACCAGATAAACGAGCGGTAGTTTTCGTAACCTACCAGCGCCAGTGTTTTATTATCGGGGCTGATATCGGCTCCCGTTACCAGGCACTTTACATTAAACGTATCGGTCGGGGTCAGTTCGTACTCGCCCTTTTTGGTGGGCACTTCGTATTGCCACGTAGTTCCGTCGCGCCAGTTTTTGCTAAAAAGGTACAGTTTGTTTTTAAAAGCGACCATGGCCTCGCAATCGTACGGTGTGGTTTTATCCAAATAGGAAAAGCGGTCCTGTCGGGAATATTTAATTTTAATTTCTTTAGTATCAACTTTTTGTTCTTCTTTTTCCGACAGGTCCTTTTTATCGATCTTGTAAATGAGCAGGTTGTCGCGGTTGCCCATGTTGTTCCCAAAATCGCCGATAAAAATCTTTTCATCGGTTTGTGTTATCGACTCCCAGTCCCTGTTTTTGGCATCGTTGAGCTCAATTTCGTATTTTATTTTCCCCGATTTATTAAATCCATACAATTCGTTTTTGCCTCCGCTGTCGTTAAATCCCCAAAAATGATCATCGTAAATCATCAGTCCCGAAATCTCGTTTAATTTATCTGCAACTTCCGGAATATATCTTTCAGCCTGCAATTGTGCAATTGGGTTGTCTGCCTTCTTCCCGGGGCCTGAACATGAAAAAAACACGAACATTAAAAGAAGGCAGGAGTGAATGTTTATCATCTTTTTATCTTTACAGGAATTTTGTAAAGTTAAAATAAGAAAATTATATAGGAATGAAGAAACGAGCATGTAAGAATTTTACACAATGGAAGAGGATTATTAGCGAGTTACATGAGTTATCATTGAAAATTGATCATAATAAACGAATGAAATTAATTGTTTTAATATTAATTGCCTTTGTAGGCGTAGGAATTTCGTGTAGTAATGCCAAACAGAGCAACGAGCAAGAACTGGTTGTTATTTCAACAGATTTTGGCGAAATAAAATTGAAATTGTACGATGATACGCCGGAGCACAAACAGAATTTTCTAAAACTGATTGACGAAGGATATTACGATGGAACGCTTTTTCACCGGGTAATGAAAAACTTTATGATCCAGGGAGGCGATCCTGACTCGAAAGATGCAGCGCCCGGTGCCCGTTTAGGAACTGGAAACCCGGGATATACAATTCCGGCAGAAATCCTTCCACAGCATTTTCATAAAAAAGGAGCTTTGGCAGCAGCACGTCGTGGTGGTCCGTCGAATCCAGAAAAACGATCAAGCGGCTCGCAGTTTTACATCGTGCAGGGCGAGGTTTTTACACCCGGAAAACTCGACACCATGGAAATGATGTTGAACAGTCGAGCCAAAAATGAATTTCTGCAGGAAAAATTTGCAGAAGCAAAACCAAAGATAGACGAATACCGAAAAAATAACGATCAGGATGGGTTTAACATTTTTGTTGCTGAACTGCGTGTAGCTGCTGATAGTGCCTGGACTGAGCAGCCCAAATTTGTATTTTCCGATGAGCAACGCGAGGCATATACCACCATTGGCGGTTATCCTTCGTTAGATGGCGAGTACACTGTTTTTGGCGAGGTTGTTGAGGGCTTGGATGTTTTGGATAAGATAGCGGCCGTTGAAACGGATAAGTACGACCGGCCGAATACGGATATAAAAATGGAAATAAAACGCACAAAATAGTTTATGTTTAGAACCGGAATTTTAATTGTATTTGTTTGTTTATTAGGTATTTCATCTTCTGCTCAGTCGCGTGTAATTGAAATTTCGACGAATTACGGAGATATGCGTTTCCAACTGTACGACGACACGCCAAAACACCGAAATGCTTTTATCGAATTGGCCAACGAAGGTTATTACGATGGCACTTTGTTTTACCGTGTAATCGAGGATTTTCTGATTCAGGGCGGTTCAAAAAGCTCTCGTAATGCACCCCCTGGAAAACGTATTGGTTATGGCGATCCGGATAAAACCGTTGACGACGAAATTCTGAAACACTATTTTCATAAAAAAGGATCGCTTTGTGCGCCCCGCCAGCCCGACGAGGTAAACCCGTTTAAGCAGTCAGATATTTCGCAGTTTTTTATTGTAAAAGGAAGCGTGCATACCAGTGGCGCTTTGGATACCATGGAAATGGCGGTGAATGTTCCAATCCGGAAGAAAATTGTGGAGAAGTATATGACGCCCGAAGTTCGGGAGCAATTAAAGCAGCTGAAAGAAGAGAAAAAGGTGAAGGAGTTCCGGGAGCTTGCCGGTGAAATAAAAGATAATATTGAAACTGATTACAATTTGAATCCCAATACGCTTGAATTTTCTGATGCGCAGCGCGAAGCCTATACCACTGTTGGCGGTTATCCTGAACTGGATGGGAAATACACCATTTTTGGCGAATGTATTTCGGGATTTGATGTGATTGATAAAATTGCAGCGCTAAAAACCGATAGCAATAACCGGCCGTATAACGATGTGAAAATCAAAGTGAATGTGATTAAGTAGTATTATGGCAAAACAAATTCTTTTTATAGTACTGGCTGTCGTTTTTTTGAGCTCATGTGGAAATAAGGCCCAAAAACAAACAACACAGCAGGAAGAAACAAAAGCCAAAACGGACTCTGCTGCAGATAAAAAACAGGATATCTGGAATCAGTTGATGCGGTCTATCGCAAAAATCGATTCGTATGACGGCGACCGGATTCTGGAATCGGGGCAGGGATTTTTTGTTGGAGAAGATCTGTTGGTTACCAAATATTCCCTGGTCAATCAGGCCACCAATGTTAAGGTGCAGCCGTTCGATGAGAATAAAAAATACACAGCACGTAGTTTTGTGGCTTTCGATCGTATAAACGACCTGATTATATTAAAAGTTGACAGCATCAGCCGCGAGCCCATTGAGCTACATAAAGACACTTTACCCAATTTTGCCAAATCATTTTATGTGGCTCCTAAAACCGGGAAAACCCTGCAGCTTTTTACGGGGAAAGTTCTAAACCTGGCCAATATTAGGGGAACGCGTTTGTACCGTATAACCAATCGGATTAGGACATCGCAATTCGGCGCACCAATATTTGTATCAACAGGAAAAGCAATTGGTGTGGCCTATTCAGGAACAGTAAATTTCGAATTGCAGAGTTTTGCCATCCCGGCAGAATTTATTGCAGCTATGCTGCGAAAGAGAAGCGAAACTTCCGAGCCTTTGGAGACGCTAAAAAATACATCGAACGAAAAAATTGCTGCTGAAAACCGCAAAATAAAAGGACTTGTTCTGGAAACGGATTACGGCGATATCACCATAAAACTCTTTAATGAAACCCCCGAGTACCGCGATAATTTTATCCGTTTGGCCAAAGAACATTATTTCGATAGTTTGTTGATTCACCGGGTGATTGCAGACTTTGGGATACAGAGTGGTGCCGCTGATACCCGCTATGCCGTGCCCGGAGCAAATGTGGGGTGGAAAGGCCCGGGGTACACCATTCCGGCACATATTGTTCCCGGTTTGTATCATAAACGCGGAATGATTGGTTCGCCACGAAAACCGGATACCGAAAATCAGCGCCAACGTTCCGATGGATCGCAGTTTTACATCGTTTCAGGAAGGAAATATTTTGATAAAGGTTTGGATGAGTTGGAAGAAATTAATAATTACACGTTTTCGGCCGAGCAGCGACAGGTTTATAAAACCATTGGTGGTGCACCACACCTCGATGGCAGTTACACGATTTTTGGGCAGGTAACTTCAGGAATGGATGTGGTGGATAAAATCGTTCAGGTAGAAACCGACCGGCGTTGGCGGCCGCTTGAAGATATCCGGATAAAACGGGTTCGCATCTTAAAATAGCTCCGTCATTTCCATCCCATTTTGTAGCCAAAAAGTATTTAATCCGGCTTTTTGCGCGGCAACGATGTTCTTTTCCAGATCGTCGATAAACAATGTTTCTTCAGGATTAACACCCGATAGTGCAATTACTTTTTCGTACGAACTGATTTCCGGTTTGCGGTCGTGAATCTCGTGGGAATAATAAACCGCTTTAAACAGCGACGGAAAATCAAAGCCGTGTTGTGTCTTAAATTCAGAAAGTAAACGGTTGATATGAATTTGATTGGTGTTGCTAAACAAATAAAGGCTGTAGTTTTTGCTGAGCTCCTGTACCTTTTTTACACGATGCGCCGGAATGTCAAGGATCATTGCAGACCAGGCTTCGTTAATTTGGGGGTCGGTAATTTGTTCGTTTTGAAGCAGTTTTCGTACACCGCTTCTAAAATCCGCGGGAGTTATTTTCCCAACTTCAAGGTTGTAGAAAATCGGGTCGGCGTACGCGTTTTTGTGGTCGAGAATTGCTCCATCGCTGCCAAGCTTTTGAAAGGCTTTTATCGAAGCATCAAAATCAAGGTTTAACAACACGCGCCCCAAATCAAAAATGATATTTTTTATGTTCGTAAGGTCTGCCTTCATTTCTCTAAATTTATTTCACGAAAGTAAGCATTTAGGGAAAATCTTTTTTAACTTCATATTAAACTTTAGAAACTACAGGAAGTTTATCAGTAATGCAAATTCAGGGAAAACATTATCATACCATTTGGGTTGACGCCGACGACCCAACAATTATTCAGGTGATCGATCAGCGAAAATTGCCGTTTGTGTTCGAAACTTTTGCCATGCGTTCAGTCGACGATGCTTTTTTTGCCATTAAAGAAATGGTGGTTCGTGGTGCGCCGTTAATCGGGGTAACCGCGGCTTATGGCATGTACCTGGCAGTTCTTCAACTAAAAAATAAAAATTGGGAAGAAGACTTAATAAGGGTAGCTGAGTATTTAAAGTCATCGCGCCCAACGGCGGTAAATCTGGCGTTTGCGGTCGATGAAATGCTGGCCTTTATTCTGGCGAATAAGGATGAATCCGAATTGATTGAAAAGGTTCTGGCAAAAGCCGGCGAATTAAAACATCAGGAAATAGAATTTGGCGATAAAATAGGCGAGTACGGGCAGGAAATTATCGAAGCTATTTATAAAAAGAAGGGAAGTGCTGTGAATATATTAACCCACTGCAATGCCGGCTGGTTGGCCTGTATTGATTGGGGAACCGCGACTGCTCCCATTTATAAAGCACATTTAAAGGGAATTCCGGTGCATGTTTGGGTCGACGAAACACGCCCGCGAAACCAGGGAGCACGATTAACAGCTTACGAACTGGGCGAACAAGGCGTGCCGCACACGGTTATTCCCGACAATGCTGGAGGCCATTTAATGCAACACCAAATGGTTGATATGGTAATTGTTGGTAGCGACCGAACAACCGTTACCGGCGACGTAGCCAATAAAATAGGGACGTATTTGAAAGCGCTGGCTGCCCACGACAATGATGTGCCTTTTTATGTAGCACTGCCATCAAGTACATTCGATTGGGAAATGAATGACGGAGTGAAGGAAATTCCAATTGAACAACGTGCGGGCGATGAGGTGGCGGAGATTGAAGGCTGGCACGATGAGCAGATAAAAACGGTGCGTTTGATTCCCGAAAAAAGTTCGGTTGCCAATTATGGTTTCGATGTAACTCCGGCGCGCCTGGTAACTGGCTTAATATCGGAACGTGGCATTTGTAAAGCAGATAAAGAAAGTATTTTAAGATTATATCCCGAGAAAATAAACAGATAGAAGATGAAAAAAATTGCAATAATAGGAGGTTCCGGTCTGGAAGATCCTGCCATTCTGAAAGAAGTAACTGAAGTAAGTGTTGAAACGCCTTATGGTGCGCCGTCGTCGTCGTTTAAATGCGGCAAGATTGGTGGTGTAGAAGTGGCTATTTTGTCGAGGCATGGCCGCGATCATTCTATTCCGCCCTCGGCAGTGAATAACCGGGCTAATATTTGGGCTATAAAAGAGTTGGGGTGTACACACATTTTAGCTACTACCGCCTGCGGAAGTCTTCGTTTGGAGATTGGCCGCGGTGACATTGTAATGCTCGATCAGTTTATTGATTTTACGCGCTTCCGGAAAAACAGCTTTGTGGAAGAATTTGAAGACGGAAAGCTAAACCACCCGGCAATGTCGGATCCGTTTAACTGGAAGCTGCGCCATGCTTTGATTGAAAATGCCGAAGCTTTGGATCTTGGATTTCATAAATGTGGAACGGTAATAACCATTGAAGGACCTCGCTTTTCGACGCGTGCCGAATCGAATATGTTTCGTGTGTGGGGCGCCGATGTTATAAATATGTCGACAGCGCCCGAGTGTGCCCTGGCCAATGAATTGGAAATTCCGTATGCGGCAGTGGCATTAAGTACCGACTACGATTGCTGGAATGTGGATGAGGCGCCTGTTACCTGGGAAGAGGTGCTAAAAGTATTTAACGAGAACGTTATGCATGTAATTGCGCTTTTGCAAAATACTATAGTATCGTTAAAAAAATAGTGAAGATTGAGTGGTTGAGTCGCATTTTTGGCACAGCATTTGTAAATCACAATACAACTGCTTCAATGCCATGAAACGCAGTATTTATAACCGTTCAGTTAGTACTAAATAATTCAGCCAACCTTGATTGTTTGGCTATTCAGTTTCCGGCGGCACTCAAAAAGAGAGCCGCTTTTTTTATGAAGCTTAGCGATAAAAAACGACAAAGCAAGTACAAATTATCGTACCGGCTTTGTTGTTTCTGAACTTGTATTTTAATTAGTTTTCTTCCTCTTCTACCTCCACATCAACTTTCATCTCACCATCTTTTTTTGTTTTCTTGATGATGATCTTTTTACCGTCTTTTTCAATTACCTGCGTGTCTTCATCGCTTTCTTCAACGGTCCAGGATTTGCCATCCTCCAGAATTTCAACGCGGCCATCATCGTCGGCAATTACTTTAATTCTTTTGGTCATATTCGGCATTCCTTCATGAATGATCATTGGTGCTGCGCTACTGTTGTGCATAATAATTTCTTCGTGCATCTCCATATCTTCTTCGCTTGGCTTTTCGCGCACAATCACGATCTTTTCCTTTCCGTTTTTCAACTCTTTTCTATCGTACGAAATAATACCCGGATCGCTAAGGTCGATTACATTTCCGCTTTTTTGTTTGTTAATGCGAATAACTTTCGGGGTGGCTGAACCCGGCGCTCCAAAAAACATTTCGTTACCATTTTTGCTGTGCCACTTCATAATATCAGAAGACACATCATCCGAAATTACTTTCATCATTATGTGCTTTGCCGAGTCGCCATCGTCGGTTTTAAATTCATAGACCATTGGCTCTGAGGCACCTTTCCCCTTCAGTATAAATACATTTCCGTTTTCGTCTGTTTCCACATTAACGTCAAAGTCCATATCCAAATCAAAATCCTCTTCCGATATCCATTTCAACTTTTTTCCGCCACCAATCGTATCGCCGTTCCATACAAAAACCTGGTCGGCCTCAATAACAGTGTCGATTTCCATTTTTTTGCCATCGTCTCCAATCTTCACCATTTTAATGTGCTTTTTGTCCTTTTTTGTTTTTGGAGGATACTGCGGCGCATCGTTTATCGAAATGGCCGATGAGAAAAATAAGGCAAGGGCTAAAATTCCTGTAAGTGATAATACTTGTTTCATGTCGTTAATTTATTAAAATTTATTTTGTCATTCGTTTGAATATCTTGGCTGAAATCAAATTCTGATTCCGTGAACAAATATAGGGTGAGGCCTGTCAATCAATCCGTTAAAGGCCGGTTAAAATCTGTTAAGGAAAAGTTAAAATTTACATTTGGCAAGTGGTTTTGCCTATATTTGAAGCATGAACAAAAAGCTTTTTACAGGATTGATCATTTTGATGGGTGTCTCCATTTTGGGGATCATTGCCGTTCAGCTGGTGTGGATGAACAATGCCATTAAGGTAAAAAACGAGATGTTCGAACGTGGCGTTAATCAAGCGCTGCAGCAAACGGTAAGTCGTTTAGAAGATCTACATAACCTTGGTGTGGTAAACGAAATGGTTTTTTCAGGAGACTCGGCCGACTTGCTTCAGGATTTTGATTTAGATGTTGAATTTGATAGCGACTCGGATAATACGATGAGATGGAATGTTTCGCCAGGTAAAGCACGTGTTATACGGCAGCGCACCGACTCAACCCGGCGGCCGGTTAGAATCATTCGCGAATTTGCTCCGGACAATAAGGAAGCACGTATCGAAATTCATATCGATAACGATTCCGACAGCCGCAAAGTGCAGTCGTACACGTATAACCTTAGTACTTCGACTACGGGTAAAAACCATGTCGTAATTGCCGGTGATGATGTGGATGCTGGTAATGTTGTATTTGTACAAAGCGACACAATTATAAGAAGTGCTGATTCACTTTATACCATTAGTACGGTAAAGATCGATTCGCTGCTTACTGATTTAGATACTTTTGAAATTCTGTCTCCTGATATATCAAAACGTGTTAAATTGAAAGCTACCAGCCTGAAAAGAATGGCAAATAAAGTAGTTACCGAAGTTGCCACCTGGGATGTGCGTCAACTGGATGAAAACCTGATTTACGATGTGCTTAAAAAGGAGCTTGACGAAAACAATATTCCGCTCGACTTTGAATACGGAATTTTTCGGGGCGATGAGTTGAGTTTCCCCAAGCCTGTAACTGATTCGCTGGAGGTAGCAAACACCATATTTCAGGCGCAGCTTTATCCCAACGATATTTTTCAGAAAGACATAAAACTGGCTGTGGTATTTCCTGATCGCGATAGTTTTATTTACCGTTCGCTAAATTGGCTGCTGATAGCTTCCTTTTTATTCTCGCTAATTATTTTAGTGACGTTTGCGCTCAGTATTTTCTACATTATACGACAAAAGAAAATTTCTGAGATGAAATCGGATTTCATCAATAACATGACGCACGAGTTTAAAACGCCAATCGCCACAATTTCGGTGGCGACTGATTCCATCACTAATCAGAAAGTGCTGGTTGATCCGGAGCGCATCAGATATTTTGCGGGTATGATTAAAAAGGAAAATACCCGCATGAACAGGCAGGTGGAGGATATTCTCACCATCGCAAGATTGGATAAAAAAGACTTTGAATTTCACTGGGAAACCATTGATGTGCACGACCTGATCAGCGACGCGGTTCAGGGAATTAAACTGCAGGTTGAAAAACGGGGTGGTAAGATTGAACTGGATTTAAAAGCCATTAACTCAATGGTGACTACCGACCGGATTCATTGTACGAATGTGGTGTATAACCTCATCGACAACGCCAATAAATATTCCGGCGATACACCCGAAATTACCGTATCAACAATCAACCAGCAAAAAGGAGTGGTGGTTTCGGTAGCAGATAAAGGAATTGGAATGAGCAAGGCGGTTCAGGCAAAAATATTTGAACGTTTTTACCGCCAAACAAGTGGTAATATTCACAACGTAAAAGGATTTGGACTGGGATTAAGTTATGTAAAAGCCGTGTTGGAAGCTAACCGTGGAACTATTTCCGTGAGCAGCGAACCAGCCAAGGGAAGCAAATTTGATGTATTTTTACCTTTTGTGAGGGAGTAACAATAAAGCTGTCATTTCGAAGAAGGTACGACTGAGAAATCTGTTACAGTTTTCTCACTGCGTTCGAAATGGCAATAATAAAGAATGACAATAAAGCAACACATATTTCTGGTAGAAGACGACCTTAGTTTTGGGGCGGTATTAAAATCGTACCTTGAGTTGAACGATTATGAAGTTACCTGGGTTGACGACGGAAAATATGCGGTGGATAAATTTAAAGCCGGATCTTTTCAAATCTGCATATTGGATGTGATGTTGCCCAATATCGACGGATTTACAATTGGCAAAGAAATACGTAAACTTGATAAGGAAATCCCAATGGTTTTTCTAACCGCAAAAACCTTAAAAGAAGATATTCTGAAAGGTTACAACGTGGGAGCCGATGATTATATCACCAAACCGTTTGACACGGAAGTATTGTTGTGTAAAATTCAGGCGATTATAAAGCGGCAGTCAACGCAACCGATAACAGAAGAATTTCTCTTTACCATCGGAACGTATGAATTTGATTCAAAGCTACGTGTAATTGTTCGCGATGGGGAGAAACAAAAGTTATCACCAAAAGAAGCTGATTTGCTGAAATTACTCTGCCAAAATAAAAACGAACTGCTTTCGCGCGAAACGGCACTGCGCAAAATCTGGGGCGAAGATGGTTATTTTACTGCCCGGAGTATGGATGTATTTATTACGAAATTGCGCAAGTATTTGAAGGACGATCCGAATATCGAAATTAAGAATATTCACGGAAGTGGATTTTTGCTGGAAGTTAATTCCTGATAGAACGCTGATGACACTGATCGAAAATGATTACCGCAGATCGGCGAATTAAAATCCACAAATAGCTGTTTTTTCAGGATTCCTCTTTTTATCTTTAGGACTCAAATTCAAAATATGAGTGAACAAAAAACTGCTGTTGTTACAGGAGCGGGAAAAGGAATTGGTGAAGCTATTGCCACAGGACTGGCGCAGCTGGGCTATCAAACCATTCTGGTGGGGCGAAACAAACAAAATCTTGAGCAGGTAGCGAAAAAGATTGGGAATAATGCAAAAGTATTGCAGCTTGATATTACTGATAAGCCAGCCATAAAAGAAGCCGTTGCAAAAATTGTTTCGGAAAATGGAGGTATCGATATTTTGGTTAACAATGCCGGCATTCATTTTAGTGGATCTGTGGATATTGCAGAAGATAAGTTTGAGAAAATGCTGGAGACCAATCTAACTGCTCAGTATGTGGTTTTAAAAGAAGTTGTTCCGGTTCTGAAAGCACAAAAATCGGGATATATTTTTAATGTGGCATCTCGATCAGGGAAAGTTGGTTTTTCCGGTGGCGGAGCATACAGCGCATCTAAATTTGGCCTGGTTGGATTAAGCGAATCGCTTTACCGTGAGTTGAATCCGCTGGGAATAAAAGTAACGGCTTTATGCCCGGGTTGGGTAAACACCGAAATGGCTGTTGATGCCGGAACGCCTTTGGAGAGTGACCAAATGATTCAACCCGACGATCTTTATAAAACCATCGAATGGCTGCTGCAACTTTCTCCCGGAGCATGTGTAAAAGAAGTAATTTTAGAATCGCCAAACAGTATAAGTTAAAACTATGCCTACACTAAAAGATCAACCACAACTCGCCGACTTTCAAGAATATGTTACAGCATTGGAACAGGAGCGGGGCTTTGCTTCGCAAACAACAATCGATAAGTGTCTGCTGCTAGGCGAGGAGATTGGAGAGCTGTTTAAAGCTGTCAGAAAATCAGAAGGATTGCTCGTAGATTCAAATTCCGATTTCTCCGAAATTGCTGATGAGCTGGCTGATATCTTTATCTACCTGTGTGCCATTGCCAACCGGAAAGGAATCGATCTGGAAGAGGCTTTTCGTAATAAAGAGGAGAAGAACAAACAGCGAAAATGGGTTCGTGTTTAATCAGAATATAAATTCATCAGGGGCATTTGTTGTGCATACAAACGGGTTGCCCTGTAGCTTCCAAAACACTTCCCCACAAGTTCCCTTCGAGGTTCACTTTTTTACGTTCTTTTGTAGCCAGAGGAATGGGTAATACCGTAAAAGCACCCTGCCAGTATCCAACTAAAAAATCTGTTCGGCCCGCCATTGCAGCATGCACGGCATTTTGTGCCAGTTGAAAACAGAATTTGCTGTCGTTTGCATTGGCCGGAGTACTGCGTAAAATATAGCTGGGATCAATGTATTTCAGTGAAAATGGAAAGTTGGAAGCTTCGAAATCTTCATGAATTTTATCTCGAATGTACAAGCCAATATCTTCGTAAACTTTATTTGCGATTACATTTTTATTATTGTCTTTACCGAAAAAGAACTGACCGGCACCTTCGGCAACAACAATAACTGCATGTTGTTTTTCCTGAAGTCGTTTTTTAAGAACGGTAAGAAAGCCTTTTTCGCCGTCAAGGTCGAAATCCATTTCGGGTATTAGTACAAAATTTACATCAGGACAAGCCAGTGCTGCATTGGCAGCAATAAAACCTGAATCACGTCCCATTAGTTTTATAACTGCAATACCATTGTACACTCCTTTTGCTTCGTAGTGCGCATTCTGAATTACAGTCATCGCAATGGAGAAAGCCGTTTCGAAACCAAAAGAACGTTCGATCATGCTGATGTCGTTATCAATTGTTTTTGGAATCCCGGCAACAGAAATCTTTAAATTACGTCGTTTTATTTCTTCGGCAATTGCGTGCGCTCCACGCAGTGTTCCATCTCCTCCAATCGTAAATAGTATGTTTATATTTAGTCGCTCTAGCGTATCTACAATGGTTTCAACGGGCTGGTCTCCACGCGACGATCCCAGCATGGTGCCTCCCGCCTTGTGGATATCATCAACTACATCGGGATCAAGCTCGATGTAAGGGAAGTTGTACTCGGGAATAAAACCGGAGTAGCCGTATTTGATTCCGTAAATTTTCTTTACTCCGTATCGCTCCCAGAGGTTATTTACAATACCACGAATCACATTATTCAGACCGGGACATAAGCCGCCACAAGTAACTATCGCAACACGTGTTTTAGCTGGCTCAAAGAAAAGGTCTTCTCTGGGGCCGGCGCGCTCAAACGAGAGTGGTTCTTCGCCTTTTGCCAGTTGTTCTTTAACTTTTGATACTGTGTTATAGTAGAGGATGCGTTCGTCATCGCGAATAAAATCGAAAATCCCATCACCTTCAACCGTCGATAAGTTTAGCGGCGATTTAACGGTGCATTTTCCCAATCTGTCGACATAAAATTCTTCAGCCATTCTCATGTTTTTGTGGTTCCATTAAACCTTTCAAATTTAGCCATTATGGTTTAATAATACCTGCTGGGACAAAATAGATTTTGGGAATATGGAATTGTATTGAAAAAAAGGTGCAGAGGATTGCGGTGTTATAAAAGAAGCAAGCCGATGAAGTTCTCTCCATCGGCTTGCTTTTTATTATTCGTATTCCTGTACAATTGCGCCCGTTAAGCGTAATAGGGATGTTTGTGCGTTGATAAAATTATAGATCGCCTCCAGTTTCCCTTGTGAGGCGCGAAGGTAAATTTCCTGTACATCGCGGAAATTGAAGGAGTTGATGGCACCCGCCTCAAACTTGTCGCGCGAAATTTGCAGGTTAAGTTGTGCCGCTGCCAGGTTTTCGTCGGCAACAGAAAGTAACTCTTTGCGTACCTGGTAAAATTCGAACAGATTGGCCAGACTGTTGTCCAGGTCGTGTTGCATGTCGGTTAGCTGAATTTCAGCAATGTCGCTATCGATCTCCGCAATTTGTAATGCCCGCTTCCGGTTTCCGCCGCTAAACAAGTTCCAGCTAAGTGTAAAGTTACCGTAAAAGTTTGCTGAGTTGGCCCAGTCCATATCCATGTCGCCAACTTTGTTTCCGGCACGTGATCCGCTTACTCCACCTGTAAATCCCAATGAAGGAGAAAAAGAACTTTTTGCCGAAGCAATAGCATTTTCAAGCAGGCGCTGGTTGATGTACTGGTTTTGCAAACTCTTGTTGTTTTCAATCATTTGTCCTCGTAACCGGCCAGCGTGTAATCTTCTGTAATGGCCTCGAACTTATCGGAGTATTCGTAGTCAACGGCTTCTTTTTCGGCCATTAAATAAGCCAGATTTCGTTTCGAGTTTTTGTAAGCTACTTCCTGTAACAGATAACTCGCGCGGTCGGCCAGGTAGGCATTTTGTGCCTGCAAAACGTCGTAAGTCACTGCTGATCCGTATTCTTTCTGTTGCTCGGTTTTCTGAAAACGATCTTGCGAAAGTGCCATTACCTCGTTATAAGTGGCCAGTATTTCTTTTTGTAGCAAAACATCGTAATAGGCAAGAATTACCGATTGAATAGTCCCTTCAACCATAACTGCCGTATTGTTTTTCGATAGGTTCTCCAATTCCTCCAAGCGGGTTTTGGTAATACTCACCGAAAATCCATCAAAAATTGTCCAGTTTACCGATGCACCGCCCGTTAATCCTATTGAGGTGGTGTTGTCGCCATCAACTACTCGTAGCGAATTATTGTCGCCCAGCGAAAGGTTGATGTAAGGATAGCGGCCGGCCGTTCCCCAGTTGTTTTCAATCTCGGCAACCCTTTGGTTTTCTTTGGCAATAACAATGTCGTAGTTATTTTCCAACGCCTTGGTAATAGCGTCAGTAAGTGTAAGTGGCTGCTGGGCCTGCGCAAACAAGCCCGTAACCATTATCAGTAGTAGTGTTGCTATCTTATTCATTGGTGTCCTCCTCCTCATCTTCTTCGTGATAAATGCTGTTGTCGATTTTACGTTGTGCATTTTGCCATGCAATTTCCACGTGCTCGCGTTCAAATGTTCTTCCGTACCACTGTTCGCGAACAAATTTCCGGATATCGTTCAACACCAAAATAAGTGCCGGGAAGAACAGCAGTATAAACAGGGTTCCGAAAGCAACTCCATAAACCAGCGAAATGGCCATTGGAATAAGGAACTGCGCCTGAAAACTTTTCTCAAGAATAAGCGGATATAGTCCGAAAGCAGTTGTAAGCGTTGTTAAAATAATCGGACGAAGCCGTGATTTTCCGGCTTCAACAATGGCCTCTTTAACTTTTAATCCTTCTTTAATAAGGAGGTTATATTTGGAAAGAAATACCACTGCATCGTTAACAATTACACCGGTAAGTGCCACAATTCCCCACAAACTTAAAATTGAAAGCGGTTTGCCGTGAATACCGTGTCCCCAAACAGCTCCCAGTATTGAAATCGGGATCATGATAATGATGATCATAGGTTGTTCGAACGAACGGAAACTGATCATGAGGATAAAAATAATTGCCAGGAAAGCCATTGGGAAAAGGAAAGCCAAATCGCTCATGTTTCGTTCACTCTCGCGTTGCTGCCCCTGGAAAATTACTGTAATTCCCGGGTAAAGCACTTCAAGTTCGGGAATTACTTCTGCTTTAATCAAATCCAGTGTTTCGGTAACCGAAGCATCCGGATCAACCATATCGGCATTTACCCTGATTTCGCGTTTTCCGTTAAAGCGGTTAATGTTTACCGGACCACGTTTCATATCGTAATCAACCAGTTCCATCAGCGGGTATTCACCTTGCGGCGTTTTCACTTTCATTTTTTCCAATTGACCGATGCGCTCGCGTCCTTCTGCCGGGTAACGTACCCAAATACGCAGTTCGTCGCGGCCAACCTGCAGGCGTTGTGCCTGTCCGCCGTAAAATGCCTGACGTACCTGGCCGGCAATGTAGGTTTCGTTTAGGCCAAGCATGTAAGCTTTTGGTTTTAGTTCCAAAAGAATTTCCTGTTTACCCAAGGCATTTGTGTTAACCACATCTTTTAACTGCGGATATTGCAGTAGTCTGTCCACCAGATAATCACGTGCCGCTTCCAGCTCTTCGGTATTTCTCGACATTAAGCCGATGGAAACCGGATCGCCAAAACGGCCTCTTGCACCTATGGTAAATTTTTCGGCTTCGGGAACATTTCCGATTTTCTTGTTTAAACGACGGATAATTTCATACGAACTAATTCCTGTTTCTTCTGAGTTTCGTGGAGAAACATCAATATTTCCGGAGTGTGCACCACTTTCTTCGCGGCTAAAAGCAGAACCGAGATTAATTATACTGTTTTCGATAATCGGAATTGTATCATTGTATTCTTCCATCATCTCCTCGTTAACTACCCACACAATACTATCAAAGCGCTCCAGGTATTCCATGGTTTGGCGTTCTCCGGAACCGGGAGTAAAAGCAATGTTAATGTTGAACGAGTCAAATTCCATACGTGGGAAGAATGTTGTTTTAATCAGCTGTCCACCAACCAGTCCAATTGTAATTACAATCATTGCCACCGGAATTCCCAAAACAATGTAACGCCATTCCAATACCAGTTTAATAACACGGTCGTACGCATAATTGCGCAGCCAGTTAAAAAATCCTTCGGTATATTTTCGTAATCCTTTTGCCTTGCGGTTAAGTGTTTTTCGGTTTAGTACCTTTTCGTTTCCAAGGTGAGCCGGAAGAACAAGGAATGCCTCTATTAAAGAAATCAGCAAACTGGCGGTTACAATAATTGCCATTTCGTACATCATTTCCATGCGGCCGGTAATAAACAGCAGCGGCGAGAAAGCAACAACGGTAGTTAATACCGATGAGGTTACAGCCGGAATAACTTCCACTGTTCCGTCGACAGCAGCCCGCATGGGGCTTTTCCCCCGTTCGAAATGCTGGAAGATATTTTCCCCGATTACAATTCCATCGTCAACCAGAATACCGATAACCAGGATCATTCCAAAAAGCGACATCATATTAATGGTAACGCCAATTATATTCGCGGCAATAAACATACCCAGGAACGAAGCCGGAATTCCCCAGGCAACCCATAACGAAAGGCGGGTGCTGAGCATGATTCCTAGAATAAGAATCACAAGAATTAATCCCATCCCACCATTGCTGTACAGAAGGTCGAGACGCGATTTTAACAATTCGAGATACGAACGCGAGTAGATTAATTTAACGCCATGCGTTTGCGAATTAAAATCGGCAACATATTTTTGTACATATTGATCAATCTCGTCAAGGTCTTCCGTAATAAGCTTCATTACGTTGATGTTGATCAGCGGATTTCCTCTCTCCAGTGCTTTGTTGGGCACATCCGAGAATTTCATTTTTACCGTGGCAATATCGTTAATACGAAGCACGCTTCCATCGGGATTGGCACGTAAAATTATGTTTCCAATTTTATTCGGATCAGCGCTTCGCGAGCGCAAACGAATTAACAGCTCTTCATCTTTCGATCTTAGCTGTCCGCCAGAAACATCGCGGTTGTTATTGGTAATGGCACTTTGTAAATCGTTAAAAGTTAGTCCGTAGCGCAGCAGGTCTTCCTCCTCGGCTTCAACAGAAATTTCGAGGCTTGGGAAACCTGAAATGGTAACCTGACTCATAATTCCCGATCCAAGGAAATCTTCTTCCACCTGCTGGGCGTACGATTTGAGTGTCATTAGATCAACGTCGCCGGTAACCAGCAAACGTGCTGCCGGCGATGTAGTCCGCGTTTTGGCAACAATGGGGCGTTCGGCTGCTGTTGGTAAGGCCGAAACTCCATCAACGGCGTTTTTTACTTCAATAAGTGCTTCGTCAATATCGTATCCGGGCTGAATTTCAATTCGTATGCTGGCACTGTTTTCTGCCGATACCGAATTGATCTCGTAAATGCCGGGAATAGCTCTTACTGCTTCCTCAATCCTGGAGGTAACTCCTTCTTCCATCTCAACCGGCGATGCGCCCGGATAAGCTACGCGAACGGTGATCATATGCGATTCGCGCTCGGGGAAGAAAGATTTCTTCATCGAAAGAAAACTTATGCTACCCACTACAATCAGGAAAAGCAGGATCAGGTTAGCGTAAAACGGAAATTTTACAAATAGTTCAACTATCTTCTTCATTGATCTGTCTCCTTTTTCTATTGAGGTTTAGTCCGGTTTCCGGAGATTGGCTTTTTGTTGCCTGCTTCGCCCTGAATATTAACCGGAGTATTTTCTTTTACATTGATTAATGGTTCCGAAACCACTTTGGTCCCCTTTGGCAAACCATCAAAAATCAGTGTTGTTTCGTTGCGTTTTATCACGTTTATTTCACGTTTTTTCAGTTCGCCATCGATTACAACATATACAGTACTTGAGTTAAAAACTGCACCACGCGGAATTTCCATGGCATCAGCAATTTTTTGTCCGGGGAAAGTTACTTCGTAGATCTGTCCGGGAAGAACCTTGTCGGAGTCGGCTTGACCCACCTGCACAAAAATGCTTAGCGATTGTGTTTCTGCTTCAACGAAGTTTGATTTACGCACCACCTTGCCGTTAATTGAAGAATCGTCGAGATTGGAATGGATGAAGACTTTATCGCCAATTTTTATCCACTCGCTGTCTTCATTCGGAACAGGAACTTCAATCTCCACATGATCGGTGCGGATCATTTTTGCAATTTGTCCTCCGGCGTTTACATACGATCCCACTTCGTAATTTACCTGTGTAAATGCTCCGTCGAAAGGCGCATAAAGCGTATGGCGCTTTAATTTTTTCTCATCCTGTTTAATACTGTAATATTCGGTTAATACGCCCTGGCTGGCTAAAAACACTTTTAGCTTTTCATCTTTTACTACCGGCATTTCAGGCAGGTCGTTATCCAGATCGATGGCTCTGAAAAATGTTTCGTAAGCATTTAGCTGATCCGGAAAATCTACTTTTATATCGGGTAATAAAGAGGTCATTGTCGTTAAAAACTTTGCTTTTCGCGCTTTTAAGGCAAGCTCTACCTCGTCTTTGTAGATTTCGGCAAGTAATTGTCCTTTTTTAAAGGATGTACCTTTACGCAGCACAACAGCTCCCGGTTCAATTTTTCCTGATGCTTCGGCAACCAGTAATACTTCGCTGCCCGATACGGCACGTCCTCCGGGGAGGGAAAGTGGCGAGGTAATTTCCGAATAGTTAACTGTTTTAACTTTAACCGATCGTTTCATTTCAACATCGGGCCGTTTAATTTGCTCCGGTTTCATTGAAACGAACAGTTTTGATAATGCAGCTGCTCCTCCTAACAAAACAATAAGGGCAACAACAATAAACGTAGTTTTTCTCCAACTCATGGCTATTTTGTTTTATTTGAATTTTTTAATCATAGGTTTACTTGAACTGCAAAAGTCATTAATTTTTTTGTGTCTCAGAATTTATTATGTGAAAACAACACATTGGGCGACTAATATTTAACCTGGGTGCATTCCAAATAAGCAACTACAAAGACCTTCAAGTTTACGCATGGTTTAATTTGGTATATAACTTTTATCTTAGCCCAAACACCAAAAGAATATAAGATGTTTACCAAAAGTAATTTTCGATCGTTTAAAACCTTGTTGCCCGGAGTAAAAATGCGGGCACTGGCTTTTGAAGAAAAGTCGATTATGTGTGAATTTGAATTGCAAAAGGGTAGTGAATTACCGCTGCACAGCCATCCGTACGAACAAGCCGGTTATCTTGTTTCCGGGAAATTGAATTTTTGTATTGACAAAGAGTGGGTAATTGCCGAACAGGGCGACAGCTGGTGCATCCCCGATAATGTTGAGCACCAGGTTGAAGTGTTGGAAGACGCAAAAGTGTTGGAGGTATTTACTCCAATTCGTCCCGATTATTTGCCCGATGAAAATGTTGGATGAGTAAACTTGAGATAACAGTAAAAGCCTTGTATAATTTTTCAGAATAAGGCATTGATTAATACGGGCAATGTAAAACCTAAGTGACAAAATATAGGTATTTGCTTAAAAGAAATGCTAACTTTGCAGGCTCGTTTGCGGGAAGCATATAAAACAGATGCAAATACTTGAATTTGATACGGTTGTAATAGGAAGTGGGCTGGCAGGATTGTCGGCTGCTTACCACTCTTCAAAATACGGACGCGTTGCGATAGTTACCAAGTCGCAGCTTGATGTCAGTAATTCGTATTATGCACAGGGAGGAATTGCTGCAGCCATTGCCGATGAGGATTCGCCCGAGCAACATGCGCACGACACAATGGTTGCCGGGCGCGGTATTTGCGACCACAATGCCGTAGATGTTTTGGTTAACGAAGGTAGCGAACGCGTTCAGGAACTAATCGGTTTGGGTATGCAATTCGATAAGAAAAACGGCGAGTTTGTGCTCGGTTTGGAAGGCGGACATACCAAACGTCGTATTTTGCATGCCGGCGGCGATGCTACCGGAAAAGAGTTGACTTTGTTTAAACTGCGTCTTATTCAGGAGAAAAAGAATGTAGATGCTTTCGAGTATGTGGTGGCCGTTAAATTACTGAAGCACAACAATGCTATTGTTGGAGTTCAGGCTTACGATTTTAAAACCAACGGAAATATCATATTCAAAACCAAAGCTGTTATTGTTGCAACGGGTGGTATGTCGCGGGTTTTTGCCCGGTCGACAAATCCGCATACGGCAACAGGTGATGGAATAGCACTGGCTTACGATGCCGGTGCGAGACTGGCAGATCTCGAATTTGTTCAGTTTCACCCGTCGGCTTTATACCTGCCGGGAAAAGAAGCTTACCTGATTAGCGAGGCAGTTCGTGGCGAAGGAGCGTGGCTGCTAAATTCTAAGGGCGAACGTTTTATGAAAGACATTCATCCGCTGGCCGAATTGGCACCGCGCGATGTGGTTGCCTACAGTATTTTCAGACAAATACAAAAATCGGATCAGGATCATATCTTTTTGTCGTTAAAACATTTGGATAAGGAAAAGATCAGGAAGCGATTTAAAAATATCGATAGACATTTAACAGAGTTTGGTTTCGATTTAACCGAAGATAATTTACCTATTGCTCCGGCAGCACACTATATGGTTGGCGGAATTCGTACCAATTTGGATGCTGAAACAAATATTTCGGGCCTCTTTGTTTGCGGCGAAGCCGCATCAACCGGAGTGATGGGCGCCAATCGTTTGGCAAGTAATTCCTTGCTCGAGTGTTTGGTTTTCGGAAAGCGTGCCAGCGAAAAGGCTGCAAAACTGGTAGCATCGGAGCATTTGCTGGAAAAGCCCGAACCGGTATCACTAGATGCAAATAACGAACAGCTATTTCTGAAATATCAGAACGAGTTGGCGCAAATTATGTCGAAAAATCTGGGGATTGTAAGAAACAGGGAAGGCCTGGAAAATGCACTCAGCCGTTTTTCTGAAATTGTTTCAGAATTCGACAACCATAAAAACGAATATAATTTAATTAAGATCAGGAATATGTCGGTCATTAGTAAACTCATTGCGCAATCTGCACTGGTTCGCGAAGAGAGCCGCGGCGGTCATATCCGGGAAGATTTTCAGAAGGAGAATCCTGATTTTAAAACACATATTGTTCAACAAAAAAACAAAAACATTGAGTTTGAACCCATAAGAAAGTAAAGCTATGATGGATGAGAAAACATTAAAGTCGGCCGAAGTTTTATTCGACATGGCTTACGCCGAAGATATCGGCGACGGAGACATTACTACAAACAACCTTATAGATAGTAACGATGTAAAAACAGCACAGTTTGTCGCTAAAGAGGAGGGTGTTGTTGCCGGTTTAGAGGTAGCAGAAATGGTTTTTAGAAAATTTGACAAAGATCTGAAATGGCAGGTATTTATGCCTGATGGCAGCCATGTTGTTCCTGGTGATGTTATTGCCGAGTTTAAGGGTACCTACCGTGCATTGTTAACAGGCGAAAGAAAAGCGCTTAACTTTTTGCAGCGTTTGTCGGGAATTGCGAGTTATGCCAACCTTTGCATGAAAGAAACTGAAGGAACAAAGGTCGAGATTCTGGATACCCGAAAAACTTTACCCGGATACCGTTACCTCGATAAGTACGCGGTTAGAATGGGAGGTGCCTCGAACCACCGTTTTGGCTTGTACGATATGGTGATGATTAAGGACAACCACATTCAGGTAGCCGGAAGCATTACAAAGGCTGTTGAAGCTATTCGTAAAAGAATTCCTAAAAGTATCAAGATCGAGGTGGAAACAACAACCATCGACCAGGTAAAAGAAGCACTGGCTTCCGACGTTGATATTATCATGCTCGACAATATGCGTTCGTCGATGATGAAAGAGTGTGTTGATATTATCGATCGTCGTGCCAAAATTGAAGCATCAGGAAATATGACCATTAAACGTATTCGCAAAGTGGCGCATACCGGAGTTGATTATATTTCGATTGGTGCATTAACACATTCGGTAAAAGCACTCGACATCAGTCAGCGCATTATTGATTAATGAATCTGGTAATAGATATAGGCAATACACGAACAAAGTATTCGGTTTGTACTAAAAAAGAGGTGGTAAAAACGGTGTCGGTTGATGCGTTTTCGCCTGCTTTAATCGGTACATTAAAACGAGAATACGAGAGATTGGATAGTGCAATTTTATCATCGGTAAAAGATTATCCCGATGAATTAAAAGTTGCCCTGGCCGGGCAGTTTGAGTTGTTTATTGAACTGAACGCCACAACGCCATTGCCTGTAGAAAACTGTTACGAGTCGAAAGAGACATTGGGAAAAGACCGCATTGCGGCAATTGTAGGAGCTTTCGAGCTGTATCCCAAAACAAATGTTTTGGTTATTGATGCCGGAACTGCAGTTACCTACGATTTGTTAACCGCCGAAGGGTTATACCTGGGCGGAAATATTTCACCTGGTTTGGAGATGCGCTTTAAGGCATTAAACCAGTTTACAGGAAAACTTCCTAAAGTAGAAAAGGGAGTTATTATAGAACTAATTGGAAAAACAACCGAGCAGGCAATTAGAGCCGGAGTACAACACGGCATTGTGTTCGAAGTAGACCATGCAATTACCTCATTTAAGGAAAATTATAATAATTTAAAAGTTATTATGACCGGGGGGGATGCCGAATTTTTTGATAAGAAATTAAAAAATTCTTTCTTTGTACACTTTAATTTAACCAGTATTGGTTTAAACCGCATTTTACAACATAATGGGGAGACTAAATAGAGTAAGTTTTTTGATCGCCGGGTTACTTTTTGTCCCGGCTGTATTGTTTGCACAGTTTAATAATAATACCACATCGCCGTATTCGCGATATGGTCTTGGTGATTTGCAGCCCTATTCGCTCGGACGTTCGTCGGCAATGGGGGGAGCAAGCCTTGCAAGCAGATACAATATGCAAATAAATGCGGCCAACCCCGCCAGTTACACATCGCTTGATTCGCTCAACTTTATTTTCGAGTTTGGTTTGGAAGGCAAATTTGCCAATAACCAAACCGAAAGCACAAGTATGAAGACGAACGATGTAAACTTCAAGTATTTTGCCATGAGTTTCAGGTTAAACAACTGGGCGGCAACAAGCTTAAGTTTAACACCTTATTCCGATGTAGGTTATTACGTGACGTCTACCGCCGACATTGATAATGTTGGAACTGTTTACAACACCTACTACGGAGCTGGAACCATCTCAAATGCGCGTTGGGGACTTGCCATCGAGCCAATTAAAAATATATCAGTTGGTGCGAACCTGAACTACCGTTTCGGTACATTAAACCGAAATACGGAAGTAACTTTTGCCGATCCAACATTCTATAATGTACAACGGTACTCAACAGTTCGTATTCGCGACTTCGGGTTGGATTTGGGTGTACAGGCAACCCTGCCAATGAAAAATGATAAAAGTTTAACATTTGGATTGGTGTTCGCTAATTCTCCTGAATATACCGACTTTGTTTCGGATATTATTCAAAAGAACCTTCGCTACGGTGATGCGCTGGATCAGGACACTCTGAAGTACCGCGAAGAAGAGAAAGGAACGATGACTTTCCCGATGATGATAGGCGGAGGACTGTCTTTGACAAAAGAGAATGTGTATGAAATAAATGTGGATTATTACCACGAAGGATGGGACAATACCAAATTTTTAGGAAGCAAAAGTAATTTTTTAACAGATTTAAATAAATTTGCGATTGGGGCTGAGTGGATTCCGGATAAGTTTTCGATCAGAAGTTTTATTAACCGTGTTGCATATCGCGCTGGTTTTAAATACGAACAAACTTACCACACCTTTGCCGGACAGCATATAAATGACTTTGGCATAAGTTTTGGTGTTGGGTTACCACTGTATCGCTCTAACTCAACACTTAATTTAAGTGCCGAGTTCGGGCAAAGAGGGACAAAAGAGTATAATTTGGTACTTGAAAAATATGCAAAAATTAATGTAAGTGTAAGCTTACACGACTTGTGGTTTATGCAGCGAAGAATAGACTAGAATTCAAAAAGAAAAAAACAAATAAAACTCATTATGAAAACTATTTTACGCATATCTCTTTTAATCGCCGCGGTTGTAATGGTCGGTATTACAGTTGCACAGGCGCAAAGAGTTATTAAAGGAACTGTTTATATGGACGGAGAACCGGCAGCTGGGATTACTGTTGAAGCCCATAAGGGTGGAGAAATGATGACCAGTTTTGACGGTAAATACGAAGTTGAAGCTGATGAAAAATCAAAATACATCAGGTTTACTTATATTGATGAATCGAAAAAATTAGACATCGAAGGAAAATCGGCCAATGTATTTGATTTTGCATTTAGCGGAAGCCTTCCATCTGAAGGTGGTGATGAAGAAGAAGTAAGTGGAGAGGTTAACCTGAGTACTTTGGACGAACTGATGAAAGCACAGGATAAAGATTTCTTAAATGAGCTTTCGTTATACACCGAATTTTACAAACAACAGGATTATAAATCAGCAATCCCTCACTGGCAAAAGCTGTATAACAAGTATCCTAAATCTACCATGAATCTATACATTCATGGTTCTAAGATTTACGAGCACCAGATTGAAAATGCCAAAACCGATGCTGAACGTGATAAGTACATTGATTTGTACATGAAATTGTACGACAAAAGAATGAAGCACTTTGACGACCGTGGTAATGTTTTAGGTCGTAAAGGTACATCGTGGTTAAAATACAAATTAGATCAGAACAGAGACAAAGCACCTGAAGGTGAAGCATTAAAAGCAATTCATAAGTCAGCTTATGAATGGTTATCAGAATCGGTAAAGCTACAAGGCGATGCAACCGAGCCACCTGTTCTTCTAGTGTATATGCAAACAACTGTTGCGCTGTTTAAATTGGGTGAGCTCCCAAAAGAGCAGGTTGTTAAGAATTACGAAGAGTGTACTTCAATTGCTAATGCAATTATTGAGGCCAATGAAGATGGTGATAAAGTGAAACTAACGCAGGAAACAGTAATGCCTTATATCGAGACTATTTTCGGGAAATCGGGTGCTGCTGATTGCGAAGCTTTAATAAACATTTTCGAACCTCAATACCGCGAAAATTCAAACGATGCTGATTTTATTAAATCAATGTTACGTCGTTTGGGAAGAGCCAACTGTACTGAAACTGAACTTTTTGGTGTCGCTACCGAACGATTGTATGAACTTGACCCTTCTGCAGAGGCAGCCTTTAACATGGCTCGTCGATTCCTGAAAAAGGACGATGTTGAAAAAGCACGAGAATATTACCAAATGGCTATTGATCAGGAAACTGATGATAAATTAAAAGCTTCATATCATTACGAGCGCGGTTTAGTTCGTTTTACAAAAGACGGTAACTATGTAGGAGCCCGTAACGATGCCAGAAAAGCTCTTCAGTTAGATCCTGATTTATGTGATGCAAACATTCTGATTGGAAACATCTATGTAACAGCTTCACAAAAATTTGAAGGAACTACCTTGGAGAAATCAGCAGTATTCTGGTTAGCATGCGACTACTTTGCAAAAGCGCGTCGCGGCGAAGACTGTGCAATTGATGCAGCAGAAAACCTTAGAAAATACAAAGGTTATTTCCCTAACAAAGAAGAAGCATTTATGGAAGGACTGCAAGAAGGGGCTACCTATCACGTAGGAGGTTGGATTAATGAAAACACAAAAGTTCGCTTTTAAAATATTGCAACTAATAAGAATGTCTCGTATTGCAGTTCCCGTGTTGGGAACTGCAATGCTTTTCTTTGCGTGTAAGAAAAACGACATTGATAAAATAAAAGCTTTTAGTTCCCCCGAAAATTTGCCGATTATAGAGGCAACAAATTTCGAAACACTCTCCACCGATTCAGGTACGGTTCGCTTTTTACTTAAAGCCCCAAGATTACTTCGCTTCGAAAACGAAGGCAAAACATTTCACGAATTTCCCGAAGGTTTATTACTAATTAAATACGACGAGAATCATAAAATAACTTCCAGTATTAAGGCCGATTATGCCAAGGAATTTATTAAAGAAGAAAAGTGGGAAGCCAAAAATAACGTGATCGTTATCAACGAAAAAGGCGATTCGCTAAAAACCGAACATCTTATTTGGGACGAAAAACACGAAACGATCTTCACCGAAGAATACGTGAAGATTATTAGTGCCGACAAAATTATTACCGGAACAGGATTAACATCTGACCAGAATATGCAAAACTGGAGAATTACAAATCCGAAAGGTGTTATTTATGTTGCGGTAGATAATAAGAACCAGCCGCAGCCAACCGGTAGCAACTTTATAAAGCCAGCAGAAGAAATAAACGATCCGGTAATTTCGAAAAAACCACCCAAACAAGCAGTAACTTTTAACTAGCCATTTATGAACCCATATTTGCTGATTCTGATAACGATCATTCTCTCGGCCTTTTTTTCAGGAATGGAGATTGCTTTTGTTTCAGCGAATAAACTGCGCCTTGAGCTCGATAAACAATCCGATCCGTTTAGCTCAAAGTTACTGAAGTTTTTAACCCATAATGGCGGCCAGTACATTGCTACCATGTTGGTTGGCAACAACATTGCGCTTGTAGTCTACGGGATTGGTTTTGCCGCAGTTTTAGAGCCGGTTTTGCTAAATTCTATCCAGTCGGAGTCATTGGTTTTATTGCTGCAAACAATTATCTCAACATTTGTAATTTTACTGTTTGCCGAGTTTTTACCAAAAACATTATTTCGCATTTTTCCAAATGCGCTGCTTAATGTTTTTGCTTTACCACTAGCTTTTTTTTATGTGGTATTTTTTCCGGTAACACGTTTCTCAATAGGCATTACCAATTTTTTGTTGCGAAATGTTTTTAATACCGAACCCGGCAACCAAGACAAAAACAAAGTGTTCCGTAGAATTGATCTCGATGAGTTTATAAAAGAAAATGACCGGACAAATACAGAGCATAAGGAATTGGTTGAAACAGAGATCAAACTGTTTAAAAATGCACTCGATTTCTCGAAGATAAAGCTGCGCGAGGTAATGATTCCGCGTACCGAAATTGAGATGATGGAAACCGGCTCGTCGATAGGCGATTTACGGCAAAAATTTGTAGAAACTGGTTATTCACGAATTCTGATTTATAACGAAAGTATCGACAATATAATTGGTTACGTTCATTCGTCAATGTTGTTTAAAAACCCGCATACCATCGATCCGTTTATAAAAAATGTTTTGATTGTGCCCGAAACAATGCCGGCAAATAAATTGCTGAGCACTTTTATTCAGGGACACCGGAGTATTGCAATTGTTGTTGACGAATTTGGCGGAACAGCCGGAATGGTTACCAGCGAAGACATTCTTGAAGAAATATTTGGCGAGATTGAAGACGAGCACGACGTAAAAGATATTGTTGAAAAGAAAATAAGCGATACCGAGTTTATTTTTTCTGCACGAGCAGAGATTGATATGCTGAATGAAAAGTATTTCCTCGAACTTCCCGAAAACGAGGAGTTTGAAACACTTGCCGGATTTATTCTATACAACTACGAAAGTATACCGAAAGTGAACTCGGTAATAAAAATCGGAAAATTTCAATTTAAAATCCTAAAGGCAACCAATACTAAAATCGAATTGGTAAAACTCAAACTTCTTGATGATTAATTTCATAAAACCTATCATAGGTAAAGAGTTGAGAATCTGTTGATTCTGAGCTGGTTTCGGGCATTGGTAAAAAATATTCGATATTGGAGGTAAAACAGTTAAAATTATTATCTTCGTAGCTCGAAAAATTCAAACGATTTTAGACAAAAAATAACTGTAAATCAATGGCAACGTTACAAAACATTAGAACGAAAGCAGGATTGTTAGTAGCAATTGTAATCGGTTTATCATTAGCAGCGTTCATCCTTGGCGATTTATTACAAGGAGGTTCGTCGATGTTTCAGAGAAACCGATTAGAAGTTGGAGTAATTGATGGAGAATCAATTCAATATCCTGAATTTCAGCAAGAGGTAGAAGACCTTGGGGAGATATTCAAACAAAACTATCAGCAAAATCAGTTAGATGATAATACCTGGGCACAAGTACGCGACCAGGCCTGGCAACGAAAAATTGCCGAGATTGTAATGGGCGAAGCCTACGAAGATCTTGGAATTGAAGTAAGCTCAGAAGAGCTGTTTGATATGCTTCAGGGAGCAAATCCACACCAAATTGTTCGTCAAATATTCAGCAATCCGCAAACAGGTCAGTTCGATCGTACTGCGGTAGTTCGTTTTCTGAAAAACATGGATACAGGTATAGTATCGCCTGAAGACCGTGCTTCATGGCTAAACATCGAGCAACAAATTGTTGAAGAACGTACCCAAAGCAAATACACCTATATGGTGGCAAAAGGTATGTACGTTACCGGAGAGCAGGCTGAAGCCAGTGCAACAGCAGGAAACAAATCGGTTAATTTCGATTACATCGCTTTGCCGCACAGTACTGTTGCCGACGAAGATGTTACCGTTACCGAAACTGACCTTAGAGATTATTACAACGCAAATAAAGAAGATTACGAAGCGGAAGCCAGCAGAAGAATTGAATACATTACTTACCCGGTAGAACCATCGGAAAAAGATTTTGCTGATGCTGAAGAATGGATCACAGATATTAAAGCTGACTTTGAAGAAACTGAAAACACTATTCAGTTTATCGATACCAACTCAGACATTAGCTTTAACGATGTATGGGACAACAAAGACGACCTGCCGGAAGCAATTGGTAATTGGATTTACGACGAAGGTGCTGAAGTTGGATCAGTTTACGGTCCATACAAAGAAGGTGAATCATTCACACTGGTAAAATTGTACAAATCGGAAATGATGCCTGATTCGGTTGAGGCGCGTCATATTTTGTTGCAGGTTACTAATCAAGCCGAACTGATTGTTGCACAACAATTGGCCGACAGCTTGAAAACAATGATTGAAAACGGAGCTGATTTTGCCGAACTGGCACGTACCAATTCGGCCGACCAGGGTTCTGCTATCAACGGTGGCGATTTAGGTTGGTTCCAGCGTGGTCAAATGGTGAAACCTTTCGAAAATGCAGCATTTAACAACACTACAGATAGTGTGACAATGGTTGCAACGCAATACGGAATTCACCTGATACAAACTACAAAACGCGGAAAACTTACCCGTCAGGTACAGGTAGCATATCTTACCCGCAAAGTTGAGCCAAGTACAAAAACTTACCAAAATGTGTATTCTAAAGCAAGCCAGTTTGTAGGAGAAAATCCAACTGCCGAAGCATTTAACACTGCAGTGAGTGAACAAGGTCTAACCAAACGAGTAGCAAATGTTAGCGAAAATCAGCGTACAATCGTTGGGTTGGAAGATGCTCGTCCGTTAGTTAGAGCTGCCTACGAAGCTGATGTCAACGATATTCTGACCAACAACCAGGATTCGCGTATTTTCGAATTGGGCGACAACTTTGTAATTGCCATTTTAGCAAGCAAAACTGAAAAGGGAATTGCTCCTTTCGAAAACGTAAAAGCACGTGTTGAGTTAGCAGTAACAAAAGAGAAGAAAGCAGAATTGTTGGTTGAAAAAGCAAAAGCTGCTTTAAACGACAATGCCGATTTAGCTGGTGCTGCTGCCGCGCTTGATACTGAAGTTCAGACGGCAAACGCAATTAACTTTAACTCGTTCTCGGTTCCTGGAATTGGCTTGGAACCTGCCGTAATTGGTACAGTTGGAGCACTTGAGGTTGACGAAGTATCGGAACCAATTGCAGGAAACAACGGTGTTTATGTTGTAATGCCTACTTCGGTAAGCGAAGGTACTGGTGTTGATGTGGCTGCCGAGAAAATGCGTCTGGCTCAAACAAACACTTATCGTGTAGGTTCGGAAGTATTTAATGTATACCGTAACTCGGTAGAAATAGAAGACAAAAGAGCGAAATTCTATTAGTAGAAAAACGCACAACGATATTTAAAGCCGTTCCTTTATTAGGAGCGGCTTTTTTGTTGGGATGTAAATAAAACCGCAAAGGGGCAAAATGCTTGTCAACAATGCTGCTATAATTGGATGTAGGCGAAGTTGTTTTTCGGTACCCCTGGCAATACGATCTTACAATAATCAGCACGAGGGAAGATACAACCGAAATTGTTAATGCGATAATGGATCGCATTCAACAAGAAGAAAACTTTCGTAGTATCTCATTTCTTCACACATTGTTCGGTGTGGGGGTACAAAAAAATGGGAGTAACCAGAAGAAAGAACTTTCTATACTATTTTTCAGAAAAAAACGTTAAGTTTAACGATAAACCTTTATAATTCAATGCTATGAGAAATACGCTATTTGTTGTTTTGGGCCTGCTGATTCTGCTAGTAGCTGCCTGTGATAAAGTTGATAAGAGAACCATTACATCTGAAGAAGCCAGTGTTTTGGTGGTAGAAGCAGCAACTGCTTACAGTATTTATGCTTCCACTCAGGAAGAAGGAACAACGATGGGTTTTCAATTGGATAGCCTATTGAAAAGCGCAACAAATACAAGCGAAGATTATCCGCTAATTTTTATCGAGCCACTCGACCTTACCACCTGGCCGAAAATCATTACGGTGGATTATGGCCCGGAAAATATTTCGGGATTTGATAACCATGAGCTAAGAGGGAAATTAGTTATTTCTGCCGACAATTTTCCAAGTGTAAGTGGAGCTGAATGGGAAATCACCTTTGACGAATTTTACCACGATAATTACAAAGTGGAAGGGGTGCAAACAATTTCTTTCGATGGACTAAACGGCAACGAGCATCCGGTTTATACTTGTAGCGTTAGTGATGGAGTAATAACTTCACCTGATGGTAAAAAGTTTTATTTTGAACAACAAACACAGCGCGAATGGGTAAATGGCTACGATACAAATGCGATAACAAGTGGCGAAACAGTTGATTTTTGCGACGATGAATTCGAAATTACCGGAACACACAGTGGAATAAGTTCTGACGGATACGCATACTCCATGTCGACAACAACACCTTTAGTTGTCGGAACATGTTGCCGATGGGTAAAAGAAGGTGTGCTGTACATTGGCCTCGACGATTACGATTTAAGTTGTGAGATTGACTACCGTCCTGCGAGCGATACAGGCGACACTTGCAACAATGTGGCCAGCATCACTGTTTTCGGTGAAACTTTCGATATTGCCTTACCTTAACAGGAGAAAAATCAATAGATTTCCATTTAACGAATCAATACAAGGTTGGGTGGAAATTTATTTTTTTAAATCTCTTTTTTACTCTAATATTATCCTACTGTTTCTGGGGTTTTTGGCTCGGCCCTTTTCTGTTACAAACAATTTTATCAAGGCTTGTTTCTTCCATTCTTACATGTAAAGAATTGATATTCGTAACCTATTGGATTCCTAATATCTATTTTTATATTTGCCCCGAAAGCTGGCGGGGATACCCGCAAACAGGAAGTAGCTCAAAAACAACTATAAAAGTTCCCGATTCGATATGAATGAATTTGCAAGATCAGTACTATTATTACTTGTTTTATTAAATCCATTTTTGGTAATCGTTTATTTGATCGATATCGTTCAAAAGCTCGATAATCGCCAATTCCAGCGGGTCTTACTGCGTGCCGGATTAATCTCATGTGTCGCATTCTGTAGTTTTGCCATTTTAGGCGACAAAATTTTCTCCGATGTATTTCAGGTCCGGTTTGCATCGTTTCAATTGTTTGGAGGAATTGTTTTCCTGATAATTGGACTGCAATTCGTGTTTCGGGGGCCAACCGCTATAGAGATATTACGTGGCGAATCAAAACATGTTGCCGGAGCCATTGCCATGCCGGTATTAATTGGTCCGGGCACCATTAGTGCCAGTGTTGTTATTGGAAAACGTAACGATATTCTAATATCGTGTGCATCCATAGTCGTCGCGGTTATGCTGTGTATTCTCGTTTTATTCGTTTTAAAATTTTTACACGATGTAATTCGCCAAAAACGAGAAGAATTAATTGAGCGCTACTTTGATTTAGCCGGACGTATCACAGCCTTGTTTGTAGGTTCTGTAGCCATTGAGATGATTATGGTAGGGGTGAAAACATGGCTCAACCTTCACTGGAGCTAATTTCAGCAAATTTCAACCAGGCGTATATCAAAACTCAAAACTGCACTTGGTGGAATTTTATTACCGGTACCTTTTCGTCCCCAGGCCAGGTCGGCAGGCACCCAGAATTTATATCGGCTGCCCACGCTCATCATCGGCAAACCTTCCTGCAGGCCCTCAATAAGTTCTTCTATTTTAACTTTATCGGGTTGGTTTTGACGGTAAGTATCTTCCAGTATTTTACCGTCGAGTAGTAAAGCCCGCTGATGTATTTTAACCGTATCGAAAAGTCCGGGTTTTGGTCCCTGTATTTCTTCCACAATTAAATATTGCAAACCACTGTCGGTCTCTAAAACACCTGTTTTTTGCTTGTTGTTTTGTAAAAATTCCTCACCCGATTTACGATTGTTTCCGGCCGATCCTTTACTACGTGCTTTTTTCTCTCTGCGTGCCATGTTACTCTTTCAATATTAAGAAGTACTACAAAGTAAGTGAAAATCAGAAAGTAAGTTTTAATTATTGCAGTCGAAGTTCTATATTTGAGGTGCTTTTAATACATATTTACTTTTTGAACCAACTTGAACCTGATAAGGAGGACTAATATGATACTGCGCTTTCTCACCATTTTTTCACTTTTAATTTGTTTTGCACTGAGTAACGCTTCGGCTACCGAAAATCCCGAGAAAGATGTGCGTATAAAAAGTCGCGGATCGTTGTCGTATGACAAGCGCGACGCAAAAATTAAAGTTTATATCGAAGGTGTTCGACTCGATATGGATTATATGCGCCGCAATATGCGTTTTGCCGATTTTGTAAATGATCCGGCGGTTGCCGATGTGCATATCATTATAAGTAGCCAGGTAAGCGGTTCGGGCGGGATGGTGTATTCGCTAATGTACAACAACCTTACGTTCGAGAATTTTAGCGATTTTACCATTACATGCACTACACTTGCCGATGATACAAACGAAGAGGAACGTCAGAAACTCAAAGACGCACTTTCGTTGGGATTGATGCCTTTTGTAAACCAAACAAAAGCGTCTAATCAACTGAGTTTTAATTACCGGGGCGAAGCAGAGCCGGCTCAGTTTGCTGAAGTTGAGGATCCATGGAATAACTGGACTTTTAGAGGTGATGTTAGTGGCCGTGTGAATATGGAAGAAAGTAAAAAGAACTATAACTATTCGTTTAATGCGCGCGCTGACAAGGTTACCGAAGAAATTCGTATAAGGAATAATGCCCGTCGCTCGGTAAATACACAGAAATACACCACCGATGGAGAAGAGTACCGTTCAGATAACACATCAACATATGCCTCGTCGAGTGCGGTGAAAAGCTTATCATCGCGTTGGTCAACAGGTTTGTTTGGAAGTTTCTACAACAGCAATTACCGTAACACGAAATACTCAATGTCGGTTAAGCCGGCAGTGGAATACAATATTTTTCCATGGGATGTGTCGGACCGAAAAGTGTTTACCATTGCGTATTATATTGGCCCCGAGTGGATGAAATATTACGAGGAGAGCATTTACGACAAGATGGAAGAAAGCCTCTGGGAGCAGTCCTTACGACTTGATTTACAGATTGTACAAACCTGGGGAGAAATTGAAGCCGGACTAAATGCCACAAACTATATGCACGACTGGACCAAAAACCGGATTACTTTTGATACCGATCTGTCGGTTCGTATTATTCGCGGACTCTCGGTACGAATGGGTTTTACCGTAGAAAATGTTCACGACCAGATTTATTTGCCTAAAGGTGAAATTTCGCTGGAAGATGTTTTGCTGAATAAGGTTCAGTTACCTTCGTCTTTCGAGGTGGGAGCTAATGTTGGAATTCGCGTACAGTTTGGATCAATCTATAACAATATTGTGAATAACAGACTCTAGAATTAGCTATTAGCCTCGAGCTGCTGGTTTTGAGAAAACAATCTACATTATCTCAATCAGTCTGTATCAATCCTTCTTTACCTTCGCAATAACAACCACCCGTGTTGCCATTTGAAATCCATGATGTTTTAGCGCCTTTTCAATTTGAAGAATTTGCTTTTTCAACTCGTGGTATTCCGGCTTGTCTTTAATTTGACTGAGTATTTTTATTAGCTGGTCTTTTCGCTCTGAAATATCTTCGGTACTTGGTTCTACACGATCTTTTTCCTGGTTAAAAGCCGTGCAAATTTCCAGTCCTGCCTTTTTAACCTGCTCCAGAATTTCGGCTCGGGTAAACGTTTCATTATGGCAAACTCCATTTAACCGATCAATCGTACTTCTGAAATGATGCATGCTTTTATGTACTTCCTGTGCAGGATTCAGGTTGTCGCCAAACAATTCGTTTACAATAAGCCAACCACCGGGTTTTACCACGCGTTTCATTTCGTTGAAAGTTTGCTGAACATCGGGTAAATGGTGCATGGCCATTGAAATACTTGCCGCATCGAAAGTGGAATCCGGGAAATCCAGTTGCTCACCGGTCATATTCATGAATTGCACCTCAGGAAGGACTTTTTCCGCCTCTTTAAGCGATGCATTGTCCGGATCGATGCCGGTGAATTTGGTATTGTTTAACGTTTCCTTTAAAACAGTAATAAAACTTCCGGTTCCGGTTCCCACATCCAAAAGGGTGTTTACTGTTTTGTCCTGAAAAAATTGTTTTAGTTGCTCCATTATATTAAGAGTAAAAATGCCGATAGGGCGGTTACGATAATTACAGCGGTTCGGTATAGTTTATCCGATATCTTCTGTACCAGTTTTATTCCGGCAAAAGCCCCGATAGCGATGGCAGGTAAAAGCATCAAATCGAGTGTCAGCGTATTCCGGCTAATGGTTTTCCAAACGAAAATGTGCAAGGGGAATTTCGAGAAATTAACGATCAGGAAAAACCAGGCTCCGGTACCGATGAAACTGTTTTTGGGCAAATGCATGGCCAGCAGGTAAATGGCAAAAATGGGACCGGCTACATTGCCGATCATTGTTGCGAAACCTCCTAAAACACCCATCATTGCAGAGAACCACCAGGTATTGGGAAAGAGATTTTGTCCTTTTTTGCGGTCGCGCCAAAGCATAAGTCCAATACACAGAAAAACCAAAATGGCGATTATATTTTTAAACCAGGTATCGTTAACCACTTCGCCTACCCATAGCGCAATACCAATTCCTGCAAAAGCCCATGGAAGCAGTTTCCAAAGGTATTTCCATTCGGCATGACGGTGATAGTACCCAACACCAAAAAGATCGGCCATCATTAACATCGGGAGTAAAATTCCGGTTGAGGCTTTTCCTCCAAAAATTAATGCCAGTGCGGGAACAACCAGCATTGAAACGCCGGGAACACCTACTTTCGACATGCCAATCAACATGCCACATACCGCCAATAAAATCCATTGAAACGTGGAGAAGTCAAGTTCGAGCATAGCAAAAAGATAAGTCGCTAATTTAGTAATAACCTGAATTTGATACTAAAATAATATTATTAAATATGGAACAGGGAAGAAAAGAAAAGGTCCCGCTCTTGCGGGACCAGTCTAGCTAACAATTTGAAGGTAAGCCCACCTCCTTAAAAAAACAAAAAACAAAAACCATGTTCAAGGCCTAAGCCTTACTTTCAGTCACTCAATTTAAAACATGATAGTTACATTATATGTAACTAATTAGATATATACAAAGTGCATGCCATAACTTTCATAAAAGCAATAGTTTAACCTCTGTTAACGTGTTTGCAGAAAGTCTTAAAAAGTCTTTTTATCAATGTCCTGAAGTTCTTCGGGATCGATTTCTCCAAACCACTCGTTAAGTTTTTCGCGTGCTTTGGTCTTAATTTCGGGGGTAATACTACCTGCTACTGCCGACAGGGTAAAAAGCAGTACACCCAGGTCGTCGCTAAAACCAATTATTGGTGTCAGGTCAACAATGGCATCCGTTGGAAGAATAAAATAACCCAGTGCGGCGGCAATGCTAAGTTTGGTTTTTAGTCCAACACCCTTGTCTTCAAGAGTGTAGTATAACAATAAAACGGCATAAACAACTTTTGCTCCGGCAGCTTTACCAAACTTCTTGAGCTTGTCCCACAGCGATTGTTCGGAGAAATATTTTGAATACTTGTCGTACATAGTTGTTTTATTTTAAGCTGGCAGTTGAAAAATCGAGTTGAAATGCGCCGTATTGTTGGGTAATTTGTTCAAGAATTGCGTGCACCTCGGCGTTTGTTTCGGCACGCAGCAGCTGAATTTTTAATTCCCTGAAATTTGGTAGTCCCGGGAAATATTTGGCAAAATGACGACGCATCATTAAAATTCCTGATCGTTCATTGTCTCGCCACTCTAAGTTTAAACGGAGTTGTTCTTTTAATGTTTCCACCACGTCATTAACGTTGGGTTGTGGAAGTTCTTCCCCGGTTTGCAGGTAATGTTTTACCTCGCGAAATAACCACGGCCTGCCAATTGCTCCGCGACCGATCATTAACGCATCAACACCTGTTGCATCAAGTAACTGTCTGGCTTTTTTACCGCTGTTGATGTCTCCGTTGCCGATGATTGGAATTTGAATTTTTGGATTGTTTTTCACTTCCCCGATCAATGTCCAGTCAGCTTCTCCGGTATATAACTGTTCGCGTGTACGTCCGTGAATAGCCAGTGCCTGAATTCCTGCATCCTGCAATCGTTCAGCCACCTCAACAATGGGCAGATTTCCGGCCGACCAGCCCAGGCGTGTTTTTGCAGTAACCGGTGTTTTAACGGCCTTTACAATTTCGGCAGTCATCTTCTGCATTTTTTCCACATCTTTTAATAGGGCCGAACCTGCACCGTGGCGCACGATCTTTTTCATGGGGCAACCGTAATTGATATCGATAAAATCGGGCTCAAATTCTTCGGCAACCTGCGCTGCACGCACCATTGAATCGATGTTGTGTCCGTAGATTTGTATCGCAACAGGGCGGTCGAATTCAAACAAGTGCATTTTTTGTCTGGTCTTCTCAATATCACGCACCAGTGCCTCCGACGATACAAACTCGGTGTACATTACATCGGCACCAAACTTCTTGCACATCATCCTAAACGACTTGTAGGTGACATCTTCCATCGGTGCCAGAAAAAGGGGAGTGCCCTCCAGTTCTATGTTGCCAATTTTCATTCGTTAAAAGTTTTTAATTATCGGTAAACGAGTTAATTAAAAAATTTGAACTCATGGAACCGCTTCGCTCTCGCATAATTTTATTAATCATTTTTTCTGAATGATTTAACGATTAATAAAATCATACTCGTTTCATCATTCCTCTGAATATTGCTGCAAAAATAGCTAAAAATATTTGGGCGAGAATTTGGGCTAAATCAGCCTTTTAACTTTTGCTTTCGGGGTCAATTTCATGGTTTTGAAATCGATGCCGGTAATCAGGTTTACACCGGGCTTTTTACCTTTATCGAACGATCCAAAAGAGTCATCAATGTTTAATGCTTTTGCACCGTTAATACACGACCATAAAATCAGCTCTTCCAGAGAAATAGTAGCAAAATTTTGTTGAATGGTAAGCATTTCCTGAAGTATTGAAAGTTCGGAATTCGATGCCATACTGTCGGTACCCAAACAAATGTAGAGCTTTTCATCCCGAAAAAGATTAACGGGCGGCAGCTCATTTTCAATAAAAAGATTAGAGTTGGGACACAAAACAAAAAAGGTATTGACGAGGCTGCAGTGCTGTTTTAGAGCTTTAATATCCTCTTTTTTGGTTTGTGTGTTGTGCACCAAAAGTAGCTGATTTTCTTTTGGTAAGTATTCAAGAATGGATTGCAACGACGATTTTCCGGTAGGTTTCCAGTGTGAGGTATCCAGCTTTAAATTATCGCTGAAATGCATGGAAATATCACCTTGTCCAGATAAAAAGAACTCTGTTTCAGCTTTGTTTTCCTGGTTGTGAATCGTGAACGGGCCTCCGTTTCTCTGAGCGTTTTTAAGCACTTTCTGAAATAATTCATGCGAAACGGAATACGGCGAGTGCGGAACGATGGAAGCCGAAAGTTTTGCTTTTTTAAACGATTCAAGTACTTCTTCTGCTTTGGAAAATGCCCTGTCCGCCCGCGACGGATGAAAGCCAAAAGCTTCAACAAAAGTGTGGTAGTAGTTTTTGCTTTTTAGTTTCATCGAAAGTGAAAGACCAGTGTTGGAAACATCACCAACAGCCGCAATTCCTGCTGCCCACATTTTTCGATCGGCAATCTGCATCGCCTTTTCTTTTTCAGCCGGTTCATTTCTTAACTGGTTTATCTTTTCGAGAAAACCGCTGAAGCCAACGTGTTTTTCTATTTTGCTGTGGAGATGCGAAAATTCTATATGACAATGGGCGTTTACAAATCCGGGAGCCAAAATGCCGCTGTAAAACTCCACTCCGGCTTCTTCATGGAATGAATTGCCCCGATCGAGGATGTCGATTATTGTTCCTTCATCGTCGCAAACTAAAATTCCGTTTTTTATTGGCGAAGTTGTTCCGGGGAAGACGTATGTGGCGGCGATTTTTCTCACCTCGTAGTTAGTTATTCTTCTTCTTCAAATTTCAGAAGTTCTTCTTTTCGTCCTGAACGTTCCTGCTCCAATTCACTCAGTCGGCTCATCACTTTACGGTACATTTTTTCAAAGTTTTTTGGGTAACTTTCATAGTACACCAATGATTGCTCGAACACCGAATCGGGAACTTCGTATTTATCCAAAACCGAGTAATAAAAATCCTCTGTGCGAATGTTTAACATTGCCGAGTCGTACCTGAAATGGTTATAAGCTGATTCGGACAGATGCACGTCAACCAGCATATTAATCATTTTCTTTTCCTTGATTAAATGCTCGGGTTTGGGCATAATCTCGTTTTCGCACGCGGTGAATGCGAACACAGCAATAATTATTATCAGAAAGACATTCTTCATTGTGGCTGCCAAATTATAAATTGTTGAATCGTTTTTCAAAAAAAGGTCGTTAAAAAAGCTTATTTGTAATGTTTTATAAACTGTTTCCCGCAGATTCTGCAAATAACGCTGATTTTATATGCTTGAGTCATGTTTTTCTACGTCCTTTTGCGTAATCAACAAGAAATTATTTTACGCGAAAATTGTTTTGAATACTTCCTCCACACGACTTACTTTTACAATGTCGATCTTAAATTTCGAAGCGTCGAAACCTTTATTCAGCGTAGGCACATAAATGCGCGAGAAGCCTAGTTTTGCAGCCTCCGCAATGCGTTGCTCAATACGGCTTACGGCGCGTATTTCCCCGGTTAATCCAACCTCGCCGGAAAAACATATTTTGTGGTTAATGGCAATGTCGATATTCGAGGAAAGGATGGAACAGATTACCGCCAAATCGGTTGCCGGATCATTAATTTTTAGTCCGCCTGCAATATTCAGGAAAACATCTTTTGCAATGAGTTTAAAGCCGGCCCGTTTTTCCAGCACAGCTAAAAGCATGTTCAAACGGCGCAAGTCAAAACCTGTTGACGAGCGCTGTGGAGTTCCGTATGCCGCCGAACTTACCAATGCCTGAATTTCGATCAGGAAAGGCCGCACGCCTTCGACGGTTGCAGCAATGGCGGTGCCACTTACATCGTCGTTTACTTTTGATATTAGCTGCTCCGAGGGATTAGTAATTTCACGTAAGCCATCGCTACGCATTTCAAAAATTCCGAGTTCGTTAGTGGAGCCAAAGCGGTTTTTATTCGAGCGCAAAATGCGGTACATATAATTGGTGTCGCCTTCAAACTGCAAAACAGTGTCGACCATGTGTTCCAGCACTTTTGGCCCGGCCAGACTACCTTCCTTGGTAATATGCCCGATCAGTACAACCGCAACATGATTCTTTTTGGCAAATTTTAAAATTGCCGATGTGCACTCTCGAACCTGCCCAACCGAACCAGGTGATGATTCAATGAGTTCAGTCGAAATGGTTTGTATCGAATCGATGATCAGCAACTCCGGTTTTGCCTGTTCGCTTTGGGCAACAATATGTTCCAACGATGTTTCGCTTAAAAACAGGCAGTTGCTTTGGGCATTGCTCAAACGCTCGGCACGCAGTTTTATCTGTTGCAGGCTTTCTTCGCCGGAAATATACAGTACTTTTTTTCCGTTTAATCCCAAAGCCAGTTGAAGCGCTAGCGTTGATTTTCCAATTCCGGGATCGCCACCTAAAAGTATCAGCGAGCCGGGAACGATTCCGCCGCCCAAAACACGGTTGAATTCTTCAATCCCCACAGAAATGCGCTGTGTTCTGGCCATTTCGATATTTTCGAGTGTGATGGGTTGGTTGCCCGATATCTGCACAGAAAGTTTCCCGGTGGATTGTTTCTTTTCTACAATCTCTTCAACGTAGGTATTCCACTCGTTGCAGGTGGCGCATTTACCGAGCCATTTCGGCGATTGAGCACCACAATTCTGACAGGTGTATATGGTTTTTGTTTTTGCCATTTTTTTGAGTTTCTCTGTTGTCGCTCTGGTGAAAAATAACCACAGAGATCACTGAGGTTTCCACAGAGTTTTTAAAGTTTTTTTATTCGTTCGATAATATCGCTGGTTGAAATTCCTTCTATCAATTCCAGTGTTTCCACCTTCCCGCCGTTGTTCAATACGGTATCGTGGCCGGCAATTTCATGAATTTCGTATTGGGCACCTTTTACCAAAACGTCGGGGATAATCTTTGCAATAATCTCGGCCGGCGTTTCTTCATCAAAAAGAATTACTGCATCAACACATTCAAAGGCAGCCAACACTTCGGCGCGTGCCTGTTCGTTTAAAATGGGGCGCTTATCGCCTTTTAGTAATTTTACCGAAACATCGGAGTTCAGGCCAACGATCAATTTGGTGCCAAATGCTGCCGATTTGTGCAGCGAATCAACGTGCCCGTTATGAATAAGATCGAAACAACCGTTGGTAAAAACGATAGTGTTGTTGCTCCCTTTCCAAATGGATAGCAGGGGATCAAACGATTCAAAATCACAAAATATTTTCGATTTAGACATGAGATTCATAACTGTCAAAAATAACTATAAAATTGAAGTATCCGTATTGCATCTCAAAGGATGTGTAAATTATTCTTATTCATTCTAAATACCCCCCCCCCTGTATTTATTTTTAACATATAATTATTTGAAATAAAGAATTTGTTGATTTATATTTGGTTTGTCGTTAAAAGGACCCCTGTTCTTCGACACAAATTTTCAGGATAAGGATAATATATTGTGAGGTAGAAAATAAAACACAGTTGTGTTTTAGGATGAAAGAAATAAAGTTGTTGAAGTCAACTAATATATAATTTCAGAAAACTATAAAACATACTAAAATGAGAAAAATTACACTCGTATTTCTATTATTTCTTTTTGTGAAAATTTCATTCGGACAAGATGAGGGTGAGTTAATAAAAAGTGGATTTAAATACACAATCGTTAATCCAGGAATGGAATATGAATTTAAGTTGTCAGAAAAATCAACTTTCGCTTTAAATCTTGGCATCGGTTATGGTGGTTCATACAAGGATTTAAAAACCAGTGGAGACGGATTTATGTATTTGTTATCTCCATTTTACGATATGCAGTATCGGAATTACTACAACATAACGAAAAGAAACAGTGCCGGAAAGAATGTTAATTATAACTCATCCAATTATTTTGGAGCAAGACTTCTGGTTCGAGGCCCCGAGATGGCTTCCAGTTTTTCTAGAACTTCTGAATTAGATTATGCATTTGGACCAACATGGGGAATACAGCGCTCTTTTAATCAATTTTATGTTTTATTTGATGTTGGGCCATATGTTTATTTTGACATGAAAGGGAAGTATGGATTTTTGCCCATGTTTCAGCTTAACATCGGTTATAATCTTAGAAAGTGATCTTATTAACTGTGCCCAAATTGGGCACAGTTTTTTTATATAAACAATATTCCAAATGACTAAAATATTTTCAAAACTCAACACTTCTATTTTAATCTTATTTTGGGTTTTTATGGAAACTCTTAGTCCTACTGAGTGTAGTGCACAAGACGAAAAATTCCCTGCTCATTTAAATTTTGATATGGGTACGAACGCATTTGTGCTTGATAATGAAGATTATGGATATTATTTTGGAACTGGTTATGAGTATTATCTATCCAGAAAATTTGCTTTTGAGTTGAAAGGATATGCGGGAAAGAATTCTCATAAAAAAATAAAGCCCATAGGTGGTGAAATCATTCCTTATGGCGATGATTACATACTGTTTACCGAAGCCAGTTATTATACACTTAGCCTGTGTCCTCGGTTTTACCAGGAATTATCTGATATTATTTTCTTTTTTGCTGATGTAAACCTGGGATTTGAGAGCTCGAAAAGTAATGCCACTTTCGGGAATGAAGAGACCGAAGAAGAAAATTATCTTGGAAGCTCAAAGTCATCTTTTAGTTGGTATCCGGGATTGCATGTAGGGTTTAAAGTAATTGCCGAAGACCTATCCGTGTGGTTTTATGTGGGTTGGGAGAACGTTGATTTAGGAAGAAGTTTAAATGAATTGCCGATTTCGGAAACCGAAGTTTTTGAGGATTACTCGGGTAGTACGGAGTTTTTGCAACTCGGTATTCGTTTGGGTGTACCTCTGGGGAAGCGGAGATAGGTTGTAGATAGGTTTTGAAAATTGTCTAAAAAGTATCTGCAAAGATTTGTTATTTCACGCGGATATCGCAAATTACCGCTGATTTGCTTTCACCCGAATGGGTGAAAGTTTTTCTGCGCAAATCCGCGTCATCTGTGTGACAAAAATTTATCTACTGAAATAAGGATGCAGATGAAAAGAATACCCAAATAAAAAACCTCGCAGTAAAACTACGAGGTTTACATATCTTTAGAAATGTATTTTATACTACAGTATTGGTCTCAATATCCGGGAAGATCAAACTTGGCTTAAATGTTTTGGCCTCCTCGAAATCCATTAAAGCGTAGGAAATGATAATTACCACATCGCCAACAGCTACTTTGCGCGCAGCAGGGCCATTCAAACAAATGGTACCTGATCCGCGTTCGCCCCTGATAACATAAGTCTCTAAACGCTCGCCGTTGTTAATATTAACAACCTGTACTTTTTCGTTCTCAATAAGGTTTGCAGCATCCATCAAATCTTCGTCGATGGTAATACTTCCAACATATTGCAGGTTCGCTTCGGTAACGGTAACCTTGTGTATTTTCGATTTACAAACTTCAATTTGCATAACTATGCTTATTTCGGTCTTAAAAAACTATATTGTCAATTAATCGGATCTTTCCGCAAAAAACAGCAACACATCCAACTTTTGTAGAATCTTCGTCCCAGTTTTTCACCGGTTGCAGCTGTTCGTCGTCAACGATCTCAAAATATTCAACATCAAGGAAGGGGTTCTTGTTTATTGTTTCTGTTACCCAATCCGTGATTTCTTGTACGGATTTCTGTGCCTTAAGTTCTTTGGCTTTAAACAAAGTCTCTGAAATTACGGCCGCATTTTTCCGCTGTTCTTCCGTCAATAATTCGTTTCGCGAGCTCATGGCCAAACCACTTTTTTCGCGAATAATGGCGCAAGGTACAATTTCCACAGGAAGTTGCAGTTGTTTCACCATATTTTTAACAATGGCCAATTGCTGAAAATCCTTCAATCCGAAGTAAGCTTTGGTAGGTTTTACCATGTCAAAAAGCCGGCTAACCACCTGTGCCACACCATTAAAGTGCCCCGGGCGATGATTGCCTTCCATTACCTCTTCTAATTTTCCAAAGTTAAATTTACGTTTATCCGGTTCGGGGTAAACCTCTTTTGCGTTGGGTGCAAAAACGATTGAGCAACCCGTTGGTTCCAATAATTTCATATCGTTCTCGAGCGTGCGCGGATAACGTTCCAGATCGGACGGATCGTTAAATTGTGTTGGATTTACAAAAATACTTACCACCACTACCGGGTTTTCCGAAACGGCCTGTTTTACCAGTGAAATATGGCCTTGATGCAGTGCCCCCATTGTGGGTACAAAACCCACTGTTTTATCATTGGTAAGGTGCTGTATTTCAGTCTGTAGCTCTTGTATTGTACTAACCAGTTTCATAGCTAAAAAATTGCGGCTGCAAAGTAAGTAATTTTAATTGTTAAAACAGCATAAAAAAGAGGGATAGTGACTGAAACTAACGAACTTAACTTGACTATTCGGTTATTTTTATTACTTTTGCACACTGTTTTTAACTGCACTTATAGGTTCATGGAAAAGAAAAGAATCCTTTATATTTCACAGGAGATTACCCCTTATTTACCAGAAAGCGAGATGTCGGAGATTGGACGTTACCTGCCACAGGGCGTTCAGGAAAAAGGGAGAGAGATTAGAACTTTTATGCCGCGTTATGGCTGCGTAAACGAGCGTAGAAATCAGTTACATGAGGTAATCCGTTTGTCGGGTATGAACCTTGTGATTAACGATGCTGATCACCCGCTTATCATAAAAGTAGCATCTATTCAGGCTGCTCGTATGCAGGTGTATTTTATCGATAATGAAGATTATTTTCAACGCAAAGCCGTATTACACGATGATGACGGCAAAGAGTTTGACGATAACGATGAACGTGCGGTGTTTTTTGCCCGCGGAGTGCTCGAAACTGTAATTAAGCTGCGCTGGGCACCCGATATTATTCACTGCCATGGCTGGCTTACTTCGTTGGTGCCTTTATACATTAAAAAGTACTATTACAACGATCCGTTATTCAAGAACTCGAAACTGGTTTACTCGGTTTATAACGACGATTTTAAGCAACCGCTTAATCCGAAGTTTAACGAGAAACTGTTGCTTGAAGGTATTACAACCGACGATGTAAAAACGATAGAAGAACCAACATTTGCCAATGTTAGCAAAATGGCTATCGATTATTCAGATGCGGTTATACAAGGAACTGAAACGATTAACGCTGACGTTAAAAATTATATTAATGATAGCGAAAAACTATTCCTTGATTTCCAACCAAAAGAAACATACATTGATGCCTACAACGAGTTTTACGATAAAGTGTAAGGCTTTGGTGTTAAAGAATCAAAATTATATTTAAAAAGTTCAATTTTACTCCGATTTCAGAATCGCTCTCGTTGTAATTTTCTATGTTTGTGTAATTTTTCGGAAATCAGAAAATTGAAGAGGCAACCCTGACTGTTTAAATAGGCTAATTTGCATTGGCTGCAGTAGGTAAAGCTTCCTAAAATAAATTGGAATTATTGACATGAAATACAGTACAGTGCAGTTGTTAAAAATAGTTGTAGGATTGTTCGTTCTTGTAAACATTTTGGTTGCGTGCAATAGCGAGCAAAACGATTTGGGGCTGGGCATCCTTCCTGACGAAGACCTGATTAATATTCGAAATATTTCTGTTTCGGATAAAATTGCGTCTTATACATTTACTGAAAATGGAATTACTTCCAACAAAGGAGGAACAAATCTTTTGGGAACACTAAATGATCCGGTTTTTGGAAAAACAACTGCCAATTATGCAGCGCAGTTTCGGTTAACTTCATTTCCTGATTTTGGAACCAATCCGGTAGTTGATTCAGTTCGTTTGTATCTGTATTACCGAAATATTTATGGCGACACAATCACAACACAGCATGTTAAAGTGTACGAAATGGAAACGTACCTCGACCCGGATGCTGAATACACCCAGGATATTGATTTAAAATCGATGGCTTCGGATATCCCGCTTGCCGAATTTGATTATACACCAAAAGTGGAGCTGGATTCTGCAACTCAGGACACCAACTTCCAATTGTTAACCATTCCATTGGATAATGAATTGGGAGAAAAGCTGATTGGTGCCGATTCACTAGACATGATCAACAACGATGTTTTCTTGCAGTATTTTAAAGGCCTTTTACTAGAAAGTGCTGATGTTTCAGGAGAAGGATCGTTGGTGACCTTATATACAGCACCTATTGGTACGTTTCGAGGGGCGGCGTTGTTGGTCTATTATAACAACGACGAAAATACCATATTACTGGAAGCAGACGAAGATCCTGATACGTTATGGCAGCCTTATGAGATAACTCAATATAGTTTGCGTGTTAGCCAATTTAAACACGATTACTCCGATGCACCGTTTTTAGGCGGCCTTGATCAGGAAGAGGAGGAAAGCGACCTGGTTTACGTTCAGCCAACCGGGGGATTAAAGTCGCGTATAACTATTAATGGTCTTGAGAGCTGGAAAGATTCAACAAATATGGGTATCAATAAAGCTGAAATCATTTTTCATGTTGATACCACTGAAAGCGATATTCATAATTATCCACCACCTAACCAGCTGATGTTTACATTCGAGGCGCCGGACGGAGAAGAATACCGCCCAATTGATTTCTTCTTTAATCCTTTGTTTTACGGTGGTGTTTTAGATACCAGCGATTACACCTACACCTTTAATATTACGCAGCACGTTCAGCGAATTATCGATGTAACCGATCCTGATGATGATGACTTTGTTGGAAACCAGGGATTCTTCCTTACAACAGGTCGTCGTACTGATATTGCCAACCGGGTAGTTTTAAAAGGTGCAAAACAAGGTGGGGTTGATATGAGGATCACGTATTCAAAATTTTTGGATTAATAGATTTCTGAACTACATATTATTACCCCTCTTTATCAGTGCCTTTTTGAGTGCTACGTGTTCTGTCGTTATTTATCATAGATAATGAAGATGTACATTCATTTAAATCAAAATTCAGGAATCGTTAATCGATATTCATCATTCATTTTATTATACATCGTAGAATTTATCGGAAGTGTGGAATGTTTATCCCACGAAATCTTCTATTTTAGCAGTCTTTAACCAACAACTAAATTTATTGCACAGCCTAACCAGCTTTGCAAGCTGAGAATAAGAAGGTTTTTGTTCTTGGCAAACCACAAAAATTGTATTCATGAAACCACTATTTTATTGCGCTGTATTATTGGTGCTGTCTATTTCCTGTAAAAATCAAAATGATAAGAACTCGGCGACAAATGTTACTGCCGAAGATTATTGCCAGTATGTAAACCCGATGGTAGGAACCAGCACTATGGGACATACCTTTCCGGGAGCTACTGCTCCATTTGGAATGGTACAGCTGGGGCCACAAACCGATATGCAGCCCTATTTTAATCCTGATGGAAGTTATAACAAAAAGACCTACGAATATTGTGCGGGCTACCAATATCGCGATACTACGATAATTGGTTTTGCGCATACCAATTTTAGTGGAACCGGTCACTCCGATCTGGGCGATTTTCTGGTGATGCCTACAACAGGCGATTTGGTGCTCGATCCTCTTCAGCAAGAAAACGGAAGCAAAGGCTTCTATTCGGTTTTCTCGCATGATAATGAAAAGGCCGCTCCCGGTTATTACGGCGTAAAACTCGATGATTACAATATTGATGTGGAATTAACTGCCTCCGAAAGGGTAGGATTTCACCAATATGCATTCCCTGAAACCGATGAGGCGCATATTATTCTCGACCTGGTTTATAACGTTTATCATTACGATGAGAAAAATGTATGGACATTCGTACGGGTGGAAAACGATTCGTTGATTACCGGTTACCGCCAGACAAAAGGGTGGGGCCGTACGCGAAAAGTATTTTTTGCCATGCAGTTTTCAAAACCTTTTAAAAGTTACGGACATAAAAAGTACGACGAGAACAACTACGACGGGCATTACCGGTATTTTGACCAGGAGAAAAATTTCCCGGAAATGGCCGGGCGAAATATAAGGGCTTATTTTAACTTCGATACTGCCGAAAACGAAAAGATACAAGTGAAATTCGCCTTGTCGCCGGTAAGTATGGCAGGTGCATTGAAAAACATGGAAGCTGAAATTACAGGTTGGGATTTTGAAAAAGTAAAGGCCGAAGCACAGCAAAAATGGAACTACGAACTGGCAAAAATTCAGGTAGAAAGTATCTCTAATGAAGATAAGCGAACATTTTACACGGCACTCTATCACACCATGCTTAGTCCAATTGTTTACGAAGATGTAGATGGCAGTTATCGTGGACTCGATCAGAATATCCACCAGTCGGAAGGATTTACCAACTACACTATTTTTTCGCTGTGGGATACTTACCGCGCGTTGCATCCTTTCTTTAACCTCATTCAGCCGTCGCGCAATAACGACATGATTAAATCGATGCTGGCGCACTACGACCAGAGTGTGCACCACATGTTGCCGGTGTGGAGCCATTATGCCAACGAAAACTGGTGTATGATTGGTTACCATTCCACAACAGTATTGGCCGATGCCGTGGTAAAAGGAGTGGGCGATTTCGACCGCAAGCGTGCGCTGGAAGCAGCAGTTACAACGGCAAAAGTTCCCTATTTTCATGGAATTGGCGATTATATGAAATACGGTTATGTCCCTGAAGATAAAAGTTCTTACTCGGTATCGAAAACACTTGAATATGCTTTCGATGACTGGTGTATTGCGCAGATTGCCAAAAACACCGGTGATGCAGCTATCGAAAAAGAGTTTATGGATCGTTCGAAGGCGTACAAAAAAGTATACGATCCTTCTATTGGCTTTATGCGCCCGAAAATGTCAAACGGCGAGTTCCGCAAGGAATTTGATCCGCTGGATACACATGGCCAGGGATTTATTGAAGGTAATGCCTGGAATTACGGATTGTATGTTCCGCACCAGGTGGAAGATATGGTTGAAATCATGGGCGGTAAAAAACGTTTGTCGGGAATGCTCGATTCGTTATTTACCATGGAACTGGATGATAAATACATTGAAAAGAACGAAGATATTACCCGCGACGGAATGATCGGGAATTATGTACACGGCAACGAACCGGGACATCACATTCCGTTTTTGTATAATTATACTGGCGAACCTTACAAAACACAAAGCCGTGTGCGCATGATTATGAAAACCATGTACGGAGCTGAAGTAAACAGCTTGTGCGGCAATGATGATGCCGGGCAAATGAGTGCCTGGTACATTTTTAACAGTTTGGGTTTTTATCCGCTGGCACCAGGATCCGAATACTACGAGTTGGGAAGTCCTTCGGTGAAAAAAGCAGTCGTTTCTTTTGAAAATGGAAATCAGCTAACTATAACTGCCAATAATCAAAGTGAAGAGAATGTGTATGTTAGTAAAGTTACCTTAAACGGGACTGAAATTGATGGCACAAAAATCTCACACTTCGATTTAATTGAAGGAGGCGATTTAGTTTTTGAGATGAGCAATAAAGCAACGAAATAATTAATTCGTTGCTTTAAAAGCATTTAGTAAACCGTTCAAAACCGATTCGTCTACGTTAAAAATAGTGCCGTGGCGAGTTCCTTCCGGAAAACTGATGCTGTCGTTTATTACTTCCCAGTTGATTAAATCGGCCGATCGCATGGCTCCCATGTGGTGGCGGGTGTATTCGTCGTAATACAAAACCCACGCATCGTTTACTTGTGCTACAGTTGGTCCTTCTACCCAATCGGGCGAGATGGCTTCAGAAGCGAGTTTATAGCCTCCATAAAGCGAAGTGCTTTTGGCAATGCGAATATGTTTTTTGGGTGGATAACGGGTTTCATCTTTCAGAAACATCAGGTACTCACCGTTTATTTTTTTTATAACGGCATCAATTACATTAAAGCCTTCGTCGTACAAAAGTTTTGTGGGTGTAAATGCCTCAAAATCTTTTGTGGTGGTGTAATACATACGGTGGTTATATTCGCTGTCGCCCTGTGTTTCGCCGGCTTCAAATCGTCCGGGAATTGTGGTGGCCCAGTAAATCATGTATTGCTTCTTATCGTCATCATAAATAATTTCCGGAGCCCAACAGTTTTTGGCGGTTGGCTCGTGTTGCATCACCGGTACAAATTGTTGCTCCGACCAGTTGATTAAATCTTCCGACCACGCATAACCAATTCCTCTGTCGTTCCAACTTACTGTCCACACCATATGAAAACGATTATCCGGCCCCTGAATAATACACGGATCGCGCATTAATTTGTCGTTGGCAACTTGTGGTGCAAGAATGGAGGAATCGTTGTTCAAGGCCCAAAAATGATACCCATCTTTACTATAAGCAAGGTGCAGTCCATCTTGTCCATTGTCTTTAAAATACGAAAACAGATATACCTTTGGAGTCTGTGCCTTTGGTGTGCAAGCTGCAAAAAGGGTGAGAACGGCGATAGAAATAAGCAGTTGTTTCATGAATGATGTTTGCAACAAAAATAATGAAAGCTTTTCGATTCAGAAGTGTTAAAGAGAATTAGATAAGTTATCCAAAAGGCCTGTTTTACTTGTTGATAGTGCGATCTGTCCACCTCATATATTCAAAACTCCACCTGATTTTCGCAGTAGCATCTATATTTGCATCGGGCAAAAATATCCATAAAGAAACCTTATGCCGCGTGGATAGATTGCAATGGCTCAAAAACAATAGTAGATCAAACTTTAATTTAAATCAATGAACACTAAAGCTCAAAAGCTAACCTTACTGGAAAAAATCGGCTACGGATCGGGAGATGCTGCCGTAAACGTGGTTATATCATCCATGTTCTTGATCATTACGTATTTTTATACTGATATTTTCGGAATAAAACCCAAAGATGTTGCCCTTATGTTCCTACTGGTTCGGCTGATCGACGCGATCAGCGATCCTCTAATGGGGCTGATCACCGATAAATATAAATTTAAAGGAGGCCGTTTTCGACCTTACTTTTTGTTCCTTTCGGTTCCTTTCGGCATCTCGGTGTTTTTAACCTTCACCACTCCGGATTTCGATTATGCCGGTAAACTGATTTACGCATACATTACTTACATTTTTGTAACGCTGATGTTTACATCGGTTACCATTCCATATATTTCGCTGATCGGTGTATTAACCAACGATCCACAGGAGCGTTTATCGGCAAACGGTTACCGCCTTTTCTTTGCTAAAGTTGCCGCATTTATGGTGTCGATTGTGGTTCCTATTCTGGCAGAAAAATTAGGGAAGGACGATATGGGAAGAGGTTACCAGCTGGCCATGGGATTAATGGCGCTAATGGGAACCTTACTTTTTCTGTTTAGTTATTTCACCACCAAAGAACGTATTGAGCATGTTGTAGATAAAAAATCGCTGCTTGAACAGTTTCGCTTGCTTATAAAAAACAAGCAATGGTTGATTTTGTGGGGCTCGTGTCTGTCGGGAACTACCGGATATGTAATTCGTAGTTCGGTTGCTATTTTTTACGCCAAATATTACCTGGGAGGCGATGCCGGTATGCAGTCGACTTTTATGGCAACAGGCGTAGCCGGAGCTATTTTGGCCATGCCATTATCAACGTTTATAACCAAACGTTTTTGTAAGGTAAAACTGTTCTGGATGTCGCAGTTGGGAGTGGGAGTATTAAGTGTATTGATGTTCGTTTTAGTTCAGCCAAAACCCGACAGCGTGATCCTGGCTTACGTCCTGTATTTTATCCTTTCAGTAGTGGTTGATGTTCATGCTCCAGTATTCTGGTCGGCCATTGCCGAAGCCGTAGACCACGGACATGCCGAAACAGGGAAACGTGTATCAGGACTGGCATTCGGAGGTATTTCCTTTGCTCAGAAAGCAGGTATGGGTGTTGCCGGAGCAGTGGTTGGTTTATTGCTCGATGCGTTTGGATATATACCTGACGAGATACAAACAAAAACAGCATTAACCGGACTGGCACTTATGCTGACTTTAATTCCGGGTGTTTTTCATGTAATTAACGGAATGTTGATTTATCGATACAAAATCACCGACAAATTTTACGCAACAATAAAAGCAAAAATTCATATTTAAGATGGATACTACAGGAAAAAATGCGCCATTGGTTGAGCAGCGTGCCGATCCTTTTGTGCACAAACATACTGATGGTTATTATTATTTCACCGGTTCGGTACCTACCTATGATCGTATTGAGCTCCGGAAATCAAAAACTATAGCCGGCTTAAAAAATGCCGATACATTTGATGTATGGTTTAAACACAAAACCGGTCCCATGAGCCGTCATATCTGGGCTCCTGAAATTCATTACCTCGATGGAAAATGGTACATCTATTTTGCTGCCAGCGAAGAAGAAGACATTTGGGCATTACGTCCTTATGTGTTGGAATGTAAAGGCCAGGATCCGTTAAAAGATGAGTGGATTGAACTGGGAATGATGCGGGCCGCTGATGGCGATGAGAAATCATTCATCGACTTTTCCCTGGATCCTACCATTTTTGAGAATAAGGGCAAACGCTATTTCTGTTGGGCCGAAAAAACCGGTGGGCAGTTTGCTGCTTCCAATTTATATTTGGCCGAAATGGAATCGCCCATCAAATTAAAAACCGTGCAGTTTATGCTTACCACGCCCGATTACGATTGGGAACGTGTTGATTTCTGGGTAAACGAAGGACCGGCGGTGATTAAGAACAAGGGCAAAATTTACATCACGTTCTCGGCAAGTGCCACCGGCGCCTGTTATTGTATGGGGTTGATGGAAGCCGATGAGAATGCCGATCTGTTGGATCGGAATTCGTGGAAAAAATCAAGATATCCGGTACTCGAAACCGATTACGAAAAGAAAATATATGGTCCGGGACACAACTGTTTTACCGTGGCTGAAGATGATGTGACGCCATTGTGTATTTATCATGCCCGCGATTACGAGAAAGCTGTTGGCGATCCGGCAGTTGTTCCTGAAAGCGATAAACGCCCGCTTGATGAGATTATTGAAGATCCGTTGTACGACCCTAACCGTCATGCACGGGCGATGGAAGTTAAGTTTGATGCTGACGGGAAACCGGTGTTTGAGTTTTAGTTGAAACGATATAAGGCCGAAAGGCAAAACCAGAGTCAGGGGCTGAATTTGTTTTATAAATTCAGCCTCTTTTTTGCCCGATCCTCAAAATGTATTGCCTGTTTTTTTGTTAAATTCGCAGTATATCCCGTTGAGCCTGCAAGAATAGAAGCGAGAGATAGCCTCCCACGGATTGAAAAGCATTATTTATTATAATTCAACTCATACCAAGATTATAAGCCAAAATGAAAAAAGTATTACTGTTATTAGCCAACGGATTCGAATTTTTTGAAGCAAGTGTATTTATCGATGTAATGGGCTGGAACATGGAAGAAGGCGACTGTTCAACAAAACTGTATGTTTGTGGAGCTACCAAAGAAATAAAAAGTGCTTTCGATCATATACTGATTGCCGATTATCTGATCGACGAGGTAGATGTAAGCGAATTTGACGCGCTGGCAATTCCCGGAGGATTTGAAGTGTACGATTTTTACAAGGATGCATACAGCGATAAGTTTCTCCATATGATTCGGGAATTTCGGGCAAACGATAAAATTATTGCATCAATTTGTGCGGGTGCTTTGCCCCTTGGCAAGAGTGGTATTTTAAAAGGTAAAAACGGAACAACATACAGAAGTGACGTCAGGCGAGAGGCACTGAAAAATTTTGGAGTAAATGTACTTGATCAGCCCATTGTTATCGACGATAATATGATCACCTCGTGGAATCCTTCCACTGCGGCGGGTGTGGCTTTTTTGTTGCTGGAGATGCTAACCACTCAAGAGAATGCTGAAAAGGTAAAGCAGCTGATGGGGTTTTAACTTTCGTCAAACAGAAAACGATGATAGAAATTTCAACTGATAAGAAAAGACTCGATATCAAGGTTATTCATAATTATTTGTCGAACGAATCCTATTGGGCTAAAGGGCGTACATTGGAAACCGTGCAGCATTCCATCGAAAATTCGCTGTGTTTTGGCGTATACATCGAAGACAGACAGGTTGGATTTGCACGGGTAATTACCGATTATGCGGTTTTTGCCTGGCTACTCGATGTTTTTATCCTTCCGGAATACCAGGGGAAGGGATACGGAAAAAAATTAATGGAAGCCATAATGACACATAACCATTTGCAGGGGCTTCGACGTTGGGGACTGGGAACCGACGATGCACACGGATTGTACAAACAATTTGGATTTGCGCCCTTGCATAAGCCTCAAAATATGATGGAGATTATTTGTCAAAATAAATAGCACTAAAAGCGACTTCTTTCGCTTGTGCAGATTATAACTCAGCCTTCATCTTAATTTCTCAATAATACAATTCGGAAAAATTTGGATATAAACAACAATCATTTAATCATTACAATAACTGACTCAGGTAAGCGGATAGGAAATGACGCCATACATAAAATCTTCAACCCGTTTTATACCGCTAAAGTTTTATGGATAGGACCCGGTTTAGGACTTTCAATTGTCTTTGGCATTATTAAAGAACATGAGGAAGCCTCGAATTTGAGCCGGAAGTAAACAAAGGAACAACCTTAACGGTTATGTTATCACAAAAAGGAATGAAATATGAATGACAAACCCAAAATTCTTTATGTGGACGATGAAGAATTGAATATCACCGTTTTTCGTTTAACATTCTCGAAAGTTTTTGAGGTGTTAACTGCCGATAGCGGCGATAAAGGCATGGAAATATTCTCCAGCGATCCGGACATAAAATTTGTAATTTCCGATATGAGAATGCCTGCCATGAATGGACTGGAGTTTATCCGGAAAATTAGAAATGTATGTGCACATACTCCCTGCAGCATACTGTCGGGCTATCAGCAAAGCCCGGAGATTTTGGATGCCCTGGATAACGGCGAGATCGTCGACTATTTACTGAAACCTTTTGACAAAAGAGCAATCGAGCAATTAGTACTCAAGCATGTTAACGGAACGACCGGGAATTAATTGTTCCGGTAGTTACAGCCCCCACGCTTACGTAAGTTTCTATTTTCGTGTGCTATCGGCTGCCAAACGAATCCTGCTTTCGCGTTTTAATCCCGAATGATCAATGCTCAATATTAAGGCGTTCGCTTTGTTGAAAATTTTGCATTGACTATTCTACATTTGAAAAAAGCTATATGGATCGGGTATCCAGCATCAAGTCTCATTTAATCAGCCAATGACGTATAGGCTCAATAAGCGTCGTTGAATTTTTTCTTTGCGATCTCTTTGACTTCTTCCATTGAAATTTCTCTACCCAGCTCTTGCTGAATGGAAGTAACTGCAGATGAAGCAAAACCACAAGGGTTGATGTAATTGTAGTAACGCATGTCGGTGTTTACGTTAAGCGCAAAACCGTGCATGGTAACATAGCGGCTAACGCGTACGCCGATGGCACAGATTTTTCGTGCACGCACTTTATGATCAGGTTGCAGCCACACGCCGGTGGCACCTTCTTTTCTTCCGGCTTCCAGTCCATATTCAGCAACTGTTGCAATAATGGCATCTTCCATTCTCTCAATGTATTCGCGCACGCCAATTTTATAATGCTCCAGGTCGATAATCGGGTAACCAACCAACTGGCCCGGTCCGTGATAGGTAATATCGCCACCACGGTTTATCTTGAAATACGTAGCTTCAATTTTTTTCAAAAAATCGGCATTGGCCATCATATTGGCTTCGTCGCCGCTTTTACCCAGTGTATAAACATGTGGGTGTTCCACCAAAATAAAATGATTGTCGGCAGTAGGTTTTCCGGTGCTTCGTTTTTTTGTGGTGAGTTCCTGAAGGCGCTCTTCCTGGTAATCCCAGCATGCTTTATATTCTTTTATTCCAAGATCGACGTAATTAAAATGTGCCATGTTTTTGTTTTTAGCTATGAGCTACTAGCCGCGAGTTACGAGTTTTTTCAACCTCACTAACTCAGTTGCCCATTTACTTTATAATTGCTAAATTGTTTTATAGTCTAATTGTAAAACTGTAAACTACGACTGAATACTGATCACTTTTCTTATGCTTTTACATGTTCTTCGGCCCTATACGAACTGCGCACCAATGGCGAGCTTTCAACAAATTTAAAACCTTTGCGGATGCCAATGTTGCGGTATTCCACAAATTTCTCCGGTTCAATGTATTCAACCACAGGCATATGTTTTGTCGTTGGCGCCAGGTATTGCCCAATTGTCATTACTTTACAACCGGCTTCCAGCAGATCGTCCATTGTTTTTAGCACATCTTCGTGTGTTTCGCCCAAACCAAGCATAATGCCCGATTTTGCCCGTCCGAAATTGTCGGCAACATATTTAATTACATCCAGACTGCGGCGGTATTTTGCAGCAAAACGTATAAACGGAGTTCGTTCTTCAGTGGTTTCAAGGTTATGCGATATCACATCAGGACCGGCATCAATCACCTGTTGTACTAATTCCATTTTTCCACGGAAATCAGGAATCAATACTTCAATCTTTGTTTCCGGGTTCACGCGTTTTACTTCGCGAATGGTTTCGGCCCAGATTCCGGCACCCTGATCTTCAAGGTCGTCGCGGTCAACTGAAGTAATAACACAGTGTTTTACTCCCATAATGCGTACCGATTCGGCCAGTTTTTTCGGCTCTTCCAAATCGGGAGCAAGCGGCATCCCATTGGGTACGGCACAGAATTTACACTTTCGGGTACAGATGTTGCCCAGTATCATAAATGTTGCTGTTCCTCTGTTCCAGCATTCACCAATATTCGGGCAGTTTCCGCTGGTGCAAATGGTATGCAAACCATGTTTATTCACCAGGTTTTTTACCTTCGAATAGCTTTCCCCCTTCGGCATTTTCATCTTCATCCACTTTGGCAGGCGTTCTCTGCCATTCAACTCATGTGCCATAACAAATTTATTTTGTGCAAATGTAAAAGTTTAAAACCAAACTAAAATTGATTAAACTCCTAACTCTCAAAATTGTTCTTAAAAAAAGTATAGTTCGAACAACTGTGTTATTTTTGTACAACTCGCAGAAAACAATGAGATATATATTCATACTATTACTATTAATTTCGGGATTGAATTCCGGATTTGCCCAGCAGAAGCGCTCCGAGGTTCAAACCAAATCGAGTCTGGCTATTCGCTATTATAATGCGAAGGACTTTGAAAAAGCAGCGCCTTTATTAAAAGAGGTGCATCAGCTAACCCGTAACAGCACGTATTTCAGGTATTACATAAACAGTCTGATCAGCTTAAAACAGTTTGATGAGGCCGAGACAGAAATTCAGGGTGAGATAAAAAAGCAAAAAACGCCGCGCCCGGAATATTATGTGCATTTGGGACAGGTTTATAAACAACAAAACCGCAATGAAGAAGCCGATGCGATGTTTCGTGAGGCTATCGATAAAATACCAGCCAATCGCGGAGCTTATTTAATCACTGCCAACTCGTTTTTGGGGTGGGGTGAGTACGGTTTGGCGCGCGATACCTATTTAAAAGGAAGGGCTGCTTTGCCCGAAGAGTCGTTTAACTACGAATTAGCACGGTCATACCTGTATTTGCGTAATTATACCAATATGATGGAGGAGTATTTGAACCTGTTGCGCGAAGATGAAAAACATCTGGCGCGGGTGCAAAGCAGTTTATCGTCGGCCATGCGGCTGGATATAGATGATGGTTTGCGCGACCAGTTTCGCGGGCAGGTGCTAAAACGGATTCAGTCCGAGCCCAATGTAATTGGCTACAATCGTTTGCTGATCTGGTTTTTTCTGCAGGAAAAGAAATTCTCGAGTGCACTGCGCCAGAGCATTGCTTTGGATAAAAGAACCGGAGCAGAAGATGGTCAAATTGCGCAATTGGGCGACCTGGCGTTACGAAACAAGGAGTATGCACAGGCACAAAAAGCCTACGAATATATAATGGACAAAGGAGAGGAAACACCATATTTCCCACAGGCTTTTGCCCGGAATATTCATGCAAAATATATGGGGTATACTAACGAGGAGGACATTGATTTGGAGAAGGGACAAGCTTTGGCCACTGATTTTGAAAACGGATTGATATACCTGAGCATTGGGCCGGCTACTTTAAATTTGGTGCGCGAGTATGCCCATTTGCTGGCTTTTTACCTGAACGATACAGAAAAAGCAATTTCGGTGTTGGAGGAAGGGGAGAAAGTACCGCAACTAAAACCCGAACAACTGGGGCTATTAAAAGCAGAAATGGCCGATATTTACGTATATGCCGGCGATCCGTGGGAAGCGATGCTGATTTATTCGCAGGTAATTGATGCCAACAAAAAGAATACGCTGGGCGACGAGGTGAAATTAAAAAAGGCAAAATTGGGTTATTACATGGGGAATTTCAGTTGGGCAAAAGCGCAGTTGGATGTGTTAAAAGCCAGCACTTCGAAACTAACGGCAAACGATGCCATGGAGTTATCGATGTTGATTGGTAATAATCTAAACCTGGATACCACTGCCGTTCCGCTGCAAATGTTTTCGAGTGCCGATTTGTTGTTTTTTCAGAACAGATCCGGCGAAGCGATGACAATCCTCGATAGTTTAGCAGAAACATATCCCTATCATTCGCTGGTGGATAATATCCTGTTTCGCAAAGCAAAAATTGAGGTGGATAATAAAAATTACGCACTGGCTGCCGAGTACCTGCAAACCATTGTTACCGATTTTAGTTACGACCTGCTGGGTGATGATGCTTTATACCTGCTGGCCGAAATTAACAACTATCACCTGGGGCAGCCAGAAAAAGCTAAAGATTTGTACAAACAAATGCTGACCAGTTACCCGGGAAGTGTGTTTACCGAAGAATCGCGCGAGAAATACCGGGAACTACGAAAAGTGTATCCTGATAAAGAACCGGAAAATAAAGAAGGGTTGTTTGAGCGGGCTATTGAAGGTTCGGAGTTTTAGGATAACAATTGGTGTAGATTTTTGGAGCAAATTTAAGAGAGCGTTCGTATTTATACTGTCTTAATAAGCTTTGGAAACGATTTCTATAATCAGATTTTAACCAATAATATTTTTTGCCATCGCTTTACCGCCTGTTACCAAAATACTTTAGTATTAGTTCATGCATTTCCTCTTGTTGAATTGGTTTTGCAATATAATCATTGCACCCGTTTTCTATAGCTTGTTCCCTGTCGCCGGGTAATCCGTAGGCCGTTTGAGCAATAATTATTAGCTCTTTATTAAATTCACGAATATGCCTTGTTGCCTTGTATCCATCCATTTCGGGCATTCGAACATCCATTAATACAAGGTCAATATCAGGAGTATTGCGGCAAATCTGAACGGCTTCAATACCCGTTCTGGCTTTTAATAGTTCGTTACCGTACAACTTTATTGTTTCCTCAAGCAACATCTCCGATACTTTGTCGTCTTCGGCAATCAGTATTTTTAATTTTCTAACCGTTGTGTCTTTCCGGGGAGACTGATGCTGGTCGGCCTTGTTTTTCTGAACTGATTTGACATTGTATGGCAGGGTAAAGTAGAAAGTTGAACCTTTGTCTTTTTCACTCTCAATCCAGATTTTACCACCTAGCATTTCCACATACGATTTGGTGATAGCCAGACCTAAACCTGCTCCCTGTTTTGCCATTTTATCTTCAATGTCGGCTTGAATAAAACGCTCGAATACTGCTTTTTCTCGGTGCTTCGGAATGCCAATTCCGGTATCTTTTACATAAAACTCCAGTTCGTCTCTTTGATTTTCCTGTTTTAAACTGTACCCCAATTCTATTGATCCTTTTTCGGTGTATTTAATGGCATTTTTTACCAGGTTGGTTAGAATAGCATACACTTTTTCGCGATCGGTTATAATGTTTGCCTCCCTTGCCGGCAGCGGAATAGTGTACAGAAGTTTTATTCCTTTTGCTTCCACTTCGGGTTTAAAAAATGCACACGTATATTCGATTTGCTCGTTAATATTTGTCTCATCCGTCACCAATTTCATTAAGCCTGCTTCAATTTTCGAAATATCGATAATATCGTTAATGATATTCAGCATGCGCTTGCCACTTTTATCGATAATTTCGATGTATTCCTGTTGCTCGCTACCAGTAAGGTTAGGCTTTTTTAGCAAATCGGCAAATCCCAGAATCCCGTTCATAGGTGTACGTATTTCGTGGCTCATATTTGCAAGGAAAGCCGATTTGAGGCGATCACTTTCTTCAGCTTTCTCTTTGGCTCTTATCAACTCTGATTCGGCTTTCTTTTGTTCGGTAATATCATATGCTACTGCTCCCACACCAGTTACTTCACCTTCGGCATTGTGCAAAGGAAACTTGGTTAAGATTTTATTGCGCATACCTTCGGGGTTCAATACCTGTTCTTCAACTTGTATCGTTTTATCATTCAGAATCACGTCTTGTTCTGATACCCAGCATTCTTCTGCAATTTCCTCTGGAAAGTAATCAAATACGGTCTTTCCAATTACATCATCACTTCCAGGTGTATTGTCTTTAAAAAATTGATTTGCTAAAGTTAGGCGTCCTTCCTTGTCTTTCGTCCATGCAGCATCAGGGAAGTTGTTGATAAAACTGTTCAGCAAATTTAAGTTGTTCTTTATATTTTGTTGTGCCTCTTTTCTATCGCTAATATCGCGTGCAATTCCATAATAAAACGTTTTTTCTCCAACTTTAAATTTTTGTCCACTTACCTCGATGGGAATATTTGCACCTGATTTATCAGTATGACTTGTTTCGAAAATATGCTGTTCGTAAGAAGGTATCTTTTCCCAAAGGTTTAAAAACGATTCAACAGGGAAATTAGGATCGATAATATCTACCGTTTGTCCAACTATCTCATCTCTGCTTTTTTCCAACATTAAGGTAGCCTGGTGATTCGTCTCGATAATTACCCCGTCTTCGTTAATCAGGTAGATGGCATCTGAAGCGGTTTCAACCAGTTGCTTGTAGTGTGCTTCGCTTTCTTTTAGCTTTATTTCAGCTTCCTTCTCTCGTGTGATATCTTTAAAGGTGCAGTAGGTTTGTTTAAACTTACCTTCGGGAGTATAACCTATACAGCCTTCAAAGGATACATAAATATAGTCGCCACCTTTTTTGACCATCCTAAACTGTACATCTGAAATATATCCTTGTTTTTTAAAACGTGGAAAATTTTCTCTAAAATGCTGAACATAATCCGGGTGTAAAAAATCGCCAAACCATTTATCAATGACTTCCTCTCGTGTGTAGGCGAGTATCTTTAACCACTGTGGGTTTACTTCAAGAATATGACCAGTACTATTGAGCGATTGAAATGCCAAAGGGGCATTGTTGTACATGGCCTTATATTTTGCCTCACTTTCGGCGAGTTTAATTTGAAGCTGTTTTTGGTGTGTTATATCGTTGGTACTTGATAACAAAGAAACCAGTTGTCCTTTTTCATCGCGAATAGCCTTAATCCGGGTTTGCACCCAAATTTCCTTTCCGGTTTTATGATACAAACGGTATTCAAGAGAGAGTGCTTTTGCACCATTGTTAAACTTTTCAATAGCTTGCTCCAGAATGGCATGATCGCGTGGAACTACATTCTCCAAAGATTCGAATTTGGCATACTCTTCTGGAGTATAGCCTGTAAGTTCTTCAATATTGGGAGAAATATAGTTGAGTCCTCCATCGGGTGATTGATAAACAATAACATCACTTGTATTTTCAGTGATAAAACGGTATCGTTCTTCACTTTGTTTTAGCTCCTTCTCTTCTTTCCGCAGTTTTTCTTCTGTTTGTTTCAGAGAGGTTATATCCTGATGAGCTCCCAACATTCGAATTGCTTCCCCTTTATCATTTCGAATAGCTATTCCCCGGCAACGGATCCAAACGGTAGAGCCATTTTTGTGCTTGTAGCGGACTTCCTGGTCATACGGAATAGCAGGATCAGCCACATGCCTGTTGAAGTTTTCAATTGCCCGTTTCAAATCGTCGGCATTGATAATACTCTGCCACGCACTTGCTTTGTGCGGCATTATTTTGGGATCGTAACCCAGCACTTCCCAGAACTTACGATTCATCCATTCGTTCTCAGGATTTTCCAAATCCCAATACCATAATCCATCGAGGGCACCTTCCTGTATAAAATCAAAAATTTTCTCATTTGATTTAATCAGGTCATATAATTCTTTTTTTAGGTACATAGCTATGGTTTTTTAACCCAACCTGATCAATTACTCTAAAGGGTCGATTGGTCAACTAAAAGTAAAAAAATATTTCTATTTTGAAAGAATTATTTTCAACCTTAAGTATGTCTATAATAGCCAGAAACAGGGGCGTAGTGTTCGGCAACTTGTTTTTTACTTAAGATTAGCCATTTATATGATATTGGGGAATCCAGTGTTTTGTTATATAATAAATATACTCAAATTAGGTGTTTTCCCGAATGCAATTTCTACATCGCTCAAAAGGGTGCTAGCTGCGGAATGTTATCGTAACACCAGGTAACAGATTGTCGATTTCCCGTTTATCGGTATTACATTAAACAAAAAACCATTCAATTTCTTTTCGTACTTTGGCGTACAGATTTTACCAGCTTATGTCGCAAACCGTAAAAACATACTTATACGCCGGATTGGCCGTGTTATTTTGGTCAACCGTGGCCACATCGTTTAAACTGGCGCTGCGCGAGTACGATTTTATTCAACTTATATTTTATGTGTCGGCAGTAACGGTGGTGCTGCTGTTTTTTGTGTTGGTAGCACAGCGAAAAACACATTTAATATTTAAGCAGACCAAACGCGAATGGTTGTATTCGCTGCTGATGGGGGCTTTTAATCCGCTGCTTTATTACCTGGTTTTATTTAAAGCCTATTCCTTACTTCCGGCGCAGGTGGCACAACCGCTGAATATGATCTGGCCCATAACGCTGGCGCTGCTTTCGGTGCCCATGCTAAAACAAAAGATCAGCTGGATAAGTTTTATGGCGCTGCTTATTAGCTTTGTTGGGGTATTTTTTATCTCATCGCAGGGAGGTTTCGATGGATTTCGCAATACCAATCCGTTGGGCGTTGTGCTGGCGGTTGGAAGCTCAATATTGTGGTCGTTATACTGGATATTCAATGTAAAAGACACACGCGATCAGGTTGTGAAACTCTTTCTCAATTTTGCTATCGGACTTATCTACCTGACTCCGGTTGTTGCGTTGTTCTCCTCATTTAAAGTACATTGGAACGAAGCATTTTTCGCTACCATTTACTCCGGAATTTTTGAGGTGGGAATCACTTACGTATTGTGGTTAAAAGCTATGAACCTGACCAGCAGCAATGCAAAAATTGGTAACCTGGTGTTTTTTGCACCCTTCCTGTCGCTGGTTTTTATTCATCTTATTTTAAAAGAGACGATTTATTTCACCACGTTTGTTGGTTTGATTTTTATAGTATCGGGAGTACTGGTTCAGCAGCTTGACAGAAAGAGCCTGAGAAAACAAAAGCTGGCCCAAAAAAACTAAACGGACATAAATTTCAGCAGCTAATAACAAATTACTATTTTCAGCCAATGGATAAACCGCTTCGCATATTGGGCATCGATCCCGGAACAACAGTAACCGGCTATGGTTTGGTAGAGGTAAGAGATAAAAAGCCGGTTATTTTGCACATGGGAAACATTACGCCGAAAAGGTATTCCGACCATTATATGCGATTGAAATACCTGCATGAGCGGGCGCTGCATTTGGTAAAAGAATACAAACCGGATGTTATGGCCATTGAAGCACCTTTTTATGGTAAAAACGTGCAGTCGATGTTAAAGCTGGGCCGCGGACAAGGTGTGCTGATGGCCGCAGCACTGGTGCACGATGTGCCGATTCACGAATATGCACCTTTGCTGGTAAAACAAGCCATTACCGGGATGGGCCGTGCTTCGAAAGAGCAAGTGGCTTATTTCCTGCAAAAAGTTTACGACCTGAAGGATATGGATAAAGTACTCGACGAAACCGATGCCGTGGCTGTAGCCATTTGTCATTTTATACAAATGAATAAACCGCAAAAGTCGAAAGAGTATAAAAACTGGGGCGACTTTGTTAAAAAAAATCCCAAAAAAATTAAATGAGTTTAATTTGGAATATGATCACCGTTAATTGTGTTTTTGCACCGTTCTTTAGAGCGGTGTATGAAGGCGGTATGAGTGTTATTGATTTTTAAGGATTTTTGTAAATTCAATTCTACAAAAATCCTTAAAAATCTACCAGATAAGGTGAATTCTGTTTCTCCGCCTTGAAAGACGGTGCAAAATAGCTTACGCAAAAGCTTTTTCCAGACGCTCAAGCGCTTCCAGCAAAACACTTCTTGGGCAACCGATGTTAAGACGCAACCAGCCGTCGCCACCAATTCCAAAACGGCCACCATCGTTCAGCGCTACACCCGCTTTTTCAACGGTGAATTTTGCCAGCTCATCGTTTTTCATACCGTAATCCGAAAAATCCATCCAGATGAGGTAAGTAGCTTCCGGTTTCATTACTTTAACACGGGGCAGCTTTTCCTGTATGAAGCTTTCAAGCAACTGGTAATTCCCCCACAGGTAATCCAGCAATTGTTCCAGCCACTCGTCGCCATGCGTATATGCAGCTTCAAGCGCAACTGCCCCAAAAATATTTCCCATGTGTAAATGCCCAACGCCAATGGTGCGTTCATAAGCCGCCAGTTTTCTTTTGTTCGGAATAATCACCAGCGATGAGGTGAGCCCTGCAACATTAAACGTTTTGCTTGGCGCCATACTCACCATACAGTTCTGTGCCACTTCTTCAGAAATGCTTGCCAATGGAATGTGCTTATGACCTTTGTATATTAAATCGGAATGAATTTCATCCGAAATAATCATGATGTTATTCTCCAGGCAAATATCAGTTAATGCAATCAACTCCTCACGTGTCCAAACCATGCCTCCCGGATTTTGCGGATTGCAAAGCAGCAGCAGTTTGGTATTTTCGTCGATCTTCGATTTTAAATCTTCCAGATCAAAAGTATAGCGGCCATTCTCCTTTTTTAGCGGGTTTTGGATCATTTTACGGTTAGTACCTTTTACACTGTCGAAAAACGGGAAATACACCGGTGGCTGAACGATAACACCATCGCCAGGTTTCGAAAAACTTTCTATCGCGTATGTCAATCCTGCCACAACCCCCGGGCTAAATGAAATCCATTCTTTTTTGATATCCCACTGATGACGTCGGCTCATCCAGTTTATAACTGCTTCATAATACGAGTCGGAACGGAAAGTGTAACCATAAATCTCATGTTCGGCACGCTCTTTTATTGCATTAACAATAAAATCGGGTGTTTTAAAATCCATATCGGCGACCCAAAGCGGTAGGGCATCGGCCGAATTAAAAAAACGTTCGAGGGCATCGTGTTTTAAACAATTGGTTCCTTTGCGCGGGACTATTTCGTCGAAATTGTATTGTTGCATTGTTACAAGGCTTTTGTTGTACCTTATTTTATATAGATAAAACAGGTTAAATTTTGAGCTTTCGAAGATAATTTAAATCACCCACCTTTTCAACTTTCAGTATAAAATCAAAACGGTTTAAATCCATACACAGGTGAAAATCGCTTTCGGGCGACCAGCTTTCAGTAGCCGGATCGAAAAAGCGGGCACCATCGGTTTCTTTAATCTTTTGTACCATGGCGGCAAAATCGTTTGGCTGTCCTTCCAGTTCATTTTTTATGTATTCGGCACACAGTGTATCTTCGGCCGTGGGGTATTGGCAGGCAAAACCCATGCAAACCAGCGAAACCTCTTCAGGATTGATGTTTTGGATATAATTAATAATGGCACCTGCATTAACAAAACTACCTGTAATTATTTCGTCGGCATTTATGGCGCTTGTTATTCCCTGGGTGCCCGAACTTGTGGTTTGAACCATTGTTTTGGCCGTAATGGCTGCATCGTTAATATGTGTTGGCGAATTCCCAAAATCAAATCCTTCCGGTTTTCGTTCGTGTCGTTCGCCTGTTAAAAGGTAATCGGGGTTGTCCTTTTTTAATTGGTAGGCCAGATTTATATCTCCTACCGGAATAATGGTTTCAATACCTTTGTTAATAGCATAACAGGCTGTGGAAAAGGCCCGCAATACATCTATGATAATCGCTGTTCCTCTTGCTTCTCTCGCTCCTTCTGCAAGCTGTAGGATATTAACATGCATATTTTACTTTTTATTCATAAATTACTAAAAATAATTTAACACATCAAAGATAAAGGTGGCATGATAATTGATATGCATAGTGTCAAATCTACATAAAGCCTTTAAATAAAGACATTGTGTAAATCTATAAAATTGCAAGTTAACTCCAATGTTAAATTATCACAACATATTTAATTAATTTAATATGTTATTCGGCATTCATGCTGTAAAACATGTATGTTTGCAGAGTGATTTAGAAATGAAAACAATTAAAGAAAATAGTTATGAAAACAATTAAATTTTTAACAACAGTAATGGCGATGGCAATTGTAGCAGTTGCGACAGCCGTTGAGAAACCGAAAATGGATATCGTGCCTTTGTCTGAAGATAGGGCAGTTGTTTCTATTCTTAATAGTGCTGAGGTTTTGTTCGAGTTAAGCATTCGTGCTGAGGGTGGAGAATTGGTGTATTACAAACAGGCATCTAGTCCATCTCTTACTTATCAGAAGATTTTTGATTTTAAAAATATTGAAGACGGAGATTATGCAATGGATCTTCGTGTAAACGATACGCGATTGATTAAAGATATTAAAGTTTCTTCAGAAGGTATCACTGTGGGTGAGTCGAAAATGAGAATCGATCCTTACTTCGGATTTTCAAACAATGTTTTGAAGCTTACTTATTTGAATTTCGACCAGGAAGATCTGAGTTTGAATATTTATGATGAGAGCGGTTTGGTTTACGAATCGAAATTGGGTCAGGATTTTAATATTGCAAAAGGTTTTGATCTTGCGGCTTTGGATGCGGGTCAATACGAAGTGATTTTGACTTCAAAGAATGATGATTTTTCGTTTAGTTTAGAAAAATAGATTAGAAAATGTTATTGGTTTAGAAGGGCTGTTGGAATTTTCCGACAGCCTTTTTTTGTTTTAGATCCGGTCTTGGGCCGGATTTTTTTGTTTTTTGTTTTGTTGCTCGGAGGGGTAGTTGAATATGTGAATGAAATGTTGCGGGGCTGTAATTTTGACTGGTAATTGCTGAGATTGATGTCTTTTTGGGGTGAAAATTGATGGTGCAGGCTGTTTTTGTGCCGGGGTTTGCGGAGGTGGTAGTGCATTGTATATAAAGACAATAAGGTGTTTTAATTAGTCGGCTTAACTGTTTCTTGAGGATATACTAAAATTTATTTAATATAGTTAATTATAAAATGGCACGAAAGTTGTAGTGCGGCGAAATACATTTTTATAACGCCTGTAAATAAGGATGTTAAGACGGCGTTAATGAGTCCAATGTTAAGTTGAATATTAAATATAATGCAATTAATTAATTTTTTAAACATGTTGTTTGGCATATATGCTGTAAAACATGTATGTTTGTACTGTCATTCAATGTTAAACTAAAAAATGAATGGTTATGAAAACAATTAAATTATTATCTACAGTATTGGCAGTTGCAATTGTAGCAGTTGCAACAGCCGTTGAGAAACCGAAAATGAGTGTAACTCCGTTGTCAGCTGACAAGGCGGTAGTAACAATTATGAATGAAAATGCATCGTTGTTCGAGTTGAGCATTCAGTCCGAAGATGGTGAGTTGGTTTATTATAAGCAAACAACAAAGCCATTGAGTTCTTACCAAAAGATTTATGATTTCAAAAATCTTGAAAATGGAAATTATACCATGGATCTTCGTGTAAACGACACTCGTTTGATTAAAGATATCGAGGTAGCATCAAATGGTATTTTTGTGGGCGAGTCAAAATTAAGAATCGATCCTTATTTTGCATTTGCCGATGATGTATTAAAGCTTTCTTATCTGAATTTTGATGAGGAAAAACTGAGCATAAATATTTATGACGAAAAAGGTTTGGTTTACAAATCAGAATTGGGTAAAAATTTCAATGTAGCTTCAGGATACGATCTTTCTGCATTGAGAGATGGAAAATACGAAGTGATCCTGAGTTCTTATAGTAATGAATTTACGTTTAGTTTAGAAAAATAGTCAGAAAATGTATTTGGTTTAAGTAAGGCTGTCAGCAATTAACTGATGGCCTTTTTTTTATCTGTTTCTTTCGTTTACCCCTAATTTGAATGTAGGAGCCGGTTGTTGAGATCGGTTTTTTTTGTGTTGGTCGACGCTGAACTGTTGTTAGTCGACAATTTGCCAAATGGCGTAACGAAAGGTGTTGTTTTTGTGTCTATTAAGTAAGAAACAATTAAATGAAAAGTCATGAAAACAAAAGTTTGGGCTGTTATAGTCCTGGCATTTTTTGTTGCGGGAGCGGCAAGTGCCACCGAGTTACCAAAAATGAATGTTATTCAGTTGGAAGAAAATACGGCAATGCTTGCCTATAGTTTCTCTCACGAAGCACCTTTGCAGGTGAGCCTTACCAATTCCGACGGAGAATTGCTTTATTATAAGGAAACCGAACATCAGACAGCGTTTAAAAAAATGTTCGATTTTTCTGAATTGGGTGATGGTGTGTATTGTGTAAGTATTAATTACGGCAATCAGAGTATAAATCGTGTATTAAAAGTAGAAGGAAAGAAAATTACAGTGAGTACTGCTTCTTTTTGTTACGAGCCTTATTACAGGGTAAAAGGGAAAATGGTGAATCTGTCGTTTTTAAATACCTGGAATAAACCGGTGTATGTAAATATATACCAAAACGGAGAATATATTGACGGATCGAACCTTGGCCGAGATGTGAGTATTCAAACCCGGTTAGATTTTAGCCGTCTAAAAAGAGGTACCTACGAAGTTGTGTTAACCGACTGTATAAAAGATCATAGATATACTCTAAAATTATAAATAATGGTGTTTTCAATCTGTAGTTGTTAGCTCCCTTACTTTCTTTATATATCGAACAAAAGTATCAGCTTTGCAAGGTTTTGCAGAGCTTTTTTATTTCCTTACAGTTCAGCTTACAGGTATTGTTGTACATCTGGCGGCAACAATTTCTTTTTTGTAATCATAAAAAAATTGAAGAAATCTGTTGAGGGATGTAATTTAAATCATAAAAGTGCACCAACACTATTAAACGATTTTATGCTTTGTAAGTCCAAGGCAGTGTTCTCTTAAAATATTATTGCAAGGTGCATATTAAAATAGAAAATTTAAACAAAATCTACAAGGGAGGCAGTTACGCTGTAAATAACCTCAACCTTGAAATTCCAAATGGAATGTTTGGCCTTTTAGGACCAAACGGGGCTGGGAAATCAACCCTTATGCGCATTTTGGTAACTCTAATGAAACCAACAAGCGGCAAAGTATATTTCAACGATTACGAACTTTCGAAACATCGCCGCGAAATTCGCTCGATGTTGGGTTATTTGCCCCAGGATTTTAGTTTCTTCTCGAAATTAAAAACCTCTGAGTTTTTGGATTATACTGCCCGTTTGGCAGGAATGAAAAGCGGGGCAGCACGCCGCAGTGCAGTGGACCAAATGCTGGAGGAAGTAGGTTTGTTTGAAGTGCGCGACAGAAATGCGAATAAACTTTCAGGTGGTATGAAACGCCGTTTAGGAATTGCCCAGGCACTGATAAATGATCCGAAGATTATTATTGTGGATGAGCCTACTACCGGTCTCGACCCCGAAGAACGTATCCGGTTCCGTAACCTGCTTTCAACCCTTAGTACACGCGATGTAATTATTATCCTGTCTACACACATTGTTGGCGATATTTCGAGTACTTGCGATAATATGGCATTACTCAATCAGGGAAAACTGGCATTTGCCGGATCGCCCGAGCAGCTTGTAAAAGAAGCCGAAGGCCATGTTTGGCTTATTGAAGCTACCGAACAGGAATACCTTGAGATAAACGAAAAATACCCTGTAATTTCTACCATTCCGATTGATGGAGGCTGGGAGGTGCAGGTTGTTGCCAATGAGATTGACGGTTACCAGGTAAAAGCCATGGATCCGAATCTGGAGCACGCTTATGTGCACTTTATGGAAAACAAACTAAACCAATGGTCTAACGCTTAAAACCGGATAAATGATTTCGTTACATAACATATTCTCAATAGCAAAATACGAGCGAAAAACACTTTTTCGCAGCTGGTTTTTTCGCATATTCAGTATACTCTCTTTGCTTGTATTGTTCGGATTAAACTTCGGAATGGTGATTGAAGGCGGAGGTAGTGAAAGCTGGGCTATCCGTGCAATTCCGAGTGCTATCCCGTATTTTAATTTGCTGATTTTAAATGTGGCCCAGGCTGTAATTGCTGTGTTTTTGGCCTCCGACTTTTTAAAACGCGATAAAAAATTAGATACCACCGAAGTAATTTACATGCGTTCAATGACCAATGGCGAATACGTTATTGGAAAAACATTGGGTAACATGCAGGTGTTTATGATTCTTAACATCGCGGTGGTTGTTCTGGCACTTGTTTTTAATTCGCTTGCAAAAGGTACTCCCATCGATTGGGTTTCTTATGGCGTGTATTTAGTGCTGATAAGTATTCCAACTCTTGTTTTTATTATGGGTTTGTCGTTTTTACTGATGAGCGTAATCCGAAACCAGGCCATCACTTTTGTGTTGATACTTGGCTATATCGGTATCACCCTCTTCCTTTTACAGGCAAAATATTATTACATTTTCGATTACATGGCGTTTAACATCCCAATGTTAAGTTCCGATATTATTGGATTTAGTAATCTTGGTGTAATTCTTATCCATCGTGGAATATATTTCGGATTGGGTTCAGGCTTCATTTTCCTTACCATTTTCTTGCTGAAACGTTTACCTCAGTCGGAAGCAATGACCTACGTTTCGCTTATTTTTAGTGTTGTATTTATTGGTGGTGCCGGCTTTCTGGCTTTTAATCACATTAATAGTTTCAAAAAAACAGCAGCTTTACGTGCTGATATCGTCGAACTGAATAATCAATATGTAAGCGAGCCGCTGGCAGATGTGCTTTCGCACGATATTGTACTCGATCATAACGGTGAGTCGTTAAGTGTGCAATCGGCAATGATGCTAAAAAATAATTTACAGCAGCCTTTGTCGAAACTGATTTTTAGTTTAAATGCAGGCCTGGAAATTACTGATCTGAAAGTAAACGAAAAAACAACACCATTTTTGCGCGAAGATCATCTGGTTATCGTTTCCGACCAGCTTAGGTTGCAGCCCGGCGACAGCGCAAAAGTTGAATTTACCTACAACGGAACAATCGACGAAGCTTATTGCTATCTGGACATCGACGAAGAATTGCGACAGGAAAAATACGGGCAATTTGTATTGAATGTTGACAAACGTTATGCGTTTGTAACACCCAATTATGTGTTGCTTACCCGCGAAGCCAACTGGTATCCAAAAGTTGGTGTTACTTACAGCTCCGAAGATGTGAGTTGGTACAAACCCGAGTTTGTGGATTATTCGTTAACAGTTAATACAAAAGAAGGATTACAACCGGTTTCGGAAGGTGTTATGACAGAAGTTTCGGCTGGTAAATTCCATTTTGAGCCGCAAACCCCGCTAACACAACTTTCGCTGGCCATTGGTAAATACGAATATAAAAGTCTGGAGCATAATGATTTTGAATTTGGAGTTTGGCTCATCGAGGGTCACGACGATTTCATTAGTGTTTTCCCGGAGTCGAAAGATACACTGGCTTCATTAATTTACGAACGTTTTGAAGATTTCAAACGTGGTTATAATCTGGAGTACAATTCAGATAAGTTGGCACTGGTTGAGGTTCCGGCGCAGTTTAAAACTTACCAACGTATGTGGACATCGGTGCAGGAAGTTATTCAGCCCGGGCAAGTGCTGATTCAGGAGAAAGGCTATATGTTTCGCGAAGCTGATTTTGAAAAACAAAAAGAACGAATGGGCCGTTGGAGAGGTCGTGGAGGCGGCGGCGAAATGACCGACGAAGATAAAGAGTTGCGCGTGCTTGGACAGTTTCTTGAGAAATTTACCGAAGAAAATGAAACTGAACGCCGATGGGCGCGAGGGGAAATGAGCATGGAGCAGTTGCCAAATCCGTATTTTATTTTTCCGTGGTTGTACAATTTCCAAAACAATATTCAATCGGATAAATGGCCGATTACCAACCGGGTTTTCGAGGCTTATTTAAAAAGCCAGTCTACCGATATGCGATCGCTGTTTATGAGTAGCATGAGTGGCGAAAGTCCTGATATTATGGCAAATATAGCCTTGCAGGATTATTCGTTCGAGGAAATTCTTGCCGATCCTGATCAAAGCGATATTATTAACAATGTGATTAAACTGAAAGGCGATGTGCTTTTCTCAACCATAAAACTGGAAGCCGGCGAAGAAGATTTTGAAGATTTTCTGCGCGGTGTGCTGGAGAAGTACAAGTACCAGAATATTTCGTTCGAGGAATTTGACGAAGAGATTAAAGCCAGGTATGGTATCGAGCTGGAGCCAATGATGAACAGTTGGTTTAAAGCCAAAGTTTTGCCGGGCTATTTGGTGTCGCCTATAAAGGGAGTAAAGGTAAAATCGGGAGATGCCATGAAAACCATGATCTCGCTGAAAGTTACCAACTTCTCGGATGTGGATGGTTTAATAAAACTCACTTTCCGACTTGCAGGAGGTGGAGGCGGTGGTGGTTTTGGCCCTCCGGGAATGGGCTCGGAAGATACGGTGGATAAACTTATTGAGTTAGCTGCCCACCAAACCAAAGAAATGAGCTACCTGTTTGATGGTACGCCGCGTATGGTGATTTTTAATTCTTTAACATCAAAAAATGTTCCGCAAACCTATATGGAAATGTTTCGCGAAGTGGAAGAAGACCTGAAAGCGAGGGTGTGGGAAGGAGAGCGTATCAGTTCAACACCGGTTCAAACAAAACTTCCGAATGAAGAGATTGTGGATAACGAAGATCCGGGTTTTGAGATAACCGAAAATCACCAGGTGAGTTTGCTCGAAAAACTAATTGTAAAAGAGGAAGAAACAAAGCAAAAATACTCGAGTGTAAACCAGTGGAGGCCTCCATTGTCGTGGACAGCCACAACCAGCGACGAGTTTTACGGCGAGTACGTTCGTTCGGCCTACTATATTAAAGGCGGAAATGGTGAGCAGATTGCGCGTTGGAATGTTCCGGTAAAACAGGCCGGTTACTACGATGTGTTTTACCATTTTTATAAAGGTCGTTCGTTTGGCCGTAACCGCGGAGAAGAAAAAGGAAGCTTAAACTTTATTATTCATTCCGACGACGGGGAGGAAGAAGCTTTCCTTGATTCGCAAAATGCCGAAACCGGGTGGGTACATTTGGGCTCATTTTATTTCTCATCGGATAAGGCGGTTATTGAATTAACAGATAAAACTGATTTGCGAATAATATACGCCGATGCAGTAAAAATTGTGGAATTATAAAAAAAATCAGCATACGTTTCGAACCAATATTTTGTATAACAGAAGCGAATTCGGAACGGAACAATTGAAGAAAAAATTTAATTAAGATGAAAACAAAAATCAAACTTATGCGAAAACTGGCAATTGCATTGTTTTTTCTGGCAACTGCTACTTTTGCTGTTCAGGCACAGGAGGCCTTAACCCTCGAAAGGGCTTTGAGTATTGCCGAAACGGGAAGCCCTGATTTGAAGCTGTCGTTATTAAATCTTGAACGTTACCAGAAAAACCTTGAGGCACAGCGTGCGGCTTTGAAGTCACGTTTTTCACTTCAGGTTGATCCCGTAAACTACAGTAAACAACGTCGTTTCGACAACCGTGTCTCGGAGTGGTATACCAACGAAAACTTCGAAACAAGTACCTTATTTACGGTTGCTCAACCAATATTAATAACCGATGGTACTATCTCGTTAACCAACGAGTTTGGATGGTCAAGTAATAATTCTACTTCTTCGAACACGGAAAGTGAGGTCTTTTTTAATAACCTGTATTTGAACCTGAATCAGCCATTATTTACGCACAATACGTTAAAGCTGCAATTGAAGGAGTTGGAATTAAACTTTGAAAATGCACGTATCAGTTACGCCATGCAATACTTAAATCTCGAGCGAAATGTAACCGAATTCTTCTACAACGTTTATATGTCGCAAATGAACTTAACGATTGCAAAAGATGAGCTGGCTAATACACAAAACAGTTACGACATTATAAAAAATAAAGTTGAAGCCGGTTTGGCTGCAAAAGAAGAAGAATACCAGGCCGAGTTAAACCTGGCTACAGCAAAATCTACTTTGCAGAACAATGAGGTGGCTTTTGAGAATGCCAAAGATCAACTGAAACTGTACCTCGGTATGGATCTTTTTGAAGATATAATGATTTTGGCCGATGTGAGTGCAAACCCTGTGCCTGTTGATTTGGACAAAGCCATTGAAAACGGATTGGAATCGAGAATGGAATTGCGTCAGCGCGAAATTGATGTGGAAACCAGTCAGTTTGATCTTATTCGTACCAAAGCACAGAATGAATTCAGGGGAGATATGAACCTGCGTTTTGGTATCACCGGCGATAACAGAGATTTGGGTAACATTTACCAGAATCCGACAAAAAGTCCGTCGGTAGGAATTAGCTTCAATATTCCAATTTTCGACTGGGGTGAGCGCAAAGCACGAATTGCTGCCGCCGAAGCAGCCATCGAATCGCAGGAGCTAAACCTAAGTGAGCAGAAAAAACAAATTGTTGTTGATATTCGCCAGGTTTATCGTAACATTCTAAACCAGTTGAACCAAATTGAATTGGCAAAACAAAATGAACGCAATGCTCAGCTGACCTACGAAATCAACCTGGAGCGTTACGAGAATGGCGACCTTACAGGTATGGACCTAAACCTGTATCAAAATCAGCTTTCGTCGCAAAAAGTTGCACTAAGTCAGGCACTTATAAATTATAAAATTGAATTGTTAAACCTTAAAATACAATCGTTGTACGATTTCGAAAAAAACGAAGCTATTATTCCTGAGGAGTTGTACGTAACCGATGGTCAATAATAAACCTGAAAATTATACCAAAATGAAGCATATAAAATTACTTATCCTGTTAGGCGTTGTTGTTGCCGCCATTTCGTGTAACAACCAAACCGGTTCTGAATCAACTGAGTTAGCTGTTCCTGTTTCAGTTGAAAACATTAAACTTAAAAGTATTCAGCAATTTGTAAGTACTACCGGAAGCGCAAAAGCGGTGGACGAAACCGAATTAAGTTCTAAAATTGAAGGAAATTATATTTTGCAGACCAACCCGAAAACGGGGCGTAAATTTCAACTGGGCGACCGCGTTGAAAAAGGTCAGGTTATTGTAAAACTGGAAAATGCAGAATACCTGAATGGACTGAATATTGAGTCGACAAAATTAAACCTTGAGATTTCAGAACAGGAATACGAAAAGCAAAAATCGTTATACGAAAAAGGTGGTGTTACACTGCTTGAAATGCGTAATTCCGAAGTATCTATGATTTCTGCGAAGAACAGCTATGAAAGTGCTGAAATACAGTTGGCAAAAACGAAAGTTGTAGCTCCTTTTTCAGGAGTTATCGTTGCGCTGCCTTATTACACCCAGGGCGTTCGTGTGTCGGCCGGCGAAAGTATGGTTAGCCTGATGAACTACAAAAAAATGTATGTGGAGATCAATTTGCCGGAGAAAAACATTACGGAAGTAACCACCGGGCAGGAAGTAATGATTACAAACTATACGCTTACTGAAGATACACTTATCGGTCATGTTGCCGAGTTGTCGCCAATTATCAGCGACGAAACACGCACATTTGCAGGTAAGCTCGAAATTGACAATCCGGAGCTGAAACTACGTCCGGGAATGTTTATAAAAGCCAACATTATTACGGCACAAAAAGACAGTGCCATTGTTATCCCAAAAGACGTGATAATGACCGGTTCGCGCGGAAAGTATGTATTTATTGTTGGGCGAAACAGCGCTGCCAACGATCGTCGTATCACAACAGGTATCGCAAACCAGGATGAAATTGAAGTCACTGAAGGCCTCAGCGCGAACGACCGTTTGATTATAAAAGGTTTTGAAACACTCCGCGATAATTCAAAAGTGAAAGTGATATTATAATAAGTCGGAAGCTGGAAGCCGGGAGTGAAGAACTTCCAGCTTCGTGCTTCGTGCTTCTAACTACATATTATGAAAAAATTAACGCAATTTTCTGTCGATTACCCGGTTACCGTTTTAATGGTGGTGCTTGGCGTTTTATTGCTGGGCTACATTTCGTACGATAAATTGGGGGTCGACCTGTTTCCCGATCTGAATTCACCCCGTATTTTTGTGGAAGTGACTTCGGGCGAGCGCCCTCCGGAAGAAATGGAGCAACAGTTTGTTGAAAACATCGAAGCGCTTGCCATTCGCCAGTCAGACGTGGTGCAGGTAACTTCTTCCTCAAGGGTAGGATCGGCACAAATAACCGTAGAATACGCCTGGAATAAAGATATGGATGAAGCTTTTCTCGACCTGCAAAAGGCCTTGAATACGCTTACTCAGAATTCCGATATTGACGAACTTCAGATCACTCAACACGATCCGAACACAACCCCGGTAATGATAATTGGGCTGAAGCACAATGAAATTACCAACATGAACGAGCTGCGAAAGGTAGCTGAAAACTACGTGAGAAACGAGTTGGTTCGTTTGGAAGGTGTTGCCGAAGTTGAACTGTCGGGACAGGAAGAAAGTGAAATTATTATTGAAACCGATATTTACCGGCTCGATGCGCAGGGGCTTTCCATGGACGATGTGGCATCGCGCATCCAGAATTTTAACCGAAACGTTTCCGGTGGGCAAATCACCGACATGGGTACACAATACATTGTAAAGGGTGTATCAATGTTGCAAACGGTGGAGGATTTTGAAAACCTGATTGTGGGGTACAAAGCTGTTAGCAGCACCGAAACAACCACCAGTCAAAACCGGGTTTCTATGGCTCCGGTTTATTTAAAAGATATTGCAGCCGTTTCTATCGGCAATAAAGAACCAACAAACATTGTTCACATAAACGGCGAACGTTGTTTAGGACTCTCGATTTTCAAAGAAACCAAATTCAATACTGTAAATGCGGTTGATCAAATCAACGAAGCTTTGGTAAATATTGAAAAAGCACTTCCCGGTTACGAATTGATTGGCGTAACCAACCAGGGGCGCTTTATCAGCAGTGCCATTGGCGAAGTGCAGGATACAGCTTTGCTGGGTATTTTGCTGGCAGTGGTGGTTTTATTTGTTTTCCTTCGTCGCTTTGGAACTACACTGATTGTAAGTGTTGCTATTCCAATATCTATTATTGCCACTTTCAACCTGATGTATTTTAACCATCTCACCATAAATATTATGACATTGGGAGGGCTCGCCTTAGGTGCGGGTATGTTGGTTGATAATGCTATTGTGGTTTTGGAGAATATATTCCGAAACCACGAAAACGGTATGAGTGTGAAAGACGCGGCAATTAACGGAACTGCCGAGGTTGGCGGGGCAATTACAGCATCAACGCTTACCACCATTATCGTTTTCCTACCTATAGTTTATTTGCACGGTGCTTCGGGCGAGTTGTTTAAAGATCAGGCCTGGACGGTTGCATTTTCGCTGCTTTCGTCGTTGGTAGTAGCTATCTTTCTAATCCCGATGATGTACCACCGTTTTTACCGAAAAAGGACCGCTCCTTTAAAATCAAAATCGGTAAGAGTAGGTGGGTATGGCCGTTTCTTATCAAAAGTAATTGATGCCAAATGGTTGGTGATATTTATTGCGACCGTTGCAATTGGTGGAGCAGCCTTGCTTATTCCTAAAATCGGTACCGAGTTTATGCCAAAAACACAAACGCATGAACTTACCGTTAACCTGAAATTGCAGGAAGGTACGGAATTGGAACGCACAGAATCGACAGTGAGAAACCTTGAAGGTATTTTGATGGACTATCTGGGCGATAATTTAGATAAAATCTATGCGCAAGCCGGGCCGTCGTCAAGTATGTCGGGCGACCAAAATGCTGTTTTTGAAGGTGAAAATACGGCTGAATTAAAGGTAATTCTTAAACCTGAATCAACCATCTCAACCGAAAGTATTGTAAAAACACTCGACCAGTTAACGGCTAATATCGAAGGACTTGAAGTGAGTTTCTCTCAGGAGGAAAGTGCACTTCAGTCGATTCTTGGAACCGACGAAGCACCCGTTATCGTTGAGGTTCGTGGCGTAGAATTGGACGAAATTGAGCGTGTTGTTACCCAGGTTAAAGAAAAGATGCAGGGTGTTAACGGACTGTTCAATATTCAAACATCGATTGAGGATGGTGCGCCTGAAGTTGAAATTCATGTCGACCGAATGCGTGCCGGAATGTATAACATCGATATCAGCAGTGTAATTACGCAAATGCAGGATCAGTTGCAGGGAAAAGATGCCGGCGAACTGGAAAGCAATGGCGAAATGCAGGATATTACCATTAAAGTTCCCGAGAAAAGTATCGATGAAATTGGTTCATTGATTATTACCTCAGGCGACCAGGTTTTCCGTTTAAGCGAAATTGCCGATATCAGTTACGGCGTATCGCCTAAAGAAATATTCAGAAGGAATCAAAACCGCATAGGAAAAGTTACTGCGCAACTGGAAGATGGTATTCCGTTGGATCACGTGGCAAATGATATTCGATTGCAAACAGCAAGCATTGATTTATTGCCCGATTATCGTATCATGGTAACCGGTGAAGAAGAAAAACGTCAGGAGTCATTGACCAACCTTACTTTTGCATTGTTGCTTTCTATCGTGTTGGTATACATGGTGCTGGCTTCTCAGTTTGAGTCGCTCATTCATCCGTTTACCATTCTGTTGACTATTCCGCTGGCTGTGGTGGGTAGTGTTCTTGTCTTTTTTATTCTCGGAAAAACATTCAACATTATGGCCATTATTGGGGTGATTATGTTGGTAGGTATTGCTGTTAACGACTCAATAATTTTGGTCGACCGTATCAATCAGCTTATCCGCGAGGGAGTAGAACGAAAACAAGCCATTCTGCAAGCCGGGCAGCAACGTATTCGGCCAATTGTTATGACCAGTTTAACAACCATATTAGCCCTGTTGCCACTTACCGTCGGTTTTGGAGAAAGTGCATCGCTGCGTTCGCCAATGGCGCTGGCAGTGGTTGGCGGTTTGGTAACATCAACCTTGCTTACACTTATTGTAATACCTTGTGTTTACGATGTTTTGGATAGGGTGAGGAGTGTTTTCGTGAAAAAGAATTAGAACACAGATGACGTTGATTTAACTGAAACTCGCTGATAGATGCAAATAGATTACAAATATTCTGATTTAACTGAAGCAATAATTAAAAGCTTCTACAAGGTATACAATGAATTGGGATATGGTTTTCTGGAAAAAGTTTATCACAACGCACTTTTGATAGAATTGCAAAATGAGGATTTGAAAGTTGAATCGCAGAAACCAATAAAAGTGAATTATCAGGGAGATGTGGTTGGAGAATATTATGCAGATATTATTGTTGAGGATGTCGTGATTCTTGAGTTAAAAGCAACCGAAACTGTGACAGAAGCACATGAGTTTCAACTGATAAATTATTTAAAAGCGACTGATATTGAAGTAGGATTATTATTAAACTTTGGTAAAAAACCGCAAGTGAAAAGAAAAGTATTCACAAATCAAATTCTGCGATAATCTGTAAAATCAGTGTCATCAGCGTTCCAAAAAAAGAAAAAATGAAATTCATTATTAACAGAAAAATATTCATCAGTATGCTGTTTTTGGGATTAACCATGTTGGGTTATATCTCTTACAAACAGTTGCCGGTGGAACTCATGCCAAATGCCGAGCTCCCGATGCTGTATGTTCAGATCCAGTCGCGGATTGAAGTGGATCCGACGTATCTGGAAAACCAGGCCGTTATTCCGGTTGAAGGAGCTATCGGGACCATGGAAGGCATTGAAGATATGGAGTCGTCTATCAATAACCGCTCGGCATCCATACAGGTAAATTTTAAACAGAACGTCAACTTTAAATACACTTTCCTGAAATTGCAGGAGAAGATTGACCTGATAGCCGGTGAGCTTGATGACAACTTTATTGTAACGGTTAACCGTGTTGATCTGGACCAGCTTTCTAACCAGTTTATGGAGCTGCAAATACGTGGCAGCGGTGGAGTTGATCGTGTACGTAATATCGTTGACCAGGAAGTTACCTCCCAAATGGAGAATATCGACGGTGTGGCTTCTGTGTCGGTTTTCGGTGGTAAAGAGCGTTCGATTGAAGTAACATACGATGCCGGTGCCTGTGAGGCCTACGGTATTACGCCGGCACAAATTCAGAGTGCTATTTCCGGCAATTCTACCAACCGAACATTTACCGGTTATCTGCACGATGCACAGAAGCAATATTTTGTGCATGTTACTGCTGAATATGACAAAGTCTCTGACATCGAGAATATTGTGGTGGCCGATGGCCCGATTTATTTAAAAGATGTGGCCGATGTATTTTTTGGTGTTAAAGAAGAAACATCGATCAGTCGTATAAACGGATTGGATGCGGTTTCGATGAGTCTGGTTAGCGATTCGCAGGCCAACCTTATCGAACTGTCGCATAACGTACAGGAAGAGATTGCGGAATTGAACAGAAAATTGGCTGCCAAAGATGTACAAATTGTGGTTCAGACCAACCTGGCCGAAACCATGGAGAAAAACATCGATCAGATTATTGATCTGGCACTGGTTGGAGGTTTTCTTGCCATTTTTGTACTTTGGATGTTCCTGAAAAATCTGCGCATTGTTTCATTTATTGCACTGGCCATTCCAATTTCTGTATTTACCGCATTCAACCTGTTTTATGCTTTCAACATTTCACTGAACAGTTTAACACTGGTTGGTCTTGTATTGGCCATTGGTATGTTGCTCGACAATAGTATTGTGGTGCTCGAAAATATATACCGGCTTTCAGGGAATAAAATGAGTCCCGAGCAATCGGTTACACAGGGAACAAAAGAGGTTTGGCGTTCGATTGTAGCGGCAACGCTTACTACTGTAACCGTATTTTTACCCTTTGTTTTCGCTTCCGATTACATGGTAAAACTGCTGGGTAACCACGTAGGGGTTTCCATTATTTCTACGCTCATTGTTTCGTTATTTGTGGCTTTGCTGTTAATTCCAATGGCAGCTCACTTGCTGTTGCGTAAAAAACGTCAACACAATGTTTTTTACGAAAAGGTTACAACCAATAACCGCATAATCCAAATTTATATTCTGCTGCTAAAAGCCAGTATGCGTGTTCCTGCGCGTACTATTATTGGCGCGTTGGTGTTCTTCTTCCTAACCGTATTTATTGTGTTGGCAATTAGTGTTACCAACCTGCAGGAAGTTGAAGAGGAACAATTTAATATTTACGTTACCATGCCTACCGGTACAACACTGGAAGCAACCGATAAAGTAGTTGCCGATGTGGAAAGCCGACTGGAAAACATCGCCGAAAAGGAGGATCTGTCAGCCAATATCGAGGCAGAAGAAGCTATTCTGACATTCATTCTTAGCGAAGATTACAAAGATATTAATGACCGTTCCATTGCGGAAATCAAAAAAGATGTTGAAGATCGTATTCGTAATATTTCGCAGGGAGAAGTTGGCCTTGAGGCACCTGCTTCGAGTGCGCGTTTCCGTGGCGGCGGCGGTGGCGGTGGTCGTTCAGGCACCCAGGGGTTCCAGCAATTTATGGGAATTGGCTCTGATCAGGAGCGCGTTGTAATAAAAGGCGAAAACTTTGAGGTGATGAAAGGTGTGGCCGAAGACTTGCTTTACTACATTGAAGACCTTGAAACGATCCGTCGGGCAAACATTAGCGTGTCGAACAACCGACCCGAAGTACACATGTATTTCAACCAGATGTTGCTAACCGAATACGGAATTTCGCTTCAGAATATAACCTCTGAGCTGGGAACATTTACAAGCCAGTTTACCTCGGGAGTGAATTTTAAGCAGGGAACAGATGAATACGAAATTGTAATCAAAGAAAAATTACCTGACGGTGTTGAAGAAGAGGATAATACAAAAGGTATTGAAGATCTTCGCCGCTTGCAGGTAAGCAATAACCAGGGCGCTAATTACGATATGGACGAACTGGCCGATTTGGTATATGCCGAAGGAATGGCCAGCATTACCCGCGTAAACCAGGAAAAGCAGATTGAATTAACCTATAGTTTTGTTGACGAAGCAAGCGACTCGAAAGATCTGCTGGAAGCTTACCGACTCGAAATTGACGATATAATTGGTGCTTACAAATTGCCTTCGGGAGTTGCCGTGGAGGTTATTCATGAAGAGGACCAGTATGCCGAGTTTAAATTCCTGATTGGTGCGGCATTTATCCTTATTTTAATGATTCTGGCATCGGTTTTCGAATCGGTATCAACACCGTTTGTGCTGATTTTCTCTATTCCCCTGGCTGCCATTGGATCATTCCTGGCGCTGATTTTTACGGGAAACAGCCTGTTTAACGCGAACACTTTAATGGGCTTTATTATCCTGATTGGAGTGGTGGTGAACAACGGGATTATTTTAATTGATTATACCAATATTCTCCGAAAGCGGGGCTACCGAAAATCGCGTGCCTTAATGGCCGCAGGACTTTCGCGTGTTCGCCCGATCTTAATTACAGCCATTACTACTATTGTAGCATTATTTCCGCTGGCAATGGGACAGGCTGAATACGTTGGTGCCATTGGAGCGCCGTTTGCCATTACCGTAATTGGAGGTTTGGCGTTAAGTACACTGCTTACATTGGTTTTCATTCCAACATTATATGCAGGAATGGAAACTGCTCTCGACTGGATTAAGTCGTTACATCTAGGCTTAAAACTTGGTATGTTGACGGTGTTTATCGCAGGAGCCATTTTCATCTATCTTAAAGTGGATAGCTTTGTATGGCAACTGCTCGATTTTATTCTCCTAATTGTTTTAGTGCCGGGTGTAGTGGCTTTTACAATGACCAGTTTGAGACAGGCCAGCGAGAAAGTTGTGGATGAAAACGAACCGATAAGAATTAAAGTAAGAAGACTGGTGAAAATTTACGACCGCGATTCGCGATTTGTGCGTGAGTGGAAATCGGGGTTAAGAATTCGCGAACGTGCCGGATTGACGAAAGATTATAAGCATCTCCGCGATTTTTCAGATCTCGTTTGGCAAATACCACTGTTTATTTTTGTGGCTTATTTCACCTTCTTCTACATCGAAAGCCATATTTGGATGTGGGTGTTATCGCATGGCGTTTTCTTCTTCCTTTTCTTATTAAGGGTGCCGCTAAACCAGGTGCTGATTAATAAACATGAAGCAACAGGCAAAGCTTTTTATCTTAAACTGAATAAGTGGATTTATAATATTTTGTTCTGGATTGTGCCGCTTGTTTTCCTGCTTTATTTCTACAAAGACTGGGGTAATATGGGCATGGTAATTTTTATTGCAATTATCTGGTATATTTTGCTGGTGTTCTACGCTACTGCAGAATACATTCACAATAAAGAGGTAAATATTGCCCGTATTGAAGGACGTTTTGGTGGCCTGCGCCGTGGATACTTTAACATGGTTCGCCAAATTCCGGTTATCGGAAAACGCAAGAAACCTTTCCGTGCATTGAACGGTGTTTCGCTGGAAATTAAAACAGGTATGTTTGGATTACTTGGACCGAACGGTGCCGGTAAATCAACTATGATGCGGATTATTACCGGTGTGCTCGAACAGAGTTACGGAAAGATCTGGATAAACGGAATGGATACCCAAAAGTACCGTGAGGAATTGCAGGGATTGATAGGTTATTTGCCACAGGCTTTTGGTACTTACGAAAATATGTCAGCATGGGAATTCCTGGATTATCAGGCAATTCTGAAAGGTATAAAAGATACCAAAACACGTGAAGACCGACTGGAATATGTATTAAAAAGTGTTCATATGTGGGACCGCCGCACTGACAAAATCGGCGCATTCTCAGGAGGTATGAAACAACGTATCGGTATTGCACAAATTCTGCTTAACCTGCCACGTATTCTGGTGGTTGATGAGCCTACCGCCGGTCTCGACCCACGCGAACGTATTCGTTTCCGTAATCTGCTGGTAGAGCTGAGCCGCGAGCGGATTGTAATATTCTCAACTCACATTATCGAGGATATTTCAAGCTCGTGTAACCAGGTAGCGGTAATTAATCGCGGTAACCTGAAATATTTCGGAACACCAAACGATATGGTAAATATGGGTAACAATTTTGTTTGGCAGTTCTCGGTTCCGGCTAAGGAATTTGATAATTTGGCCAATAAACAAATGATTGTTCACCACATGCGTGATGGCGAAAATATTAAGATGCGTTGTTTGGCGAAAGAAAAGCCCGCACCCGATGCGGTTAATGTATTGCCAAATCTCGAGGATGCTTATTTGTGTTTGTTAAAAGACTTTGTTTAAGGAATTATGGAAAGACAATTCGATATAAAAAACAGGCTGTACATTTTAATTAAAATGATACGGTATAATTTAAGAATCATTTTTGCCAACCGGTTTATATGGTTTTTAATAGCAGCACTTGCATTCTTTTTATTTTTTGCCATCCAAACGGTATATAACGGTGGCTCCATGTCGGAAGATGTGGTGTATAGCCTACTGATATTCCCGGGCATTTTGCTCATCTTCTACCCGTCGGTTTTTGGCATTCAAAACGACGATGATTCGCGGATGTTGGAAATACTTTTTGGAATTCCGAACTACCGCTATAAAGTTTGGCTGGTGCGATTGGTAATGATCTATACACTTGTATTTGTTATTATCTTTCTGTTTTCGGCCTTGGCTTCGGTACTGCTGTACAAAATTAACCTGCTGGAAATGTCGTATCAGTTAATGTATCCGATTATATTTTTAGGATCGATGTCATTTATGTTCTCCACTATTGTTAAAAATGGAAACGGAACAGCGGTAACGATGGTTTTAATTGGTGTGGCACTGCTGATATTGCGCGAAGACCTTATGCAGGGTACGCAGTGGGATGTTTTTCTGAACCCATTTGAAATTCCGAATAACCTGAATGAAGTGATCTGGATAGGAATTATCCGCAAGAACCGGATTTTTATGGCGATCGCCACACTCGTGTTCGTCTTGTACGGTCTCTTTAATTTACAGAAACGCGAAAAGTTTGTTTAAGCAATAAGAATAGAAGTGATGCCCTTACTCTGAGACGGAGTGAGGGCATCGCTGTTTTTGAGCCTGTTGCTTTAGCTTTTTTCAGCCTTGCCGGCTGAGGCACGATTTACAAATTCGCGCCAGCGGGGTGAAAGACAGTATGGAATTTATATTGAAGTTGCTACATTAGAATGGACACAGAGTTAAGAAATAAGTGGTCATCATTTATATCACCCATTCCAGTTCATATGGATATTTTTTCTTTTCGCGGATATTCCCTTTTACCTTGAGGGATTTGTCTGACCAGGAGGCATGGAAATGGGGTAATTCTTCCAACCACTAAACTCAGCTCCCTGAGGAACAACAACAGCTTGGAAATGAGCAACCATCGGATAATAAGAATTTAAGTCCTCTATTTCCTTTCCATGTCCCCAGCGATCATCAATAATCTTGAATTCCTCGTCCCATATTACTACCAGCATCCTATACATTGGTTTTGTCCAATCAATTGGGTCTTCATCCTGACAATCTTGTTCCCAAAATGTTGCGATTTCCTGAGATGTCTGATAGATTCCAGGTTCTATTATTTTGAGTAGCCGGTTATCCGGGAATTTCTCTTTGAAATAGTGCCCTCCACAGCCACCCTCCCATTGAAACCCCATTTGATAATGAATAGGTTTGTGATTGGGTTTGGTTAGAATTGAAACGCGATAATGCAGGGTTCCATCTTTGTAATTCACAGGACTTTCCCAATTTCCCGGGGACTCAGGAGGAAGTTTGAATTCAGAAAACCCCATTTTTTTAGTAATGGTATCAGAATTCTCGTGTACTATCACTTCATCTATTAATAATACTTCATTGTTTTGATTTGTCGCTTTGTTTTCTGAGCTGTCAAAAATACTTATTGTGTCCACGTCCCAGCTTTCAGGCGGGCACCAATTTGGAGGTGGTATCAGTTTCTTGTGTGGTGCTACCCAAATTCCTGTAGCCCTATAAACAATTGGGGTATGATCAGCTATGTTTCCTCCTTTAAAACAGTGAGACCAGCAGTTAACAGTGTAAAGTTGCTCGTTTATGTTACCTGTCCATGGTACAAGTGCTATTTTATCAAAAGGTCGGCTCCAATCAGGGATTAAATATTTTCCATGCCACCACTCACTTGGATTTTTATAATTAAGATAATAAATACCTTCTTGATTATAATCAGCTACATTGGTACGATTTACACCCATGTGTCTTAATTCAGGATTTTTATCTTGCCAAATGAAAAATGCCGGACGAAAGTTAATGTCACTGGGTTTTTCAATGATCTCCAACCTCATATATAAATTTCCTTTTGTATAGTCTACGGGAGACTGAAGGTTTTCTGGTCCCATTCTTTTCAGAGCTGGGATGCCGGTTGAATCTTGCACCAATACATCATCGAAAAAAATAAACTGATCAGATGTATTTACTTCTTGTGCATTGAGGCATCCAATAACCAGCAGGAATGAGATTACTAATAAAATGTTTTGTTTCATTGTGTAGATTTTCCAAAATGTTGTGCATAGTTATTTTATCAATTTCTTTAATTCAATTTTAGTCTTTTCTAAGTCATCACAACTCAAAATGGGAATAAGCAGATTTATCTCTTCAATCGGCAAATCCCACCATTTAACTTTGAGGAGTAAAGAAATTAAGTCATCGTCAAACCGCTTTCTAATCAATCGCGCCGGATTCCCCGCTACTATGGAATATGGTTCGATATTACTTCCGACAATACTATTTGCCCCAATGATAACCCCATCTCCAATATGAACTCCTGGTAAAATGGTTGTATTCTGTCCTATCCAAACATCGTTTCCGATTACGGTATCTCCTTTTACAGGCATTTTATCTATGGGAGGAATAGCCTGTTCCCATCCTTCAAAAATATAAAAAGGAAATGTCGAAGCGGCATTCATCTGGTGATTCGCCCCATTCATGATAATCTCAACACCAGCAGCAATTTGACAGAATTTTCCTATTATCAGTTTATCTTCATAAAAGTCATAATGGTGTGTAACATGCTTTTCAAAATCAACATCACTGAAATAAGTAAAATCTCCAACTATAATATTTTCTGATTTAATCGTTGGCTTCACATAAGTCACTGTCTTGAAATTTGGAACAGGGAAAATAGTATCTGGATTTGGTCTTTGTTTCATATTTATTGCCTAATTTTTTGTCCGTGTATAATTAAGCCTAGCGGTTCGTGTAAGTAGCGGAGCGGATTTCGGTGAGCGTCAGCGTCCGGTAGGACATGACGTTCATGCGAGAATCCGCGGCTCGAAAACCACCAACCCCGCTCTGAAATTTACACCTTGTTGGGCGTTCGTTTTTAATTGAAAAAAGTTTTAATCCTTCTAAAGCCATATAGTAATCCGTATCCAACGAAAGAATAAGAAAATCCTACAATCGCAGACCAAATGATTAAAGTACTTTGCTCTGTATTCTTTTGAATTACGAAGAATATAATTACAGCAACAATCACAACTCCAATAGTAAAAGATATCCACAAATCTTTTTGCTTTTGTTTCTCATCGTCCGATTTCTCAATGAAATTTACTGACTTATGAATAACTGACGGGAAAATGTGTCCCTCCGTTCCATCTATTGGGTCTTCAATTAGAAAGTTAAAAACTGCCTTTTCTTTCCTATTGAACACTGGTATTAAATAATTTCTATTTGCAAGCACGTAATCAATTCGCCTCTGGAGTACGTCTGGGATTATTTTTAAACCCGTGTCAGGATTGTTTTCACAATTATTATTTTCTTCCACTACGTTGCTGAACTCTGTGGCAAAATCAGGTGTCCAGTAGAGCCAAGAAAAATTATTTGCAATAAAAGCCTCATTACCTTGAAACCATGAATTTGCTCCAAGTGTGAATTTTACCACCAAATTCTCAAAATCAATACTATTTTTATTCTCGATTTCAACGGTTATAACTTTCAATGTTTTTATCTCCCTTTCATTTAGCTTTATTGTCAATTGACCTCCTAAATTTTGAGATAGAGGTGGGATAATTTTCTGGCTGTTTATTGAGTATTCGATAATTCGAAATCTATTCTTGAATTTTTCCACAAGCACTCCAACAAGCAATCCAAATAATGAAGTCATTATTAATGTTATTGTCGGAGGTAATAATTTAATTAGTGTTTCAGTTTCCATATTTTAGTTCTTTAAATGACGCCCAACTAGTATATAACATCAATTGTAGTTATCCCACTTAAAGCGATAGATAACAACACTTATTCTGTTGAGTTATTGTTTTATATTATTTGTGGGTGCGTGTTCACTTGTTTTTGTTTTTTAGCGTTATAAATGTAATCAAAACTTATATAAATAGTAGTTGGCAGGGTAAAAAACAGGTCCGCTGTTGGAGTAGAGCCTTCCGCAGCTAAAAAAGTACGTCCGCCGATGCTTATTAGCCGTCCTACACCGAAAAAATGTGCTCCTACATCGAAAATAACCGTTCCTACATCAATAATTGGTCGTCCTACATCGAAAAGCAGGCGTCCTACACCGTCAGAATCATTTCCTACATTACATTTGTCTCGTCCTACATGTGTAGGACGATCATTTTGCAGTGTAGGGGCAATGGAAATAGTCGTTTTTCTGTCATTTTGTTATTTTTGTCCCAGTTTTCTTGCAAAAAAAAAACGAGACAACAAATGTGCTGCCTCGTTCTGTTTAATTACTATGCTTAACACTATTCCCCTGATTCGGTGTTGTCATCAGGTTTATTCCTGTTATAGTTTTTATTCCTGTAAATATTGCGGTAGCCTTTCAATCGTGCTTCGTTTTTCCAAAACACATAGCGACCACAGTTTTTAATTTCGTCGGCAGCTTGTTGCATATAGGTGTAGGCACGGTCGCGGACGATTTTTACCTGGCTGTCGATTTCCTTTTCGCCATTGGCTTGTGCCAGCACTATTGCCAGTTCGTCGGCAGTAGTATCGGCCAGCGGAAGTAAAGTAACATCGAAATTAATTACTGCCAGTGGTTCGGGGTTGGCCTCGCCCAGGGCGGCCAGGTTGCTTAAGTCCTGTATCATATCGGCATCGCCGGTTCCGTCGGTTATGTCGCTCACCTTTTTTAACAGGCGCTGGTCGTTCCGGTAGGCATACCGGAAGTCGTGCAGCAAGCGGCCGTGCAGTTCGTAAGCTGCCGGAGCACGTTCTTCCCATTCTTTTTGGGCATCCTGTGGCGTATGCTGCTCACGTTTCCACATGGCCTCGGCTGTGCGGCAGGCACCGTTGCGCACCGTTAACGAATCGATGGTGGTTTCGGGCAGGCCCGCGCCCATTAGCTCAGCTTTGTCGTCGAGGCTCCATAAATAAAGGTTTTCATTCTCCTGAATTGCTGATTCTACTGGAATTCCAGGTGCTTTTACTTCTTCGGCCGGAATGGCCATAAATGCATCGTAACATGCATCGTAATCTTGTCGATCTGACATAATTTGTTGATTTTTGTTCGTATCGGGGATACGAGGGTTAACATATAATTCACCTCAATTTAGGGCTAATAGTAAACATATGCACAATTTGATTTTATGTTCTGTAGCAGGGTGCAGCTCGTAAAGTTCGTTATACACTCACTCAAAATGAGGGCAATCGGTAATTCCCAAAAACTCTTAACTTTGCACCGCAATTTTTAAAACTTCACGGTAAAGCAATGGAAAGAAGAGATGTGGAAATAATGGCGCCTGTAGGATCGTACGAATCGTTAATGGCAGCCATTCAGGGAGGAGCCGGATCGGTGTATTTTGGTGTTGAAAACCTTAACATGCGTTCGCGCTCGTCTAATAATTTTAATCTCGACGACCTGCGTAAAATCGTACGTATTGCCACCGAGAATAAGGTAAAAACTTACCTTACCATGAACGTTGAAATTTTCGACGGCGAACTGGATAAAATGAACGAAGTTATCGATGCCGCCAAAGAAGCCGGCGTATCGGCAGTTATCGCAGCCGATGTTTCGGTTATTCAATACGCGCGTTCGGTTAACCTCGAAGTGCATATTTCAACGCAGGTAAATATTACCAACATCGAAGCCGTAAAATTCTACTCAAATTTTGCCGATGTAGTGGTACTGGCGCGCGAAATGAATCTGGGCCGGGTTTGGGAAATCAGCGACCAGATTAAAAAACAAAATATTACCGGGCCAAACGGCGAACTGATGAAAATTGAAATGTTTGTGCACGGTGCGCTGTGTATGGCTACCAGCGGAAAATGTTACCTGAGTTTGCACGAAATGAACTCGTCGGCAAACCGTGGGGCATGTTTGCAAACCTGCCGCCGGGCTTACACGGTTACCGATAAGGAAACCGGTGCCGAGCTGGAGATCGACAACGAATACATCATGTCGCCCAAAGATTTGAAAACCATTCATTTCTTAAATAAAATACTCGATGCTGGCGTTTCGGTACTTAAAATTGAAGGGCGTGCCCGTTCAGCCGAATACGTAAAAACTGTTGCACAGTGCTACCGCGAAGCTGTTGATGCTTATTTCGATGAGTCGTTTACCGACGAGAAAGTGGAGGACTGGAACAATCGTTTGGAAACCGTTTTCAACCGTGGATTTTGGGATGGCTATTACCTGGGTAAACGATTGGGCGAGTGGAGTAAAAACTACGGTTCAAGGGCCAGCAAACGCAAATTGTATATCGGGAAATGTACCAACTATTTCAAGAAAATTGGTGTTGCCGAATTCAAACTGGAAACCAACAACCTGAAAGAAGGGGATGAGATAATTGTTACCGGCCCAACAACAGGGGTTTATCAAAACACGGTTTCAGAAATTCGTTTCGATTTAAAACCGGTTGAAGAAGGATTAAAGGGACAACGAATCTCTGTGCCTATTGATGAAGTAATCCGCCGGGCAGATAAACTTTACAAGCTGGTTGATGCATCGCAGGTAAAAGAAAGACGATAGATTTATTTTACATTGTTTCTTTTTCTGACAAAAACGGCTTAAATTAATGGCTGTAAGTCAAAGAGATGGATGTAAGAAAATTGCTATTTGTTCTTATGCTGCTTATAGTTGAAGTGTTTTCTGTTAATGCTCAGCTAATTGGAATAAGAGTAGCCGCTAATTCCGGTATGCTGATTTCCGAATTTGGAACTTCCGATGTACCACATCCCGATGCTTTGTTCGCTTCGCCAGCTACCAGCAGCGAAAAATTTACACCGCAACTATCGGCCGGTCTGGAAGGCGAAATTCTGTTTCAGGTTACCGAAAAAACCTACTTTGGCATCGAGCTGGATTATACACATCTTAAAGGTTTTAATGACGACCCGCCCGTTTTTAACTATTTTCTAACGCCATATTTTCAGTATTATCAGAATGAGTTTGTTATTTCTCCGCTGGAATACAATACCCGCTTGTTTAATGTGGCTGTTAACTACAAATACTTTTTTATGCCCGATAAAACCTTTACGCCCTTTTTTAAACTTACAGGTGTTGTGGCATTGGTGGGAACGGAATTAAAGTACAAAGATTTTTCTCCTGAAGAATTGTTCCCGGATGTTGATTGGAACTTAATAGACTATGCTTTTAACGATGGTGCAGATGTGCTTTATGCGCGGGGAACATCCATCTCGGAACAGAAAAAATGGCCGGCATTTCACGTTGGCGGAGGAATTGGTTTTAATTATGCCATTAACGATCGTTTGCTATTTGAAGTTGATGGAACATGCACGGTTTTAAACTCGGGAATAATTGATGGAGTGCCCAATTTCACTTACGCCCGGGAAGATGGTGTTGATCTGCTAAAATACAACCGCCGCTTGTCGTTAACCACACAAATTAGTGTAGGTTTGGTATTCTTGTTTGAAATTGGCGATGGCGGACGAGGCGGCGACGGAAGGATTGATCCGAATTTCCCATTCTACCGAAACAAACATTAGGATTGTTTTTTACCAGACAAATTTGATAAAACATTTGACGCATTGTTAACTCCAGGGTATACAGTCAGCTTATAGTTTTTTTAATTATTTCGTCCGGGACAACGAACATTCTTTATTCAACTTTCTTCGCCGGACGAGATCTGCTTCATTCTCTTTGCCGGCGCTTCCTGACTTTCGTCAGTCGCACCGGGTTATTGCCTGTCGCCCCCTTGGACTTTTAATTAAAAGCGCTGAAAGTGCGATATGTTTTAGCCCGGGGCAGAGTAATGCTATGAATTACGTCGCTCTGGGTTACAGGTCGGATATATAAATCGTCCGGCGAAGAAAGCCGTTCAACGCTGACGGTTGTTCCGGACGAAACTAACAGTTACTCCATTTCAGTAAAGATGTATAAAAACAAGGGAAGCGATGAAAAATCATCGCTTCCTTTTTTTTGAAAGACAAACAACTAATTACCTTTTCAACTTTGTATTAAGTATTTCAATCAACCCCTTTAAGTCTTTTCGGGTATACAAAGTTGTTTAGATTTACGCGCACACAACTTTATTGTTTCGAAATAAAGCAGGATTAACAAAAATTAATGGTGGCAAATCACTTTTAAAGAGGTAATTATTAAGCTGTTTTTTGTCTATAGTGTTTTAAAAACTTTTTCCAGAAGTGCCTTTGTGGCTATTACGCCTTCGCGTTCCGAAAGCTCGGTGCCTTCGAATTCAATGCCCACAAATCCTTTGTAACCGGCATCGTCAACAATTTTCATCAGGCGGTAATAATCCATGTTGGCTTCGTCGCCGGCTGCATTAAATACATTGGTTTTTGCACTTACGCCTTTTGCATAAGGCATTAAAAGCTCAACGCCTTTGTAGCGGTCGTATTCTTCGCCGGTGTCGCGGTTAATCATAAAGTTTCCGAAATCGGGTAAAGTACCCACACGTTTGTGGTCAACCATTTTCATTACTCCCGAAAGCCATTCACCATTGCTCGATAATCCGCCATGGTTTTCAACAATAATATTAATTTTTTGGGTGTCGCCATATTCGCACAGCATGCGTAATCCATCGGCGGCAAGTTTTTGCTGCTCTTCGTAAGTGCCACGACTTCCGGCATTTACACGAATTGAATGGCAGCCCAAAAATGCAGCAGCATCAACCCATTTTTTATGATTTTCAACGGTTTTCACACGCTCAGCTTTTTCCGGATGGCCAACCATACCTTCGCCATCGCACATAATCAGTACGTTGGTAACACCTTCATTCTTTGCAATTTTCTTTAATTCGCCCAGGTATTTTTCGTCCTTTGCTTTGTCTTTAAAAAACTGGTTTACATATTCCACTCCGTCAATTCCCAGTTCACGGGTAACTTTCGGAAACTCCAGGTTTGTCATTTCGTCGGCAAACAGAGCCTTGTGAAACGACCATTCGGCAAGTGAAATCTGGTAACGCGAATTGGCGCCATTCATTGCAAATGCCGGTGAAACAAGCATTGTACCTGCCGTAGCAGCAGCTGTAGTTCTTAAAAAGTTCCTACGATTTGTTTTCATCATTTTATAAATTTAGTTGATATCAAGAAAGTTTAAACTCTAAAATATATTCGTTTTATAAACAAGTAATAGCAAAGTAGCCATTCCAATGAGAGAACACTTAGGGCAGTTACGAGGTTTATTAAAAATTCGGGAGCGTTAACCCAATTCAAAAAACCTGTGGTGAAAATGGCAACGAAGCCATTTAACCACTGGCCTCCAATCGTGTTCGAAAAAAGATAGATAAAAATGGAATTGGTGCCAACAACCACAAAAGGAAAAATCCAGCGGTTGATCTTTTTTATGTCGATGAGCCAGTAGCTAAAAGCCAGTACCAGCAGTGCCCAGCCTCCCGATGCCAATACAAACGACGATGTTGAAATACGTTTTATAATTGGTGTTACCGAAGTCCAGTCGAGTAAATACCCAAGAACTAAAATAGCTGATCCTCCAATTACCAGTTGCTTAACTTTTTCATCCTGACTTTTCCCCGATTGCAGCAGTTGCCCGGCCACCACGCCCCAAATGGTATGGGCGGCTGTAGGAAGGCAGTTGATGGCCACCCATCCACCGCCGTTGTTAATTTTACCCATCAACATCATGTCAACCCAACTGCCGAAATTATGGTCTTTTACAAAAGGCTGATTGTAGCCATCAAGCGGAAATGAACGGTAAAGTAGTTCTGTTAATAGCAATAACCCAATCGAAACAATGATCTGTGTTGACCATTTGTAGCGCATTAAAAAGTAGGCGATTAAAATGGTTACCGAAAGCTGCGATAAAACGTTCCAGAGTTCCCAAACCAATTTCCGGTTGTAGCCGCAGTGTAGGGCAACACCAAATGCTAAAAGAACAATACAACGTTGTATGATATGCCGGGTGATTGTAGCTTCTGAATCACCTCTTTTTTTTCGTTTTGCATACGAAAAGGGCATTGCCGCGCCAACAATAAACATAAAGAATGGCTGAATAAGATCCCAAAAACGTAATCCGTTCCAGGGATGGTGATGAAATTGAATAAAGAAACCTTCGAAAATGGTTCCTTCAATTGGTGGCTGAACCAATACCGACCACAGATGCGTACCTTCTGCTACCAACAGAAACATCGTAATTCCGCGAAAAAAATCCAACGACAATAGCCGATCCTCAGAAACGAGTTTACTTGACTTTAAGTTCATTAAGGTATTAGTTAGTTAAAACAAATGTAGCAATATTTCCGGTTAATTTATAAGTGAACATTTGTTCTGAGGCCTATTGATTTCGGACTATTTTTTATTTAACTTGAAGAATATTTTAAATTTATGTACTATGAATGAGCAAGTAACAGATTATCTTGAAATGGCCTATGATTTGCTAATTACCTACGGTTTAAAAGTAATTGCAGCCATTGTAGTTCTGATACTGGGTTTTTGGATTATAAAAATTATTACCCGGAGAACTGCAAAAGTTATGGAGAAACGTAACGTTAATATTTCGGTGAGCGGTTTTCTACAAAGTATGATAAACATTCTTCTGAAGGTGATGCTTTTGATCAGTATTGCCAAAATGGTAGGGATTGAAACCACGTCGTTTATTGCGGTGCTTGGTGCTGCCGGACTTGCCGTTGGCTTGGCCATGCAAGGAACCCTGGCGAATTTTGCTGCAGGAGTAATGATATTGGTTTTTAAACCCTTTAAAGTGGGCGACCTCATTATTTCACAGGGGCACCTTGGAACAGTTAAAGAGATACACATTTTTGTTACTATACTTTTAACTCCTGAAAACAAAACCGTGATCCTGCCAAACTCAGCGGTATCGGGCAACGACATTGTAAATTATACCACTGAAGGGTTGATAAGGGTGGATATGGATTTTGGAATTTCTTACGGATCGAATATAAAACAGGCTAAAGATGTGCTACTAAAAATAATTGAAAGTCATCCGAAAGTGCTGAAAGATCCGGCACCTTTTGTTGGCGTAAAAGGCTTGGGCGACAGTTCGGTAAATCTGGCCGTTCGTCCCTATACATTGCCTGCCGATTATTGGGCAGTATATTTTGATGTGTACGAAGCCGGAAAAATTGCACTCGATGAGGCTGGAATTACTATTCCTTTCCCGCAAATGGATGTGCATTTAGACAAGCTGGGTAAATAAATTCAAATGATTTTAATAAAGAAGAGGTTGTCTAATAAGCTTGTTAGACAGCCTCTTTTTTTATACGTATTTGTAGCGTTTTATATTTCGTTTTGGCGTTTTTTCGAACTCTTCGTCAACAAGCTCAATGCGGCTGACATGTTCGTAACGCGGCAATTCTGCATTGGCCTTTTTTTGGTTTTCGGCCATTATTACCGGCAGCTCTTTTTCGTCAATGTTATCCGTTTTCATCGATTCAAGATCGGGGTAAACCAGTGCTACCAGTTTATGGTCGCGCTCAACAACCACACACTCGGCAATATAACTTTGGTTGCAAAGTTTTGCTTCAATTTCCTCGGGGTAAATATTTTGTCCCGACGGGCCAAGAAGCATATTTTTCGATCGTCCGCGAATATAAATGAAGTTGTTCTGATCAATTACACCCAGATCTCCGGTTTTTAGCCAGCCGTCTTCGGTAAACACCGCTTTTGTCTCCTTTTCATTTTTGTAATAACCCAGCATTACATTTTCACCTTTTACCTGGATTTCTCCAACCACATTATACGGATCTTGCGAATCGATTCGAACTTCCATACGGTCGACAAGCGTTCCGGCCGACGAGGGCATTGTTTTATCCCATGCTTCGTAACTAATCAGCGGGCCGCACTCGGTCATTCCGTAGCCAATGGTAAACGGGAAATTTATGCGTTTAAAAAAAGCCTCAACGTCGGTGCTTAATGGTGCACCGCCTATTACAATTTCGAAGAATCGCCCGCCAAATGTTTCAATCATTGTTGTCCTGATCTTTTTCAGAATAATAGTTGAAATGATCGGTACTTTCAGCATAAACTTTACCGAAGGCTTTTCAATTGCCGGGAGAATACGCTTTTTATAGATTTTCTCGATTACCAGCGGCACCGATAAAATAAGGTGTGGTTTTATTTCTCCAAAAGCTTTTGTAATAACAGCAGGAGAAGGCATTTTGCTCAGGAAAGTAATGTGGCATCCTTTACTAACAGGGAATAAGAATTCGAAAAGTAGTCCGTAAACATGCGCCATTGGCAAAAACGAAACGATTTTATTCCCGGCTACTAAAGGCATGTGTTCCTGTGCAAAAATTACGTTCGATAGCAGGCTTCGCTCTGGTATCATTACTCCTTTTGTAAAACCTGATGTGCCTGATGTGTAGGAGATAATACACATCTCTTCGGGTTCCCATTCTTCAAAAACAAAAGCCTCTTTACTTAAACGGTTTTCCTTATAGTATTGAAATCCGTCGTTGAGTTTGTATTGAATATTTTCATCTTTTGCGGAATATAAGCTGAAATCTTCGAGCTTAATTATCGCCTGCAGTTTTTCTGATAATTCCAGGTCAACCTTTTCCAAAAGAGCAGTAGCTCCAATAACCAGTTTCGATTCAGAGTGGTTGATAATGTGGTTGGTATCGCTCTTATTAAAGTCGGGTAGAATAGGAACAATTACCAGTCCGGCAGAAAGTGCCGACATAAAAGTGGCTGCCCACTGCGATGAGTTTCTCCCAAGAACTACAATTTTGTCGCCGCGTTGCAAGCCGGCAAGTTGATAAAACAGGTGCAACGATTTTATGGTTCCCGCTATATCCTTATAAGTGAAATTGTCTCCTTCAAAATCGGAAAAGGCCAGTTCTTCCCAGTTTTCATGAAAAGCAGTAGTAAATAGTTTTGCTAATGTTTGATCACGCATTTCGAGCCGTTTAAATTTTAACTTCTAAAAATACCATATTTAGCATTAAAACAAATTGTTTGACATTAAATATGATTGCTGTAGGGGTTGAAATCGATAATTATACTAAAAGTTTGAAATGGGAAAAAAAGCCAACCCTTGAGGTAGTGGGCTGGCTTAGTATTCCTTGTTTTGTTAGTCTTGATCTAACTATTAGTTTGCTTTCAGGGACAGTGAAGGACAGTTTGCGTTTGCGTAGTTAAAACCGCGGTGTTTGTAATTTGATCAAGCATAAACAAGGAACCGAATGCGAGGAGATAAATTCTTCTTGTTTCTCTTTTATAAATAATAAAAAGAACTATTTCTTAATTGTGATACAATGCTACAAAATTGATTTGAAATAAAATTAGGTATTTTATAAACGGTAGGTTCTGGCCAATAAGCGGTAGGTTCTGGCCAATAAGTGGTTTTGGGCTTATTCAACAATTGGCACCAAAAGTGTAATTTTTGCTCCTGGATTTGCTTCACCGGGGTAATGCTCTTCGTACTTAAGCTGGGTTTTTACCTTGTATTTTTCACCAATTAGTTGAATCCTTTTCTGTGTGAGGTTGGAAGCCATATTAAGGTGGCTTTTCGTTTTTGAGAATGCTTTTGATCTCTCGAAACCAATGCCATTGTCTTCGATTACTATCCGGATACTTTTTTCATTGATATATATAAAACGGATGGTAATTTTTCCTTTGTTGGACAGTTGTGAAATGCCGTGCCAAATGGCGTTTTCAACAAATGGTTGTACAATCATCGACGGAATGTAATAATCGTCTTGTTTTAACTGCTCATCGAGGATTACACTAAAATCAAAATGGTTTTCCATTCTGAATTGTTCCAGTTCGATATAGTTTCTCAAACGTTCCACTTCGTCATCCAGCAAAACGGAGTTCGATTTAATGGAATTCATCGTTTGCCTGATTAGTCTGGCAAAACGCGAAAGATAAGCACCTGCTTCTTCCGATTTGTTTTGTAGTAAGAATTTCTGAATAGATCCCAGCGAATTGAAAATAAAATGGGGGTTCATCATCGATTGTAAAGCCCGGTTTTCGAGGGTGACCAGTTGGTTGTCTTTTTCGCGCTCGCGAAGTTGCCGGCGGTAGTAGCTTCTCACCAGTAGAAATCCCAAAGCCAACAGGATAAGCAGTGCCCCGATTCTTGTAATTATTCGTTGAAAGAAAGTAGGGACTACAGTAATGGGAAGTTCGATTACTTCGCTGTAAGGCTCCATATTTTTTCTCGATTTTAGCTTAAATGTATAGTGTCCGGGTTTTAGATTAAAGTATACCACTTGTTTTTCGGTACCGGTAATCCAATTGTTATTTACGCCATCGAGCATGTAGGCATAGTTTGAGGGCGACGACGAGAAATTAAGACTCGAAAATTCAATATTTAAGCGGTCTTTGCTTTTATATTCGATTTCTCCGTCGGCCAAATCTATCTCTTTTTCGTCGACAGCTACTTTCGAAAAATAAGGTTTTGTAGGAATAGAAACGGCATTAACGCATTCGCTTACCGGAATAAGTGTTAGCCCGTTATCGGAGGCAACATATAAAATTTCGTTTTGGCAATACAGGTCGTTAATGTTGTTGAAAGTGATGTTGAGGCGGTTAAGTACTGCCGTTTTGCCTTGGATAACTTCTGTTGGATTTGAAATAAAATAAACCGTTTGCTGGTTATACAAAAACAGCGTTTTATCGTAGTAAATCATATCTTTTATTTTCAGGCTGATATGATCTTCGAGATCGTCGATTAGGCTGTAGGTCGAATCGCGATGTATTAAAACAAGTTCCGAATTGTCGGCCTCTTCAATTTGAAGGACTTCAGTGGCTGAGTCGATTGTTATGTTCGATGCGATCCATTTACCATCCAAAGCGCTGTAAGTAGAATCAGTAGAAATTTGGCCGCTTGAAATAACATGGTTCGAGTTTCCATTTACAATTAAATCATTTTTGTAATTCAGAAAGATATTGCGTATTCGTCCCCAGTCGTTATAGTTTATCCGAAATTGCGGGTAATTGTTCTTGAGTTCTCGAAAAAATAAGTTGTCGTTTAAATAAAAATTCACTCTCGATTCGGAAGGATCGACTACCGGTTTCTTCACATGAATATTCGACTTATTAAAATCGTCGTATTTAATGGTATTACTTTTCTTATCGATTCTGATATTTTTGTAAATGTACAACGGCGTATTAATGCCACTTATCAGCAATGTATTATCGCTTAGCTGAGTAATTTGGTCGAGTATATACTCTCCAACATCTATTTTTTTATCGAATAGTTTTCCGTCTTTAAAAATATATATTGATTCTCCATTGGTAAGCCATAAAAAATCGTTATTCGATGGTGCTATTGCTCTTACTCCTTTCTCGCCAAACTCTCCGGCCTCTATAGTTTGGTATTTTAATATGCCGTCGTTTATTTTAAAAACACCGTAGGTAGTTGAACTTGTCCACAAATTGTTTTGAGTATCGAGCCCCAGGTTTTGGATTTTATTCATCTCATGATGAAAGATCAGGCTATCGTTTTTAAAACAATACAACCCGTTGTCGAATGTCGATACCCATAGGAATTCGCCCTTAATCAGCATGTCGTTTACCACTTGGGCATCAACGTGTACAAAGTTTTTCGAAATTAGTCGTGAACCCTGAAACAGGTGGATATTCCCATCCATATCGCATACATACGTAACTCCATCGGGTGATATGGTTACCCGGGTAACATTAAAATTAAGCGGGTGGTTTTTTACAATCTTATCTACAGTACTTTTTTCAACTATTCGATTAGTATCCCAAAACAGGAGATTATTATTTGTGTTTCTGGTAATATTAAAAATTATTGCTCCGTTTAAGTTCGATGGTAAATAGTCGATAAAACGGTTTCCTTTTATTACCGAAACTTCTCCGGAGCCATTGTACAGGTATATGGTTGAGTCTTTATCCTGAAACAAATCGTGGTAATAAAAGTCGGTTTTTATTTCACTCAGAAACGGAGCATTTTTTTCATTGAAAACCTTGTCTTTATAGATAAAATTAACCGAGCCATCTATGTTCAGGCACCAAATTCTTCCTTCAATATCTTCTTTCATACGGGCGATACGGTTGTAGCTCATCCCGTCTTTGGTAGTGTACCGGACATAGCTTGTGCCATCAAAACGAACAACGCCGGCTGAAGTGCCGAACCACATAAAATCATTTTTATCATGCAATACGCAAAACACCTTATTGGTGGGCAATCCGTCAGCAATTGTATAGTTTGTTATAAACGGATTTTGTCCGCAAACAAGCTGAGTAAAAAATAGAATTAGTGTTGGTATTAACAGGGATTTTTTCACTATTCAATTGATTTGGAATATTTTGAAACAGATTCCTTGAACTCGTTGTATTTTCTGCGAGAAATAGCCAATTCTGTCTGATCGTCCATAACCGCATAGTTGCCTTCGAAACTCGAAAATCCCTGAAGAAAATTTAAATTTATCAACGTGGACTTGTGGATGCGAACAAATATAGAAGGATCGAGAATTTTTTCAATGTCTCCAACCGGTTTGCTCGAAACTACTTTATCCAACCCCGATAAATGAATTACTGAATAAGCTCCATCAGCTTCAATATATCTTATCTTATTTACTTCGATAATTTTAAAACCAAATTTTTCGATTACCGTTATTTTTGGGGCATATACAAATCCTTCGGTAGCCTGGAGGGTAAGATTGTTTAATGATTCACCATACGTTTTTTGTATGTTCTGGTTTTGCTTACGAAGATCGAGATGCGATGTTGCTTTGGTTACTGCTTCCTTTAACTCCTCTGCATCGATGGGTTTTAGCAGGTAATCAATAGCGTTTGTTTTAATCGCTCGTAAGGCATATTCTTCGTAGGCTGTGGTAAAAATAATGGCGTAATCTTCTTTCGGAATACTATCCAGAAAATCGAAGCCATTTTCTCCAGGCATCGAAATGTCGAGGAAGATCAATTGCACATCCCATTGGTTTAATAATTCGCGTCCCTGGATGGCCGAGCTTGCCGTATCGCAAATGTTAATATTCGGACAATTGCGCTGGAGTAAGATCTTTAAAGCCTCCTGCACATTCTTTTCGTCGTCGATAATTATGGCGTTGTAAACAGTCATTCCTAACAAAGATAGAATTTATTGTAAAAAATATTTCGTTTTTATATAAGCGGTAGGTTCTGGCAAATAAGCGGTAGGTTCTGGCAAATAAACGGTAATTTTTACTCTTTCTCATTTGCCTGATTTTATCCTGTTTTTCAACAATTTTATTGGTTAACACCACATTAACACAGGTATAATGCATTGATAATAAAAGACTAAAAAGTCTTTAACAATCAGTTAACAGGATGCAATTAAACTTTATCCATATATTTCAGTCACAGAAGCAGAAAACAATTAAATAGAGAAAACAAGTTATGAAGCGATTAAACAAAGTTCTTTTAACAATTACTCTTGCACTTAGTGCAGGAGCTGTAATGGCGACAGGAAATCTAAGTGTAAGTATTTCGGAGGGAGAAGGTGCTGAGGCTCACGTTCGTGTTAGCAGTGCGGTAGAAAGCCAATTTGAAATGGAAATCCGCAATCAGAACAACAATATTATTTATTACAAACACATTCAGCAGCCGGTTAAAATGGTTTTGAATACTTATGATTTTTCGAAACTAAGCAACGGCGAATATACTTTTTCTGTGAGGCTTGATAACGAACAGAATGTAACCACGCTGGCCGTTAATGACGGTGATGTTAAAGTTGTTGATCAGCTGAAACAGGTTGATCCCTATTTTGGGCTACTCAACGATCAATTGAGCATCTCTTATCTCAATCATGGAGCGGGTGATGTAAAACTGTACTTGTATGATGAGAAAAACAACAATTTGGTTCATGAAGATATATTGGGATCGGAGTTTGCGTTACATCACGCCATCAATCTTTCGAAACTTAAAAAAGGCAGCTATGAGGCTGTTTTGGTAAGTAACAATGGAGCATACGAATATGAAATAGTTCTCAACTAATATTTTTCGTAAGTATAGTTAGATTAGTTAGTTAGTTTTGGTAAAGCGAATCCGAAGGGGTTCGCTTTTTTTGTGCTAAAATTGGAGGTTTAGCAGTGGCCTCTTTCTGTATTTATATAAGCAATGAAACACCTTAATCATTTACTGAATATATCTTCGTATCTGTAAATCTCTGAAGTACTTCTTTTTTACTCTGGCTTTCAATCCGATAGTTTATTCTCGTTGTATTAATACATTAACATGGTGTTAACATGCTTATGAAATGCCTGTTAATATTGACTTGTGGAGCTGTTATTAGGCAGAATGTTTAATAATCAGAATAAATAGTTAAACAAAAAGGCTCTTGATTCCTTTTACTTACAGAAAACAATTTAAAAACAATTTAAAATTTAGAATCATGAAAACTTTATTTGTAGGAATTTTTGCAATGTTGATAACAAGCGTTGCTATGGCATCAGGAAATTTAAAAGTGAATATGGCTGACAGCGACAGTGAAGCTACAGTTATGAATATTTCGAACTCGGAAATGGTTAAGTATGAAATTGAATTACAAGACGCATGGGGTAACCAAATTTATGAGATGAATACAGAAATCCCCCGAAGCGAGATTAACAAACATTACGATTTATCCAATCTTGAAAACGGAACATATTGGTATTCAGTTAAAACAGGTGATGAAGAAATTCGTAAGCAATTATCAATTAATTATGGCGAAGTTGAAGTAATGGATGTGCGAAAAACTGTTGATCCTTATTTTCACCAGGAAGGAGATCAGGTTAAATTCACATATTTGAACTATGAAAGCGAGAACATTAAACTGTATGTTTACGACAATAACACATTATTGGAAGAAGTTAGTCTGGGTAAAGATTTTACAATTCACAAAATGGTCAATTTGTCGGATTTAAATGCCGGGGAATATGACATTGTACTTGCCAATGATTATAACATCTACGAACATAGTGTGGTAATTGATTAGAGCACGATTAAATAGAATAGGTAAAGGCGGATTCCAATTGGGAGTTCGCCTTTTTTATTCCCATAGCCTAATGGCTTCCTATTCCTATGTCTTTTCAGTATTGACTTTGCATAAAAAGATAGTCGCTTTCCATTATTTAATAAGCGGAACTTTTCGCTCTGTTGTATGTTTTAATGCTATCAAAAATACTTTAACATGAAAACAATTATTACCATTTTATTAGTCTTAGTTTTTGTTCCGGTATTTTCGCAACCCAATGCCAAGGTTACAACAGGAGATAAAATCATTGATTTTAACGCGCAATTAATTGATGGTAGCGAAGTTCCACTAAACAAATTATATGATGAGTCGCCGCTTGTTCTGATTGTTCTGAGGGGTTGGCCCGAATACCAGTGTCCGGTTTGTACACGCCAGGTAGGGGAGTTTGTGGCCGAAGCTGAACAGTTTAAAAAGTACGGTGCCAGGGTGCTTATGATTTACCCCGGACCATCAGAGGTGTTGCAGGAGAAAGCAGAGGAATTTACGGAAGACTTTACTTTCCCTGATGGATTTTACTTTGCTCTTGATCCGAGCTACTCAATGGTAAACGAATACGGTTTGAGGTGGGACGCTCCAAAAGAAACAGCTTACCCATCAACATTTGTAGTTGACAAGTCGGGTAAAGTGCATTTTGCCAAAGTGAGCTCAAGTCATGGGGGAAGAGCTGATGTGGAAGAGGTTGTTGGAGCTTTAAAAGGATTGTAAGCAAAATAAAAGCCGGTCCCAAACAGAACCGGCTTCGTATCTTATATCAGAATTCTAATATTCTATTATTCCAATAATCTAATCTTCCTTGTAGGCTTCAATCAAAATCTCAAGGATTTTTTTACCTGCACCTGCAACGCTGGTACCCGGGCCAAAAATAGCCACTGCACCTGCATCGTACAAGTATTGGTAATCCTGATGAGGAATAACACCACCACAAATTACCATAATATCCTCGCGACCTAGTTTTTTCAACTCAGCAATAATAGCAGGAACCAGTGTTTTATGACCTGCTGCCAGTGACGAAACACCTACAACATGCACGTCGTTTTCAACGGCTTGTTTAGCACTTTCTTCCGGAGTCTGGAATAATGGTCCCATATCTACGTCGAAACCAAGGTCGGCATAACCGGTAGCAACAACTTTTGCTCCGCGGTCGTGTCCATCCTGACCCATTTTCGCAACCATAATACGTGGCTGGCGACCTTGCAATTCTGCGAATTTCTTCGCTAAAGCCTGAGCTTCCTGGAATTCAGACTTGTCTTGTGCTTCTGCTTTATACACACCTTCAATAGTTCTGATTACTGCTTTATAACGTCCTGCGATTTTCTCGCAAGCATCTGAAATTTCACCTAACGAAGCACGTTTTTGTGCCGCTTCAACAGCTAAGGCAAGTAAGTTGCCTTTACCAGTTTCAGCAGCTTTTGTAATTGCTTCCAATGCTTTTTGTACGTCTTCTTCGTTACGCTCAGCACGCAGTTTTTCCAATCTTTCGATTTGCGACTTACGAACTGCAGTGTTGTCGATATCTAAAATATCAATCGGATCTTCTTTATCCAAACGGTATTTGTTAATACCTACAATTGTTTGTGATCCACCGTCAATACGTCCTTGTGCACGTGCAGCAGCTTCTTCGATACGCATTTTTGGAACACCGGTTTCAATTGCTTTGGCCATACCTCCAAGTTTCTCAACTTCTTCGATATGTGCCCACGCTTTTTGTGCCAGTTCGTGAGTTAAGGCTTCAACGTAGTATGAACCTGCCCATGGATCGGCTGAACGACAAAGTTCAGTTTCCTGTTGGATGTACAACTGAGTGTTACGTGCAATACGTGCCGAGAAATCGGTTGGTAATGCAATCGCTTCGTCAAGTGCATTGGTGTGCAAACTTTGTGTTCCACCCAATGTGGCAGCCATTGCTTCAATAGCAGTTCGGCCAACGTTGTTAAACGGATCTTGCTCAGTTAGCGACCAACCCGAAGTTTGCGAGTGTGTACGCAGTGCCATCGATTTTGGATTTTTAGGATTAAACTGTTTAACCAGTTTGGCCCAAATCATACGAGCGGCGCGCATTTTTGCAATCTCCATAAAGTGGTTCATTCCAACCGCCCAGAAGAACGACAAACGTGGCGCAAAAGCGTCGATATCTAAACCGGCTTTAACACCTGTGCGTAAGTAATCCAAACCATCGGCAAGTGTGTATGCCATTTCAATGTCGGCAGTTGCACCTGCTTCCTGCATGTGGTAACCCGAAATTGAGATCGAGTTGAATTTTGGCATCTTTTGAGAAGTGAACTCAAAAATGTCGGCAATAATTTTCATCGAGAATTCAGGTGGGTAAATGTAAGTGTTACGCACCATAAATTCTTTCAGAATATCGTTCTGAATTGTTCCTGAAAGTTGCTCCAGTGTGGCGCCTTGTTCCAAACCTGTAACAATGTAGAATGCCAATACAGGAAGAACAGCACCGTTCATGGTCATCGATACCGACATCTTATCCAATGGAATCTGATCGAAAAGAATCTTCATATCCAGGATAGAGTCGATAGCCACACCAGCTTTACCAACGTCGCCAACCACACGTTCGTGGTCAGAGTCGTATCCGCGGTGTGTAGCAAGGTCGAATGCCACTGACAAACCTTTCTGACCTGCCGCTAAGTTACGACGGTAGAAGGCATTTGATTCTTCAGCAGTTGAGAACCCAGCATACTGACGAATTGTCCATGGACGCATGGCGTACATTGCCGAATAAGGCCCGCGAAGGTAAGGTGCCAAACCTGCTGCATAATTCAGGTGCTCCATTCCTTCAAGGTCTTCTTTGGTGTAAACTGGTTTAACAGGAATCTGCTCCGGTGTTAACCAGTCTTTTTTGATGTTATTTTTTGCAGCCCAGTCAGATGCTTTCGCCTGCTCGGTAGCTGCTTTGATATTTATATTTTTAAAATCTGGCTTCATAATTTCAGCTATTTGATACTTGATTCTGGATTCTCGATACTGGATTTCTTATCCAGCATCCAGTGACCAGTATCTGGCATCTGTTGTTTTATATTCCCAGTTTATTTTGATATCCCTTAAGTTCCTCAAGAATATTGCTTTTTACGTGAATGAAGTTTGTGATACCTTTTGCTTTTAACTCGTCTGCACAAGCAGGAGCTCCGGCAACCACCAAAATTTCTTCACCCAATTGCTCAGCTACTGCAGGAACAATTTCAGCATACTCATCATCCGAACTACAAACCACAACAATGTCGGCGCCTGCTGCTTTTGCTGCGGCAACACCTTCTTCAACTGTTGCGAATCCGTTATTATCCTGTACATCGAATCCGGCAACTGCAAAAAAGTTGCAGGCGAACTGTGCACGTGCCTTGCGGAAAGTAAGATTACCAATGGTAAGCATAAATGCCAGCGGACGTTTGTTTTCGCGAGCGTACATATCGGTAGTGTAGCGCAATGTCTCAAATGGTTGAGCACCACGGTAAGGTTTCAGTGTTTCCACTTCAGCACCTTCTTCAGTCAGGTCAACTGCTTCGAACAACGAACCGTCGAAATCAGCTTTCATGTTTTCAGTGAAGTTAGGGAACTGGTTGGTTCCTAACAGGTTCTCACGACGCTGGGCGATCTTTTTGTTACGGTCAGCAGCCATTGCTTTAACCTCTGCCTGAACAAATCCTTCTTTGAAAGCAGCAATGAAACCACCTTTTTCCTGAACAGTAAGGAAAAGTTCCCAGGCCTGATCAGTTAACGATTCAGTAAGTGTTTCAATGTAGTACGAACCTGCTGAAGGATCGGCAATCTTATCGAAGTGCGATTCTTCTTTTAACAGGATCTGCTGGTTACGTGCAATACGCTCCGAGAACGGAGTTGTTTCTTCGTAAATAGCGTTAAAAGGAAGTACCGTTACCGAGTGCGCGCCGCCCAAAGTGGCCGACATTGCTTCGGTTTGTGTACGCAGCATGTTTACATACGGATCGTAAACCGTTTTGTTAAAGCGGTTAGTTTCGCTGTGAACGATCATTTTTGCCGAACACTTGCACTCCGGTCCGTAAGCTTCAACAATCTTCGACCATAAAAGTCGGCCGGCGCGCAACTTAGCTATTTCCATAAAATAGTTGTTGCTGATACCCATGTTGAATTTAATTGCTTTGGCTGCATTGTCAACACTAACACCGGCTTCGGTTAATTGTGTTAAGTACTCAGCACCTTGTGCCAGCGAAAATGCCAACTCCTGAGCGATTGATGATCCGCTGTTTGCGAAGAATTTTCCGTGAACGCCAATTACGCGGAAATTCTTAACGGCTTTTGCAGCCTCAACAGCCTGAACCAGTTTTTTTACTGCATCTTCTTCCAGTTTACCTTTTAAAGTGAAAGTACCAATGGGATCGATGGATGCCGAAGCAATCACTTTATCGTTGTCCCAGTTGCCTTCCGAAACGTAAGCAGCAAAAGCTTCAGCGCAGTTGTTGTTATCGCAAGGGCAAACCAGGTTAATTTCAGCTGCTTCCAGACAAATGTCTTTTAACAACACTCCCAGGTTTTCCTTGGTAACCGAACCACATTCGCTGAAAAGGAATCCCAAAGAGGTAATACCTTTTCCAAGCACTTCTAAAGCTTTTTTGTTAGCTTCTTCAAAATCGGTAACAAAGATGTTTTGACGAATGAACCAATCGTTGTTGGTTTTATTGTTTCCCCGCACATATGGAAATTCTCCCGGTAAGCTTTCCAGGTAGTCTTTTCCTGCAAGGTTTTCCTGACGGTAATACGGGCGCACTTTGAATCCCTCGTAAGTTTTCCAAACCAGCGAACGCTCGTAGTCTTTGCCTTTTAAATCGGCATTAATTTTTGCTTCCCACTCTTCTGTTGTGATGGGTGCAAAATCGGTGAACAGTTTTTGCTCTTTATCTGCCATGTTGAAAATTGTTATTGAAAATCGAGTGGCAAAATTAGGGGTTTTATGTGTACGTACCTCAGAATCACTATGGTTTTTGACTAATGTTAACAAAAATCATATTAATCATGGGCTCAATTTAATGTTGAGGTAAAACTGGTGGGGATTGGGATAAAAAGGTCTTGTTCTTGCCGGGCTTAATTGGCTCAGAAAGTTTTGTTTCCGGCGCTTTTTTCAAATGAATACCTGATTCCCCATAAATGCCGCAGATTAAGGTTTTCGTAGTTAAAATAGTATTCAGGGGCAACTTCAATTACAAACGAAAGTTGTTTAAACGATTGTATCGGGAAAATTTCCAACGATAAAGGAGCGGAAAAAAAGGCATCTTCTCCTGATTCGGGGATAAGACCAAATCCTAAGCCAACAGAAAACTGATGGTAGGGTTGTGGTACAAACTTATAGCTTCCGCTGAGTTCGATGCTGGTATTCTTAAGCTGACCTTGATTGGTGAATACTTTAACTTCTCCGGCAAACAGATCATTAAAAGGAGTGGAAACTCCAACGGCGTAGATCGAATAGCTGGTGACTTTTACCTGGCTAAAGCAAGAGAGTGATAAAAAGAAAAGAGCAAACGTGATAAAGGTTTTAACGGATTTCATAGTAAATATTTTGAAGTGAATTATTTGTCTGGATTGTACCAGAGGTTTATTGTTATGTTCCGTATAGACAGAATTTGTAACCCTCGAAAGTTGAAAAAACTTTACGAAGGAAAGAGTTTAGAGAGTTTCTAAATAGTTGCTTTGCTAAAAGCAAAATCAACTCCAAAACCTGTTTTATTTTTCCAGGGTTGTTTCTAAAAATTTAAAATTAACAAAAATTAACATATATGCTGTATGTGCAGTAGATATTGAATGTTTTAATTATTTAAATCTGTAATGTTTAATGAAATAATAAAAAGAATAAACAAAAAGTGTTTAAGATTGTCTTAGCAATAGTTAAACAAAAATTAAAAACAAGAAAACAATATCAGAGAACGAAAACAGAAACATTTATTAATTAGTAAAAATCAGAATTATGAAAACGAATGAATTTTTTAAGAAGACAAAAATCCGGTTTAATTTATTACCGGTACTATTATTAGCAATGGTTATTGGTTTCACGTCGTGTAATGATGACGATGATCCGATGCCTGAACCTGAAATGGAACAAACTATTGTAGACGTAGCTGCTGAGGCAGGTTCGTTTAATGTATTGATTCAAGCTGCTCAGAAAGCAGGTTTGGCCGACTTTTTAAGTACTCAGCAAAACATTACTGTTTTTGCGCCAACCGATGATGCATTTGCAGCTTTGTTAACAGATTTGGGAGCGAGTAGCCTCGACGATTTAGATGCAGCTACTTTAGCAGCAGTTCTAAAATATCATGTTGTGGGCGATTTGGCCTATTCGAACAATCTTTCTTCGGGTGCAGTAGCAACATTAAATACTGATTCACCTGATGAAACTCCACTTTCAATTTTGGTAAATGTTGATGGTGGTGTAATGGTTAACGATGCAAACGTAACTGCTGCCGATGTTATGGCATCAAATGGTGTAATTCATGTTATCGATAAAGTATTGTTGCCACCAACTGTAGTAGATCTGGCAACTTATTCCGATAATTTCTCATCGTTGGTTAGCGCTGTTGTAAAAGCTGATTTGGCTGGAGCCTTAAGTGCTGACGGACCATTTACAGTATTTGCGCCAACAAACGATGCTTTTGCCGCACTTTTTGCTGCGCTTGAGATTTCAGGTTTGGATGATGTTTCAGTTGAAGATCTTACTTCGATTCTAACTTACCATGTTGTTGGTGATAATGTAATGTCAAGCGAACTTTCGGCCGGAACAGTAGCTGCAATTTCAGGAGAAGAATTTGAAGTTACTATTGATGGTGATGTAATGCTTAACGGAACAATTAAAGTAGTTGCTACCGATATACAGGGAACAAACGGAGTTATTCATGTAATTGACGCTGTTTTGGTTCCTGAAACGCAAATGTCGAATACCATAGCAGATATTGCTGTGGCTAATTCGGAGTTTTCGATTCTGGTTGAAGCGCTAATGAAAGCAGACTTAGTTGGTGCTGTTGCGGATAATGAGGCAGAATTGACTGTTTTTGCGCCAACCAACGACGCTTTCACTGCGCTTCTTTCTGACTTGGGAGCTACTTCGCTTGACGATGTTCCGGTTGAAACTTTAACTGATATTTTATTATACCACGTAATTGGAAGTAAAGCCATGTCAACCGATTTAGCTACAGGATATTTCCCAACGCTGTCAACTTTTAGCGACAACAATGTGTCGATGTACATTGAAGTTGGCGAAGGTGTAACTATCAACGGTAGCATCATGGTAACCACTGCTGATATTGAAGCTGATAATGGTGTGATTCATGTGGTTGATAAAGTTATTCTTCCACCATCGGTAGTTGATATTGCCATTGCAAACGAAAACTTCAGTACCCTGGTAAGTGCAGTGGTTAAAGCAGGTTTAGTTGATGCCTTGAGCGCTGAAGGACCATTTACCGTATTTGCACCTACAAATGCAGCTTTCGATGCATTGTTTGCTGATCTTGGAGTTTCTGGAATTGATGATCTGACTGCTGAGCAGTTGACTCCAATTCTTATGTATCATGTAGTTTCAGGAAATGTACTTTCAACCGATCTGATGAATGGAGAAGTTCCAACCTTGAAAGAGGGAAGTAACATTACCGTAGATCTTTCATCAGGTGTAATGATTAACGAAAGCAACGTGGTAGCAGCCGATGTGCAGGGAGCCAACGGTGTGGTGCATGTAATTGATAAAGTATTGCTTCCATAGATTAGAAATGGACTGCGAATGAGACAGTCACCCCACTGTCTCATTGCAATCGACATCTCCCCTTGAGGGGAGAATTAAAGAGGGGTGAGATAAATTGATTAGTTCAAAACAGAAACATTTTTAGAAATAGTATCATGAAAACAGTAAAACAAATTTTTTCGATCGCCCTTGTGGCAGTAATGACCTTCGGTCTGACTTTAAATTCAGAAGCAAAGGCCACAGACGATACTTCGTCGTCAACAGTAGTAGAAATTGCCGTTTCAAATCCTGATTTTTCAATTCTGGTAGAAGCGGTAACAAAAGCCGATCTGGCAGGAGCTTTAAGTGCTGACGGTCCGTTTACGGTATTTGCACCAACCAACGACGCGTTCGAAACATTGTTTGCCACTTTGGGAGTGAATGGTGTTGAGGATCTAACTGCCGAACAACTGACACCGATTTTAACTTACCATGTTGTTTCGGGTAATGTAATGTCGAGCGACTTGTCGAATACTTCAGTTGAGACACTGAATGGAAAGAAAATTAAAGTCGACCTGTCGGACGGAGTAAAAATAAATGAAAGCAATGTAATTGCAGCCGACATTAAAGGGAAAAACGGAGTAATACATGTAATTGATAAAGTGCTTATTCCTGAGTAAAATTCAGGTGATTAGATTTTGATTGCTTAAATACGCTATGACACTTAGGTTAAGATTTACCATGACTTTGAACCGGCTTCGAAAGGAGCCGGTTTTTTCGTTAAAGATTGTAAAAATGAAATGAAGCTGCCGAATTCCTTTTAATTATTCCTGCTAATTTTTATAAATTGCGTTTCTTGAAATGGAGGATATTTTGAATGGAAGAGCTAAGATGGAGTAAGCAAATATTTGGGTCGAAGCTGGAGATCATGCAGGACGATGAGAAGGTTGGAAACATTGATTGGGAAAGCATGGTGAGTTCGAAAGCGCAGGCTATTATTAATGGCCGCTATTTTACGCTAAACCGTGAGTTTTTTCTTTCGAAACTGGAGATCTACGATGGGAACAGCAAATCCCTTCTGGCCATGGTAATGGTGAATATATTTAATCCGCGCAGCGATGTGTTGATAAACGGCAAACGTTTTGAGCTGGAGATAAAAAACTTCTGGCAATCGCGCTGGAGCTGGAAATACAACGGTGCAGAGATTGTAACTTTTACTTCGCACGAATTTATTTCAAAAGACAAAGGCACTATAGAACTGGCAACACCCATGAACGAAGAGGTAGAAATTCTAATCCTCCTGGGATTGTTTGTCCGCAATCAGTTTATCCTTTTTATGCTGCTGATTTTGGTGGTTTTGTTCTTTGTGATTGTCTGATTTAATCCAATTGATTTTTAATTTTTTAATCCCTCAATTTCTATTTTGTTTGTCTTTTGTAAATTATTCTTTACATTTGTCATGTAATCCTAACTTTAAACGCAATGAAATTACTACCGCACTACTTTAAATGGATCGGCATCGGCTTCATCATTCTTGGATTTTGTATGGGGATTGATGATTTTATGATGGGCCTGCTGGGCGTACCTCAAGGTTCTATGGGACTGTACGAACGAATGTTGCCCGAAATATTTGCCAGATTTTCCGATTATCCATTGTACATAGGCTTATTGATCATCATTCTTTCGAAAAGAAAGACCGAAGATGAGCTAGCATTAAAACTAAGATACGAATCAGCATTTATAGTTTTAATTGTTTCGATTCTGATATTAATTGTAGTAAATGTTTTCAACCCCGGCTTTAAAGTTCATCCGGGAATATTTATCGTAATTCAAATGCTGGCTTATCTTATTGTGCGATCTGTAAAGGGGAATGTTATATTTTGGGATGATTATGAAGAACAAGCTTAAATTTCACCGGGTAATGCTCGATAAAACACAGCAGGAATTGGCGGATGCAATAGGTGTATCAAGGCAAACAATTCATGCTATTGAGAAGAATAAATTTGTTCCGTCGGTGCAAACGGCAATGCTTTTGGCAAAGTATTTTAAGCTTTCGGTAGAGGAGCTGTTTGAGTTGGACGAATAAAAAAAACCGCTCCTGCGTACAGGAACGGTTATATATGTTGAGTAAGTTTTCTACCCGTCCGTCAGCTGACGGACAGCAAGAAACCTTACGGAAAAGCGCCAACGTTATGTTGGCACTTGTTGTCTTAATCAATTATTATCAGAATCTTCTTATTAACTTCAATGTTACTTTTGGCAAATCCCCCTTGGGGAAGGGGGAATAAAAGGGGGATTGTCTAAAATCCTCCGAACCGCCAGTCGGCGGTCCACCTCCTTTTTTAAAGGAGGATGCGCTACGAACAGGCATTCCGAAATTTAGCGTATTTCCGATCCGTTTTTAACCTCCTTATCCGGCGAGACGATTGACCGTGTTCCATCAGCATTTTCGGCACAAAGGATCATTCCCTGCGATTCGATACCACGGAGTTTTTTCGGTGCAAGGTTTACCAAAATAGAAACCTGTTTTCCGATCAATTCTTCCGGTTGGTAGTATTCGGCAATTCCCGAAACAACAGTTCGCTGGTCGATTCCGGTATCGATTTTCAATTTCAGCAGCTTTTTGGTTTTTGCCACCTTTTCGCATTCGATTACGGTTCCGGCACGAATATCCATTTTTGCAAAATCATCGAACTCAATGTTTTCTTTTGCTGGTGCTGCTTTTGCCTCTGCCATTTCGTTGGCTTTTTTTGTGTCGGCCAGTTTTTGCAACTGCGCTTCAATTACTTTGTCTTCAATTTTCTCGAAAAGCAACTCCGGCTTATTAACTTTGTGGCCGTTTGGTAACAAATCAGTCTCGCCCAGTTTTTCCCAATCCATTTTTTCAAAGTTCAGGAAGCCACGCAATTTATCCATGCTAAATGGCAAAAATGGCTCCAGACAAATGGTAAGGTTGGCGGTAATCTGCAAACAGATATTCATAACTGTTTTTACACGCTCGGCATCTGTTTTTACCACTTTCCATGGTTCTTCATCGGCCAGGTATTTATTACCCAGGCGCGCCAGATCCATTGCATTTTTCAACGACTCGCGAATACGGAAACTGTCGATACTCTTTTCAACTTCGCCTTTGATTTTTGCAATCTCGGCCAGCGTTTTTTTGTCGTGATCGCTTAGCTCGCCACGGGCAGGAACTTCGCCGTCGTAATATTTCTGTGTAAGCACCAGTGCGCGGTTTACAAAGTTTCCGAGCACGGCTACCAACTCGTTGTTATTGCGGTTCTGGAAATCTTTCCAGGTAAAATCGTTGTCTTTTGTTTCCGGCGCGTTGGCGGTCAGTACATATTTCAGTACATCCTCCTTTCCCGGGAATTCTTCCAGGTACTCGTGCAACCAAACGGCCCAGTTTCTTGATGTTGAAATTTTATCGTTCTCCAGGTTCAGGAATTCGTTGGCCGGCACGTTTTCAGGAAGATTAAAGGTTCCTTCTGCCTTCAACATACTTGGGAAAATAATACAGTGGAAAACAATATTGTCTTTTCCGATGAAATGCAACATGCGTGTTTCCGGATCTTTCCAGTAGGTTTCCCAGTCTTCAGTCAATTCTTTTGTTGCCGAAATATAACCGATAGGTGCATCAAACCAAACGTACAACACTTTGCCTTCAACGCCTTCAACCGGCACAGGCACACCCCAGTCGAGGTCGCGGGTTACGGCGCGTGGCATCAAGCCACTGTCGATCCATGATTTACACTGACCGTAAACGTTGGTTTTCCATTCTTTGTGTCCTTCCAGAATCCACTCTTTTAACCATGGTTCGTATTGGTCGAGCGGGAGGTACCAGTGTGTGGTTTCTTTTAAAACCGGCTGGTTTCCGCTAATGGTTGATGTTGGATTTATCAACTCTGATGGGCTTAACGAAGTTCCGCAGCTTTCGCATTGGTCGCCGTAAGCTTTTTCGAAACTACATTTTGGGCAAGTACCAATAATGTAGCGGTCGGCCAAAAACTGATTGTTGGCTTCGTCGTAATATTGCTCCGATGTTTTTTCAATGAACTTACCTTCGTCGTACAATTTCTTAAAAAATTCAGATGCTGTTTCGTGATGAACCGGAGAACTTGTGCGTGAGTAAACGTCAAACGAAATACCAAATTTCTCAAACGAATCCTTAATGATTCCGTGAAAGCGGTCAACCACATCCTGCGGTGTAATGCCTTCGTTTTTTGCCTTCAGTGTAATTGGCACACCGTGTTCGTCAGAACCACCGATCATAATTACATCCTCGTTTTTCAGGCGAAGGTAACGTGCATAAATATCGGCAGGAACATAAACTCCGGCAAGGTGACCAATATGAATCGGGCCGTTGGCATAAGGCAGTGCTGTTGTTATTAGCGTACGTTTGAACTTACTCATTTCGAAATATTTTGTCGTTCTTGAAAATCAAATTTAGGGCTGCAAAGATAGTGAAAAAGAAATTTCAAACAGCAATTAACTTACGCTCATCCTTATTGTGAATTTATTGTTTTATAATCAGTAATTTATAACCTTATTTGTGAGGTATTTTCAGTATATTTTGGTGCTTATTTTATTGCCACTGGTTCGTAAAATAAAAACTCCTCGGTAGTTCCAATAATTATTTCGCCTCTTGCTCCGTCCTCAGCCCATCCCAACATTCGCGGAGCATCGTAACCACTTGAACCTTTCGGCCCATTTGGGCTTCCATTTCCGCCCATGCCTCCATTACCTCCATTACCACCATAGCCATGAGAGCCGCCGCTTCCTCCTAAACTTCTTGGAATTATACATCCGGTAAACAATTTAGCATCGTTTGTAAAGTACAGGAAAATGTTGCCGCCCCAGCCGCCTGGACCGGCACTTCCACCTGGGCCGCCATCGCCTCCACAACCACCTCTCTGTCCGGGTTCCTGATGTTTAATCGTTTCAGTATATGTTTCTTCAACATCGCGATAGACGATAACCGTTTCCACAACCGTTTCTTCATATTCTTCTGTTTCCCCGTCCTCGTTAGTTCTTTGTTTTGTAACTGTTTTAGATTGCGTGGTAGTAAAAGGTTTTTTTACAATTCTGGTTTTGGTAACGGCTTCATACCAGATTTCTCCGTCTCTGCCACGGCCGCCATCTCCGCCGTCGCCACCATCACCACCCCTACCTCCTGAGCCACCTTCTGAACTCACTTTTAATTTTCCTCCATCCGGATTGATGAGGTAATAAAATTCTTCGCCGGTTTCAAAATTTTCGGCATATACATATAATAACTGGCAGCTCAGTGTCGAGTCGAAATAAAGATCTGTCCACACACCAATATCGGGGCCGTTGTAACCCGGTTCTCCATTGCCACCTGGATATCCATAAGTGCCATTTTCTCCAAAAAATCCGTCTTTCCCATCTGTACCATTAAATCCTGAGCGACCGGATTGGCCCCATAATTCAAGATTGTACAGATGCTTGTAGTCTAATTCAATTGGGAAATCGGTAAATACCAGCGGATTATTTTTCGACTGAACAGAAACAGTTACCTGGTGATTGGTAATATTTCTGAAATCGCTTTCAATAACGAAAAGGTTTTTAGTTAGTGAAATTCCTTGAGAAGAAATACGATAATTATTGGTAAAGTAGCTGTTGCGGAAATTAGTAATTTTTCGGCTTATTCCGTTGTTATAAGTGACTGTTAACTCTGCTTTAAAATAACATCCCGGAGCTTTGTCGAAATTGGATAACGGGCTAAAAGAAAGTTCAGTTTCATAATTTAAGGGTATCAAAAGTGTTTGAGAAAGTTCTTTGTGTTTGCGTGGCCATATTTTCACGCTGATGTATTTTCCTTTTGCGGGGTAAAGTTTTGAGTTTACTGTAATCTTACCTCTCGAAAAAGTTCCACCAATAATCTCTGCTTGATAGCGCCACCACAAAACAGAGCCGCTGTTCATACCTATGGTTTTTCTGATTTTACCATTTTTATGATAGGAAACAACCCCAATTTCAAACGATTCGCCCGGAAGTATCAACTGGTTCTCATCTACAACCAATTTTATGGAATTTACTTTACGGTTAAATATACCGGCTTTTGCAGTATCGGTATTAACGATTAAAAGCTGAAAAATGATAAGTAATGCGATATAGTAAAATTGTTTCATGGCTGAAGTGTTAGAACGTTTGTTATGTCAAATTCAAAAAGTGTACCGTTCTGCTCGTTCGATTTATTTTATTGCCTTACCTTCGCAAAAATTTTAATCGAATGGCACAATTTTCACACATTATATTCGATCTCGACGGTACGCTCACCGACAATACGCTGGGCATAAAAAACTCGCTTAAATATGCGTTGGGACAAATGCAGGTTGACGGTTACCACGAAAATATTCTGGATACATTTATCGGTCCTCCGCTGCAGTGGGGTTTTAGCACGCAGTTTGGAATGAACGAACGCGACACAAAACTGGCCGTTGATTATTTCCGCGAATATTACGGCGAACATGGCTGGCACCAAAACGATCCGTACGATGGAATTATGGAATTGCTGGCCGAGTTGGATGCGCAGGGAAAAAGAATGTATGTGGCTACTGCAAAACTGGAAAAGTATGCCAACAAAATTATCGAGCATTTTGAAATGGACCGCTACATAATTCAGCTAAAAGGAGCCGATTATCATGCAAAAAAGGCCACGAAAGATAAAATTATTGCAGATGTTTTAACTATGCAACAACTGGTTCCATCGAAAGAAATTGTAATGGTTGGCGATACGGTTTATGATATTGAAGGCGGTAACGAAAACGAAATTTCTACCATCGCAGTGGGCTACGGTTTTGGAAAAGAAAAAGATCTGCGTGCTGCCAATCCTGATTATTTTGCTGAGGATGTTGAAGAATTGTTTGAGATTTTAACTGCTTAGTGTCGGTTTCTCATTTACTTTGTATTTTTACGAATTAAGTTTAAGCTGAGAGCTGTTTAGGTAGACTTCCGGCTTCGGTCTTCAAACTTCGAACAGAAAATATGATTACACTACAACCCATACAACCCGGCTCAATAATCCGAATTGTTTCTCCGGCCGGGAAAATTGATGAAAAACATGTAATGCCCGCTGTTAACTGGCTGGAAGAACAAGGGTATACTGTAAAACTTGGTAAACACGTTTTCGCCCGACATTTCCAGTTTGCCGGCACCGATGAACAACGTGCTGCCGATGTGCAGGAAGCGCTTGACGATCCTGATTGCGATGCGATTATTTGCTCGCGTGGCGGTTACGGAACGGTGCGTATTATCGAACGGCTCGATTTTACTCAATTTCTCGAAAAGCCAAAGTGGCTGGTGGGTTTTAGCGACATTACCATTTTACACTCGCAATTACATAATCTTGAAGTTCCCACCATTCACGGAGTGATGCCTCGTTACTTTTTTGATGACAATGGTAAACCTCGTGAGGATTTGACTTCAATGATGAAACTGTTAAAAGGAGAGGGGATCAGTTACAATATTGATGCAACTGAATTTGATCGTCCGGGTGCAGCTTCCGGGCAATTGCTTGGTGGAAACTTGTCGATTGTAAACAGTTTGCACGGCACAAAATATGATATCGACACACCGGGTAAAATTCTTTTTCTGGAAGATATTGACGAGTTTTTGTATCACACCGACCGTATGGTTCATCAACTGAAATTAAGCGGGAAACTGGATAATCTGGCCGGACTGATCTTGGGTGATTTTACCGACATGAAAGATAATGAATCGCCTTTTGGACAAACGGTTCATGAGATTTTTGCAGAAGCGGTAAAAGATTTTGACTACCCCGTTTGTTACGGATTTCCGGGAGGACACGATAAAAAGAACCTGGCACTTGCTTTTGGCCGGGATTGGGAACTGGAAGTTACTGAAAGCGGAACGAGGTTGAGATTGGTATAGATTAATCCAGATTGAAAGAAAATTGAACACGGAGATTTTGTATAATCAGAACTTGAGACTTGTAGCTAACAACTTTAAACACTAAAAACATGGTATCAACACGCGAATTGGGTGATTTGGGCGAGGGACTTGCACAGGATTATCTCCGAAAGCTGGGATACGAGATTAAAGCCACCAACTGGTATCATGGACATTTGGAATTGGATATTGTTGCGCAGGATGGCGATGAGCTGGTCATTGTTGAAGTGAAAGCCCGGTCGGGATTGCGTTACGAGCATCCATCGGAAGCAGTAACCAACTCCAAAATAAAACGAATTGTTGAAGCGGCCGATGCCTACATTATTGAACACGAGAGCGAACTGGACACCCGTTTTGATGTGATCACCGTAATTTTCTTTCAGCAGGGGCACGAGTTGGAGCATTTTAAAGATGCTTTTTATCCAACGATGTAATTTTACTTTTGGAGGCGATTCACCCCACTGTCTCTCCCGATGCCCGGGAGCGACATCTCCCCTCAAGGGGAGAATAGAAGAGGGGTGATCCTGTGAGTTATTGTTACGCCCTTTTTTCATTTTTAACCACCACATCATTTTTATTTCTTCCCGATTCTAGTATTTTTAGACTTTCCAAAGAAGATATAATGAATATTGAAGAGATCCGCGAGTATTGCATTCAGAAAAAGGGCGTTACTGAAAGTTTTCCTTTTAATGAAACCACTTTGGTTTTTAAGGTGATGAATAAAATGTTTTGTTTGCTGGGCCTCGATAATCAACGGGTGAGCTTAAAAAACGATCCGGATAAAAATATTGAGCTAAGGGCACAGTTTCCGGCCATTTACGAAGGTTATCATTTGCACAAGCAAATGTGGAATACCATTGAGTTAAACGGAACGGTTCCGTCGAAACTGATGGCCCAAATGATCGATGAATCGTATGATCTGATCGTTGCAAGCCTGACCAAAAAGTTAAAAGAAGAATTAAAAAACTTATAGCACTATTATGAAATTATTGTCAATGTTAGCTGCGTTACTACTGATGGTATCAGTTGTTTATGCGGAGGGAGAGAAAGAAGATTTTACTATTGTTAAAGAGGTGGAGCATACACCGGTTATCAGCCAGGGTCGTACCGGAACCTGCTGGAGTTTTGCTACCACCAGTTTTTTAGAATCGGAAATTATGCGCCAAGGATTTCCCGAAACCAATTTGTCGGAAATGTTTTTTGTGTATTACAATTATAAAAACAAGGCGTTTCAGTACCTGCTTTATCATGGTAAGAACAATTTCGGAGAAGGAAGTTTGTCGCACGATGTATTAAAAGTTGTGGCCGACCAGGGGCTGATGTTATACGATGAGTTTCCAGGAATCAAGAAGGATGGAAAATACAACCACTCGGCGTTGGTTAAAGAGCTTCGTGATGAAACGGATAAAATTAACAAGGAGAAAAGAGGCAAAGTTGATGTTTCCGATTTGAAAGGATTTAAGTCGGCGTTAAAAAGCGAATTAGGCAAGCTGCCTGGAAAAGTGGAGCTGGAAGGCAATAAATACTCGGCCGCAGAGCTTCGGGATAAATTTGAAATAAATCCGGATGATTATGTGGAGCTTACCTCGTTCAGTCATCACCCGTTTTGGAAGCAATGTGTTGTTGAGGTACCCGATAACTGGGCGCATGCATCGTACTATAATCTGCCGTTGGATGATTTATTGGATGTAATGTACTATGCGCTGAACAACGGTTTTAGTATTGCCTGGGACGGCGATACCAGCGAGGAAACGTTTGTGCATAAAAAGGGTAAAGCGGATGTGCCTGAAAAACTGCAGGGAAAAGTGGATCAGGAAGAACGCCAGAAAACGTTTTACGACCGCACAACAACCGACGACCACCTGATGCACCTGGTTGGATTGTCGAAAGATGCCGAGGGAAAAGATTGCTTCTACACCAAAAACTCGTGGGGTGCAGAAAGTAACGTTTACGGAGGTTACCTGCACCTGACTGAAGATTACGTACGCCTAAAAACCATTGGAATTATGGTACACAAAGATGCCATTCCTAAGGCTGTAAAATCAAAACTTGGAATATAATGCGCGAGTTTCAGCTGAGCAGCGAATATATTGAACTGGTAAAACTGTTAAAGCTTTTACGAATTGCACAAACGGGTGGCCACGCAAAAATTATCGTTGAGGATGGCGAAGTGGTTCGCAACGGCGAGCCCGAGTTCAGGAAAAGAGCCAAGCTGGTGAAAGGCGATGTGCTCGAGATTATGGGAGAAACCATTAAAATAGTATAAACTGATAAAGCCGGTAAGATAAATTACCGGCTTTGTTTTTTACAGAATATGAGTTTTTCGGCTCGATTTTAAAGCAAATGGAGATTTTTTAAATCTGAGTTTTCTGAAGTAGATAATGTTTAAAATAATAAATACTTTAGCCAATCAAATTAACCGTTCGCCCATGTTTAAAAAGATTTTAGCACTGTTGTTGGTAAGCCTTGTTTTTAATGCCTTTGTGTCGGCGCATTCCGGCAAACCCAAATACCACGTAATTATTGATACCGATGGTGCGATTGACGATATGCGGGCTATTTCAATGTTTCTAGCGCAAAATGATACCCGGGTTTTGGCTATCACCTGCTCACAAGGAACATTAGCGCCCGATTCAATTTTTGTTAAGGTAAATAATTTGCTGGCGGCTTTTCATCACGAGGGAATTCCGCTAGGATTGGATAAAAAGCTGGATAAAGAGCTACCACTCTGGGCTGCGTATACACAAAAAATTAAGTGGGCAGCAAACGAAAATTCGCAGTCTGCTTCTCCCAAAGTCAGTTCGGGAGAATTGATTTCATTGGTGTTTAAAGACTATCCCGAAAAAATTACTCTGGTGGCCTTAGGATCATTAAAAACCTATGCCGAATTGGTGGAGCAACATCCGGAATATGTAGACAACATCGAGCGAATTGTGTGGTATAATAATCCGTATGTCGATACCGATTTTAATGAATCGGTTTCGCCGGAGAGTTATACATATTTAAAACAAAAAAACATTCCTTTGGAAGTGGTTGGCAATAATTCCGATCGTTACAATATTGATGAGGCCTACGTGGAGACCATTAAAAGTACCAACTCGAAGTATGCCAAACAGATTGCCTGGGTGCACCAACATCCGGAGATTGTATCGCGAATGAAAGCGGAGCACCTGCAACTTTGGGACGATCTGGTGGCGCTTTATTTAACAGTGCCGATCCTATTTCAAACCGAAAAGACGGAAGGAGAAGTAAGTTATGTATCTGTACAGAATGAGCTGCCCGATGAAGTGGTTAATAAGGCCATTTCTGCTATATTGGAGTCAGGAATACAAACAACAAACCGGGTGTTTAACAGCTTTCCTATAATTGCTGATTTGTATAAACCTGACTATGCAAAAATACTGGAATCGACCATTGAGAATTACGGATTGATTGAATGGAAAGCCATAAGTATGACCAACGAAATCCACGGGCATACCGGCATTTATTCTATTATCGGTGCAAAAATGGGTATCCGTGCCATGGAGTATTTTAATGTAGGTGTGAACAACCTTACCATCACCACATTTGCAGGTAGCCATCCGCCGCTAAGTTGTTTTAACGATGGAATTCAAATAGGTACCGGTGCTACTATCGGGCAGGGGCTAATTTCGGTTTCCGATACTGTTTTAGAAGTACCAACAATTACGGCATCATTCAATAAGCAAAAAATAAAAATTGCGGTGAAGCAGGAAATCGCTGAGCAAATGCAGAAGGAAATTGAATACGGCGTTAACACATACGGAGGGCTAACCGACGAATACTGGCGGTATATTGAAAAACTGGCCATCCGTTACTGGAGCGAATTCGACCGAAACGAAATATTTACCATCAGGAAATTATAAATTGAATTGCTGATTCTAGCCAAAACAGTTTATTTCCCGAAAGCCATTCCCAGGAGTGTTACGGATGCTATAAGCGAATCTGCCTGGGGAATGTTTCCTGTAACTGATTAATTTTCGTACTTAAACGATACTTTTAGTTTTACACGATAACATTCAATTTCACCTTCGGTAATGTGAATGTCCATTTTAGATACTTCTGCAATTCGTAAATCGCGTAATGATTTTGATGCCATGCTTATGGCATTTTGTGCTGCTTGCTCCCACGATACTGGGCTGCTTCCAATCAGCTCAACAATTTTGTAAACACTGTTAGGCATAACTTCCGGTTTTTTGATTATTACTATGTTTTAAATGGTTTTATGTTGTACGCAGCGTAACCATAAATAGTTTAATGCGCACAGCTTTAATTTTAGCTGAACAATAAAATCAAATAAAAATTAACAAGTAATAATCAGGGAAGTGTACTATAACCTAACCAGGAATAATCGTCCGGCAACAACAAGCAAAAGCAGAACCAAAACGACTATATTAAATATCAGGTCTTTTGTTTCTTTTCTTTTTGAATGAACAAAGGTGGCCATAACCATAATAATTGTAAGTCCAATGGCCGCTATCGGGATTAAAATTTCGAGAGTGGAATAAACGCCTGGCAGGAAAAGTCCTAAGCCGCCCAACACCTCGAATGCTCCAATTAATCGCAGTCGTTGTTCGGTGAAATCTTCGATCCATTCGAAAACTTTTATGAGGTTGTCTTTTGGTAAAACAAGTTTCAGCGAACCTGTAGTAAGAAAGAGAGCTGCAATAATAATTTGGATAATCCAGAGCGCTATATTCATGATTACAGTTTTTAATTAGCGTTGAGTCTTTTATTATTTTAATGGATTAACTGTTAAATAGTAACCCAATATTAATTAAATTGTTGCTTTGTTCTAACAATCCACTCCCTTTTTTTAGTCTTTTACAATTATCTAAGCTAAGTGTAAAAGTTTATTTTCTGTATACCCAAACTTCCGACCCCGGATTGTCTTCCATATATTTCACTTTAGCAGCATTGGCCTCGGCAAAGGTTTTATAGCTGGCTATACCAACAATAAAGAAACGACCTTTTTTTCCAACATGAAAAGCTTCGTACCCTTTTTCCTGCAATTCAAGCAAGTAATTATTTGCATTTTCTTTTACTGAAAAGCTTCCGCCAACCAGGTAATACTTAATCGAGTCCTGTTCTTCAGGCATCATTTCAATAGGTTCAGATATGTTTTGTGTGGTATCGGCAGCCAAAGTTGTATCTTCTGCGGCGATTAATACTGAGTCTGTTGCAGTAGTGTCAGTGGCAACCGGTGTTTGTTCAATCGTCAACTCTTCGGTAGTAGTTGTTGGAGGCAGCTTTTTGTTGACGTCTCCCGCGTTATCGTTAAATCCTTTCAGAAAGACAAATACCGCAACGGCAAGTAAAGGAATAATAATAAGCAGAAACAACCAGGGTTTCCTCTTTTTTGCTTCCTTTTCCTTTGTTTGAACTTCCTGTTTTTCTTCTTTAATCTTCTCTTCTCCGGTCGGCGGCGCTTCAATAAGCCTTTCTTCTTCCTGTGGTTCAGGTTCTGTTACTTCGGGCTCCTCTTCAGGTTCTTCTTCGGCCACTTCAGCTGTTTCTTCTTCTGGAGTTTCTGGAGTTTCTTCTTTCGGTTCTTCAACAGGCTCCGGTTCGCTTATCGACATAGCTCCAAGGCCAAACGAATCGAGCAGCATATTCTCTTCTTCCGCAGCTTCAAAAACAATTTCACCCTGGTCGTTGTGCGAAAGTACACCCACTCCTTCAACAAAAACCTCGTCGCCTTTGTCGAGCTTAAAAAGCATCTCATCGCGTTCTTTTTCAATACGAACCAGTGCATTAAAATGCGATATATGGAGTTTTTCTGCAATATGGCCAACCAGTAATCCGTCGTTGTTTTTTAGTTGCCCGTTAAACGAAATGGTTTTCGACGGAGGTTTTATTTCATCGCTCTCGTCGCTAATCTCCGCCGGCCGGTATTCCGAAACAAAAGCACCCAATCCGGGAATGATTACAATATCGTGCTGTAACAGAAGTGTATATATTTCTTTTCCGAAGCTCACTTGAATGAATTTAGACGGTAAAATTACAAAACATAAAGTAAACTCCAACTGCCCAAAAATTAAGTTTTTACAAAAGCCTGTTCCACAAGCGGGTAAACTGTGGATTTCTGCATCGTTTTTTTCTACTTTTGCTACCTAAATCAATAAAAGTAATGGCAAAAAAGATTTTAGTTACAGGCGGAACCGGGTACATTGGTTCGCATACCGTTGTTGAATTACAGAATTCGGGGTACGATGTTGTAATTGTCGACGACCTTTCAAACTCAAGTATTGATGTATTGGATAACATCGAAAAAATTTCAGGAATAAAACCGGCATTCGAACAGTTTGATTTAGCAGATGCTGCAAAAACCGACGAATTTTTTAGCCGCAATTCGGATATCGAGGCAATTATTCATTTTGCAGCCTCAAAAGCGGTTGGCGAATCGGTGCAAAAACCCTTGCTGTACTACCGCAACAACCTGGTGTCGTTGATGAACCTGCTGGATTGCCAGTTGAAATACGGGGTGGCAAATATTGTATTCTCGTCGTCGTGTACGGTTTACGGTCAGCCCGAGGTATTGCCGGTTACTGAAGAAACGCCACGCAAAGATGCCGAGTCACCATACGGAAACACCAAGCGTGTTAACGAAGATATTTTAAGCGACAGCATTGCCGCTTTCCCGCAATTAAAAGGAATTGCATTGCGCTATTTTAACCCTATTGGGGCACATCCAACCGCTCTGATTGGTGAATTACCGCTGGGCGTACCACAAAACCTGGTGCCGTTTATTACTCAAACAGCAGCCGGTTTACGCGACGAACTAAAAGTGTTTGGCGACGATTACGATACGGTAGACGGATCGGCCGTTCGCGATTACATAAACGTGGTTGATTTGGCCAAAGCACACGTTGTAGCCATTGAGCGATTGCTGGAAGGCAAAAACAAAAAGAACTACGAAATTTTTAACCTCGGTACCGGAAACGGACTTTCAGTTCTGGAAATTGTAAACGGTTTTGAGAAAGCAACCGGTGTTAAACTGAATTACAAAATTGTAGGTCGTCGTGCCGGCGATATCGAAAAAATTTGGGCCGACACTACTTTTGCCAACGAAGAACTGGGCTGGAAAGCTGAAAAAGGAACAGAAGAAACGCTACTTTCGGCCTGGAACTGGGAGAAAAAAGTTCGGGGAATTAAATAAAATTTATGAATTAATACCTTTGTCAGTTTTATTTTGAGCAATTCCTGTATTTTTGCCTAAAAACAGACACATTATGAAGACAATACTAATTACCGGAGGTGCTGGTTTTATTGGATCTCACGTAGTACGTTTATTTGTAAATAACTACCCCGATTACAAAATTGTAAACCTCGATAAACTAACCTACGCCGGTAATCTCAATAATTTAAAAGATATTGAAGACAAGCCCAATTACGAATTTGTAAAAGGCGATATTGTCGATAGCGAGTTTATTCAGCAACTGTTTGAAGAACGTCAGTTCGATGGCGTAATTCACCTGGCTGCCGAATCGCATGTCGACCGTTCGATTTCGAACCCGACAGAATTTGTTTTTACCAACGTTATCGGCACCGTTAATTTGCTGAACGCTGCAAAACACATTTGGAAAGATAATTTTGAAGGCAAACGTTTCTACCATATTTCAACCGATGAGGTGTATGGTTCGTTGGGTGAGGAAGGTATGTTTACTGAGGAAACAGCTTACGATCCGCATAGTCCGTATTCGGCATCAAAAGCCAGCTCCGATCATTTTGTTCGTGCTTACAACGATACTTTTGGCGTGCCAACGGTAATTTCAAACTGCTCGAATAATTATGGCTCGTTTCAGTTTCCCGAGAAATTGATTCCGCTTTTTATTCACAACATAAAGAACAATAAGCCGCTGCCGGTTTATGGTAAAGGCGAAAACGTACGCGACTGGCTTTGGGTGGTTGATCATGCGCGGGCCATCGATGTAATTTTCCATAAAGGAGAAATTGGCGAAACCTACAACATTGGTGGTTTTAACGAGTGGACAAACATTGACCTGATTCGGGTGATGTGCCGAAAAATGGATGAAAAACTGGGCCGCCCTGAAGGCGAATCAGAAAAGCTGATCACTTATGTGAAAGACCGTGCCGGCCATGATTTACGTTATGCTATCGATGCCACAAAGATTAAAAACGAACTGGGGTGGGAGCCATCATTGCAGTTTGAAGAAGGTATTGAATTGACCATCGATTGGTACCTCGAAAATACTGAGTGGCTGGAAAACGTAACCTCAGGCGATTACCTGAAATACTACAAACAACAGTACGTAAAAAGATAATTTTAACCAATCAGTGATACTATTACTTCAAGTAATAGTATCACTAACTGTCATCAAAAAATCAGTAAAGTAGATGCAACATTATGTCTACTTCTGTGTTTTGTGTCTAAAGTATTTGAATGCAAAACTGATTGTTGTATCTTGTACAAACACAAAAATTCCGTTCTCAAAAACATACAAAATTTAAAAGCATAAACATGAAACAAACATTTCTTTTGCTGACGCTTGTTGCTTTATTGGCGGCGTGCAGCACTACAAAACAAGTCAGGAGTTCGCAGAAAGGTTTAAAAGGCAACTGGACATTATCGTCGATTACAACCGATCAGGGAAACAAAGTGGAAATTAAAGAGTTGTTTAACCAGGCATCACCCGACTGTTTCGAGGGCAGCGAATGGAGCTTTGTCAGCAATAACAATTCAGGAACTTATTCTTTTATGGATGTGGCCTGCATAAACTCCACGCATTCGATTAAATGGTTTATGGAAGAAGATGGCCAGGACATTTACTTTTTATGGAAATTTATTCCGGATGGAGTAAAGCCAAAAGATGTAACTGCCGGTTATAAACTAAAATTAATTTCTGAATCGGAAACCGAATTTGTTTTGGCACAGGATGCTTCGTTCGAGGGCGACATCATTTCAATCTATTATCAATTCGTAAAAAATTAAGAATACAGTTATGAAGAATAAAACATTATTGGTTCTTGTCCTTTTTGTGGCAGGAATATTTTTAAATAGTTGCAGCTCGTTGCAAAATGCCAACAGCTCGCAAAAAGGTGCAGGAATCGGTGTAGCCGCAGGAGCTGCCTTAGGTGCCTTAATTGGCGGAAAAGATAACCGGGCGGCAGGCGCTTTGGTTGGTGCTGCTGTTGGTGGCGGTGCCGGTGCTATTATTGGTAAACAAATGGATAAGCAGGCCGAAGAAATAGAAACAACAATGCCCGGAGCTGAGGTGGTTCGCAGCGAAGAAGGAATTCAGTTAATTCTGGACGAAAATGCCGATGTACGTTTTGAGTTTGATAGTTCAAAACTTACCAGTGCCTCGCAAACCAATTTGGGTAATCTGGTTGAGGTGTTTAATAAATACCCGGATACCGATATTTTGGTAATCGGGCATACCGATAGTGATGGTGCCGAATCTTACAATCAAACCTTATCGGAAAAACGTGCAGCATCGGTTGTTGGTTTTCTGAAATCAAATGGAATAGTGGCCTCGCGCTTAAGTTCGGTAGGAATGGGCGAATCGCAGCCGCGTGCAACAAACGATACCAAAGCGGGAAAAGCCCAAAATCGCAGGGTAGAGTTTACCATTACGGCTAACGAAGACATGGTAGATGCTGCAAAAGCAGAGGCTGGCGAACAATAGTAGGCGTTAAATACTATAATATTGATGGTCTCACCTAAAGTGGGGCTCTCAATAATTTTAGTCTAATGATAAACTTACTCTGAAAGAGGATATCATTAAATAGAAAAATACTTTTTCAAAACTTTCAGGAACAGAATTTTATACTATCTTTGCGCCACATTTTTCAAAATTAAAAAATAGAATTATGCCAGTAAAAATGAGATTAGCGCGACACGGTCGCAAACGCTACGCATACTACCACATTGTAGTAGCTGATAGCAGGGCGCCACGAGATGGCAGGTACATTGAAAGAATTGGCACGTACAATCCTAACACTGATCCTGCTACTATCGATCTCGATTTTGACAAAGCTTACGACTGGCTTGTTAAAGGCGCACAACCAACCGACACTGTAAGAGCAATATTATCTTACAAAGGTGTGATGTACAAAAAACACCTGATGGGTGGAGTTAAAAAAGGAGCTTTCGATGAAGCTGAAGCTGACAAACGTTTAGAAAGCTGGATTGCAGCAAAAGAAGCTAAAATTCAGGCAAAAATCGACCGTTTGGCCGGTGATGCCGCTGCAGAAGCTGACAAACAACTGGAAGCAGAGAAGAAAGTCAACGAAGAAAGAGCTGCCGCTATTGCTGCAAGAGAAGCAGAATTAGCTGCCGAAGCAGAAGCTGCTGTTAAAGAAGCTGAAGCTGAAGCCGCTGCTGAAGAAGCAGAAGAAGAGGCAACTGCTGAAGTTGAAGAAACTCCTGAAGCTGAAGCACCTGCTGCTGCAGAGGAAGCTTCGGAAGAAGAAAAAGGTGCGGAATCTTAAGAAAGACAACTCATCTTATTATAGAAAACCACTTGCCGTTTGGCAGGTGGTTTTTTTGTTTACATACTTCGAATAGCTTTCTTTGGATTACCTGTGAAATCTGGTGGATTACAATTTTGAAACAACAGTGTAACTTCTGTTATTTTCTGCCTGCCGGCGGCCTTCATTTTTGTCTTAACACAAAAACGAAGCAAAACGCTCAAGGCTGCTTTTGATCCTTCCCCTCCATTATTATAAAACCCAAGTTCGGACGGGTGATCTCCTCCCCCGAAGTCTCGGGGCTTCGGAGCTTCCCGCTCTCACTAAGGTTTCATTTCAACTCTGGGCAACGACCAAAAGAGGCCGTCCACTTATGTAACGGCGCTGCATCGCGGCCTGGCCTCGTCCGGTGAGCCGGAAAACAAGCGGTGACGACGTTAAAAAATTACTGCTGTTTGAGGAGGTACGACGAGTTCAGTAATTTTAGCCGGCATCGCGTAGCTTTTCCGAGTGAAGCGGGCGCAGCCTTGGGTTTTCTGTCTACTCTTTGGGCTAAACCAAAGAGTAGAATCCGGCTGATAAGCCAAAAGAATGTTGCTTATGCTTGATGCTTCTTTCAATATTGAAACTTGTAGGTAGGATATTTTTAACTTCTCCACCTACTTTTACGGGTGCTCTCTTTTGTCTTTATGCCAGACGGGCAGTTCCTTTTGCATTCGATTAAAAGGAACCCAAAAGCTTGTCAAAAAATAACCTTTGCGTTTTTTCAATGTAACGAATTAGCCCGATTGACGGCCCCGAAGCTTCGGGGTGACGAGCCCGCACAAAACCTACACTTAGGTCTGTCTTTATCTTTTTGTTTCGGATTTGGCGGTTGATATTGAAACCTTGCAATAACGAATCAATTTTACCAGCTTTTCATAAGTGGAATAACAATTCTAAGTCAATTAAAAACTAAAGATAATGAATGAGATTCCCTATTCAGGTAAAAATTATGTTGCAATTTTTTGGAACTTTCTATTCATAACTACCGTTTCAAGTGAAAATGCTTTACTTTTGAAGTATGGAAACGATACCAAAAACCGATTGCCAAAAAATTGGATTCTTCAGAAAAACGCATGGCGTACATGGCGAAGTAGTCCTGGAGTTTGACGAACAGTTTGAATATTCTGTGGAAGATAGCGACCGCTATTTTGTTGAACTGGATGGTTTGCTCGTTCCTTTTTTTGTGGAAAAAGATGGTTTCCGTTTCCGCTCATCCAAAACAGCAATTGTAAAGTTTGATTGGGTTGATGATGAAAAATACGCTAAACGCCTGATTGGTGCCAATGCTTACCTGTTTCATTCCGAGATTATTGATGAGCAGGAAGAGAACGAATCGATGTTTGAGGGGCTGATGCTAATCGACAGCAAACTGGGCGAAATTGGTATAATCGATCACGTGGATGACTATTCCGGAAATATTGTTTTTACGGTTTCGTACTGGGGCGAGGAGCTGTTAATACCGTTTCACGAAGAGATGTTGGTTTCGTACAGCGAAAATGAAAGTTCGCTAACCTTAAATTTACCCGACGGACTAATCGACGGTTAAGTCAGGCTCAAAATCTGCAAATTTCTTTCTCCAATCCTCAGGGATCGGCTCCGAAATCCTGGCTTTCATATCAAAACAAACCATTACCGATTTACATACTGCCACCGGCTCGGTACAGTTTTGTTTGTATACCGCTTGTGTCATCTCAAGGCTCTTTTCTCCAAGCGACGATACCGATGTTTCAACATGAATCTCATCCTCAAGAAAGGTTGGTTGCATGTAATCCACCTTCACCGAGGCAATGATCAATCCTTTATGTGTCCAGCTAATAAGGTCGTCTAAAACTGTACTGAAATATTTTAGACGGGCCAGATCGAAAAATTCCTGGTATTTGGCATTATAAACATGGCCCATCAGGTCGATGTCGTTAAACCGAATCTGCACCGGTACAATGTGTTTTTGTTTCATGATTAGTTTCTTTATGCATTTAAAATGTGCAATTATTTTTGTCGCGTGTGCAACTTTATTCCAATTGTCACGTCATTAAAACGTAATAATAATATTGGCCGGGAAGATCATTGGAATTAGCCAGTTATAAGCACCAACTTTATTCCGGGTATTGAAAATTAGAAATTTAAACAGTAAAAGCATGAAAACCAGAATTTTAGTATTAAGTCTTTTTGTAATGGGCTTATTTATGGCCACAACCGTTCAGGCAGAAGAAGAAACACGTGATGTTTCCAGTTTCTCGGAGATAAGTTTGCGAATTCCGGCAACTGTGCATCTCAAGCAGGGGAGTCCGCAAAGTGTGCGGATTGAAGGAAAACAATCAACACTTGAAGATATTATTACCGAAGTAAACGGGAGTAAACTGATAATCCGTTTTCCCGGAAAAAGTATCTTTCAGCGCAATTACAAACCTGGCAGAATAGACATTTATATCACTGTACCTGATGTTAACGGACTGGGCGTTTCCGGTTCCGGAGATATTTTAGCCAATGAAATTAAAGCACGCATTATTGACCTGGCTGTTAGTGGCAGCGGAAATATTGAAATTGATGACCTGACATCTGATAAAGTAAAAGGAGCCATTTCGGGCTCGGGTAACATTAAAATTGAAGGCGATGGTGTTGCCAACGAACTTTCGGTTTCAATTTCAGGGTCGGGTAATTGTAAGGCCGATGGATTTGAAGCTGAAGATATAACTGTTAGCACTTCAGGATCGGGAAATTGTAACGTTAAATCAAATGGCACATTAAAAGCACGAATCGCCGGATCGGGAAGTGTATATTATAAGGGCAGTCCCAGAGTTGATGCTTCGGTTGCCGGATCAGGGCGCGTAAAAAGTATGTAATCCAATCAGATTTAGAATATTGCAGGCCATCTGTTTTTCAGGTGGCCTTTTTATTTTCTAAGAATATCGATTTGCCCGCCCGGCCCCAATTTTATTACGCTTGATGGTTTCGATGCCATACGATCATCCTGCCGGTATTCCACAATGTAATCAACCGATTCTTTTATTTCCTCCGAAATTTCATCAAAAAAAGCCGGTGATTTTTCACCGCTTATATTGGCCGAAGTAGAAACAATAGGCCGGCGAAAACGTTGCAGCAGTTGGCGCGTAAACTCTTCTTTGGTAAAACGAATACCGATACTGCCGTCTTCAGCTATTAAATTAGCAGCCAGGTTTTTTGCTCCGGGGTAAATTACAGTGAGCGGCGTTGTACTAATCTCAACCAAATCCCAGGCCACCTCAGGAACTTCATCAACATAACGATTGAGCAAAGCCGGATTTTCCATTAAAATCAGTATGTTTTTCGAGTCTTCGCGTTTTTTTATATCGTAAATACGTTTAACAGCTTCTGCATTGGTGGCGTCGCAGCCAATGCCCCAAATGGTATCGGTTGGGTAAAGAATTATACCCCCGCTTTTCAAAACTTCAACAGCCTTTTTTAAATCGTCGTGCATTGTTCTCTTATTGTATATCTCTATTACCCCCTGTCGCTTCTTCGGCGCTCCTGTCCTCCGTCAGCTGACGGAGACAATCGGAACGAAGTGACGATAGGGGGGATTTATTTTATCCTCTTAATTCAGCGTACAAAGAAATCAATTTTTCAACATACTTTTTGGGTTGAAATTCATTGGCTCTCACTCGCCCTTTCATAACTAATTCTTTGCGAAAATTGGTGTCGGTAAGTATCTTTTCAATGTTATTACCAAGCTGTTCAATGTTTTGTGGTGAGCAAAGCACAGCTGCATCACCGGCGGTTTCCGGTAAACACGAAGCGTTCGATGTAATAACCGGGCAGCCACATGCCATCGACTCAATTACCGGAAGTCCAAAACCTTCGAATACCGAAATGTAAATGGATAGCTGCGCCAGTTGATAAATACCTGCCAAATCTGCTTCCGGAATATTCTTCAGAAAAATTACCCGGTTATGAAGCTGTTTTTCTGCAATGTATTTATGAATATCGTTACAATACGATGTTGGATTTCCGACCAAAATCAATGGCAGTGTGATGTTTTTCTCGACCAGCGCTTTAATTATCGAAAGCTGATTTTTTCGCTCCTCAACGGTACCAACGGCCAAAATAAATTCGTTGGGCAGTTTATATTTTTCTTTGATTTGTCCGGTGTTCGCATTCTCAAAAAACAGCGGAGAAATTGCCTGATGGAGAATCTCTATCTTTTCCGGGTCGACATCTACAAAATCAATAATGTCGTCTTTGGTTTGTTGGCTGATGGCCAAAATTTTGGTAGCCGCGTTGCACGCATATTTTGTTTTGCGGAAATAAATAGCACGGTCGAGCGTCTTATAAAACTCGGGGTAACGAATAAAAATCAGATCGTGGATAGTTACCAGAGTAGGGATCGAGGTTTTATGAATTCCCTTGGGAAGTTCGTTGCTTAATCCATGAAAAAGATTAAGGTTATGCCCCTTAATTTCTTCGCTAAGCTGTACCGAACGCCAGATGGCTTTTTTAAAACCTGAATGGCTATGATCCGGAGCTATCACCTCAAATGTCTCCTGCTCTTCCAGCATCGCTTCTTTTATTTCAGGAGTATAAAGCGTGTACTGATGATCTGGGAAGTATTTGACCAGTGCATTCAAAGTATTCCGGCTGTAGTTGCCTAATCCGGAAGTATTCAGAAAAGCTCGTTTTGCGTCGTATCCTATCTTCATCGTTTGTTGTTTAGTGCGCTTTTAAAAATACAAAAAAGGCCGGGTTTTGTAGTCCGGCCTCATTAATTTATTGTGAAGTAAATGTTTTAAAAGTCTTTTACACCATCGAAGTCGAGTGTTGCAAAATAATCTTCCAATGTTTCAGCACGTCGAATCTCTGCCACATCGCCATTCTCACGAAGTAACAATTCAGCCGATTTTAGTTTTCCGTTGTAGTTAAAACCCATCGAGTGTCCGTGAGCTCCGGTGTCGTGAATAACCACAATATCGTCCTGATCAATTTCAGGCAACATACGGTCGATGGCAAATTTATCGTTGTTTTCGCACAACGAGCCTGTAACATCGTATTTTATATTTGCCTCGTCGTTTTCTTTTCCCATAACCGTAATGTGATGGTAAGCACCGTAAAGTGCAGGACGCATCAGGTTGGTCATACAGGCATCCAGTCCTGCATAAGTTTTATATGTTTTTTTAATATGGCGAACTTTGGTTACCAAATATCCGTATGGCCCGGTAATGGCACGTCCCGATTCAAAGAATATTTTCAGCGGAGCAAGTCCGGCTTTCACAAGAATGTTATCGTAGTGGTTTTTCACTCCGGCACTAACAAATTCCATATCAACCGGTTTCTCGCCCGGTTTGTAGGGAATTCCAATTCCACCACCCATGTTCGCAAATTCAATTTTTACACCTGTTTTTTCGTAAACCTCAACAATTAAATTAAACAGCAACTCGGCAGTTTCCACAAAATAGGCAGGCTCAAGTTCGTTTGAAGCCACCATGGTGTGAATTCCAAAATGTTTTACTCCCTTTTCTTTTAGGATTTTATAACCTTCAATAATTTGTTCGCGTGTAAAACCGTATTTGGCTTCTTCCGGATGCCCGATAATTACATTTCCTTCTTTCAAACTTCCCGGATTGTAACGCATACAAATCGTATCCGGCAGTCCTACATTCTTTTCTACAAAGTCGATGTGCGAAATATCGTCGAGATTGATAATGGCACCCAAATCTTTAGCCAGCTGAAATTCGTATGCGGGTGTATCGTTAGAGGTCAGCATAATTTCGTTGCCGCTCATTCCAATACGTTTTGCCAGTTCCAACTCAGCAACAGAACTACAGTCAATTCCAAAACCTTCCTCCCTCAGAATCTTCATCAGGTATGGATTTGGAGCGGCTTTAATTGCATAATATTCTTTAAAACCTTCGTTCCACGAAAATGCTTTTTGGAAATTTCGTGCATTCTCAAGAATGGCCTTTTCGTCGTAAATATGAAACGGAGTAGGGTGGTTTTCAATAATGCTATCAAGCTGCTCTTTGCTAAAAGGTAGATTCTTTTCTGCCATGTTTTGTCGTATTATTTTAAGGACTACAAAGCTAATTCTTTTCCCGAATTTAATAGAATCAATCTAAATAAAAGCATATTACAGTTAACCGCAAGTTTACAATTATTCCGATTCAATGAAATGTATGGCCGCTTTTATGCCATCGGCAGCACTAGAGACAAACTCCACTCACATGTTCTGATGCAACAATTATTGCAAAATCTCAATCGAGATATCAATTTGTTAGTAAATGTTTTACAGAGATTATAAATAATATAAATTTGCCCACTTTTACTTAAAGACTAAAATTTGTTATTCTTCAAGGAGAAGAACCACTTTTGAACTATGCAGACAGAAATTGAGCGTGCAGTAATGCAGATGATGAATGGTAATGAGGCCGTTGCAAGAGGTGCCTTTGAGGCGGGCGTGAAAATTGCTTCCGGATTTCCGGGCACACCTTCCACTGAGGTTATGGATTATACCCACCATAAATACCCGGAAGTTTATTGTGAATGGTCTACAAATGAGAAAGTAGCTTTAGAAGTAGCCATTGGAGCTTCATTTGCAGGTTACCGGAGTATGGCAATAATGAAGACAGTAGGTTTACATGTGGCTGCAGATGCACTTGGTGGAGCTGCCGGCAGTCAGGTTAACGGCGGACTGGTATTAGTGGTTGGCGATGATGTAGGCCGTATTGCAGGTGATGATTATAACGATTGCCGCCATTACGGGAACATGTTTAACATCCCGGTACTGGAGCCAGGCGATAGCCAGGAAGCCAAGGATCTTATGGTTAAGGCGTTCGAAATTAGTGAGGAATACAGTACTCCGGTTATACTTAAAATTACATCGGTAATTTGCAAAACAACCAGTCGGGTTATCATTGATGAGGACTATACTTATAGTGAAAAACGCAGAGATAAGTATCCCGTTAGTTTCAGTAAGGTGATAATGACCACTATTATGACCAAAGCAAAAGGTTCAGATCATCAGAAACTTACCAAGTGTTTTTGTGACTTTCCGGCACAGATGAAACGTTTGGCAGAAGACAGTAACGACTTTGCAATAAACAAGCTGGAGTTGAATGATAAAAAAATCGGGATAATTACGGCGGGTACGCCTTACTATTACGTAAAAGAAGTGTTACCCGAAGCCTCGGTTCTTAAACTGGGGCTTGTTCATCCACTGCCGGAAAAGCAGATTAAGGAATTGGCCGAACATGTTGAGAAGCTCTATGTGATTGAAGATGGTCATGATGTTATGGAGAAGAATATCAAAGATTTAGGTGTTTCGGTGATTGGGAAAGAATTATTCCCAAAATTCCCGGAAATGATGCGTTTTACTCCGGATATTATCGAGGAAAAACTGGTGCCTGAGGCACTTAAAAGAACACCACAGGAAGGCGTTCCTTTCCGTCTTCCGGTAGCTTGTGCGGGCTGTTCACACACCTTTATCTCACGTGTATTAAAGAAAAACAAAATTCGGGCAGCTGCCGATGTTACCTGTGGTCTTATTGGTTGCTTCCCGCACATGGAGTCATACTCGCTGCAAAAGTGTATGGGATCCAGCATTGCACTGGCACACGGTTACAACAAGGCCAAAGATGATGGGAATAAATTTGTAGCCATGATAGGTGATGGCGGTTTTTGGGCAACTGGAATTAACGGGCTGATGAACCTGGTATTTAACGATAGTCAATCTACGGTGATTATTGTGGACAATAGCTGTTTGGCGATGACGGGTGGTCAGAATGTGGCATCGAGTGAGTTTGGGTTTAATTACAAACCGGAAAACAAATTGGATATTGCAAAAGTATGCGAGGCTATCGGTGTTCAAGATATTGTAACTGTTGATGCATACGAATTTGAAGAACTGGAAAGCTCTATTCTCAACGCGGTGAATGCAAAAACAAATTCGGTGGTTATTGTAAAGAAACCGTGTGTTACAAAATTCAAGCTGCCAAAAGAAACCCCATATTACATTGACCAGGATGCGTGTACAAAATGTAGAAAATGTATAGGAGTTGGATGTTTGGCTATTGAGAGCAAAGGGCAGAACGGATCAACAGAAATAGTAATTAACCAGGATATTTGTACAGGATGTGGATTATGCTTTACAGCCTGCAATTTTGACGCTATTAAAAATTAGAGAAATGCAAGACACAGGAAAAAATATCATCATTGCCGGAGTAGGAGGACAAGGAATTCTTCTTTTTAGTAACCTTTTAAGCAAATATTACCTCAAAAAAGGGTATGAGTTGAAAATATCAGATGTGATTGGTTTAGGTCAACGTGGTGGAGGTGTCGAAAGTCATTTCCGTTATTCAACCCAACCCGTTTTATCGCCTTTTATTAAAGCAGGAGATGTAGATTACGTTATTTCTTTTGAGCAAACGGAAACACTTCGGCATTTGCATACGCTGAAACAGGATGGTGTTTTACTTACAAGCACTTATGAGCTGACATCAACCAGTGTTAACACCAGGCTGCAAAAGGATTTGCCTGAATCGAAGACTGAGATAATAAAAAGATCGGATAATAAGGTTTTTATTATTGATCCTCATGAGCACACGACTCTTGATTTTAACATCAACAAAATGATGAACGTGGTTATGTTGGGCTACTATGCTGAGTTAAGAGGCTATGAGCATGACGAGATGATTCAGATCGTTAGGGAAAATGTTCCTGCAAAATTTGTTGAAGGAAATATAAAAGCCTACGAGATGGGAACGAGGATTGTTGAGGAAGAACTCGCAACTGTGGAGCCTGTAGCAATTCGTTGTTAGATTTTAACAGAAAGACCAAAATTCTAAACTCATGCAATTTCCTGAAGGTGTAGTGCTACTCGATAGTTTAGGCGATTTACAACCCGGCAATACATCTCCAATACTTGTATGTGGATCGCATTGCGGAGGCAATAGAGATCTTGCCCGGCAAATTAAAAACTGTGGTGTAAAAGCAGTTTTTCTTAACAATGCGGGTATTGGAAAAAATCAGGCAGGAATCAGAGGTCTCACGTATTACGAGCTTGAGAATATTCTGGCCTGTGCTGTTGATCACAATAGCGCTGAGATTGGTATTTCCCGCGATACCTGGGAGAGCGGAATCATAAGTCACACCAGCCCCCGGGCAGAAGCTGCCGGAATACAAACAGGTGATTCTGTAAAAGAGGCCGTTGCCAAAATAAGCCATATCGTCAAGCACTCTACATCCACTCAAAAAAGTGAGCGTTTTGAATCTCAGAATAGGAGAGAATCGGAGGGAAGCAAGAAAGGTCTGAAAAAGCAAGTCAAAGCACAAATTGAAAGCGTTGATATCACCATCGCTGATAGCATAACATCTTTAAGCGAGGACAATTTTGGAGATATTGTTGTGTGTGGATCGCATGGTGGTGTAAGTGCAGGAGAATATGCGCAGAAGCATCGGCTAAAAGCGGTGTTTTTTAATGATGCAGGAATCGGTAAAAATAATGCAGGCATAAAGAGTCTGGAAATTTTAAATGATGCGGGAATCCTTGCATGCACAGTAGACTGCATGAGCGCTGAGATTTTTAACGGACAGGACGTACTTGATAATGGGATTATCACTGTTTGTAATCAGCAGGCAAAGACCAGAAATATCAAAGAAAGGATGACCGTTAAAGAGGCTGTTAAATCAATGATACTTTGAAGGATTTAAAGGGAGGCTACAAGTACAATCACTTTTCCAAAAAACCTATTGCTGCCTTAATCCCATCGGCAGCACTGGAAATAATTCCGCCGGCGTAGCCGCTGCCTTCGCCTACGATGTATATGTTCTCAAATCCTTCGCACAAACCATTTTTGTCGCGAATTACCTGAACGGGCGATGAGGTTTTGCTTTCGAAACCCAATAAGTTCCCATTTTCAAAACCACGCATTTTGCGTATAAAATCCTGCAAGCCAACCTGCATCGATTCAACAACCGGTTTGGGCAGTAAGTCCCATAACGGAGCCGGTTTTAATCCCAGCGGATAACTGGTCTCAAACTGCGATCCTTTGCCCTTTTGTTTCAGGAAGTCGTTGATGGAACATGCCGGCGCAGCATAACCTTCGGAATATTGATAAAAACTTTCCTCCAGTTTTTGCAGGTTGTCCAGCGCTTCAACCGGCGAAACTATTTTTCCTGCCAGTTCATCAGGATGAATCGCCGCTACGCAGGCAGCATTTGCAAAATTGCCGTTGCGTTTGTAGTAGCTCATGCCGTTAACAATGTTAGTATTTTCGTACGCCGCTGCCGGAACAACCATGCCACCCGGGCACATACAAAACGAAAAAACGGAATGTTTGCCGTCGGCTTGTGAAGTAAGGCGGTATTCAGCCGCTTTAACTCCGGGAAGTTGCGGTCGTCCCCACTGTGCTTTGTTGATGATTTCCTGTGTATGCTCCATCCGGCTGCCAATGGCAAAGTTTTTAGTACGGAACGGAATGCCTCTTTTGATCAGCATTTTATAGGTTTCGAAAGCCGAATGGCCAGGAGCAATAAACAAAGCATCAGCAGGAAAATTTCCTTTGGATGTGATAACCTCTTTTACTTTCGAATTGGTTATTACCACGTCTTCCAGCATCGTCTCAAACAGAAATTTACCTCCAAGATTCTCAAAAGATTCACGCAAATTCTGCACTATTTTTCGCAGGTTGTCGGTTCCCAAATGCGGGTGGGTCATATATAAAATCTCCTCCGGCGCACCCGCTTCCACGTAACTCGACAGGATAAACTGTTTCTCTTTTGAAATACGTTTAGAGCGTGAAGTGAGTTTGCCGTCCGAAAATGTTCCGGCGCCACCTTCGCCAAAAGCATAATTATTTTGGGCGTTGAAAGTTCCGGTTCGTTCAAAGTTGGAAATGGCTTTGCCACGTGTTATAACATCGGAGCCGCGTTCGATTAGTGTAACATCGAAACCGGCTTTTTGCAGCACAAAGGCATTAAAGAATCCGGCTGGTCCACTGCCCACTACCACAATTTTTTTATTGCTTCTTTTGTACGGAATTTCCAGCTTTTCTTTTTCAACCTGTTCGTCCCCTTTAATTTCAGGCGATGTTACAATAGCTTTTACCAACCAGTGGATATTCGATTTGTTCCGGGCATCCAGACTTTTCGTTTCCAGCTCGAACGAAAAGTTCTTAATCCGAAGTGTTTTGGCAATTTGGCCTTGCAGCAATTCGGGGCTGTAGTTGGTTGGTAGCTTAAATGAAACTGATTTTGTTCCCATGTCCTGAAATATTAGAAGCCAAAAATACGGAAAGATTGAATGCTTTTGAAGGCCATTTCAAAAAAACGATAATTCGTTGTAACGTATCAAAAAGTTGTGCGTCACATAACTGAAAAAACAAACAAGTATTAAGGCCATAAAAACAAAAAACGTACAGAAAGATTTTTTTACATGTAAAAAAGGGTTGTTCGTCGAAAAAATACATAGGGTAGACCTTTTTTTCATCAACTTTAGTTCGAAAACAAAAATCAACGGCTTTTAATAGCCGGAAAAACAGAAAACAAGTTCAAGCCATGATCAGTCTAAACAATGTTCACAAGTCGTACGTAACGGGTAGTAACTCGTTGCACGTATTAAAAGGAATCGACCTCGAAATCAAATCCGGAGAGTTCGTCTCCATTATGGGGTCATCGGGTTCCGGGAAATCAACCTTACTTAACATCCTTGGAATTTTGGATAACTACGATGAAGGATCGTATTATCTGAACGGATCGTTAGTAAAGGATATGTCGGAAAAGAAAGCTGCCAAACTGCGTAACGAGTTGGTTGGTTTTGTGTTTCAGTCGTTTAACCTTATTTCGTTTAAAAACGCCCTTGAAAATGTGGCGCTTCCGCTGTATTACCAGGGAGTGAATCGGAAAAAGCGAAACAAAATTGCAGAAGAATACCTCGATAAAGTCGGTCTGCTGGATTGGGCAACACATTTACCAAGCGAAATGTCGGGCGGACAAAAACAGCGCGTTGCAATCGCTCGTTCACTCATTTCTCAGCCAAAAATTATTTTTGCCGATGAGCCAACCGGAGCACTCGATACCAGCACTTCGTACGAGGTAATGGATATTCTGAAAGAAATTAACGATGATGGAATAACAGTTATTCTGGTAACGCACGAGCACGATATTGCTTCGATGACCCAGAAAATTGTGCGATTGAAAGATGGCCGTATCGATGAGATCATTAAAAACGGCGAATTGAAAAACTTTCAACATCAGTACGCCAAAGAACTGGAAACAGCCTAGACCGTTAACAGTCACAGTCGCGGTTTTCAGTCTCAATTGACATTTTAACTCTTCACTTTAAACTTAAGCTATCATGTTCGATATTGATAAATGGCAGGAGATCTTTGCCACCATCAAAAAAAATAAAATGCGCACTTTCCTTACCGGATTTAGTGTTGCCTGGGGGATTTTCATGTTGATGATCCTATTGGGCGCCGGTAATGGTTTAAGTAACGGTGTGTCGGAAAATTTTATGCGCGATGCCGTTAATGCCATGTGGTTGTGGAGTGGCCGCACCAGTATACCTTATAAAGGCATGCAGGAAAACAGGGAAATTCGTTTCACCAATGCCGATTACGATATTCTGAAAGACCTGGAAGGAATTGAGAAAACTTCGGGGCGCTATTATATTGGTGGAAACTTATTCTCATACGGAAGCGAATACGGCGAGTATTCAGCAATAACCTGTCATCCTGATTTAAAAGATGTGGAGTCGATTGAAATTGTGGAAGGTCGTTTTGTGAATCAGGTTGATATCGATCAAACCCGAAAATCGGTGGTGTTAGGAAAAGATATTTACGATGCACTTTTTGATGGAAAAGAAGCCATTGGCGAATATGTTCGCGTAAATAATATTCCGTTTAAAGTGGTTGGAATCTGCAAAGAAGGAGGCGGTACTCGTCACCGAAATGCATACATTCCGGTAACCACGGGGCAAAAAGTTTTTAACGGATCAAACCGCCTGCACAATTTCGCTTTAACCATAAATGCCGAAACACTGGAAGAAAGTCAGGCTATTGAAAATCGTGTTCGGGAGAGACTGGCGCGCAAACATAAGTTTGACGCCACAGATGAATCGGCTATGGGTTCTTACAACAAACTGGAGGACGTAATTCAGACCATGAAAATCTTCCAGGCCATCGATATTTTCATTTGGATAATTGGAATCGGAACGCTGATTGCCGGAGTGGTTGGTGTGAGTAACATTATGCTGATTGTAGTAAAAGAACGCACAAAAGAAATTGGTATCCGCAAAGCCATTGGAGCCAGTCCATCCTCAGTAATTGGATTAATTCTTTTGGAAGCGGTAATGATTACAACTATCGCCGGATACATCGGTCTCGTACTGGGAACCGGATTGATGGAAGGCCTGAACTTTATTGTGGAGAAACAATTTGAAGCCTCGGCAGCAACTAACGGTGGAAACGGGGAAACCTTATTTCGCAACCCAACTGTTGACCTGGGGATTGCAATGTCGGCAACATTATTACTGGTAGTTGCAGGAGCTATCGCCGGGTATATTCCGGCCAAACGAGCTGCAAAAATCAAACCTATTGTCGCATTACGGGACGAATAACAGAAACAAAAACAAAAGCAGAAAACAATGTTCGACTTAGATCTTTGGAAAGAAATATTAAGCGCTTTAAAGAAAAACCGGATGCGCAGTTTTATGACCGCTTTCGGTGTGTTCTGGGGAATATTTATGCTAATAATTATGTCGGGAGCAGGCCGTGCCCTTGAAAACGGAGTGATGGACGGAATTAAAGCTTTTGCATCTAACTCGGCATTCTTCTGGACCGAGCGTACCAGCGTTCCCTATAAAGGATTTCAACGGGGACGAAGCTGGAATTACAAGAACACAGATATTCAATACATAAAAGCCAATATTAGTGATATAGAATATTTGTCGCCACGTTTATTTGGCCCCAGCAGTGGAGGTGGAGATAATGTAATTCGTGGGAAAAAAACAGGCGCATTTAATATCTATGGCGACTATCCCGAGTTTTTCAAAATCGATCCGTGGACACCGTTGCAGGGACGACTGATAAATACAATCGATATTCAACATACACGCAAAGTGGTAAACATTGGCGAACGTGTGGTGGAGGTGATGTTTGATGAAGATGAAGATCCAATTGGTCAATACCTGAAAATTAACGGTGTTTACTTCCAGGTGGTTGGAGTGGTAAAAGGCGAAACCCGTGTAAACATTGGTAGTGGCAGAAAAAACGAAACCATAATTATGCCGTTCACCACCATGCAAAAAACCTTCAACATGGGCGACGATGTACATTTTTTCTCGGTTACATCACAGCCCGGAGTGCCGGTGAGTAAAGTAGAAGCCCGTTTAAAAGGATTGATGAAAGAAAGACATAGCGTTGCACCCAACGATCAGCAAGCTGTTGGTTCGTTCAACATCGAGGTAGAATGGAAAAAATATATGGGTTTGTTTACCGGAATACAGGTGCTGACCTGGATTGTGGGAATTGGAACTTTACTGGCGGGTGTAATCGGTGTAAGTAACATTATGCTGGTAATTATTAAAGAGCGCACGCAGGAAATTGGTATCCAGCGCGCTATTGGTGCCACGCCCGGGAAAGTGATCCTTCACATTGTTGCCGAAAGTGTTTTCCTAACCGTAATTGCCGGATACATTGGGCTGGCATTGGGCGTTGGTATGCTGGAGCTGCTGAATATGGTGCTGGAAATGAATGCAGGAAGTGGTGACGATATTTTCTTCCGGCACCCGGAAATTAGTTTCCAAATGGCAATTGGGGCACTTTCAGTATTGGTGGTTTCCGGAATATTTGCCGGATTAATTCCGGCGCGGCGTGCCGTAAGTATAAAACCAATTGATGCTTTGCGCGACGAGTAGAAAAAGGATTAAAGATTACTGATTAAGGATAAATAGAAACAAAACAATAACAAAAAACAATGAAAAAACGCTCTGCTCTATGCGCTCTGCGTTTTGCAAAAAAATTAAGCCATGAAAAAAGTATTTAGAATTTTAGGAGTTGTAGTATTGGTAGCAATATTTGGAGGAACACTTTTCTTCCTGTACAACAAATCGAAAAAGAAAACAGATTATTTTGAGAACAAGAATCCGTTTTACAGCGATGTAGTAATGAAAACGGTAGCTACCGGTTCGGTGGTGCCGCGTTTCGAAATTGAGATCGTTCCGCAGGTTTCAGGAATTATTGATGAATTGTTTGTTGAAGCCGGCGATAAAATTACCAAAGGCCAGGTGGTTGCACGTATCAAAATTATTCCTGATATGGTAACGCTAAACTCGGCAGAAACACGTGTAAACCGTGCAAAGATTGGTTTTGAAGATGCGAAGATTGATTACGATCGTCAGCAGAAGCTGTTTGATAAGGAAGTGATCTCGTACGAGGAGTTTAAATCGGCAAAAGTGGCCTACGATTCAGCAAGGGAAGAACTGACTGCTGCCGAAAATAATCTTGAATTAATTAAAAACGGTGTAACAAAAAAGGCTGCAACAGCTACTAATACGCTGGTGCGCTCAACCATTAACGGTATGGTGCTGGATGTTCCGGTTGAAGAAGGTAATTCTGTAATTCAGGCAAATACCTTTAACGCAGGTACTCCCATTGCCTCAGTTGCTGATATGAGCGATATGATCTTTGAAGGAAATGTGGATGAAACCGAAGTAGGGAAAATCCGTGAAGGAATGCCAATTGAACTGGAAATTGGTGCTATCGATAAAGAAAAATTTGCTGCCGTTCTTGAATATATTTCACCAAAAGGAGTGGAGGAAAACGGTGCTATTCAGTTTGAAATTAAAGCAAATGTGAAGCTGAAAGAAGGCCAGTTTATACGCGCCGGATACAGTGCAAATGCCAATATTGTTCTGGAGCGCAAAGATAGTGTGATGGTTATTCCTGAAGGATTACTGCAATTTGAAGACGACTCGTCGTTTGTTGAAGTGAATACAGGGACAAACGAAGAGCCAAACTACGAAAAACGTTGGGTACACACTGGCTTGTCTGATGGGATAAATATTGAAATAACTGAAGGATTGAAACAGGAAGATAAGGTGAAAGGCGAAAAGATCGATCCGAAGAAAGTTCAGGAAACACAAGCCAATAATGGTTAACAATAGGTAATTCACATTGCTTTATGTAAATTAGTGGCAAAACAAAAAACAATACATGATGAAGAATCTTTTAACCTTATTTTTAGGAATATTACTGTCGGCAGGAGCCGTTAACCTGCAGGCGCAAAACGTCTGGGATTTGCAATCCTGTTTCGATTACGCCATCGAAAACAATCTTCAGGTAAAACGACAGGAGATAAATACACGATACAACGAAACCATGGTTAAGCAGGCAAAAGATGATAAACTGCCGAACCTGAATGGCCAGGTGAGCAACGATTTTAGTTTTGGCCGTTCGTTAACCTACGACAATACGTACGATAACATTAACTCGTCGAGTGTATCCGGAGGATTAAATACCAGTATGACGTTGTTTAACGGAATGACATTGAGTAACACCGTTAAAATGCGTGAGCTTGATTTGCTGGCTACCATGGCCGATCTTCAAAAAACAAAAGACGATATTATGCTGTCGATTGCAGCCGAATATCTCGAAATACTTTTTGCACAGGAAGTTCAACTGGTTGCCGAAGCTACCATTGAAGTAACCAAGCAACAAATTGAGCGTACCCGCCAGCTTGTTGATGCCGGAAGTGAAGCAAGAGGAGCTTTGTTGGAAATTGAAGCGCAACTGGCGCGCGAAGAGTTAGATTTGGTAAATGTACAAAACCGGGTTCAATTGGCTTACCTTAATCTTTATCAGTTATTGGAGTTGCCTATGGGCGAAAGTTTTACCATTGAAAAACCATCTCTGCCCGAAGTACAGGCTACCCTAACCATGATAAATGCCTACGACGTGTTTAGCACAGCTATTAACGTGCGCCCCGAAATAAAAGCTGCTCAATTGCGTGTTGAAAGTGCAATGAAACAGTTGGAAATTGCAAAGGGAAGCCGTTACCCGAATTTGAGTTTCGGAGCCAATTATTACAACCAGTACAACAATCAGTACAAAGACTTTGAAGGAACCCGTATTGATTTGGGTGAACAGCTGAAAAATAACAGCCGTTCGAGTTTGGGATTAACATTAAGCATCCCGATTTTCAATCGTTTCCAGGTGAAAAACAATATCTCGAATTCTGAGTTGCAAATTGCCGATTACGAGTATCAGTTACAACAAAGCCGCAATGTGTTACGAAGAGATATTGAGCAGGTGTACACCAATGCACTGGCTGCTTTTAATCGTTATATTTCTACCGAAAAAGCAGTGGCTTCAATGAAAGAAGCTTTCCGTTATACGGAAGAGAAATTTAACGTAGGAATGATCAATTCAGTAGAATACAACCAGAGTAAAACGAATCTGACCAATGCTCAGTCGGACTTAATACAAGCAAAATACGAATATATTTTCCGCACGAAAATACTTGATTTCTACAACGGTGTAGCAATCACCTTGTAGCAGATCTTGCTTGAACATTGTTTTTTGTGCCTCCGGCTGAAAAGTCGGAGGCTTTTTATTGGTGTAGCTTACACCCAAATACCCAGATTTTTTGAACCACATTAGGCACATAGTTCACAATAGCTATTCCTCTCCGTGGCTCTCCGTATTTTCTTTGTGTTGCCTCTGTTATATAATTTCCCGAAAAGGCGCAAAGGCGTTAAGTTTTACCTACTCCTTCTAAAGTATTCAATCATCATTCATTAATCATAATTCTTAAAGGTGGTACTTCCGAAGCTGGTGTTTAACCTTTCAAAGGTATCTTTTCAGCTCCTGAAGCTAAAGTCAGGTGATCGAAAGCTAAAGTATAAGCTTCTGGAGGTAGAGGTGTCCCTTTAAAAGATAAAATTAAAGCTTCCGAAGGACTCAATCGGGCTTCTGAAGCTAAGCGTTGTACTTCTGAAGGTATAAATATATGTTCCGAAGCATTAATTATTACATCCGCAGCTATAAATAGCACTTCCGAAGTATTAACTAATGCAACAGAAGTTATAAATAGTACTTCAGAAGGTATAATTAATACATCAAAAGCACTAATTAGTACATCCGAAGTATTAACTAATACATCAGATGATATCGATTGAACATCAGAAGCTATAATTAAAACATTGGAGCTTAAAAACCGGGCCGAATTACTTAAAGGATTGAGTTACGAAAATCTAACTTCAATTGCATAAGAGGAATGCTCCTTGTTTTTGGTTTCTTTTTGAGATTGTTATATAAAAAGTTTCAGCGAAAAGGTTTGTCACTTTGTGGTTCTAACAATTTAAATATCTTTGTCTTTAACTTATTATACCTAAATCAATTAAAGCTGTTTCTTATGAAGTTGCCTTTGGTCTTATTCCTCTGCGTATGTTTGGCATATACCGCTGTTGCCAACAACTATAGCTCAAAATCAGATACAACGATAAATACTTTCAATAAAGACTATGTGTATCGTGTAAAAAAATTAGAAGGGGTTATAAATATTGATGGTGTGATTGATGAAAGCGACTGGCAAATCGCGCAAAAAGCAGATAAATTTTACCGGGTGCTACCCGTAGATACAGGTTTTGCCACGCAGCCTTCAACAATGATGATGGCATACGACGACAAGGCTTTGTACGTAGCTCAAATCTTTTACGATACTATTCCCGGTAAACGTGTTATGGAATCGTTTCGCCGCGATTTTAGTTTTGGGAGTAACGACAACCTACTTGTATTTTTCGATACATTTTTAGACCAGACAAACGGTTTTTCATTTGGAGTTTCGGCATCGGGTGCCAAGTGGGACGGTACCATGAGTAACGGACACAGTATCTCGCTGGATTGGGATTGCAAATGGGAAATGGAAACCAAACATTACGACAACCGCTGGGTAAGCGAAATGCGTATTCCGTTTAAGTCGGTGCGTTACCCAAATGGCAGTCGCGAGTGGAATGTTAATTTTAGCCGCCTCGATTTGAAATCAAACGAAAAGTCGGCGTGGGCACCGGTTCCCAGGCAGTTTCCAACGGCATCGCTGGCTTACACCGGGCGCATGCAGTTTGAAGAGCCGCTGCCAAAATCAAAAATGCAGTTTTCGGTAATTCCGTATATATTGGGTGGCGCATCAAAAGATTTTGAGGCCGGCACAAGTACCGATTACCGTACCGATGTTGGTTTTGATGCCAAAGTTGGTATCTCGTCATCAATGACACTCGACCTTACTTATAATCCCGATTTTGCTCAGGTTGAAGTCGATCAGCAGGTAACGAATATCGATCGTTTTGAACTGTTCTTCCCCGAAAAACGACAGTTCTTTCTCGAGAACAGCGACCTGTTTTCAGGCTATGGTGATTCACATTCTCTTACTCCTTTTTTCTCGCGAAGAATTGGATTGGATGCCCCTGTACTTGCCGGTGCCCGACTGAGCGGGAAAATTGGCAATGACTGGCGGGTAGGTTTTATTAATATGACCACCGAAGAAACCGGCGAAAACCTGGCGCGCAATTTTACCGTGGCTTCCATTCAGAAGAAAATGTTTACGCGGTCGAGCCTTGGATTTATTGCCGTTAACAAAGAATATTTCGATGTTCCATCGGATACAAGCATGTTTAACCGGGTGATTGGTTTCGATTATAACCTGGCCAGCAAAGACAATGTTTGGGACGGAAAGTTCTTTTTTCACCGCTCATTCCAGCCCGATAATCCCGATAAACAATATGCACAGGGAGTAGTGTTAATGTACAGCACTCCGCATTTACATCTGGGATTATACGAAACTTCGGTGGGCGAAAATTACCGTGCCGAGGCCGGTTATGTGCGCCGAACAGGGTATAATTATATTGGGGGTTCGGCAGGCTATATTTTTGTGCCCAACAAAAAAGTGGCGAGCCATGGCCCAGGAATGAAACTAGATAATTACTACAATCCTGATAACGATTTAATCGAACACGAATACGAGTTTGAATACGAGCTTACCTTTGCAAACCGGGCCGAACTGGGTTTCGAGTACAGCGATCATTTTGTGCAATTACGAAACGATTTTAATCCTACACAGGATCCTGACAACTATTTGCCCGAAGGTTCAGAATATGATTTTGGACTTTTTTCTGTTTCCTATCAATCTACCCGCAAATCGATGTTTACCTGGGAGGCCGAAGTCTCAAAAGGGAGCTTCTACAGTGGCGATATTCAGTACATTCAGGGAGAGATCGGTTACCGCTTTCAACCCTATGTAAATATGACCGTGAATTTTAACTACACTGATATGGATTTGGGCGATCCGTTTAGCCGCGAAAAATTCTGGTTGGTGGGACCGAAAATGGATATCACTTTTACCGATAAAATATTCTGGTCGACTTTTGTGCAGTACAACGAGCAAATCGACAATCTGAATATCAACTCGCGCTTTCAGTGGCGTTACCAACCGGTTTCAGATATTTACCTGGTTTACACCGACAATTATTTTACCGGAAACTGGAACTCGAGAAACAGGGCAGTGGTTTTAAAAATGACTTACTGGTTTAATTAAAATTACGTCAGGCTTCAGTTATTTCACGCGGATACCGCAGATTTCCGCTGATTTTATTTCACCCAAAAGGTTGAAAGCTTTTCTGCGCAAATCTGCGCCATCTGCGTGAGACAAGAATTTACTTGCAGAAACAGGGTATTTCAAAAGAAAACATACAGTAGTTTAAAAAATGAGGTTCTGGTTTAATTAAGGATTTTGTACACAGCAATAATTCGCCGAACTATTCCGCCCCACATTCGTAAAAGCCCAACATAAGTGACAAAAATCACTTCGGATTAAAGTCGCAAATCGTATGTTTTACCAATTTGTTAAACCGATTTTGGGGACTCTGAATTATTTCGGACATCGCGAAAAAAAATTAACTTTGCGTGCCTTAAAACAATTTGACAGACAATTGTTTAAGTTAAAAACGATTTTATAATAATAAAACTCACTAGTAAAATGAAAGTAACAGTAGTTGGAGCAGGTGCAGTAGGTGCAAGTTGTGCCGAGTATATCGCAATTAAAGATTTTGCAGAAGAAATAGTATTGATTGATATCAAAGAAGGTTTTGCTGAAGGTAAAGCAATGGATTTGATGCAAACTGCTTCGTTAAACGGTTTTGACTCAACTATCGTTGGTACCACTAACGATTATACAAAAACAGCTGGTAGCGATGTTGCAGTAATTACCAGTGGTATTCCACGTAAACCGGGAATGACTCGCGAAGAGTTGATCGGTATTAATGCCGGAATTGTAAAAGATGTTGCTGAAAAGTTGATCGCTGAGTCGCCAAACGTAATCATTATTGTGGTTAGTAACCCAATGGATACAATGGCTTACCTGGCACACAAAGCTACAGGTCTTCCCAAAAACCGTATTATTGGTATGGGTGGTGCATTAGATAGCGCACGTTTTAAATACAGATTGGCTGAAGCATTGGAATGTGCACAGTCAGACATCTCGGCTATGGTAATTGGTGGACACAGCGATACAGGTATGGTTCCGTTAATCGACAAAGCTGTTCGTAACAGTGTTCCTGTTACTGAATTTTTAAGTGAAGAAAAACAAGCTGAAGTTGTTGAAGCAACTAAAGTTGGTGGTGCTACTTTAACAAAATTGCTGGGAACCAGCGCATGGTATGCTCCTGGTGCTGCAGTATCAGAATTGGTTCGCGCCATTGCATTAGATTCTCAAAAAATGTTCCCATGTTCAGCACTTCTTGAAGGTGAGTATGGTTTAAGCGATATTTCAATCGGTGTTCCTTGTATCATCGGTAAAAACGGTATCGAGAAAATCGTTGAAATCGAACTTTCAGATGCTGAAAAGGAAAAACTTACTGCAAGTGCAGAAGGCGTTTCAAAAGTGAACGCTTTACTATAATTCGAAAGAATTTTCACAAGATACAGAGGCTCGCAATTTTTGCGGGCCTTTTTTTCTGAAAGTCTTACGAAAATTACATTATTTGACCCCCCTGAATCCCCCCAAGGGGGACTGTTCCTCCGCCAGCTGGCGGAAGGTTAGGAGGGGTTCAAATCCCTTTTTATCAACTGATTATTCTTGGAAATAGAGTTCAACCACTTTTACTCCCATCAATTTGTTTTAAATTTGAAGCCATGCGAACGAAAATACCTATCGACATTATAGAGCTGGAATCCTCGAACTATCATTTAATTCTTCCTTCGCAATTCGAAGGAAACGAAACCGCTTATTGGGTGATTGATACCGGGGCCTCAAAATCGGTATTTGATAAGAACCAGGCTGATTTTATTTTGTCGGAAGAGGAAGGTACCGAAGATCTTCATGCGGCAAACATGAGCGAAGAACCTTTAAAAACATCGCTGGGAATTTTAAAACCATTGTTTTTTGGAAAGCTGAAGGTCGAGGCGATGAAAGTTGCTTTACTTGATATGGATCACATTAACGAGCTGTACCAAAAAGTTACCGACTATAAAATCTGCGGTTTGCTGGGTAGCGATTTCCTGCTGAAGTATAATGCCGTTATCGATTATAAACGGCGGGTGCTTAAGTTGTCAGATTAAAAATCCGGATCTTAAATGATTGCTAATGGAGCTAGTTTATTTTCAGTGAATTTAGAATTGCGTTTAATTCTTCCTTTTGTTCATCCGTTTGATATGTAATAGTGATGTCAATATAAAAGTCCTTTCTTTTTATAGCAAAATGAGTTTGTTTCATTGTCATCTCCTGAATTGTCATTTTAAGATCGAAAGTAAAACACTCAATATTGTTTTTCAGAAACGTTTTCTCAATTTCCGAAGTGATAGGATTTAAATCTGCATATTGTTTTTGTATATGCACCAGATAATCGTTTTCGTTTTTTAGGTCCGGGTAAAGAGTGCACCTTTCTGCAATCATCGAAAGGTTGGGTTTAAAAGCTTCTTTTTCATTTTCCTGATAAATGGTGAGCAAATTGGCTACCAGAACAGTGTCCTTTTTATCCGCCTTGGTTGCAGGTGTTGTTTTTTCAATTTTGCCCAAGGTATCTACTGTCCAGCTTCCCGGAACATTCATACTCACATTGAAATAGGTACTGGAATAAACTCCATTTTCAAGCTTCCCCCCTTCAACCGCACCGCGGTTTGTATCCTTGCAACTCATTAAATTCAGTAACAGAATGAAAGCGAAAAAGAAACTAAATCTATTTATTATGAATTCTCTGTTTTACAATAATTATGTGGAGCAATCAAATCAGTTGTTGTTTAATCGCTGTTCGAAACAAAAGCAATCTTCTTGCTGTCGGGCGACCAGCTTGGGACATTTATCGATCCCTGTCCACCATAAATGTAAGCTATAATTCGTGGTTCGCCACCTTGGTATGGAATTAGGCGAATAAGACAATGTTTATAAAACGGATGATCAGCAGGATCAATATCTTCAGGAAATGAAATAAATACGATCCATTTTTTATCCGGGCTTACATGTGGAAACCAGTCGTTGTATTTATCATCAGTCATCTGTACCGGATTTTTACCATCGGCATCCATTCTCCACAACTGCATTTTGCCGCTTCTGGCCGAGTTGAAAAAGATGTACTTTCCATCGGGGCTGTATTCCGGACCATCATCAAGTGTTTTTTCGTTAGTCAGTTGTGTTTCTTCCCCAGTAGCAACATCAACACTGTAAATATCGAATTGCCCGTTTCGCTCGCCGGTAAATATCATCGTTTTGTTATCGGGCGACCAACCATGAAAATACGAGGCGCCAAGTCCTGTTTTTGTCACCCTTACCGGAGTAGAATCGCCTTTGGCAGGCAAATAGTAGATAGTGGAATTTCCCTCGTTATCGGCGCTGTGATGTGAAATCCCCAGCAAACTTCCATCGAAAGTTAAAACATGGTCGTTGTTGTTGTTTGTAGCGAAACCGGTATTCAACGGATTGATTTCGCCATTAGCCAGCTTGTAGGTGAATAAATGCCCTTTTGAATTGTAGATCAGATTTTTATTATCAGGTGTCCAGTTAGGTGCCTGAATCGAATGTGCCGAATAATGTATCACTTTGCGCAAACCGCTTTCAATATCCAGTAGCTCAAGATTGCTTCCAATGTAATCCTGGTAGGGAACGTAGTCTTCTTTTTCGGGACGGATGATACGTACATTCCTATAAACCGCACTTTCCATAACATCTGCATTATGTGCACAAACATAAATGCCTACATAAACTTCGTTATCCAGCGGCAGGTTATCGAGCTGAACCACTTTAAAAGGCTCGCCAAACTTAGCTGTCGACATAATATAAGTAGAACCTTTTCTTTCCAGTTGAATAACATCCGGCGCCTGATCTTCTGATTTTACTTCTTCCGTATCGGCGCCTGTAGTTTTGCGGTATTGCAACGATGTAAGCCCGTCGCCATGAACGGTTGCATTGGCATGTGGCGAGTTACTGTCGAGATTATTACGAACCATCCAACCCACTTTGCGGTGCGGATCAACGCCATCGCCCAAAAGTTTTACTTCGGCGCGTAAAATAAAATCTCCCTGAAGTGTTGTCCACAGGTAATGAAACTGGTCGTCGCCAAACCACATATTAAATCCCGATCCGCCGATGGTGTAGGTTTGATCGCTTGGATTGAACGATGCAAAACCCTGATGATTGCAGGCTCCAATATCGGTGTGGTTATCGAAGATACCTGTTTTATTTTGTGCCATAGCAAGATTTAAATTAATTAATAAAATACAAAGTACGGAGACTAAACGAAAGAAAGCCGATTTGATCATGACGTTTTAATTTAGTTGGTTAGTGTTGCTAGGACAGTAAAAATAAGGAGTTTTCATTCAATTAAAAGAATGAAGGGCCTATTGTTGAACATATTTTGTAAAACTAATTTCTGCTGTAAAATTCATCTCGTGTTGCCGGAACAATCTCATCGCGGTATATTTCCAAAGATTCCGATTCAAATTGTTCTTTGTTCCAGTCAAAGTCTTCGAAGAATTCATTTCCGGCAATCCAAACAAAAGCAACTGCATTAATACTTCCTGAACTGGTTTCAACTTTAACCGGCACAATCTCATATTCATCACCTTCGTAATAAGTCAGCAGGTCAATCGCATTCTGGTCGAGGTTAAGTAGTATTTTCCCTTCTACTGTGGAGTTATTTTTTTTAATAATTGCCGGGTAATCTGCCCCTTTTAGCGCAAAGCGTGAGTAGCCGATTAAAGTTGCATTTTCCCATTTTAACTTTTGCTCGCACAAACCGTCAGCAATTTCAGGAAATAGCAGCGAACCATATACAAATACATTGATCATAAATTGTTGGTGTTAAACGAAATACTTCAAAATTAGCTCTATAGGCTTTGGAAAGCTCGGGTATTTCGGTATATTTGCTCCGCTTAAAAATAAGGTGTAAAATCGAACGTAAAAAGTTTTTTTCACTTCAAATATTTTAAGCAGTTGCAGACGAGAGATTTAAAGAATGATTTCTAAAATAAAAATAACAAGAAAATTTGCAGTTCAACTAGCCATGTTCATGGTAGTAATTGCTGCCGCATTGGTTCTTGATGTGTATTTTGGAAATAATCCTGAGGAGGTTAAAAAGATTCAAGCTGAATCGCAGGAGCAGAGTAACGAGCAAGGCGCAGTTTACCTGATTACGCAATCCTCTTCAAATACAATAAAAACATTCGAAGATCGTGTGTATTCAAAGCATACGAAGCCTCAGCTGCATGACAAATTTTTACGCAGTTATCATTCAATTCGCAATTACCAGGTTTTAAAAGCAGAGGTAGTTAAACAAACCACTCCGCTTATTTTATCCTATCATTACCTGGTCTTTCAAAATCACGTCTTTTCACCCGAAGAAGACGCCATCGCTTTATCGTAATTCTTTTATCCGTTTAAAAGAATATCAGGTGCAATGTGTGCTTGAATTGGCTAGAATTCAATAAATTAAAAAATATCAATAAACATTTAAATTCAAATTAAAATGCAAAACAAAGGTGCAATTTTAACATTTGCAATTCTGTTGGCAGCGGTATGTTTTTACCAATTATCGTTTACCTGGGTATCGAACAAGGTAAAAGATGATGCCATTGAATATGCACAAGGTGATGAAATGAAAGAGTTTCAATACCTTGATTCAATGAAAAGTGAAGTGGTTTACAACTTCCTTGGATTGAAAAAATTTACTTACAAAGATGTTCAGGAACTGGAAATAAACCTGGGTCTTGACCTTAAAGGTGGTATGAACGTAACACTTCAGGTTGAAGTGCAGGATATCATCCGTGCGATGTCGAATTACAGTGATGATGAAACATTTAATGCGGCATTGGCATTGGCAACAAAGAACCAGCAAAACAGTACAAAAGATTACGTAACGCTGTTTGGCGAGGCTTTCGAAGAAATTGATCCAAACGCGAAATTAGCTTCTGTTTTCAATACTTTGGAACTTCGCGAGCAGGTAAACTTTAACACCAGTAACGCTGATGTATTAAAAATTATCGATGAGCAAACTTCTGCTGCAATCGCTAATGCTTTTAATATCATTCGTACTCGTATCGACCGTTTTGGTGTAGCACAGCCAAATATTCAGAACCTGCAAACAAAAGGTAGAATTTTGGTTGAATTGCCGGGTGTTAAAGATCAGAACCGTGTTCGTAGCCTGTTACAGGGAACCGCAAACCTTGAGTTCTGGGAAACTTACGAGAACCAGGAGGTATACCAATATATGGCTCAGGCCAACGAGCGCATTAAAGAAATGCAAGTGCTTGAATCGGAAAAAAGTGTTGATGAAACTGACGTTGATGAAACTGAGGCCGAAGCTACTGCTGACGACACTGCAGAGAATTCATTACTTTCGGAACTGGAAGCCGGTGCAGCCGATGATACAACAGCAACACCTGATAATTTAGCTGCTTACGAAGAACAATTTCCTCTGTTTGCTCTTTTGAATCCTAGTGCAGATCAACAAACCGGTCAGCTATACCCTGGCCCGATTGTAGGAATGGCACATTCAAAAGATACAGCACAGATTAATACTTACCTGCATAATCCACAAATCAGAAGCATATTCCCGCGCGATATGAGATTTGCCTGGACAGCAAAATCGATGGATGAAGCTGGTAATTATTACCGCTTAATTGCATTAAAAGTTACTACCCGCGACGGAAAAGCACCTCTTGACGGTGGTGTAATTACCGATGCTCGTCAGGACTTCGACCAATTTGGTTCAAATCCTGAAGTAGCTATGCAAATGAATGCTGAAGGTGCAAAGGTTTGGCAACGTATGACAAAAGAGAACGTTAATAAATCAATTGCAATTGTTTTAGATGGTTATGTTCGTTCATTCCCAAATGTAACTGGAGAGATTGCAGGTGGTCGCTCAAGCATTAGCGGATTGGAAAGTATTGAAGAGGCGCAAGACCTTGCAAACGTATTGAAGTCGGGAAAAATGCCGGCTCCTGCACGTATTATTCAGGAAGATATTGTTGGTCCGTCACTAGGGCAAAAAGCAATTAACAGTGGTTTACTTTCATTCGTAATCGCTTTTGCGCTGGTATTGGTTTACATGTTGTTCTTCTATAGTAAAAATGCAGGTTTGGTTGCCAACATTGCGCTGGTTGCCAACATGTTCTTTATTTTTGGTATTCTAGCTTCGATGGGATCAGTTCTAACATTACCTGGTATAGCGGGTATTGTACTTACTATTGGTATGTCGGTTGATGCCAACGTACTGATTTACGAACGTATTCAGGAAGAAATGCGCGCCGGTAAAGGTGTTAAACTGGCTATTACCGATGGTTATAAAAACGCTTATTCTGCCATTATTGACGGTCAGGTTACTACCTTATTAACCGGTGTTGTACTTTTCTTGTTTGGTTCAGGTCCGATCAAAGGTTTTGCTACAACGCTGATCATTGGTATTCTTACCTCACTGTTCTCAGCAATTTTCTTAACCCGTTTGATTTTCGAATGGCAGTTGAAAAAAGGTGGTCGTATCTTGTTTGCGTCTACTGCTACCGAAGGTTGGTTGCGTAATATGAAAATTAAATTCCTTGAGAAAAGAAAAATGTTCTATGTGATTTCAGGTGTATTCATTCTGATCTCAATCGGCTCTTTCTTTGTTCGTGGGTTGGATTACGGTATCGATTTTAAAGGGGGTCGCTCGTACATCGTAGAATTCCAGAAAGATGTTGAAGTTGGTGAAGTTCGTGCAGCGTTGGCCGATGTTTTCGGTGCCGCACCTGAAGTAAAAACTTCGGGAGAGGACATTAAAATTACTACCGACTATAGAATTGAAGACCGCAGTGAAGATGTTGATAATGAAGTTGAGGCTTTATTGATGCAAGGTTTGCAGGATGCCGACCTGATCGACAAATCAGTAACACTTGAAGAGTTTACACAGGATTATCAACAGAGTTCACAAAAAGTTGGTCCTACTATCTCGGATGATATCCGTAATGATGCAGCTATTGCAATTGGCTTCTCGCTGATCATTATTTTCCTTTACATCCTTGTTCGTTTCCGCGACTGGCAATATGGTTTGGGAGCTATTGCTGCCTTGGCACACGACTCGTTAATCGTTTTGGGTATCTTCTCATTGTTTTCAGGAGTATTACCATTTGCTCTTGAGATTGACCAGGCGTTTATTGCGGCTATTCTAACGGTGCTGGGTTACTCAATTAACGATACCGTGGTTGTATTCGACCGTATTCGTGAGTACCTGGGATTGCACCCAAAACGCGACCGTGAAGAGAATGTTGATGCTGCATTGAACAGTACACTTCGTCGTACATTCAGTACATCACTGTCAACTTTCGTGGTATTGTTAGCTATCTTTTTATTCGGTGGAGCTACCATCCGCGGCTTTACGTTTGCCTTGTTGGTAGGAGTAGTTGTGGGTACTTACTCATCGCTTTTCATTGCAACGCCAATTGCACACGACACTCGTAACCGTGTTGCCAAAGTAGTTGCAAAACGTAAAAAATAGATTGAAGAAAGAAGTCGGAAGTTGAAAGACGGAAGACCGGATTTATACAAAGGATGTCATCGCTTAATTGGGATGACATCCTTTTTTTGAGCTAAAAGTACGCCGTAATTCTGCTTCTAACTTTCTGCCTGTAACTTTCAAAAAGTATCTTCCTTCTTCGGTCTTCCGACTTCTAACTTTTTATATATTTGTGATCTAAATCAATTTTGACGATGCAGTATTTATTATTTATAAGTGGTGGCGAGATAGTTTTAGTGATGCTGTTGGCATTGTTGTTTTTCGGGTCGAAAGCGATACCCGATATTGCCAAAACACTGGGGAAGGGAATGCGTGAGTTTAAAAAAGCCACAAACGAAATTAAACGCGAACTCGATAACCATACTTCTGACATTAAAAAGGACATTGACGAGGTTTCTTCAACCGTAAAAAAGGAAACTACTGATATTCAAAAAGGTATTACGGACAAGTTGAAGGACTAAACACCAAAAATCATTATTAATGATTATACTTTTCATATTGGCGCTGCTGGCTTGTTTTGTTTTACTTGCCCGTGTTGTCGATTTGTTTTTCATATCATCTCTTGATCAAATTTCGAAAGACCTGCGTTTATCGAACGATGCCGCCGGAGCTACACTTATGGCCGTGGGCTCGAGTGCCCCGGAGCTGTTCGTGGCTTTGTTTGCTGTTATAAAACCCGGCGAACACCAGGCAATCGGTATCGGGAGTATTGTGGGTAGTGCCATTTTCAACCTACTGGTAATTGTTGGTGCAGCAGCCTATGTGAAAAAGACAAAGCTCACCTGGCAACCTTTGGTGCGCGATTTGTTTTTTTATTCACTATCGGTAGCATTATTGGTACTTTTTATTTGGGACGGTCGTTTAACGTTAAATGAAACACTAATCTTTTTAGGCATTTATGTTTTATATGTTATGGCGGTCATTTACTGGAGAAAGTGGCTGCCCTACAAAGATATGGAAGCCACAGAACTGGAAGATACGCATGGCGAGCATAGTAAGATAAGTAAACCTGTCGATCAGCTTTTGCGTTTTATTTTCCCGAATGAAAAACATTACTATCGCGTTTTTATTCTTTCAATTGTTTTAATTGCCGCCCTGAGTTACGTTTTGGTAGAAGTTGCAGTCGCTTCGGCGCATATTCTTAACATCCCTGAAGCAATTATTGCATTAACGGTACTCGCTGTCGGAACCTCAATTCCAGATTTGTTTTCATCGGTTATTGTGGCTCGTCAAGGAAGGGGTGATATGGCGGTTAGTAACGCTATCGGATCAAATATTTTTGATATTCTGGTAGGTCTTGGGTTGCCATTTCTGCTTGTCATGATTTTTTCGGGTGGTGTTATTGAGTCCGGAGGTGATATATTTAGTTCAACCTTAATTTTATCGGGATCAGTCCTCTTGTTGATTCTTCTTTTATTATTCATGAAATGGAAAGTAGGAAAGTTAACAGGAGTTGTGTTAGTAGGAGCTTACGTATTATATGTGCTTAATGAAATACTAAAACTTTACGGATTAGGTTTAATCTTTTAAATAATGTCGTTGATAAGAGCTGAAAACATAACAAAATCATTCGGAGCACTTGAGGTGTTAAAAGGAATTGACCTGGATATTCCAAAAGGAAAATTGTATTCAATTGTTGGAGCCAGCGGGGCAGGAAAAACCACGTTACTGCAAATTCTCGGAACGTTAAGTAAGCCTGATAGCGGAGAACTTTTTTTTAACGACACGAAAATTTCTGATCTCAGCGATAATAAGCTGGCTGACTTCCGTAACCGCGAAATTGGTTTTGTATTTCAGTTTCACCATTTACTGCCCGAATTTACGGCGCTTGAGAATGTTTGTATTCCGGCTTTTATTGCAAAAACTCCAAAAGCAAAAGCTGAAGCGCGTGCAAAAGAATTGATTGATTATTTGGGGCTGGCCGATCGCATGGGACATAAACCATCGGAATTATCGGGTGGCGAAAAACAACGTGTGGCAATGGCACGTGCACTGATAAACAGTCCATCAGTAGTGATGGCCGACGAACCTTCGGGAAACCTCGACTCAACCAACCGCGACGAATTGCACGACCTGCTTTTTAAATTACGCGACGACATGGGACAAACGTTTATTATTGTTACGCACGATGATCATTTTGCCGAACAGTCAGACCGGATCATCCACATCAAAGACGGAATTATAGAAAAAGCCTGAAAAAGTTGTCAGTGATAAGTCGCAGTATTCAGCATCCAGTATCCGCTATCGGGTATCCAGCATCCAGTATCAATCTTCCCGAAAAATTGAACAATGGAAAAAATAGCTGATTTAAAAGATTTCCTCGACGAAAAAGTTGAAAAGTACAATCAACCCGTATTTATTGAAACCGACCCGATACAGGTTCCCAAACAATTTGCCGAAAAAGAAAATATTGAGATTGCCGGTTTTCTGGCGGCAACCATAGCCTGGGGAAACCGTGCTGCCATCATAAAAAATGCCTTGCGTTTGATGGAAATGCTCGATAATCAGCCACACGACTTTGTTTTAAATGCTTCAGAAAAGGAACTCGATCGGTTGAGAAAGTTTGTACATCGTACATTTAACGGAGAGGATTGTATTTATTTTATTCGCTCGCTACGAAATATTTACACAAATCATGGTGGTTTACAAACCATTTTTGAATACGGGTTTAAAAATGAGCGTTCTGTAAAATCAGCTTTAGCGCATTTCTACTCGGTGTTTTTCGAGACAGAAGGAGAACGAACACGCAAACATATTTCGAATGTGACGAAAGGAGCTTCTGCAAAACGCCTGAACATGTATTTGCGGTGGATGTGCAGAAATGATAAATTGGGAGTTGATTTTGGCTTATGGAACGGAATTCCAACATCAGCATTAATGTTGCCACTTGATGTGCACACCGGAAATGTGGGACGAAAATTGGGACTGCTGAAACGCAAATCAAATGACTGGAAAGCGGTGGAAGAAATTACCGCCACTTTATGCGAATTCGATCCGAATGATCCGATTAAATATGATTTTGCACTCTTTGGATTGGGGGTTTTCGAAAAATTCTAACCTTTGTAATAAGGTTTTTCCAGTTATTTATGGGCAGAAACAATTATTTTCAATTTAAACAATTCCGTATAGAACAACAACGTTCGGCCATGAAAGTGGGTATCGATGGTATTTTGCTGGGCGCCTGGGCCGATGTTACTGATTGCCATTCAATTTTGGATATCGGAACAGGAACCGGTTTAATTGCTTTGATGCTGGCACAGCGCTCGCAAGCCCGAATCACTGCTATCGAAATGGAGAAAAATGCCGCCGATGAAGCTACCGAAAATGTGGCTGCATCACCATGGAAGAAGAGGGTAGATGTACAGAATGTTTCATTGCAAAATTTTGCTGCCGGGTCTAATCAACAATTCGATTTAATTGTATCCAATCCTCCCTTCTTTCAAAATTCATTAAAAGCGGGTAATGAAAACCGGTCGCTGGCACGGCACACGGATAGTCTGCCTTATAAAACATTGATGGAGATAACTTCCACTTTATTGACAGAAGAAGGTCGATGTGCATTTATATTTCCTGCAATGGCATTAAAGGAAATAGAAAACCTTGCACTGTTAAGCCAACTCTATTTAAATCGAATTACGATGGTTGCTCCGAATGAGAATAAACCGGTCAATCGGATTTTAGTTGAAATGAGTAAAAAAGAAAACTCTACAGAAACCGACAGCCTGCAGATATACAATAACGACGGATCGTGGAACGATAATTTTAAAAGGTTAACGCGCGATTATTACCTGAACTTCTAAACAAAAAACATAAACGGATTAAAAATCTGATTCATTTGCTGTGAGAAGCGTTTGATGGCATCGTGGTTAATCTGCGAGACGCTGTCATCCACTTTGGCAACTTTCTTTACAATCATTTTCTGAAAGAAATTCATTTTATTAAAGTTGAATTCTCCACCCAGACAGGCTGTAGCTTTGGCACTTTGTAATAAGCTATTTGGATAAGCATCCTGCAATTGGATTTCAGCTTTTTCGCCCTCCTCCATGCAGCATATAAATAATCCCAGTTCTTTATTTTTTAGCACGTCAATATTCTGAGTACAAAAATCCTTTACTTTTTTCTGAATCTGGCCGGCATGAATAGAGCCTCCAACAATTATCCGATCAAAAGAAGAAAGATCAGGAACCGGTTCTTTTTTTAGGTTAACCAATAAAACTTCGCCTCCAAAAAACTGTTTGAGTTCGGTGGCTGTTTTTTCGGTACATCCATGTGTGGTGCAGTAGGTGATTAATGTTTTCATCTTATTAATATTGTTTGTTTTCTAAGGAATAAGATGGAACTCGTCCCGATCAATCGGGACTCGTTTCATTTTTCCGATGACTTGGTTTTTAAGAAATTGAAATCGGTATTCGAAAATTTCTATTCGAAATTATGGCATACTATTGAACATTCGTGTTAATAATCGGTTAATTCTCTAAAACTATCGGTGAAATAGAATACCAAAAAGTCTTTAAATCAATAATTGCACATATTTTTGTGTCGAAGAAAAAACAGATACATCATGACAATTGATATGAAACCAGAAGTACAGCTTGATACGAATTATTATAAGGTTGTTGGAATCAGGAAATTAACAGATCACACTTTTGTGTTATCGCTACCAAAAAGTCGCTTCGAGTTTGTTGCAGGGCAACATGTGTCGTTATCTATTACAGGCGACTATCAGAGCCGCGAATACTCGATTTACAGTGCCGAGAAGGGAGAAAACCTGGAAGTATTGGTAAAAGAAGTTGACGGTGGATACTTCTCTCCAAAACTAAAGCACCTGAAAGTTGGCGACATGGTAGAAGTACACGGTCCTTTCGGAAAATTTGGTCTGGATGAGAAAAATAAAGATACTCACAAGCATATTTTTATTGCCAGCGGAACCGGAATTGCACCGTTTCATAGTATGGTAAAAAGTAATCCGGGGTTGAACTACCAGTTAATTCACGGAGTTCGTTATGCCGAAGAAGGATACGAACAGGAAGATTACAATAAAGATAATTACACACTTTGCACATCGCGCGACAAAAGCGGCGATTTTAATGGCAGGGTAACAGACTACCTGAAAAAGACAGATTTTGATAAAAATACCTGTTTTTATCTGTGTGGAAACAGCGATATGATCTTCGACTCGATGGAGATTTTAAGCGACAAAGGATTTGGAAGAGAGAATATTACCGTTGAGGTATATTTTTAAGATAGAATTGCAGAAGGATAGTTTGAGAGAGTTTTAAGGAAATGCCATCCCTGTTTTGGGATGGCATTCTTGTTTTATTTTGAATCGATTTTTTCGCCAAATGCCAAGTCTCCCGCATCGCCCAATCCCGGGACGATATACGATTTTGGAGTCATTTCAGGATCGACAGCGCCAAGCCATAAAGTCACATTTTCGTCTTTAATTGCGTTCTTCACATATTCAACACCTTCTTCGCTGGCAATAATTGCTACCAGGTGAATGTGCGCCGGTTTTCCCTTGCTGAACAGAGCTTCATAACCAATTTCCATCGATTTTCCGGAAGCCAGCATCGGGTCAGAAAGTATAACCACTTTATCATCAAGCGAAGGAGAGGCCATGTATTCAAATTCAATTTCGAATTCGCCTCCTTCAGTATATTTCCGAAAGGCGGATATAAAACAGTTTTCTGCCCGGTCGAAAATACGCAGCAATCCGTTATGCATGGCTAACCCCGCGCGTAAAATAGTTGCTAAAACCGGTTGTTGGCATAATTTGGGAACTTTTGCAACTCCCAGTGGAGTTGTAACATCGGTAATTTCAAAATGCATTTCTTTGCTTATCTCGTAAGCAAAAATTTCACCAATTCGGTTAAGGTTATCACGAAAACGAAGTGGGTCGGTTTGAATTCCTGTATCGCGGATCTCTGCCAGATATTGATCTAAAATGGAGTGGTTGTGGCCTAAAACTCGAATGTCCATATTTAATATTTTTAGGTGAAGAAGACATCTCCGTCACCGTCCTGAAATGTTAGTTGCTCTTTATTTGATACCTGAAAAGTACTGTATATTTTTTGCCCGTATCTTTTCGCGTACAAAAATGGGAATTTTCTGCTTAAAAGCTGGTCTGCCAGATCGTTTTTATAAATAGTTGCGTACTCAATTTTGTTGCTTAGGCAATATTTTTTTAAAAAGGTGGCAATTTCTTTTGTACAATCTTCGGCAAGATTAAAATACAGTGTTTTTAAATGGCCTTCGCGTACTGAGAAAATAAAAAAGCCCAGCAGTTTATTGTCTCGTTTTACTTTTATTGTTCTGTAGTAAAAGTCTCGTGAGAAAGATGAAAATGGGTAGCGGGAGGCTTCAAAATTATTGTGTTCTGACAACCAGGGATGCTCAAAAATCCACTTTAACTCAGTTTCTTCGCGGTTAAAAACACTGTTAACCGGATTGTATTTTATGAACTGAAAGCAATTTTCATCCGGTTTTTCTGATTCTGAAAAGGAAACCATAGAACTTGATTTTGGATTATAAAAAGCACCAGTCAAATGAACCAGAAGCGCAATAAGAAAATCGGTGATTTTGAATAGAACTGCAGTAACAGGATTAATTCTGGCTTGAAAAAGTTTGGCTGTTTTTGCAAGCAAATAAACACGTACTCCTTCAAATTGATGAATCGTTTGAAAGAGGCCTGTTTTTAAATACAGCTTTTCCGAATTTGGGGCATAATTGGTGAATGCCAGTTTTTTGTGCCAGTCGTTGTATGCTTCGTGTAAAAGTTGTTCCGAATAACCTAAGCGGCGGTGTTGAGGGTGCACCCAGTTGCCGCTACACCAAGCAAAACGAATTTGCTGACCATTGGAATTTAACGTGTCGGCAAACAGGCTGCGGAAAGCCACCAGTTTATTATTTATAAAGCCAAGATAAAGTACAATGTCATCGGGTAGTGCATGAGGATTATTAAGATACGACCGGGCGCGAATCGGAGAGATGGGAACCACTTCATAATTCTGAAACTCTTTGCTGTTTACAAAGTTTTCCAACTCGCTTTGTCGTATTTTTTTTACCTGTAAAGTCAATGTTTTACTGTTGCTTTGCCAATTGTTTTACGCAGTTTAAAGTAAAGAAATTCTGCTTTTACATTCAATTCAAAATCACCATTTTGTTCGGCCGGGTAGCGTTGAAAATGGCTGGAGATTTCGTCGTATTTAACGCCGGCCGTCCCAAAACTAATATCGCAGAATCCCTTGTCGTGTATTTTTTTTATCATTTTTCCGGAAACGCCATTATCGGTATAAGGAAATGCAAATGCTTTCACTTTTGGATTGATATTCTCTTCCACCCACTTCATGCTTTTTTTGACCTGCTTTAGTTGTTTTTTCTGCGAAATCTTCCAGAACTCGGGGTGTTTATGACTGTGCCCTCCAATGGAAAAACCTTTGTTGTGCAAGTCTTTAATCTGGGACGTCGTCATGTAAGGTTTTTGTATTTCCAGAAACGACTGAAAATCAATTTCAAGTAACTCTGCTGCATGATCGAGTATTTCTCGCTTTGAGAATGGAGTTTGCAAGATTTCCTTTAACGGAATCCTGTTTTCGTGCAGGTAAATTTCCACCTCGGCATCGGGTTGAGTGCGCATTTCGTTGGCAATTAAACTGGCTTTGTACCGATGAAAAAGTTCTTTGTTGTCGATAAAACCGCTATTCACAAAAAAAGTAGCCGGTATTCCTTTTTGTAAAAGAATAGGTGCAATTATTTCGGCACACTCTTTCAGCCCGTCATCAAAAGTCAAATGAAAGCTGCCTGGTTTGGGTGACTTCATCAGCTCTTCCAGTGAAACAGGATTAAAAAACTTCAAATAGAAATCGATTTCCTGCTTAAATTGTTTCTCGTTAATTACCGGGTAATTTAAGAGGTGTGGTAAAGGCTCGTTGCTAACGGTGTGGTAAAATGGCAAAAACAGCGGCGATTTCGCTGCCAAAAGTTTTCGGGTTGAAAACAGCGGGCTCAGTTTTTTACTTACGAAACGCGGAAAATGCCTCATTGCCAATTATCGTTTTAGCCACCTTAACAGCAAAGGTAAACGATTATATTTAAGTTGAAAGTAGGTTTCTGGTTTTGCTCCAAAGCCTGCATAAAAGCGCTCTACTCCCGGAATCATCGATCCCTCGAAATCTAAAATCAGATTTTTTTCAGCATTATCTTCAATAAAACGGTTCATCAGGTAATACATGGCTCCCGTGTTTTTACCTTCATCGTTTGAGGCCGCATTAAAATAGATCACGCGGTCTTTCCAGCGGCAAAAATAAACGGCTGCGCAAAGATTATTTCCCGGCGTGTACACCCCGTATATTTTCCCAAATCCTTTGTATTCGCCAAAAGCGATGATGCTTTTGAGTTTGTCAATAGCCGAACGATCAACTCCGGCGGTCAGGTTTTGTGCTTTAAATTCGAGGTAATCTTCAAGCCGGATGCCTTCAATAATAGTCAGATCCTGCTTTTGGGCTTTGGCAATATTGCGTTTTGTATTTTTCGAGTAACCGGGAATGATTGATTTAAACTCCTTTGTTAGCGAGAGCAGGTAGTTCTTTCGCTCGAAAAAGATATCCCCGTCTGTCTCTCCGGGAACATTTAGCGCATTTAATTGTACATCGGCGTATTTAAAACGATCTTTTATGGCGGTAATAAATGAATCAAAAATGGCTTTCGATGGCGTTGGGAAAATTCCCAGCTGTTGCGAAAAAAGTGGTTGGTAAAGGTATTTTATGCCAAGTTTTTTCCGAAAGGGCAGTGGCATTACATATTCGTAGTCGCCATAAACCAAGGCATCCCACTCTATTGCGGTTCTGTCGAGATGCCAGTCGTAGGCATAAATTCTACAATTTAACGCACCATCAATACATCTATTCCACTTGTCGGAATCGATTTGTGCATGTTTTATATAGTGAATTTGTTTTACGCTGCTCATTTAAAACATTAGGCTACTCATTTGCCCATTCAAATCCCAGTTTGTTCATTTGCTCAAACACCTCTCTGAAACCCTTCCATGTTCCCAGGTCGTTTACGGTTTCGTTGTGCCAGACACTTACAAATGTACCGCCAACATTTTTAACTTCCTGCATAATTTTCCTTATTTCTACAAAAGCTTTTTCAGGAGGAAGTTGAAGGTAGTAGCGCAGCGTTCCGTCCATAATGTTGAACGGTATGATTTTCAGGTTGGTTACCGATTCATGTTTCAGGTCGTAGAAACAATACGGTGTGCAAATGCCTCCTCTGAATCCCGGTTGAGCAGAATAACCAAGGGTGTAGTCTTCTTCAATACCGGCTTTTATTAAGCGGGTGTATGTTTTCGGAAATTTTAGTCGTAAATAATGCTGGCGACTTTTGGAAATACTTTTGCCAATAATTTCTTCCAGTCGTTGTTTTTCTAATCTTACTTTCTTTTTACCTTTTTTCTTGCTACTGCCGAACGAGGGGTGAATTCCAACGTCGTATTTTTCGGCTGTCTTTTTTATTAGTTCGCGGTATTCTTTATTGGTGTGAGCAATGTTCTTGTCGTACTTCCCGTAATCGCCCAGCAAAAAGAAGAATTTTACTTTATCCTCGTTACCGGCAAATACGCTGTCGAGGTAGGCGTAGGTGTCGTATGGATCGGATTCTTCACCGCCTAAAACCCGTTTACGCTTTATGGTATCTTGCCGGTTCCCTTTTATCAACGATTTTGCCCAGGCCGCTGTTGTTCGCAGAAATCCTTTGTTTTGATAGGCGTAAGCATTATCGACATCGATGGTGGAGATAAACTTAAATTTCGAATCAATGTAACTAAATTCAGGGTATTTCTCTTCCAGCAACTTTGCTAAAAGTTTTGCCCAGATATTTACCACCGGTTTTTGCAGTAAATTATATTTGGTAAGAATACTGTTCTGATAAGGATAACGCCCCAGTTTGTCGCGGTTTTTATCTACATATTCTTCGTGGCGGGTTACCAGGTAAAACGAAGCTGCAAAAGGATCGAAAGGCAGGTCGGAGTCTTTGGACGTTTCGCAGAAATATTTTTCACCCTCGTACCAAACGGAATTAATTGTTGGTTTTATAAGTGCATTCTGAAAAATGAGTTTGTGTGGTTTGATATAAAATTCATCATCAAATTTATCGTGCGAATAGTTGATCTTTGGGATTTCCGACTTTCGAAACTCCGCAGAATTTTGAGTAAATGCTATTTCCGTTTGCAAAATGTTCGCGAAGATCAGTTTTGCAATGTACTCAATCCGTGGGTTAACTTCGTCGGAATAAAAAAGTATCATTTTCGTTCGATTTATTAGTTTAACATTCCTTCGTCGGCTAAACTCAGGTAACTGTTTTGCCCAATAATAATATGGTCGAGCACTGTGATATCCATAATTTCAGCCGCATTCTTAATTTTACGGGTAATATTCAGATCGGCATTTGATGCCTGCATAGTTCCTGAAGGATGGTTATGGCAGAGAATGATGGCACTGGCCATTTTATCCAAGGCATTTTTTAATATCAGCCGCACATCGATTACAGTTCCTGAAATTCCACCCTGGCTCACCATAAACGAGTCGATAATGCGGTTGCCGCGGTTAAGCAGCAAAATCCAGAACTCTTCGTGATTCAGATCGCCAAGCATGGGCTGGAAATATTCAGCCGCGTCTTTACTGGAGGTAATTTGTTTTTTATTGAATACATCAGCCTCTTTCCGGCGCTTGCCCAACTCCAGTGCAGCTGCAATGGTAACGGCTTTTGCTTCGCCAATTCCCTGAAATTTGATAAGAAATTCGATGCTTTTTCGGCCCAGTTCGTTTAAGTTGTTATCGGCCGATGCTAAAATGCGTCTGGAGAGTTCAACAGCTGTTTCTTCAATATTTCCCGAGCCAATTAAAATAGCAATGAGTTCGGCATCGGTTAGCGATCGTGGTCCTTTGCTTAGTAGTTTCTCGCGCGGACGATCTTCAACAGCCCAGTCTTTTATATTTAGTTTCTTGTATTCTCCCATTTGTCCCGGAGTTCTATCCTAAAATTAATTATAATTAGTTATTCGCGCGGACGATCTTCAACAGCCCAGTCTTTTATATTTAGTTTCTTGTATTCTCCCATTTGTCCCGGAGTTCTATCCTAAAATTAATTATAATTAGTTATTTCGGAAATACTAAATTATAGTTACAGAACATACGGGATTATGAAACACAAAAAAACCTCCCCGAAATTCGGAGAGGTTTTCTATATAATGTGGTTTTTCTCTTCTTACAACGAATTAACCTGAGTAGTTAATTTCGATTTTAAGTTTGCAGCTTTGTTTTTATGAATGATATTGCGTTTCGCTAATTTATCAATCATAGCAACAACTGAAGGATACATTTTCTCTGCTTCAGCTTTGTCAGTAGCATTACGCAAAGCTTTAATTGCATTACGTGTAGTTTTTGCGTAGTACTTGTTGTGTACTCTCTTTTTTTCGTCTTGACGAATTCTTTTTAATGCTGACTTATGATGTGCCATTTTCTTTCTTTCTCTCTTTTTAAAAATTAGTAGCCCGTAGGGGATTCGAACCCCTGCTACCAGGATGAAAACCTGGCGTCCTAACCCCTAGACGAACGGGCCTTCCTATTTAACTCCCTTAATTTTGGGACTGCAAAAATACAGCATTTTTGTAATCGACCAAATTTTTTCAGGATTTTTTTCTCAGCTAAAATCGGTTTGCTTTTCGTTTAAAGCGCCGTTTTTATTTTAGCGCTGCAAAGGAAAGAAACATTTTTTAATCTGCAAACAAAAAAATGAAAAAAATGGGGAATTTGTTTTTTCTAGCGTAATTCGAAGTTCTGGCCGAGGTAAACACGGCGCACATCCTCATCGGCAGCCAACTCATCAGCTGTTCCGGCTTTTAGAATATTGCCTTCAAACAGGAGATAGGAGCGGTCTGTAATTCGCAGCGTTTCGTGCACATTGTGGTCGGTAATTAATACGCCAATGTTTTTTTCTTTCAGCTGCATTACAATTTGCTGAATATCTTCCACCGCAATCGGGTCAACTCCGGCAAACGGCTCATCCAGTAAAATAAATTTAGGATCGATGGCCAGTGCCCGTGCTATTTCTGTACGGCGTCGCTCACCACCCGAAAGCTGAATACCTTTGCTCTTTCGAATGTGCTGTAAACTGAATTCATCAAGCAATGTTTCCAATTTTTCTTTCTGGTACTCTTTCGAATAATCGGTCATTTCCAGAACAGCCCTGATATTATCTTCAATACTCAACTTCCTGAAAACTGAAGCTTCCTGAGCCAGATAGCCAATACCACGCTGTGCTCTTTTGTAAACCGGAAGTTTTGTAATTTCCTTTTCGTCGAGAAATATTTTTCCTGAAAATGGTTGAATCAATCCAACAATCATGTAAAATGATGTGGTTTTTCCGGCTCCGTTTGGACCTAATAATCCCACAATTTCGCCTTGCTCAACCTGAAAACTAACTCCTTTTACTACGGTTCTTTTTCGGTATTTTTTAACGATATTTTCTGCTCGAAGAATCATAATGGTTCAAATAACGTCAATTTTTGACTGAATTACATGGCCTCCATCGCTTTTTCACGATTTTTAACTACACGACGCGAAATTACAATACCAATTTCGTAAAGAAAAACCAACGGGAAACAAACCATAATCTGGCTGAAAATATCGGGAGGAGTTATAATAGCCGAGAGCAGCAACATTACTACATATGAATGGCGTCGGTATGTTTTCATAAATTCTGGAGTAAGCAGTCCTACTTTGCTCAAAAAATAAGAGAAAATGGGTAAAAGGAAAACAACTCCGGCCGCCAATGAGATGGATGTTACCGATCCAATATATGAACGAAGATTAATGGTGTTTTCAACTTCGCTACTGACCTGATAGGTGCCTAAAAAGTGAATGGATAATGGTACTATTAAAAAGTAACCAAATAATATACCCATTAAAAATAGTATTGAAGTAAAAAATACAGCACCGCCTGCGTGTTTTCGTTCTTTTTCGTATAAAGCGGGTTTTATAAAACGCCAGAACTCGTAGAAAACAACAGGCGACGCCAAAATAAAACCGGCAATTATCGATACCATAATATGTGTAGAAAACTGTCCTGCAATTTTTATACTTTGCATTTTTAATGGTACCTGGTTAATTTTTAATGCCTCCGATCCTACCAGATCGCCAAGTTTGGCAAACATACGGTTGGTCCAAAAATCGGGCATTCTCGGGCTGAGGATAACCACATCGAAAATAAACGATTTCATAACAAACGCGACGATGGCAAAAAGCACAATGGCCGATGATGACCTGATAATGTGCCAACGAAGTATTTCGAGGTGTTCAAGAAAGGACATTTCTTCTTTTGGACTTTCTTCCCCTTGCTTTTTTGTAGTACGTTCTTCGCTCATGAATTTTGGTTTTCAAAAAAAACTTCACAAATGTACATGAATTTTCCACATTAAAAATCTCAAATATTACTTATATATTGCAGGGCTCAAACTTTTCACATAATGTTAGCCTCTATTAAATACATCAAATTTTAAAGTATAAATTTTATTAAATTGTATTGCCATTTTGCTTACTTTTAATAATTTAGAATTTGCGTATGCTACAGATATTGGGAGATTGAACATATGAGTAAAAAAGTTGTATTAGCAGAAGAGTTGCAGCGTTTTTTTGGTTTCGACCGTTTTAAAGGGCAACAGGAAGAAGCGATTAAAAGTGTGATGGACGGAAAAGACACCTTTGTGTTAATGCCAACAGGTGGAGGAAAGTCGTTAATTTATCAGTTGCCGGCGTTAATTCTTGATGGTACTGCCATTGTGATTTCTCCATTAATTGCTTTGATGAAAAATCAAGTAGATGCAATACGTGGTACGCATTCCGAAGATAGTGTTGCTCATTTCTTAAATTCATCGCTGTCGAAAGCAGCCATAACACTGGTTAAGGAAGATGTGCTGGCCGGAAAAACAAAACTGCTTTATGTTGCTCCTGAGTCGTTGACAAAGGAAGAAAACATTGAATTTCTTAAACAAATAAAGATATCGTTTTACGCCATTGATGAGGCTCACTGTATTTCGGAGTGGGGACACGATTTCAGACCGGAGTACAGACGAATAAAACCGATTGTTGAAGAAATTGGGAAGTCGCCAATTGTAGCACTTACAGCAACGGCCACGGCAAAGGTGCAGCACGATATTCAAAAAAACCTTGGCATTTTAGATGCAAAAGTTTTTAAGGCATCATTTAATCGCGCGAATCTTTATTACGAAGTGCGGCCAAAGGTTAAAACCGAAACGCAGATCATAAAATTCATAAAACAAAACGAAGGGAAATCGGGCATTATCTATTGTTTGAGCCGAAAGAAAGTTGAAGAGCTGGCCGAAACCCTGCTGGTGAACGGAGTTAAAGCACTTGCTTATCATGCAGGGATGGATGCGACAACCCGCTCCGGTAATCAGGATAAATTTTTGATGGAAGAGGTGGATGTAATTGTGGCTACCATTGCTTTTGGTATGGGTATCGATAAGCCTGATGTGCGATTTGTGATTCACTATGATATTCCCAAAAGTCTGGAAGGTTATTACCAGGAAACCGGGCGGGCGGGCCGTGATGGTGGCGAAGGACAGTGCATTACTTTTTACAGTTATAAAGACATTCAGAAGCTGGAGAAATTTATGCACGGGAAACCGGTAGCAGAGCAGGAGATCGGGAAACAACTTTTATTAGATACGGTTTCGTATGCCGAGTCGGCTATTTGCCGCCGCATAATATTGTTGCATTATTTTGGCGAGCACTACAGAACTGATAATTGTGGAAACTGCGATAACTGCCTAAATCCGAAAGAGCAAATTGAGGCCAAAGACGATATTGTTACCGCACTGAAAGCCATTCTTGAAGTGAATGAGAAATACAAAGGCGACCATATTGCCAATATTCTGATTGGGAATAGTACGGCTGCCATTAAGTCATTTAAGCATTATACGCTAAAATCGTTTGGAGCAGGGAAAGAACACGACGAGCGTTTTTGGAATGCCGTGTTCCGACAGTCTATGGTAGCCGGCATTATTAATAAAGACATTGAAAATTATGGTCTGCTGAAAGTCACTGAAAAAGGACACGAGTTTCTGGAGAAACCACATAGTTTTATGTTGGTGAAAAACCACGAATACGAAGAAGAAGATGATTCCTCAGGTACTGGAGGCGCTCCTTCAGGAGGTGCCAGTGGCGATCCGCAGTTGTTTGCAATGTTGAAAGATCTGCGGAAGAAGATTGCTAGAAAGCATGATTTGCCGCCCTTTGTAATTTTTCAGGATCCGTCGTTGGCCGACATGTCTATTCAATACCCGGTAACTACTGAGGACCTGCAAAATATTCAGGGAGTTGGACAGGGTAAAGCCCGCCGTTATGGAAAAGAGTTTTTGGCGCTGATAAAATCGTATGTGGAAGAAAATGAGATTGAACGTCCTGAAGATTTGGTGGTGCGTACTGTGGCCAACAAGTCGAAAATGAAGGTGTTTATTATTCAGAGTATCGACCGCAAATTGTCGTTTGAAGATATTGCAGACTCAAAAGGTATTGAAGTGAGCGATGTGATTGGAGAAGTGGAGGCGATTGTGAATTCCGGGACTAAATTAAATATCGATTATTACATTGATGATGTGATTGACGAAGATCATCAGGATGATATTTTTGAATATTTCCGCGAGGCTGAAACCGACTCCATCGAGGATGCTTTGGAAGAATTAGGCGAGGAAGAATACTCGGAAGATGACATTCGATTGATGCGTGTGAAGTTCTTCTCCGACATGGGTAACTAATCCTTATCACTGATTTTCAACTTTTTTGTGGCAAAAATTGTTATTTTTGCAAGCTATTTTATTTGAGAAAATTAAAGTAATAAGATATGACCGTGTCAGTTCAGAAAAAACTAGATTACAAAGTAGCCGATATTTCATTGGCAGAATTCGGAAGAAAAGAAATTGAGATCGCGGAGAAGGAAATGCCGGGATTAATGGCCATCAGAGAAAAATTTGGCCCACGCAAACCGCTCAACGGCGTGCGTGTAATGGGAAGTTTGCATATGACCGTGCAAACGGCTGTTTTAATTGAAACACTTGTTGCCCTTGGAGCAGATGTTCGTTGGGCAAGCTGTAATATATTTTCAACACAGGATCATGCGGCGGCAGCTATTGCAAAAGCCGGAGTGCCGGTGTTTGCATGGAAAGGTGAAACACTGGAAGAATACTGGTGGTGCACCCGCGAGGCAATGGGTTTTCCCGATGGAAAAGGCCCGCAACTGATTGTGGATGACGGTGGCGATGCTACCTTGCTAATTCATAAAGGATATGCTGCCGAAAAAGACGCCAGCGTTTTGGATGTTGAAGCGTCAAGCGAAGAAGAAGAAGTAGTTCTTGAGTTACTGAAAACTACATTAAAAGAAGATAACCAGAAATGGCACCGCACGGTAGCTGAATGGAAAGGTGTTTCAGAAGAGACAACTACCGGAGTGCACCGTTTGTATCAGATGGCCGACAAAGGCGAGCTACTGGTGCCTGCAATCAATGTTAACGATTCGGTTACCAAGTCGAAATTTGATAACCTGTACGGATGTCGCGAGTCGCTGGCCGATGGTATTAAACGTGCTACCGATGTAATGATTGCCGGGAAAGTTGTTGTTGTTGCCGGTTATGGCGATGTTGGTAAAGGTTGTGCTCACTCAATGCGTAGTTATGGCGCTCGTGTAATTGTTACCGAAATCGACCCGATTTGTGCGCTGCAGGCAGCCATGGAAGGTTTCGAGGTAAAAACAATGGAAGATGCATTGGCCGAAGGAAACATTTATGTAACCACAACCGGAAACTGCGATGTAATTACAGCCGAGCACATGGCAAATATGAAAGATCAATCGATCGTTTGTAATATTGGCCACTTCGACAATGAAATTCAGGTTGCCAAAATGGAAAAATGGCCGGGTATCGAAAAGGTGAACATCAAACCACAGGTTGATAAATATACCTACGAAGATGGTCACTGTATTTATCTGTTGGCCGAAGGTCGTTTGGTAAACCTCGGATGTGCAACCGGACACCCGTCGTTTGTGATGAGTAACTCGTTTACTAACCAGTCGCTGGCACAAATTGATTTGTGGGAGAACGACTACGAAGTTGGTGTTTTCACTTTATCGAAAAAACTGGATGAGGAAGTTGCACGTTTGCACCTGGAGCAAATTGGTGTAAAATTGACCGAACTTACCGAAAAACAGGCCTCTTATTTGGGCGTTTCGAAAGAAGGTCCGTTTAAGCCGGAGCACTACAGATATTAAGAAGAAAAAAATGTACGATAGAAAATGGGTTTCAATTTCTGGAGCCCATTTTTTAGTTGTATATCCGGAGTATATTTCCGTTAAGCGAAGTGTTGTATTGTTTTAAAGGAGCCGCAGCCGGGCCTTTTGTAACACTCCCTCCAATAAAGATAAATTCCGATTCGCAACAGGAGCATTTACCAACAACGCCATCGTTTGCTACCCTGCACGATGGATTGATTTCATTAGTGCAAGCTGCATCAAAAGCATAATACGAGCCTTCTATTTCGCAATAAACAATAACGCCTCCAAATCCCTGGTTCGGGAAGTAGGCCGAGTTTCCAGGCACGGTTAGTTCGTTGTAAAGCCCCAAATCAAGATTTAAGCCCACCCAGACATCAGGGATTTCAGAATCAATCTCGTTGCACGACGAATACATCAGAAATGAAAATGCAATAAAAAACAAATACTTCATCCCCGAATAACCCGACTTCCTGCTGTTGCTCTTTTTTTGCATGATGCTAACTTTGTTTTATTATTCTTTAACGCGAAAATTTTTATTTCCGTACGCGTTTCGTACTTTTATAAATTAAACAGCCAAAAATACAATTTATTGCTGATAGAAAATTATGGATGATATAGTAGTTATTATATTAACATTGATAGTTGCCTTGTTTGGCATTCTCAATAAAAAACGTAAAAAGAACGCTACGCCCGGAGAGTCAGCTCCCGGAGTCGGCAGTGCACCGGATTTTTGGGAAATGCTGATGGATGACAATAAAGATGTGCCGGGGCAACCACAGCCACAGGTAGTGCAAGAAGAAGTGAAGGAAGAAGAGCCTGTACAGGAAGTTCGTCCGTCATTCCAATATAGTACTGAAGCAAGAAAATCGGCGTCGCTAAAACGAAAAGAGGAACAAGCAAAAAAATCGAAAAAGAAGTCGTTGATACTGGGTGAGAAGTTTTCGTTGAAGAAAGCCGTGATATATAGCGAGATTATCAATAGGAAATATATCTAACTGTGTAAATGTCACCTGTTTCCGATATTTTTTTGCATAGAATATTTTAATATTCAAGAAATTATATAATTTTGCATTAGGAAGAGTTCCGGGCAAATCGGGATTCTTTCTATTTTTTTATGCCTACGTAGAGGCGAAACAATTAAATAAAAGGAGGATACAAAATGTCCGAAGTAACATATTTAACGAAAGACGGATTAGAAAAACTGAAGAAAGAGTTGGAGCACTTGATGACTATTGAGCGCCCAAAAATTTCGAAGCAGATTGGCGAGGCCATTGAAAAGGGAGATATCTCTGAAAATGCCGAGTACGATGCAGCAAAAGATGCCCAGGGTATGCTTGAAGCTAAAATAGCACAGATAAAAAATATAGTGGCCAATGCCCGAATTCTCGATGAATCAAAAATTGATACATCGAAAGTTCAGATTCTGAATAAAGTAACCATCAAGAACAAAAAGAATAGTGCTACGATGCAATACACTTTGGTTCCTGAAAGTGAAGCAAATTTGAAAGAAGGAAAAATATCGGTACAGACGCCAATTGCCAAAGGATTGATGGGCAAAAAAGTTGGCGATGTGGTTGAAATTAAAGTTCCGTCAGGAGTAATACCTTTTGAGATTGTAGAAATTTCAATTTAAGAATCATGGCAAGCATTTTTACAAAAATTATCAATGGTGAGATTCCTTCGTATAAAGTAGCTGAGAACGAGAATTACTTTGCTTTTCTCGACGTTTTCCCAACTGCAAAAGGACACACTTTGGTAATTCCGAAGAAAGAGGTAGACTACCTTTTTGATTTGGATGATGAAACCTACGCCGGTTTGCAGATGTTTGCCAAAAAAGTGGCCAAAGGATTGGAAAAAGCTGTTCCCTGCAAAAAAGTAGGGGTAATGGTTTTGGGTCTCGAAGTGCCACATGCACACATTCATTTGGTGCCTATGCAAAGCGAACACGATTTGCTGAACTTTGCCGACAAAACAAAATTCCCTCCCGGGGAAATGGAACAACTGGCAAAGCTTATCGCCGAAAATATTGACTAGCAGTCCCGATCAAAGCATCGGGGCTTTTTTTGCTCCAAGAATTCCATCAAAAATTATTAACATCCCCTGCATAAGGGGTAGAGAATTGGTATCTTTAAAAACTTTTTTAGCATAGTTTTTATGGTTCCATTTACGCATTTACACGTACACTCGCAATACTCTATTCTCGATGGCGCTGCCAGTATCAACGACCTGGTTGGCAAAGCAAAATCGGATAACATGCCGGCTTTGGCTTTAACCGATCACGGAACAATGTTCGGCATTAAAGAATTTCACGCAGCCTGTTCAAAGGCTGAAATTAAACCCATTTTGGGATGTGAAACTTATGTTGCTGCCCGCACCATTAATAATAAAAGCGATAAGGTCGACCGCTCGGGGCACCACCTTATTTTGCTGGCAAAAAACAAGGTCGGCTATATTAACCTGATAAAACTGATATCGACAGCCACAACCTCTGGTTTTTATTATAAGCCACGTATTGACAAAGAGCTGCTCGAAAAATATCACGAAGGGCTGATTGCATCATCGGCCTGTTTGGGAGGTGAGATTGCACAGCATATAATGGCCAATAATATAAAGGCTGCCGAGGACGCCATTTTATGGTATAAAAAACTATTTGGCGAAGATTATTACCTGGAGTTGATGCGGCATCCGGCGCAATCACAAAACGAGCGCGAAAAGGTTTACGACTGGCAGGTAAAAGTGAATAAGCAAATGGTTCCCCTGGCTAAAAAGCTGGGGGTGAAATTAATTGCCACCAACGATATTCACTTTACAAACGAATCGGATGCGGAAGCTCATGATTTGTTGATCTGCCTGAATACCGGTAAAGATTTTGACGATCCGAACCGGATGCGTTATACCAAGCAGGAGTGGTTTAAAACGCAATCCGAAATGAATGAGCTTTTTAAAGACCTTCCGGATGCGTTGGCAAATACCAACGAAATTGCCGAAAAAATTGAGTCTTTTGAATTGAATTGTTCGCCGATTATGCCGGTGTTCCCCATTCCTGAAGAAATTGGAACCGAAGAAGGTTTTAAGGAGAAATATTCAGAAGCTGATTTGCGCGAAGAATTTGGAGATGCGGCTTTTGAACGTTTGGGCGGATACGACAAAGTAATTCGGGTAAAACTAGAGTCGGCGTTTTTGGAGCACCTTTCTTTTGAAGGGGCAAAAGAACGTTATGGCGATCCGCTGGAAAAGAGTGTGGAAGACCGCCTCATTTTTGAGCTGAATACCATTAAAACAATGGGTTATCCCGGTTACTTCCTTATTACACAGGATTTTATCAACTGGGCAAAAGATAATGGCGTTATTGTGGGGCCGGGACGTGGTTCGGCTGCCGGTGCGGCGGTGTCTTATTGTGCCGGAATAACCAACATCGACCCGATTAAGTACGACTTGCTTTTTGAGCGTTTCCTGAACCCCGACCGTATATCACTTCCCGATGTCGATATCGACTTTGATGATGACGGACGACAACAGGTGCTTAACTATGTTACTAATAAATATGGCAAGGACAAAGTCGCCCACATCTGTACTTTCGGAACCATGGCTACCAAGTCTTCTATCAGGGATGTAGCTCGTGTGTTGAAACTGCCTTTGCCCGAAGCTGATCGTTTGGCCAAGTTGGTGCCCGAGGCTCCGAAAATGAGTTTCAAAAAGGCTTTTAAAGAAAGTCCCGATCTGGCACGAGAAAAGGATTCGCCAATTCCCCTGATTGTTGATACGCTGAATTATGCCGAAAAGCTCGAAGGTTCGGTGCGAAATACAGGGGTGCACGCTTGTGGAATTTTGATTAGTCGCGATCCGCTGACAGATCATATTCCGTTGATGCCTACTAAAGACGAAGAGCATCTGCTGACTACTCAGTATGATGGTCGTTTTGTGGAAGACATCGGTTTGCTGAAAATGGACTTCCTCGGACTGAAAACCCTGTCGATTATAAAAGAGTGTTTAGAAAACATCAAGCTATCGAAAGGAATCGACGTCCCGATAAATGAGATTCCGTTGGATGATGAAAAGACATTCGAGCTTTTTAGTCACGGCGAAACCACTGCTATCTTCCAGTTTGAATCGGACGGAATGAAAAAGCACCTGCGCGATTTGAAGCCCAACCGCTTTGAAGACCTGGTGGCCATGAACGCCTTGTACCGACCGGGACCAATGGAATACATTCCTGATTATATTGCACGTAAACACGGTAGACAGAAAGTGGATTACGATGTGCCGATGATGGAAGAATACCTTAGTGATACGTACGGTATTACCGTTTTCCAGGAGCAAGTGATGTTACTTTCGCGTTTGCTGGCGGGCTTTACCCGTGGTGACTCGGATACGCTGCGTAAGGCGATGGGTAAGAAAATTATGTCGGTAATGGAAAAGCTTAAAGTTAAGTTTGTTGATGGTTGTAAGGCCAACCGGCAGTTTGTTGATGAATGCAAGAACAAAGGTAAAAAGACCGAGGAGGTAATAAATAAAATATGGAAAGACTGGGAGGCATTTGCTTCGTACGCATTTAACAAATCGCACTCGGTTTGTTACGCTTACATTGCTTACCAAACCGGCTTTTTAAAAGCGCATTACCCGGCCGAGTTTATGGCGGCCAACCTTAGCCGAAATCTCAATAATATTACTGATATTACCAAGTTGATGACCGAGTGTAAACGCATGAAAATGAATGTTCTTGGTCCGGATGTAAACGAGAGTTTTATCAAGTTTACCGCCAACAAGGAAGGCGATATACGTTTTGGGATGGGAGCTATTAAAGGTGTTGGATCCGGCGCGGTTCAGCATATTATTGATGTTCGTAACGAGCGCGGACATTTTCATACCATATACGATTTGGTTGAACATGTAAACTTACAATCAGTAAATAAAAAGAACCTTGAGGCATTAGCAATGTCCGGTGCATTCCAGAATTTGAAGGGCGTAAATCGTAGTTGCTTTTTTGCCGGCGAAAATGAAAACGACGACACCAGTTTCATCGAAAAACTTATTCGGTACGGTAACCGCGTCCAGCTGGAAGCACAAAGTGCACAGCAAAGTTTATTCGGTGGAATGGCAGGTGGACAGGACATTCAAAAGCCGCCTGTTCCAAAAGTTGATGAGTGGGCAAAGCTAATTCTGCTGGAGAAAGAGAAGAACCTGATTGGTATTTATCTCACTGCTCATCCGCTTGATGATTACCGACTGGAGATCACCAATTTCTGCTCAAGAGATGTGGCACTGAAAGACCTGAACAACGATATCTCGAAATATCAGGGTAAAGACTTTACATTTGGAGGAATGGTTACGGCGGCGCGCGAAGGACAGTCGAAAAACGGAAATATGTATGCCGTTATGACTTTGACAGATTATACCGACTCGAAAGAACTTTTCTTCTTTGGAAACGACTATGTGAATTTCAGTAAATTCTGTAAGATGGGGCTGTTTATCATGGTGAAAGGTTCAGTGAAGCAGCGTTTTAACAGCGATTTCTACGAATATAAAGTGAACAGCATTGAGCTGCTCGATGATGTGCGCGAAAAATACATTAAAAGTTTAACCATTAACGTGCCGCTTAAAGCATTAACCGAAGACTTCGTAAAACGCGTTGATCAAATGGCCGGAGAATACAAAGGAAAAGCCCTGCTGAAGTTTAATGTTTTTGATACCGAGAACAATATGTACATTGAAATGTTTTCAAGAACTACAAGGGTAAATCCCTTGGATAGTTTTCTGAACTTTTTTGATGAGCAACCGGAAATGAGTTACAGAATTAATTAATTTTGCAGAACCGAGAAACGACATACAATAATAAAAAGATAATAATATGGCTTTAGAAATTACAGATGCCAATTTTGAAGAATTGGTAATGAGTTCAGACAAACCGGTGATGATCGATTTTTGGGCAGTTTGGTGTGGCCCTTGCCGAATGATTGCACCTATTGTTGAAGAAATGTCTGCTGAGTACGAAGGCAAAGCAGTAATCGGGAAAGTTGATGTTGACAACAACCAGGATGTTGCAATGAAGTATGGAATCAGAAACATTCCTACAGTATTGTTTGTGAAAAACGGCGAAGTTGTTGATAAACAAGTTGGAGCTGCTCCAAAACAAGCTTTCATCGACAAGCTTAACGCACTGCTGTAATAGCATTTTTTTCTGAGCTGTCATTTCGATGAGTATGCGAGGAGAAATCTCTTGGTTAAAAGAGTAACTTTTTCCCATCTCCGGAATGACAGTTTTCTTTTTTTATTACAAGACTTCGATGAAGCGCTGTCCGTCAGTCACCCTGAGCTTAGTCGAAGGGTGATCAGTAAAACAACATTGCTTTTCTTTTTATCATTTTGAAGAACCTGATCGACATAGAACAATTTCACCGTTTTGATAACCTGGGGCTGGTGGCTCACGAGGTTGTTGAAGGGTTTATAACCGGTTTGCATCGAAGTCCGTTTCATGGATTTTCGGTTGAATTTGCCGAACACCGCTTGTATAACCAGGGCGAGTCGACCAAACATGTCGACTGGAAATTGTTTGCGCGCACCGACAAGCTTTTCGTAAAACAATACGAAGAGGAAACCAACCTGCGTTGCCAACTCGTTGTCGATACTTCTTCATCCATGTTGTTCCCTTACACAAAAGGGAAAAAGCATTTACACAACAAACTGGCTTTTTCGGTTTACACGGCGGCTGCATTAATTTATCTGATGCGTAAACAACGCGATGCCGTTGGACTGACGCTTTTCTCAAACGAGATTGAGTTCCATTCGTCTCCACGAATTTCATCGGTAAATGCCGAAGTGATGTACGGAAAACTTTCGGAGCTCATTCAGCCCGAAAATACCGGTCTACGAAAAACCACCAACACTACTCAGGTACTTCATCAAATTGCCGAGAATATACATAAACGTTCGCTGGTAATTATTTTCAGCGATATGCTCGACAGCTCGAAAAACGAGGAGTTGTTTTCTGCCTTGCAACACTTGCGTTACAACAAACACGAGGTTATTCTTTTTCATGTAACCGACCATTCTTTAGAGCGTGAGTTTGATTTTAGTAACCGGCCGCACAAGTTTGTTGATTTGGAGAGCGGGCAGGTTGTTAAGTTTAATCCTTCGGAAGTAAAACAGCACTATACCAATACGGTTAGCGAGTATTTTGAAGACCTGAAAGTAAGGTGCGGGCAATACCAGATCGATTTGGCCGAAGCCGATATTAACAAAGACTTTAAGGAGGTTTTGTTTTCGTATTTGGTGAAACGTAAAAAGCTGTACTAAGTGTCAGCTACAAAAAGTAACCTTTTAAAATTCAGCACTTTTTACTACATTTACTAATATTAAACTAAATCCCCGTTTATGTTAGTTAAAACCTTCGGAAGCGCAGTTTTTGGAATCGATGCCACCACCATTACCATTGAAGTTGATGTAACCACCGGAATTAAATTTCTGCTTGTTGGTTTGCCCGACAGTGCTGTGAAAGAAAGTCAGCAACGCATTGAGTCGGCGCTGCGCTTAAACGGCTATAAATGGCCCAAAAAGAAAATCATTATTAACATGGCTCCGGCCGATATTCGTAAAGAAGGATCGGCTTACGATTTGCCGCTGGCTGCTGCGGTTTTAGCCGCATCGGGTCAGATTAATTCCGATAAATTATCAAAGTATGTTTTAATGGGAGAGCTCTCGCTCGACGGAACTTTACAGCCCATAAAAGGGGTTTTACCCATAGCCATAAATGCCCGGAAGGAAGAGTTTGAAGGATTTATTCTTCCCAAACAAAATGCACGGGAAGCTGCTGTTGTTGACCGATTGAAAGTTTATGGCGCCGAAAATATTACAGAAGTAATCGACTTTTTAAATGATGAAGGAAGTCTGGAACAAACCGTAATCGATACCCGTGCCGAGTTTTATAATCAGGTCAATAATAATCCACTCGATTTTTCGGATGTAAAAGGACAGGAGAATGTAAAACGGGCCTTGGAGATTGCTGCGGCTGGAAGTCACAATATAATTTTGGTAGGTCCGCCAGGATCGGGGAAGACGATGTTAGCCAAACGAATTCCTACAGTATTGCCTCCGTTTTCGTTAAAAGAGGCGCTGGAAACCACGAAAATTCATTCGGTAGTTGGGAAGATCGATAAAGAAACTTCGTTAATGACACGACGTCCTTTCCGAAGTCCGCATCACACAATTTCAGACGTGGCACTGGTTGGCGGAGGGAATTATCCACAGCCGGGGGAAATTAGCCTTGCTCATAATGGAGTTTTGTTTTTGGATGAGCTGCCCGAATTTAAACGAACCGTTTTAGAAGTGATGCGCCAACCCTTGGAAGACCGGAATATTACCATTTCACGAGCCAAGTTTTCGGTAGAGTACCCGGCAAGTTTTATGCTGGTAGCTTCCATGAATCCGTGTCCGTGTGGTTATTATAATCACCCCACTAAAGAGTGTGTTTGTGTGCCGGGAGTGGTGCAGAAATACCTCAATAAAATTTCAGGGCCGCTGCTCGATCGCATTGATATTCACCTGGAAGTTGTTCCCGTGCCATTCAAAAAATTATCGGAAATGGAGTCGTCGGAGAATAGTGAGGCGGTTCGCGAGCGGGTGCTGGCTGCCCGAAAAATCCAGGAAAAACGTTTTGAGAATCACCAGGGTGTTTACGCCAACGCACAAATGACCTCGAAACTGATACGCGAATATGTGGTGCTTGACAATGAGAGTAATAACCTGATTAAAAATGCCATGGATCGCCTTGGCCTTTCTGCCCGTGCTTACGACCGTATTTTAAAGGTTTCGCGCACAATCGCCGACCTCGACGGACAAGAAAATGTACAGGCCGATCACCTTTCGGAAGCCATTCATTACCGCAGTCTGGATCGTGAGAACTGGGGGGGATAACCGTACTTTGGTGATGGTCTCACTTTGAGTGAGGCTATCACTTTGGTTCTGTTCGCTTATCATACCTTCAAGGTTTCGAAAACCTTGAAGGCCTATAAGCTTTCAGCCTTACAGGCCGAAACACACTTTGCAAAATCGCGTCAGCGGGGACAAAACAGCGCCAGTCAGGGAGAAAATTCTCCTTTGTTATGGCACGGTTTTTAATCTTTAAGTTCATATATTTTAGTTGGAGATGCAAACCATTTATTACCTTTTGAATCAATAGCTGATGCTCTGATATCAACAACAAGGAAGTCGCGATATGTTAAATCAATACATTCCTCTCCATCAAATCTTGATACGCCGCCTCCAGTACCGAGCCATACATTACCTTCTTCATCTGCCAAAACCGACTGAATACCATTTGAAGACAGTTCGCTGTTCGTAGTATTGTAATTGATCGTGTTTGCACCATCGTATCTAAATATACCATACCGCCCAGATGTAAACCAAATGTTGTTTTCGTTATCTTCGTCAATGCTTAAAACATCTGGTTGGATGATGCTCTTGTCGGTAATAACTGAGCTCCAAACTGAGCCATCAAATATTGAGACACCGTTATGATGACCAAACCATATATTATTCTGGTGATCTACTATTATGTCATGCACAGAATATGCTTCAACCAGGCACTCTTCTCTTTCATATACTTCCCATTGTGTTCCGTCAAAGCTTGCTATCGTCTTGTTACTATAGTTTCCTGCCAGCCCCATCCAGATCTTATTGTTATTATCAATGCCAATAGATCTTAGAGTGTTTGTTGGAATTTCGGAGTTTGAAGTATCGTAGCTATACCATGTTTGTCCATCAAACTTTAAAAGTCCCATCAAGTTTGTTGCTACCCAAAGATTGTTTTCCGAATCAAAATCGAAAGCGTGAACCTCGGTATTTAAAGGGAAAAATTGGCTACCCGATCCGTCAAATCCCATTTTATACAAACCTCCGGCTCCTCCATACCAAAGATTATCATTGTCATCAAAAGCCATAAATGGCGAAGCACCTAAGTTTATTCCGCTAATTGGATCGTGTTCAATTATTTGAAAAATGTTCGCATTGCATGTTTTAAGCAGACCATCATTCAATTCAACAGTAATAGTTGCAACCCCGGGTGAGATACCTGAGATAACCCCATCAGGACTTACCTGTGCAATTGTATTGTCGCTTGAGCTCCAGTGGATTGTTTTATCCGACGCATCTAATGGTTCAACTTCTGCATTCAATGTTTTCACCGAATCAACCGATAGTGCTACATTGGTTTCCGAAAGATTTATTCCGTTTACAGGGATTTCGTCTTTTCCGCATGACATGAGGATACCAATCAATCCGATAATTGTAATACTCTTAAAAAGTTGGGTTTTCATAATTTGAATTTTAAAGGGTGTTAAAGTCAGTGAATATTTTGTTTTAGTTTTGCGATTATGTTACATAAATTGTGCCATAATGGTTTGTTAGTCAGTATGAAATTTGAAAGAATACGAAATGTTATCAATCTTATGCTACAATCACCAATTTTTGAAAATGCTGTTTTTGCTGCTGTATCAGGGTACATATTCGCCGTTATGGATTTTAGAGCATTAAAACGACGACCGTATTTTAAAAGTTTCGCGTACCATTGCCGACCTCGATGGACAAGAAGATGTGCAGGCAGATCACCTTTCGGAAGCCATTCATTACCGCAGCCTGGATCGCGAGAATTTGGGGGGATAACCACACTCTGGTGATGGTCTCACTTTGAGTGAGGCTATCACTTTGGTTCTGTTTGCTTATCATACCTTCAAGGTTTCGAAAACTTTGAAGGGCTATAAACTTTCAGCCGTACGGGCTGAGGCACGATTTAAGAAATCGCGCCAGCATGGGAAATCGTTAGAATCTATGACTCAAGCACATCTGGTCTTTTAATCAGGGTGCGGTTGCGAATCCGCGCCAGCGAGGGTAGTTAAACTAATTTTACTAATTTTAGTGACTTCAATTATTAATCGACAAAATCATGAACCGGGTTATTCTTACTTTATTATCCATTGCCCAAAAAGTTTGAGATTATTCGCAGGTCTAAAGTTCCATAGGGAACAAAAGAACATAGGGTACGCCCGGTAATTAAAAACGCTAACTAAACTTACTTGTATGAAACAGCTATTTACAGTTCTTTTAATTGCCATAAATTTATTTGCTTTTGCACAAATAAGCACCTATTCGCCAAAAGATATGGAGAGCTGGCAAAGCATTGGTCAGGGAAATGGCTTTGTAACTCATGACCAGTTTTTTATGGAAGAAGTAGAAGGCAGTAAAGGATTTATGATTTTTTCGCCTCACGAATACGAAGATGTGGTTTTACGTTACGAAGTTATGACTTTAAATGCTGCTACTGTTTTAGTGGCTATATTAAATGCCTCTGATAAAGGAGAATCAAAAGCATTAACACTTAACGAAAACAGCGATAATTTTGGATTCTGGTCAACGGAAGTGGAAGATTATATGTTTGGATTTCGTGTGATGGCACATAACTCAACGCCGTATCTACGCAAGTACCCTGCAACAAATGGCGAAAGTGCACAAATTGCTTTGGCAGATAAAGATGTGATGCATAGTGGCTGGCGGCACCAGGTTGAATGTGGGAAAAAAGCGAATAAACTTTGGCTGAAAATTGATGGAGAAACCCTGTTTGAAGTAAATGACAACAAGCCACTTAAAGCTGGTAAAATTGCCATTCGGGTCCGTGGAACAGCAAACGAGTTAGGGAAATGTATGATTCGTAATTTGGTGATTGAAGGGAGTCGTGCTGAATAGTCTAATTGTATTTTTTTTAAGCCTTGCAATGTTTATTCCCCGGAACGCTGATAACACTGATTCTTTTGATTTTCGCTGAAAGGAATTGCTCGCAGATTTCGGTGATTTTCGCAGAATGATTTTCGGCATTAGGAATTCAATTTGGTGATGATCTCACTTTGAGTGAGGCTATCACTGATGAACATAAAAACGCTGTTTTTTTGCCTTGCAGACTGAGACACGATTTACAAAATTGCGACAGCGGGGAGAGTATTATTCCTTATCATAATATGGTTTGTATAAGGATTGACTTTCTTTAAATGAATAGGGCAGCAAGAATGCTGCCCTAATAAACATTATACAATATCGCTCCAAATTGCTTTGATTTCTTCGCAATTCTTTTCAACTTCGGAAAGCGCTACATCGATATTTACCGGAGCAGATACTATTCTATCACCAAAAATATCTAAAGAAAAGCACAGGTTTGGATCAACAAATTCATTCTCTTTTTTGATTTCGTTCAAATACTTATAAAGTATTGTTGAAATCATAAGCGATTGAGAATAATCGAAAGGTTTGTTTTTTGAAACGTGAATTTTGATTGCACCTAAAAACACTTTTCCATCAACCTCAAATTTTACAACTACGTCAGGTGCAACTCGAATTATTACATCTCCAACTCTTGTCGTTTTAACAGGAGGTGTTACAATTGAATAAGGATTTTTTCGAAAAACCTTAGGCAATTTCATTTTAACAAACTTGTTAAGAGCTTCTACCGAAATCCTCTTTTCACTAACTTGACGTGGATTTGTCGGTGTTCGATTCTTTAGAATTTCAAGAGCTTCATAAATTGGAGTTAAGTCACCCTGATGTTGAATACTCTTTTTAATTCTCGCTTTGGGTAATTGATACCAAATGATTTTAAACGGATTGGGGTTCAATTGTTGTTCAACAATCCTAGCCTTTCCCCTTTCAGTTGCTTTTGTAAAATCAGCAAACTGATTTAAGCTAATTAAAAACTCATTCATTTTTAATTGTTTTTGAATGTTAATAGAAATTAACCAGCTAGTCGAATCTGTTCAGTAACATTTGATTTTATCGAAGAAAGGTTTAATTTTAAACCGCCAAGCAAAAAACATGAACTTTCCCCGCTGAAAGAAATGTACTAAGACCAGTCAACTAGACTGGTTTTTTTTCAATATTTATATATCATATCTCGCTATCAGCATTTTTTTACTTTTAATATATTTCATTTAAGCCTTCAATTCAGTACAAAAAAAAGAGTAATAATAAGATGCAAAGGCTTGCCATTTTTCTCATTACTACTCTCTTTGTCTCACAAGTTTAGCTCAAAAAAAACATTTTTTGCAATAGATTATTTATGTTTCTAGTTAAATGCCTCAAAAAGATATTAACTTCAAATTGTTACATGTCTGAATATCAGTCATTAGTGCTGTGAGAAGCACTGATGGTCTATTAACATTTGTTGATAACTTTTGGCTAATCTGCTAGCTTCCTGCGCTGTAGTAGGATGAATTTTCAAGAAGCTACTACCGATAATTTAGAACTCCCCCGCTGGCACGAATTACAATCCATTCCATGCCAAAAAGCAACCCTAAATTATAACAACTATTTCAACAAAAGGCCCGCAAAACCGGGCCTACTTTCAATTATAAATCCTTAAAACGTATCATAATTAACTGTCCACAATAACGCGTGCAGCAATGTATCCGTTGTAGAACTCCGGATCGCGTCGCTTAAACAGGCTATAACTTTGTCTGTTTGTAATTCAAAATATTGTCTTTTAAACAATAAGCTAATTTTATATCTTAGTAGTCTAAATCAATAAAACCACAAAATGAAAAAGCCTGTTCTTTTGGTGCTTATTCTACTGAGCATTATCCCATCGCTGTTCGCACAAAACATTCATTTAAACTCGCTGGGTTTTCTAACTGATGGCCCCAAAACAGCAGTTATTCCGAAGTCCTGCACTTCTTTTAAACTTGTTTCGGTTTCTACCGAAGACATTGTTTTTGAAGGAGAAGCGACAGGTCCAAACTGTCAGAAAGATGTGGATCAGGAAGTATGGAAAGTTGATTTCTCCGACTTTAAAAAACCGGGAAATTATTACCTTGAAATACCCGGAGTAGGGCGGTCGGGTGAATTTAAAATCGCATCGGACGCTTTTAATTTTGCGGCAAAAACAAGTATGCGCGCGTTCTTTTTATGGCGTTGCGGAATGGCGGTTGACGGCGAATTTGCAGGCAATCATTATCACCAGGATGCCTGTCATTTGGATGATGCTTACGAAGATTATATTGGCGGGAAAGGCTCGAAACGTGATGGTACGGGCGGTTGGCACGATGCCGGAGACCACGGAAAATATGTGGTGAATGCCGGTGTTTCACTGGGCGTTTTGTTTTACGCCTGGGAGCATTTTCAACCACAGTTGGAAAAGATGGATTTGGATATTCCCGAAACAGCACCCGGATTTCCCGATTTTCTAAAAGAACTGAAATGGGAAACCGACTGGATATTAAAAATGCAATATCCCGATGGCTCGGGAAGAGTTTCACATAAACTAACGCGCACCAACTTTTCGGGTTTTATTATGGCCAGCGACGATGATGCAAAACGCTATTTTACGGAATGGAGCTCAGCAGCAACGGCTGATTTTGTGGGAATAATGGCAATGGCGGCGCGCTACTTTAAACCCTACGATGCTACATATGCCAAAAAATGTTTGGATGCTGCCTGGGTGAGTTATCGTTTTCTGCAGAAAAACCCGGAGTATAAACGCTTTAAACAGGGGGATTTTAAAACCGGTGGATACATGACAAGAGATAATGACGATCGCATGTGGGCGGCTGCCGAGTTATGGGCAACTACCGGCGACGAAAGCTGTTTGCGCGATTTTGAAAAACGTGCAGCAGACATCGATTATAAAATTCAGGAAAACTGGGACTGGCAAAATGTGTCGAACCTGGGCATGTATACCTATGCACTTTCTGCGCGCAAAGGCAAAAACTCAGAAGCAGAAGCTACAATAAAAAAGAACATCATTGCCAACGCCGATGCTTTAGTGGAAAAGGGAGAAGCCGATGTGTATTCGCGTGCCCTTGGCGGCAGGTATTACTGGGGATGCAACGGAACTGTTGCCCGGCAAACCGTGAACCTGCAGGTTGCCGACCTTATTCAGCCTAACCCAAAATACAAACAAGCGGCTATTGGTATTGTCGATCATATTTTCGGAAAGAATTACTATAATCGATCGTATGTTACCGGTTTGGGAATCAACCCACCAATGTTTCCGCACGACCGTCGTTCAGGAGCCGATAACATTAAGGCTCCCTGGCCGGGTTATCTGGTTGGCGGAGGCCACTCAGCAACCGATTGGGTGGACAAACAGGAATCGTACAGCCACAACGAAATTGCCATAAACTGGCAGGCTGCCCTGGTTTATGCACTGGCAGGCTTTGTAAGTTTTTAATGTCAATATGTTATGTTTAGGGAGAACGTTTTTGTCTTTACCCCTTTGGCTGTAGCCATTTCCCCTTTTAAGAGGAAACACCAGAAAGGCTTGGTTGGAGATTTTGAAGTAAAACTAAATTTGATCAGCGCTTGCTTCTTTGGCCAGGGGAACTCCCGGCAGGTGAGGGAAAGGGAAATTAAATACATTTTTGATTGATAACGGTGCTATAATAATCTGCCACTGGCGAGTATCGCGAAGCAATCTTAATACTTTCTCAGAGATCAATGAGGTATTCTAAAGTGTTTTAGCACTGTATTCTAGGTAGTTCAATAGATTTCCTTTAATTTTATAGAAATCAAAAAACCTACCTGTTATGACTAAATCAAAAAAATATCCCGTAACCCGAAGAGATTTTATCAAAGTTTCGGCTGCAACAACAGCTGCAGTTTCTGCCATGTCGCTTGGTGCTTGTAATACCGAAAAATTGCCGGAGCCAATGAAACGTCCTTTTGGCAAGCTTGGTTTTAATGTAACTACACTTGGATTGGGGGGGCAGGCATCTATTCAATGGACTCCCGATGATGTTGATCCGGTTCCTATTATTTTAAAGGCTTTTGACTTGGGGATTAACTATTTCGATACCTCAAATTTATATGCAAAAAGCCAGTTGCATTTTCATTCCGCCTTCGAGAAACTGAATCTTATCCCCGGGGAAGAAAATTATAATCAAAAATTGCGGGAATCAATTTGGTTAACCAGCAAAACCGGAATGCGTTGGGGTAAACCCGGCTGGCCTGAGCGTGAAAACGTAAACAACTGGTCGAATGGCGAGAATGTACAATGTGCGGTTGATGATGTAAAACGCTCACTCATCCAGATTTTTGGCGATGGAGAAGGTTATTATCCTGAAGGTGCTTACCTGGATATGGTATTGTGCCATACTTTGCATAACACCGATGAGGTTGATGTGCTTTACGAAGGTTTGGAGACACCGCTTGATCCTGATGGAAATTTTGGCGCTTTGGTCGCACTTCGCGATTTGCGCGACGGAACCAACCTGACGGGAATGAACCCGAAAAATGAAAAGCTTATCAAACATATTGGTTTCTCGGGGCATGCACATCCACCGGCTATGATGGATATGATTCAGCGCGATGAATACGGTATTTTGGATGGGATGTTGATTGCCATAAATGCCAACGACAAAACAAAAATGAACATGCAGAATAACGTTATTCCGATTGCCGAAGCCAAAGGAATGGGAATAATCGGTATGAAAGTTTTTGCTGATGCTGCGATGTATCACAAAGAACCGCGTTGGTCGCAAACGCCCGCCGATGTATTCCGCAAAGTGGGAACCGATGAATTGCCGAGTAAGCCACTTATTGAATATTCGCTTACCACACCGGGCGTACATACACTGATTATCGGAATTGGCCAAATTGACGATGATCCGATGAAATGCCAATTGGTACAGAATTTTTATGCTGCTCAGATAGCCCCCGACGGAATGAGTGCTTCAGAGCGCAAACGAATTGAAGAGCAGGCAAAACGTGTGAAACCAGCGAGTAATTATTTTCAGGTTATTGATAAAGAGCAACTTTCTGCGCCGCGCGATGCAAAATTAACGGATGGCAAATTAACCTGGAATACAGCATTGGCAGATGAAGAACCAATATCGCATTACGAAATTATGCAAGACGGAGAGTTGATTGGTAAGGTTGAACATAAACCTCAGTTACTAAAAAGCAAGCCATTTAGTTTTATGCTCGATAAGCCCGAAAATATTATGCTTGCCACTGTTGATGCGCAGGGAAACAGAGCTGAAGTTGTTGTAGTTTAATAAAAATTTAATGACTTTTGTAACGAATAGTATGAACTAAAATACGTACTATTGGTTTCAAATAAAAAAACATAATTTAACTAATATGGTAGATAGACTTTCCGATCCTATTGGACGACTGATGGGATTGCGTTATAAATCACACCCCTGGCACGGTGTTTCAATTGGCGAAAATGCTCCCGAAGAATTAACTGCTTTTATCGAGGTGGTTTCAACAGATACGGTAAAATACGAAATTGATAAGGATAGCGGTTATTTGCGTGTTGACCGGCCGCAAAAATTCTCGAATGTTGTTCCTGCGTTATACGGCTTTATACCACAAACCTATTGTGGCAACAAAGTAGGCGAATACTGTTCGGAAAAAGTCAACCGAAAGGGTATAAAAGGAGATGGTGACCCGATTGATATTTGTGTATTAACCGAAAAAGATCTGGCACATGGCGATTTGCTGGTAACTGCTCGTCCGATTGGAGGTTTCCGTATGATTGACGGCGATCAGGCCGATGATAAAATAATTGCCGTTTTGGATAACGATACGGTTTATGGTCATTTTACCGATGTATCACAGGTTCCTGAGATTGTAATTCAGCGTTTAGAGCATTACTTCCTAACGTATAAGGATATGCCGGGTGTTGAGTCGAATACGGAAATTGCCGCAACTTATGGGCAGGAAGAAGCACTTGAAATTGTCAAACTATCAGTTGAAGATTACAACAATAAGTTTGCGAATTTAGGCAAACTACTTGCATAAGTAAAAAGGCCTGATTTTTTTTGAATCAGGCCTTTTTACTTTTTAATAGATTTTCGCTACCGGGTAACGTCTATAGGTTTTCTCAGCCCATTCGGTGTTGTTGTAAATATAGTTCAATTGTGCCCGGTGATTTTTAGCAAACTCCGGGTCGGTTTGGCGTTTCTCTTCAAATTTCTTTTTAAACTCCGGATGTTCGTTTAAATATTTTAGCGCATTTTCTTCGTATCCGTATGACGAGAAATATTCCCGTTGATCCAGAATCTGGTCGAAGAAATTCCACCTAAAAAAAGAGTCGCGGGCTTTGGGCTCCAATTGTTCCAACAGGTATTTTATTTTCTTTTGGCGAACAGGAATTACTAAGTCGCCGGCATAGTATTTAATGTTTTGCACTTCGCTGGTGGTGCTTACTTTGTCGTGAAAATAATGCCCGTTATTCAGGCGGTCGGCATTTGAATATTCATCGATGTAGTACACCTCCACTTCCATTGTGGTGTCGTTAGTTAAGCGCGTAAATTCAATACCGTTTAATTCCAAACGCTCAATCACCCTGTTCCAGGTTTGGGGCAAAATATAATATTCCGGAATTTTAATTTCTTCTGTAGGATTATATACATCGAAGAATGGTATTTCTTCGGTATAAAGCCGGGTTTTGTCGTAACCAAAACGAGGCAATCCGGTAACCGGACTTATTTGATTGTAGTCTACCTCGTAACCTTTAAACTCCAACATACTGAATTGCGTGGTATCCAATTCAAAATTGATAGGGTAACTTTCTGCCGACATCGATTCTTTTCGGCCAGTATTTCTACTTTCAATTATTTCCTCGGAATTTGCTGAAGTGAATTTTGCCAGCACCTCAATAAATTGGTAGCACGATTTTACGCGATCAGCATAATTTTTGTACACATGGTTTTCAGTCATCATGCCGTAGCAGTTAAAAAGGTTGGCATACCCCGACGAATAACGACTGGTTTCCTGTGTCATCTTTATTCCCATTTTTGGGTCGGGGTACATCCAGCTTACATAAGGAATGAGTTCGTATTCACCCTCCTTCATGTTGCTGTATAGGTTGGGCAACATTTTTTCCCGAATAAAAGTTTCCTGTGTTGGGGGAAACATGTCGGGCGACGGTGCTATTAAAGTAACGCTGTATTGATGTTCTGATCCGTTGGTTGTGTGCGTATCCAAAAATACATCCGGATCCCATTTGGTAAACAGGCGGTTGAAATTCCTGGCATTTTCCGAATCGCATTTTGCAAAGTCGCGGTTAAGATCGAGATTGCCGGCATTACCACGAAAACCGGTTTCGTAAGGAGTTGTTTGCCCCGAGCGGTTGTAGGCACTACGGTTTAGAAGTCCACCAATGTTGTAAGCCGGTACAATAACAATAACCATGTTTTCAAGTAGCTCTGCCAGGTTATTGGCATTGCGTAAAATATTATCGGCAAATTCAAGGCTGGCGTCAATACCACAAGGTTCGCCGGGGTGGATTCCGTTGTTAATCAGCAATACCGATTTCCCTTGTGCTTTTATCGTTCCAGGATTGAATTTTGCTTTGTTATTGATAATAAAAGTGTGAAGCGGTTTGCCCACATCGGTTTGCCCATTTTCAACAAGAGTGGCATTTTCGTACTTTGCATCGAGCAGCTCATACATTTCAATAACTTCGTCGTAAGTTGGCGTGTAATTTTGCTCGTACTTAAGGTTCAACAGAGGTTCTTGGGCAAACACAAACAGGCTGATAACGCAAAGCGTTACAACCAGGGTAGTTTTTTTTCTCATGTTCTAAAATTTGAGTAGCTAAGCTACAAACGCAAAATTATTTTCGTTCTAAATCCAGGTAAGAATAGTCAAAATTGTTCTTTTCGTCGTGCAGATCTTCGCGTCTTATTTCGTTCCACTCGGTATAATTAACCTCGGGAAAATAGGTGTCAGCATCAAAAGTTTTGTGTACCAGCGTGAGGTAGAGTTTACCTGCGACGGGGAAAAACTGTTTGTAAATCATCCCGCCACCTATAATGAAAGCTTCTTTTTCATCTTTCACTTTTTCAATGGCTTCGTCGATGGAAAAAACCGTTTCGCATCCCGGGAAAACATCGTCTTGTTTATCGGTTATAACAATGTGTCGGCGATTTGGCAACGGCCATTTTGGCAACGACAACAAAGTATTACGCCCCATTATTATGGTGTGGCCGCTGGTTATTTCTTTAAAACGTTTCAAATCGTTTGGTAAATGAAACAGCAGATCGTTGTTTTTGCCAATGGCAAAGTTCTCGGCAATAGCTACGATTATCGAGATATTTTTTTGAATTTTATTTATCATTTTAAGATTATTTTAAATGGCAACAGCTCCTTTAATGTGTGGGTGCGACTGGTAACCAACCAGTTCAAAGTCTTCGAATTTAAAGTCGAAAATACTTTTTACATCCGGATTGATCTTCATTTGCGGCAGCGGATAGGGTTCGCGCGATAGCTGCAATTTTACCTGTTCAATATGATTGGAATAAATATGAACGTCGCCAAAAGTATGTACAAAATCGCCTGGCTCAAGATCGCAAACCTGGGCCACCATCATGGTGAGCAATGCATAGGATGCAATGTTAAAAGGTACTCCCAAAAATACATCGGCACTGCGCTGATATAGCTGGCACGACAATTTTCCGTCGGCTACATAAAACTGGAAAAGTATGTGGCACGGTGGCAGGTTCATTTTGTCCAGCTCGCCAACATTCCAGGCGCTAACCAGGTGGCGTCGCGAGTCGGGATTGTTTTTAATAGCATCAATTACCTGTGATATCTGGTCGATGTGGCCGCCATCGGGTGTGGGCCAACTGCGCCACTGGTAACCGTAAATGTGTCCGAGATTTCCGTCGTCGTCGGCCCATTCGTTCCAAATACGTACCCCGTTATCTTGCAAATATTTTACATTGGTATCGCCTTGCAAAAACCAAAGCAATTCATAAATGATCGATTTAAGGTGCAGTTTTTTTGTTGTTACCATCGGAAATCCTTCACTCAAATCAAAACGCATTTGGTGCCCAAAGCGACTGATTGTTCCTGTTCCCGTGCGGTCTTCTTTAACCGCTCCCTTTTCTAAAATGGTTTCCAATAGATCTAAATACTGCCTCATCTTTCAAATATTTCCCACAAAAATAATCGTTCAAAAAGAACTGCTTCCGATTTCCGTGGTTTAAATATTCACAATTGCGCTGAGGTTGTTAACGGGCACAGTTATAATGATAGTATCACACTGAGTGATGTTATCATTAAATCTAAACCTCAGGATTAAGACGGGAACCACATTTCTTACAAAAGACAGCATCGTCTTCGTGCGATGGATGCAGGCACTGCGGGCAAACCTGTGTATTCTTTTCACTTGTTGGATTGATGATCTCGGCAGTGACAATACCCGTTGGAACGGCAATAATGGCATAGCCCATAATCATAACGATGCTGGCAATAAATTGCCCCAGTGGCGTTCCTGGGCTGATATCGCCATAGCCAACGGTTGTAAGAGTAACGATTGCCCAATAGATCCCGCGTGGAATGCTGGTGAAACCATGTTGCGGGCCTTCAACGAGGTACATCACCGTTCCGATGATGATGACCAGCATGCTTACAAAAAAGATAAAAACACTTATTTTTTCGCGGCTGTTCCATAAAGCTTTTGCCAGTGAGCGTCCTGCCTGGGTGTATCGTGTAAGTTTTAAAATACGGAAAACACGGAGTAAGCGGAGAATTCTAATTACCACTAAACTATGCGAGCCGACAACCACAAGTCCGATGTATGTAGGTAAAACCGATAAGAGGTCGATAATGCCATAAAAACTAAAAATGTAACGTAAGGGCTTTTTTACAATAACAACACGCAGGATGTATTCAATCGAGAAAATGATGGTTATGCACCATTCCAGAATGCGCAGTAATTGATAATGAGTATCGCGTATAGCAGGAACACTTTCCAGTAGCACCAGTGCAACACTTATTATAATAACGACCAGCAAAACAACATCGAAAAGTTTGCCCCCCGGCGTATCGGCTTCAAAAATAATCTCGTAAATTTTCTCTTTGGTTTTGTCCATGCTCAGCAATATTCGGGATTAAATATACAAATATGCTGTAAATATGTTTTGGCAATAAAATAAAAAAGCCCTTCCCATATAATAAGGGAAAGGCTTTTTGAAATTATTCTGTATTGGTTTTTAGAGAACGGTTTCTACGCTTTCGTAAGGCAGGTCGAAAGCTTCGGCAACGCCTTTGTAAACCACTTTGCCGTCAACAACATTCAGCCCTTTGCGTAATGGCTCGTTGTCGATACACGCCTGCTTCCATCCTTTGCCTGCAATTTCAATGGCATACGGAAGTGTAGCATTGGTTAATGCAATAGTTGAAGTACGCGGAACAGCACCCGGCATGTTCGCCACACAGTAATGCAATACATCGTCGATAACAAATGTTGGATCGGCGTGAGTTGTAGCTTTTGTAGTTTCGAAACATCCACCCTGATCAACAGCAACGTCAACCATAACAGTACCCGGTTTCATTGTGCTCAGCATATCGCGTGTAACCAAATGTGGCGCTTTGGCACCAGGAATAAGAACAGCTCCGATAATAACGTCGTGCGATTTAACCATTTCGCGAATATTATATTCATTGCTCATCATGGTTTTTACGTTAGCCGGCATAATATCGTCGAGGTAACGCAGGCGTTTCAACGATACATCCATAATCGTAACATCGGCACCCAAACCGGCAGCCATTTTAGCTGATTCGGTACCAACAATACCACCACCAATTATCAAAACTTTGGCTGGAAGAACTCCGGCAACTCCACCAAGAAGCACACCGTAACCACCGTAAGTTTTTTCAAGGTATTTAGCACCTTCCTGAATTGACATACGACCGGCAACCTCGCTCATTGGAACAAGCAACGGAAGCGAACGGTCAGGCAATTCAACAGTTTCGTATGCCAAACAAATCGATTTGTTTTCAATCATGGCATGTGTTAAAGGCTCACACGATGCAAAGTGGAAGTAAGTGTAAAGAATTTGTCCTTCTTTAATCAACTTGTATTCCTCCTCGATCGGTTCTTTTACTTTGATGATCATTTCGGCAATGCCGTAAACATCTTCAATAGTTGGAAGCATTTTGACTCCGGCTCCAATATAGTCCTCATCCTGGAAACCGCTGCCCATGCCACCACCGGCCTGAACGTAAACTTCATGACCATGTTTAACCAACTCCGCAGCACCGGCAGGTGTTAGTGCAATACGGTTTTCGTTATTTTTAATTTCCTTTGGTACTCCAATTATCATTTCAGTAAATATTTGAGTTTTTTCTGAGTTCAAAAATAGACCACTATTTTTCACTAAAACATGATAAATGCTCAGGATTTGTAACAATTTAAAGCAAAAGTAATATGTATGACATCATATACTTAAAAACTGCAAGTTAAGTTTGCAATAAGATATTAATTTGTCTGAAATTTTAGATTGTTGTTTTCAGATTGATAATCTTATCTTTGCTTGCTTTTAAATTATATTATATAACATGCCGACAGTATCAGACAGAGGAAGGATAATGCCTGATTCACCAATCAGGAAATTAGCTCCGTTAGCTCATGAAGCTAAAGAAAGAGGGGTTAAAGTTTTCCATTTAAACATCGGTCAGCCCGATTTGCCAACACCTCCTGAGGCACTGGCGGCAATCCGGTCCATCGACCGCGAAATTTTGGAATATACACCCAGCGAGGGAATTTTATCGTTTCGTCAGAAACTGGCGAAATATTATCATAAATTTGACATCGATGTTACTGCCAACGATATCATTGTTACCTCGGGAGGTAGCGAGGCGGTAACCTTTGCTTTTATGAGTTGTCTCGATCCGGGCGATGAGATTATTGTTCCCGAACCGGCTTATGCCAACTACGAGGCTTTTGCAATTGTGGCAGGTGCTAAAATTAAATCGCTTGCCGGTGATATTGAAGAAGGATTTGTATTACCACCAATAGAAGAATTCGAGAAGCTTATCACCCCCAAAACCAAGGGGATTTTGATCTGTAATCCAAATAATCCAACCGGTTATTTATATACTCAGCAGGAAATGAATGCCATTCGCGACCTGGTTAAAAAGTACGATTTGTACTTGTTTTCCGACGAGGTTTACCGCGAGTTTTGTTATACGGGCGCGCCTTATATCTCGGCTTTTCACCTCGAAGGAATTGAGCAGAATGTGGTTTTGGTCGATTCCGTTTCGAAACGTTACAGTGAATGTGGTCTGCGGATTGGTGCATTGATTACCAAAAACGATGAGGTAAAAAAGAATGTGATGAAGTTTTGCCAGGCACGATTGAGCCCACCACTTATCGGGCAAATTGCCGCTGAAGCTTCGCTGGATGCCGATCCGCAATACATGCTGAATAACTACAACGAGTATGTTCAGCGACGAAAGTTTTTGATCGACGGACTGAACCGCATCGATGGTGTGTATTCGCCAATTCCGATGGGAGCATTTTATACCGTTGCGCGTTTACCGGTTGACAATGCCGATAAATTTTGTGCTTGGTTATTATCCGATTTTCAGTACGAAGGACAGACTGTATTTTTAGCACCGGCTTCGGGCTTTTACACGGGTTCGGACAAAGGACAGGATGAAGTGCGAATTGCGTATGTGTTAAATAAAGCAGATCTGGGAATTTGTTTAAAGATCTTGGCAGAAGCCCTTAAAGTGTATCCGGGAAGAAAAGGCCGTTAATTGTTAATGGAGAAAAGTAGTTTATTAAGGATATAAAAAAATCCGGTTTGAAATTTTCAAACCGGATTTTTTGTTCCTGCTTCTTTGCAAAGGATTACCGAGAAGCTTTATTTTAAGTTCTTAACACGTTCCATTGCTTCCAGCACATTTTCTCTGTCGGCAAAAGCCGAAAAGCGGAAGTAGCCTTCACCTGCCGGACCAAAACCAGAACCTGGTGTTCCCACAAGATTTGCTTCGTTTAATACTTTATCGAAAAAGTCCCACGATGTCATGTTGTCTTTTGTTTTTACCCAAACATAAGGAGCATTAACACCACCGTAAACTTCGTAACCAATTTCGGCCAGACTTTCACGCATTATTTTGGCATTCTCCAGGTAGTAAGCAATTACTTCTTCTACCTCTTTTTTACCTTCTTCACTGTAAATAGCAGCAGCTGCTTTCTGAACCGGGTACGACACACCATTAAACTTGGTCGATTGACGGCGGTTCCACAATGTTTTTACCTGGTGTGCTTTTCCTTCTGAATCGTAAGCTACCAACTCGTTTGGAATAACGGTAGTGGCACAACGTGTTCCGGTAAAACCTGCTGTTTTCGAGAAACTGCGGAACTCAATCGCAACTTTCTTAGCACCTTCAATTTCATAGATCGAACGTGGAATTCCATCTTCGGTGATAAAAGCTTCGTAAGCTGCGTCGTAAAGAATTATTGCATTTTTTTCGATGGCATAATCAACCCACTTTTTCAATTCTTCTTTTGAAGCTACCGTACCTGTTGGGTTGTTTGGGTAGCAAAGGAAAATCAAGTCAGGAGTTTCAGTCGGAAGCTCAGGAATAAAGTGGTTTTCTTTTGTACAAGGCATATAAATTATTCCCTCGTAATGACCGTTTTCCTGGCAAGCGCCTGTTTTTCCGCTCATTACCGTTGTGTCGGCATATACCGGGTAAACCGGGTCGCAAATCGCAATTTTATTGTCGTTGCCAAAAATCTCCTGAATATTTCCGGTGTCGCATTTCGAGCCGTCAGAAACAAAAATCTCATCGGCAGAAATATCGATACCTTTCTCCTGGTACGAGTTCTTCGCAATGGCTTCGCGTAGGAAAGCGTAACCTTGTTCCGGTCCGTAACCTTTAAAAGTTTCACCTTTGGCCATTTCGTCAACGCCTTCGTGAAAAGCTTTTACAACACTGGGAGCCAATGGCTGGGTAACATCGCCAATACCCATTTTAATTACTTTTTTATCGGGATTGGCATCGATAAATTCGCTCACTCTACGCCCAATTTCCGGGAAAAGATACCCGGCCTGAAGTTTCAGGTAATTTTCGTTAATTTTTGCCATATCTGTCTATTTTATAATGTTTTCCAAATTGGAGCGTAAAGATAAAAAAAACTATCGGCAAGTATTTTTGAGACGAATTCGTTTGTGGTTATTTAGATTAATTTAATGAAACAAGAATTTGCAACTGAATAGTTCTTTATCTTTTGATTGAGGATAGGTACCACTTATTAAGAATTCTAATATTCAAGTAATATTTTCTATTTTTATTGGTAATAGATTTTCAAATGGAATTTAAAAGTTATTCTCAAACACGACCTGATTTAAGATAATAAACAGGGTTAAAACCCTGATTTGTTGCAATGCCATATAACCCCAGGCTTAAGCCTGGGGTTATGAGAATGACCTGATAACCGGGCTTTAGCCCTCAAATTTTAAGATATGTCTTATGTTCGAAATTGGCTACATTGTGTATGGGGAACAAAATCCAAATTTCCACTTTTAACAGATGAAAATAAACAGAAAATATTGGACCATATCTTAGCAAATGCCAAGACAAAGGGGATTTTTATTTATTCAATTAATGGATCTCGAGATCATGTTCATTGTTTAATATCACTCTTGCCGGATCAGAATATTACTAAAGTTATTCAGCTCATAAAAGGTGAAAGTTCGTATTGGGTTAATAAAGAGAACTTATGTAAGAACTTTAAATGGGCAGATGGATACTTTGCTGTTTCGATTAGTGAATCGCAAGTTGAGAAAGTAAAAATTTATATTCAGAACCAGGAAATTCATCACAAAAAGAAAAGTTGGGAGGAAGAGTACAATGAGTTCATTAAGAATTATAATTTTGAGAACTCTTAGAAATATAAAACTACTATGCAAAACTTCTTTGTAAAATCACACGGTCTGGGTAACGATTATATCGTTTTAAACCAGGATGAAATAACTTTTGAATTAACTGAAAAAGCGATCATTCGCATTTGCGATGTTCACTTCGGCATTGGCTCCGATGGTATTCTTTTAAAGGTGCCGAGCGAGAAAGCAGATTTTGGTTTGCGTATTCTGAATCCTGATGGTTCGGAGGCGGAGAAAAGCGGAAATGGCCTGCGTATTTTTGCCAAATACTTGTACGATTATGGTTTTGCCCAATCAAAATCATTCAGTATTGAAACGCCCGGAGGACTGGTGAAGGCAGAGGTAATTGAGGAGAAGAACAACAAGGCTTTCACCATAAAAGTAGATATGGGAAAAGCGATTTTCGAATCGAAACGAATTCCTGTTAATTGCGAAAAGGAGGAATGTATTGGAGAGCCACTTGAACTGGAATATCGCGGATACGAAATTAATTGCGTGTCGGTAGGCAATCCGCATTGTGTGGTTTTAAAGGACGAATTGGATGAGAAGGAAATAAAAACTTTCGGGCCGCAAATTGAGACTAATCCGATGTTTCCGAACCGCATAAATGTACAGTTTGCAAAAGTTGTTTCGCCAAACGAAGTGGAAGTGATGATTTGGGAGCGCGGCGCCGGCTGGACTCTGGCTTCAGGAAGTTCGTCGTGTGCAGTGGCTTGCACAGTCGTAAAACGTGGCTTGACGGATCGTAACCTTACTATAAAAATGCCGGGTGGAAATCTGGCCATTGAAATCGATGAAGATTGGGAAATCCGCATGACTGGCGAGGTACGCGAAATTGGATCGGGAACATTAAGTGCCGAATTAATAAACGATCTTGAAGTATGAGAACACTACTTATTTTTGTTTTAACTGTTCTTTCCTTTAGCTCAAACGCACAGTTTAAGTGGCCAAATGGCGCCAAAGCGGCTGTAGTTTTTACCTACGACGATGGTTTGGATTGCGATTTAGATGTTGTTGTTCCGCAACTGGACGAGTTTGGTTTGAAAGGAACATTTTTCTGTACCGGAAATTCACCAAGTCTATATAACCGAACCGAAGAGTGGCGTGCCATTACAATACGAGGGCACGAGCTGGGAAACCACACATTATTTCACCCCTGCGACGGAACAGAGCAGGATTGGGTAAAACCCGAATACGACCTGAGAACTTATACACCCGAACAAATTGTTGCTGAGTTAAAAACAGCCAACACTTTGTTAAAGGCAGTCGATGGAAATACTGAACGATCGTACGGATATACCTGCAGCCATTTTGTGGCCAATGGTGTGGATTTTACCGATTCGATAAAAAATATTTTTGTGGCTGCCCGTTGCGAAGGCCCCATCCCGGAAACAATGGACGATTATAAAACCTGGAAAACACCAAGTTATATGTCTGTCGATCCGGAGATTGAGGATTTGATTGCTCAGGTTGAGGAAGCCAAAGCAAAAGGAACAATTGTGGTGTTTATGTTTCACAATGTGGGCGGTGGTTACCTGAATACCGCGGCAGATGTACATAAACAACTGCTGCAATATGTAAGCGAAAACAGTGATGATCTTTACAGCGACTCCTTTATAAATGTAATGAAGTACGTGAAGGATAATCAGTGATCAGATTTCCAGATTTGTAATCTCTTTAGTTACCTTGAAGTCATATTCCGGGTATTCGTACATGCCCATCCGTGGCTCGGTGTGGCCAATGGTATAGCCGTAAACGCCGCTGTAATCTTCCGGATTTTCACCCATTTCTTCCAGCTGCTCCAGGTATTCGTCCAACGATTTTGATTCGATGACAATTACCTTTCCCATTTTATGGATTATCGGGCTGTGAGCACGTGTCGGATCGTGGTCAAATTCCAGAATCCGCCTGCCATAGCGTGTAATTCCAATGGTTCTGAAGGTCATACTTTTTCCCACTCCAGGTAAATTCAGAATACTTCGGTCGGTGGATAAAAACGGCAGTTCAGTTTCCCGGTGCAACAACTTTATATTCTCCACAATTTTTGCTGGATGAAGCAAAAGATGCTGGGCAAAGTCCATATCTTTTGTCGGAATTGTTCCGAATATTTTTTCTTCCATTCGTTCCTGCATCAGGCGCGAGTTTGGTGTAAAGTTGCTTTTATTTTCTTTAAACCCTTTCACGGTAAACGTGTAGTAGGAAAGCACTCCAATTTCATTCAGAACATGACGAAGTTTTACACTGTGTCCGCGCCGTGAAGCTGCCGTAGTAAAAACTTCCTGGTTGGTAACTGCCCAGCCCGATTCAAGCAGTAACTGAACGGCATGTTTTGATTCGGAGGTTATTTCCATTGGCGACTGAAAGTGCGCCTGAATTACAAACTGTTTTATGCCTGCTTTTTGTGCTTTCTTTTTAAATGTTGAAAGGACTTTACAAAGATCGGGAGTTATACGTTGTGGCAAATAAGCCGGCAAACGCGTTCCGATTCGGATTCGTACAATTTCTGCATATTTTTCTCCTTCAGCACGCGATTTATTGTCCTCGATTTTTGCCAATGCCATGTTATAAACGGCGTAGAGAATTTGTTTCAGACTGTTATTACTGCTCATTAATGCATCACCACCGGTTATCAGAATATCGCGAAGCTGGGCGTCGTTTCTAAAATAATCAAGCAATTCGGGCAGGCGCTCTTTCCATGTTTTTTGAGGTTTTAATTTGTCGAGATTAAAATTGTAACGCCCGCTCTGAAAATCGTACATCCGCTGGCAACTGGCGCACAAACCACCACAAGCCCGGCCAACGGTGTCGGGAATAAAAATGGCCACTTCGGGGTAGCGCCGGTGAATATTGTGCGAAGGCACTATCCAGCCCGCAGCATTGGGTTCGCCGGGTTTTACCTTGTCTTCCTTTTCCCAGGCCACAATTTTCCCAAACTCCTCAACCAGTTGTTTGCTGTAAATTACATAACAACGAATGGCCATGTCGGCACCCACCACATAATCGGGGATGTACGAATTTAGAAGCGAGAGATAATAAGGATTTACAAAAAACGGAATGCCTTTTCGTCTGGCCTTTTTCAGCACCTTCATTGTTTCTTCGGTAAGTGTGTAGTCGAGCATTTCGTTCAACAACTCCGGAGAACGGATAGCAAAGCGTAAATGAAAGTTGCTATCCAGCCACCACTCGTTCATCAGCTTTTCTTTATCGGTAAAACTTAAACCTGAAGCAAAGGAATACCTTCGGCTGGAAATATCACCACTATCGATTTTTTCGATCAAAATCCGGATGATTCGCTTTTTATTATCTTGTCGTAGTTCTTCCACCACAGGATCAAGTCCCGAAGGATATTTTTTCATCCAGTTTTCTACCTGGTTTTTTATGGGATGTGTTCGAATTTGTGTATCATTTAACTGGCGAAACAATTGCAACATGTCCTCGAAAAAAGCCGCTTCTGCACCACTGCTTCCTTTCTGAGTAGCGAGCCAGAGCATTTTGAACGGATTGGTTTGCGCCAATTGTCCGCCAATATTCTGATCGGGAAATTCTTTGCCCGCGTTGTCGATGTAATCCAGAATACGAATTGCCGCCAAATCCTGCCAGCTAAGTTTTTCGGCAACTTCTTCATCAGCCGATGTGCCCAGATAATAACTCTCCGCAATCGGATTACGTTTCAAAATCGGCAAAACCCAGTTGCGCAAAGCGTCATGAATTTCAACAACATTATTCGCATTTCTGATAATTTTTTCAAGAACCGGATTTTCGGCTAAAAGTTTTTGAAGAATTTTTCTTGCGCGTATGGAGATTCCAACATTGTCCCAGAAAGCAATTGAATCCATGTTGAAATTTTTAAGTAAAGCTGTCGGATCATTTAAGGTACGAAAAAACGGCCTGAAATCAAAGAGACGTCGGGGGGAATGCTGACGTTGATATGAAACTTTTGCGTTGAGAATCAAAATATTATGCCGTTGTGAGCGCAATTTGTTGAATTCGATTATCTTTGTGCCGATTTTTAGAAATATAACAGAGAAATCCCGCAAGGGAAGGAACACCTAATAGTTTGAAATAATGACACATAAAGCAGGATTTGTGAACATTGTTGGCAACCCGAATGTGGGAAAATCAACAATTATGAATGCACTGGTAGGCGAAAAACTGTCTATCATCACCCAAAAGATGCAAACCACGCGCCACCGCATCAAAGGCATTGTAAGTGGCGACGATTTCCAAATTGTTTATTCCGATACTCCCGGTATTCTGAAGCCCAGTTATAAGCTTCAGGAATCGATGATGAAGTTTGTTGACACAGCTTTGATCGATGCCGATGTGATTCTTTTTGTTACCGATGTAAAAGAAAAGGTAGACAAGAATCCCGAATACATCGAGAAAGTACGAAAGTCGAATATGCCGGTTATCGTGTTGCTGAATAAGATCGATTTATCGAATCAGGAGGAAGTATTAAAACTATACGATCATTGGTCGAACACATTTCCGGGAGCCGATGTTTTTGCGATTTCAGCCCTGGAGAAGTTCAATATCGAACCTATTTTCGATCGCATTATGGAGCACCTTCCCGAAGGTCCGGCCTTTTTCTCAAAGGAACAATTGACCGACCGGAACGAGCGCTTTTTTGTGCAGGAAATTATTCGGGAGAAGATTCTTCTACACTACCAAAAGGAGATTCCTTATTCGGTGGAGGTTGAAGTTGAAGAGTTTAAAGAGACAGATAAAATTATAAATATCCGTACGGTGATTCATGTGTCGCGCGATAGCCAGAAGGGAATTATCATTGGGCATCAGGGCAAGATGATAAAACGCGTTGGGACGGAAGCACGCCTTGATGCAGAAGAATTTTTTGACAAGAAAATTTTTCTGGAGTTGTATGTTAAAGTAGCCAAAGACTGGCGCGAGAAAGACGGTCAGTTAAAGAATTTTGGATACGATAAATTTTAAAGTCGGAAGACCGGAGTAGAAAGTAAGTCGCAGAAACAGGGAAAATATCCTTAGCCCCGACTTTCAGGTTGGGGGAGATGGAAGCCTCCGGAAAACAATGGGCTTTATTTAGCCCTTAAAAAAGATTGAAAAAATGAGCAGCAGAATAGTAGCTATAGTAGGACGCCCTAATGTTGGTAAATCAACGTTGTTTAATCGCCTGATTGAACAACGTAAAGCCATTGTTGACGAAACAGCAGGTGTTACCCGCGATCGTAATTACGGGAAAGGCGAGTGGATTGGCGTAGAATATTCGGTAATTGATACCGGTGGTTATGTCGTTAACTCGGAAGATGTTTTTGAATCAGAGATTAACAAACAAGTGCATTTGGCCATTGACGAGGCCGATGTGATAATGTTTGTGGTTGACGTGGAAGCCGGAATTACCGACCTGGATGATGCCATCGCCAGTATTTTACGACGCAATAAAAAGGAGATTATCGTGGTTGTAAACAAGGTAGATAACCATAATCGCATTTTAGACGCACAGGAATTTTACGGCCTTGGATTGGGCGAAATCTATTGTATTTCGTCGATGACCGGAAGTGGAACAGGCGATATGTTGGATGCACTGGTAGAAAAATTTCCGCACAAAGATTCACTGGAAGAAGAGCACGAATTGCCACACCTGTCGGTAGTTGGCCGCCCGAATGTTGGTAAATCGTCGTTTATAAATGCTTTGATTGGCGAAGACCGTAACATTGTAACCGATGTTGCCGGAACAACGCGCGATTCAATACATACCCGATACAATAAGTTCGGCCACGATTTTATGATCGTTGACACAGCCGGACTGCGCAAAAAGGGAAAAGTGCACGAAGACCTGGAGTTTTACTCGGTCTTACGCTCTGTGCGTACCATCGAAAATTCGGATGTTTGTATGTTACTTATTGATGCAACACGTGGTGTGGAAGCACAGGACATGAACATTCTGAACCTGATTATAAAAAATAAAAAAGGTGTGGTTATTTTGGTGAATAAGTGGGATTTGATTGACAAAGATACCATGACCACCAAAAAAATGACGGAAGAAATCCAGGAGCGACTGGCACCGTTTACCGATGTCCCAATTCTTTTCATTTCTGCCTTAACAAAACAGCGTGTGCACAAAGCGCTGGAGATTGCTATGCAGGTACACCAAAACCGTAAACAGCGTATTAAAACATCGGAGTTGAATGAGATCTTGCTGGAAGCCATTGAAAATTACGGTCCTCCATCAGTAAAAGGTAAATACATAAAAATTAAGTATTGTACGCAATTGCCATCGCCAACACCGGTGTTTGCATTGTTTGCCAATTTGCCGCAATACATTAAAGAGCCTTATAAAAGGTATATCGAAAACCAATTGCGCGATAATTTTAAACTTACCGGCGTACCTATTCAAATTTATTTCAGACAGAAATAGAGGGAGTTGGAAGTCGGAAGACCGAAGTTTGAAGCCGAAAAATTCCATTTGCATGAATTGCAGATGGAATTTTTTATTTCCGGGAAGTCGTGGCTCGTTTGAAGTAGCCGTAAACTGCATTTTTTTTGCTTTACCACAGTGTAAGTGAAAAGCAGAACAGTTATCGGAGATTTGGCAGTATGCCTTGTTTTTTGTCTCACAAATAGGAACAAAAATTGTTCAATATAAAAAACATAATATGCGCCCCGGGAGTTATGTGTGTAAGAGGATTTAATTTATTAAATTGGCTAAAATTCTTTGGGATTGGTTAGCTGTATATTAATTTGGTCCCGAAGCACAAATTTAAAAATATGGCACGTTTTTTAAAAGATCGCTCGAAGGCAAAAGGAATGGTTCCAGGCTCTTTGGTGCTTATCGGTCGACAGAAAATGGATAACCCTATCGTTCAATTGATACGGTACAATGAGAATGAATTGCTTGAAGAAACTCTTGACTCATTCGTCGAAGTAAAAGAAAAATGCCAGGCCGAACAGGTTAACTGGATCAATATTTATGGTTTGCACGATCTGGAAACGATAAAACAGCTTGGTGAAGAATTTAAACTTCCGTCGCTTTTACTCGAGGATATATTGAATACCGACCAGTCGCCAAAGTATGAAAATGGGGAGAGTTACGATGCTTTTATCATGAAAATTCTTCATCCGGAGGAAGGTTCAAAACGAATACATGCCGAGCAGATTACGCTTGTTCTGGGCGAGACTTATGTGTTAACCTTGCAGGAAAGAAAGGGTGATGTTTTTGAAGTGGTTCGCGAACGTATTCGTAAAAATAAGGGAAGAGTAAGGACAAGGGGAAACGATTACCTGGCCTATGCGTTAATGGACGCGCTGGTGGATAATTATTCGATTTTGATAGAGAACATTGGCCGGCAGGTGGAAGATATTGAAGATCGGCTTTTTAAGCAAATGGACTCCAAAATAGTAGAAGAGATTTACCAGTTTAAAACCGAACTAAATTATATTCGAAAAGCTGTTCGCCCGATGCGCGAGTTTATAGCTTGGTTATTACGAACTGAGGATACTTTTTTTCAGGAAAAGAATGTTGCTTATTTGAAAGACCTGAATGATATGCTTAATCAATGTACAGAAGCGGTTGAAATGTATAATAGCATGACATCCGACCAGCTGAATATTTACAATTCGAATATGAGCAACCGAATGAACGAGGTGATGAAAACACTCACCATTTTTGCCTCAATTTTTATTCCGCTAACCTTTTTTGCCGGCATTTACGGAATGAACTTCGAATACATGCCCGAGTTAAAATTGAAGTACAGCTATCTTGTTTTTTGGATAATTATTTTAATTCTGGGAGGCGGATTACTGATTTATTTTAAACGAAAAAAGTGGTTATAAACTTGTGTTGGGTAAACTAAACCGATAAATAGATTGAACTTTTAATCAGCGAAATCTGCGAGAAATAATACTTTAAGTGGAATACCGAAAAGTTTAACGAATAGAGAACAAAACAATATGCAGGAAATTGACAATATAGAACTGGAGTATTTAAAATTCGACGATTACCAGGAACTCAAACAGGCAATGATAGAGGTGTATACCAGCATGCCCGATGCCTATTGGAAGGAACATCATATACAATCGCTTATCGACCGTTTCCCGGAAGGGCAGGTGGTACTGAAGGTAAATGGACAAATTGCGGGTTGTGCGCTTGCCATTGTGGTTGATTACGATAAGTTTGAAGATAACCACACTTACAAAGAAATTACCGGGAATTATAAGTTTGATACGCACTCACCGGATGGCGACATGCTGTACGGAATTGATGTTTTTATTAAACCCGAATTTCGTGGATTGCGATTGGGGCGCCGCTTGTACGATTACCGAAAAGAGTTGTGCGAACAGCTTAATTTAAAAGGAATTGCATTTGGAGGACGAATCCCGAACTATCACCTTTACCAGGATGAACTGTCGCCAAAAGAGTACATTCAAAAAGTGCGTACAAAAGAGATTCACGACCCGGTGTTGAATTTTCAGATATCGAACGATTTTCACCCGGCAAAAATTATAAAAGGCTACCTGGAAGGCGACACCGATTCGAATGAATATGCCGTGTTGCTGGAGTGGGACAATATCTATTACGAGAAACCACGCAAAAAACCGGAAATTACAAAAACGGTGGTTCGTTTAGGTTTGGTGCAATGGCAAATGCGGCCTTATAAAACGCTGGAAGACCTGATGCTTCAGGCCGAGTTTTTTATCGATGCCGTTTCCGGCTATCGTTGCGATTTTGCTTTATTTCCCGAGTTTTTTAATGCACCATTAATGGCCGAGAATAACCATTTAAGCGAACCAGAGGCTATTCGCGACCTGGCAAAACACACCAGTAACATTACTGCAAAGTTTTCCGAGTTGGCCATTAGTTACAACATTAATATAATAACCGGGAGTATGCCCGAGTTGGTAGACGATATATTGTATAACGTAGGTTACTTGTGCCGCCGCGATGGAAGCACCGAGCGCTACGAAAAATTACATGTAACACCCGACGAGGTGAAAGTTTGGGGTATGCAGGGAGGCCATACTCTTAAAGCACTGGATACCGATTGTGGAAAGATAGGTGTATTGATTTGTTACGATTCGGAATTCCCGGAACTAAGCCGTTTGCTGGCCGATGAAGGAGTGGATATTTTGTTTGTACCCTTTTTAACCGATACACAAAACGGTTTTTCGCGGGTGCGAAACTGCTCGCAGGCACGCGCCATCGAAAACGAATGTTACGTAGCTATTGCCGGAAGTGTTGGCAACTTGCCAAAAGTGCATAACATGGATATTCAGTATGCGCAATCGATGGTTTTTACGCCCTGCGATTTTGCTTTCCCGGTAAACGGAGTGAAAGCTGAAGCTACGCCAAATACCGAAATGATTTTGATTGCCGATGTGGATATTGGTTTGTTGCGCGAACTTAACCAGTTTGGAAGTGTTAGAAATTTAAGAGACAGGCGTTTAGATCTGTTTGGTTTGAAAAAGAAATAAGGATCAATGCAAGATTCAAAACAACAAAAGGAGTTGATTGGCAGGAAAGATTACGCCGATTTCCCTGATTTGGAATTAACAGGAATAAAAACAAAAATCGATACGGGTGCTTATACTTCGAGTATAAACTGCCACTGGGTAAAAGAAACAGAAATCGAGGGAGAGAAAGTGTTGGTTTGCCGATTTCTAGATCCGCAGCATCCGAAATATACCGGCAAAGAATGCTACTTTTCGAATTACAAAAAAAAGAGCATTAAAAGTTCCAATGGAATTAGTGAGGATAGGTTTCTTATTCGAACAGCTATAAAACTGTTTAATAAGGATTATTCTATTGATTTATCATTAGCCAACAGAAGTTTGATGAAGTACGACGTATTAATTGGAAGAAAGTTCTTGAATAAAAGATTTCTGGTTGATACCTCAGCATCAAATTTATCGCATAAATTAAATAGGAAACGAAAATAGAATACGAATAGAAAATTATAAAAAAGCATTATGAATATTGTAGTATTATCACGAAATCCAAAATTGTACTCAACAAAAAGATTGATCCAAGCCGGAGAAGAACGAGGGCATGAAATGATGATTGTTGATCACTCGAAATGTGATTTAGTCATTGAAAAGAAAAATCCACAAATTATATATCAAGGTAAGAGACTTGAAAATATTGATGCTGTAATTCCGCGTATTGGTGCGTCGATAACGTTTTATGGTACTGCCGTTGTACGACAGTTTGAAATGATGAAAGTATTTACGGCTATTGAATCGATTGCTTTGGGCCGTTCGCGCGACAAGTTGCGCAGCTTGCAAATTCTTTCGAGGGCCGGTTTGGGGCTCCCCAAAACTGTTTTTACTAATTATAGTAAAAATACCGATGACATTATCGACAGTATTGGAGGCGCTCCTCTGGTTATTAAACTTTTGGAAGGCACCCAGGGTATTGGTGTTGTATTGGCCGAGAATAAAAATGCTGCATCGTCAGTAATTGAAGCATTTCACGGATTAAAAGCCCGGGTTATTGCCCAGGAGTTTATAGAAGAGGCCAAGGGTGCCGATATTAGAGCTTTTGTGGTTGATGGCGTGGTGGTAGGAGCTATGCGACGTAGTGGAAAACCCGGCGATTTCAGATCGAACCTTCATAGGGGAGGAACTGCCGAGGTAATTCAATTAAGCGACGAAGAAGAAAATGCAGCCTTGAAAGCAACCCGTGTAATGGGATTGGGCGTTGCCGGAGTTGATATGTTACAATCCAAAAACGGGCCTTTAATTCTGGAGGTAAACTCTTCGCCCGGACTGGAAGGTATTGAAAGTGCTACAGGTATTGATATTGCAAAAAGCATTATTCGTTATGTTGAAAGAAATGTCTGACCAAAAGATAGAATGGTAATTATATAATTGGGCTAAATACGCATTTATGAAAATTCTGAACCGAGAAATAATGCCGGGTGAAAGCGTACAAATCAACTTGGATACTGTGCGTTTACATACGCGTACCCGAATTGATGTGCCGGTAATTATTGAACGTGCCAAAGAAGATGGCCCGGTGTTATTGATCATTGCTGGTATTCATGGCGACGAAGTAAATGGTGTTGAAATTGTACGAAAGGCCGTTTCGAGCAATATGTTACGTCCTGATAAAGGAACGGTAATTTGTATTCCGGTATTAAATGTATTTGGGTTTTTAAATCAAAGACGCGAATTCCCTGATGGAAAAGATTTGAATCGCTATTTTCCGGGCTCAGAAAAGGGATCTCTAGCCAGTCAGTTTGCCGCTACCTTTATGAAAGAAATTGTACCTCACTCCAATTATTGTATCGATTTTCATACCGGTGGTTCAAACAGGTTTAATATTCCGCAAATTCGTATTTCCAAAAACGACGAAACTTTGTTGCAGCTTGCTAATGCCTTTCATCCGCAATTTATTGTTTATGCGAATAACCGAGATAAATCCTTTCGTGAATCAGCAACTAAAGAGGGCTTGAAGGTTTTGTTATTTGAAGGCGGGAAATCACTCGATTTTAACAATGCAGTAACTGACGCAGGACTAAATGGAATTATGAGGCTTATGCATGCCATTGGCATGCGCGATTATGCTACCAGTATCAATCAAAACAATTTAAAAGACCCTATTATAATTGAACAGTCATACTGGCACAGAGCCCGTCATTCCGGGTTGTTTCGTTCGTTTATCAATGGTGGCGAGTACATCATGAAAGGACATACGCTTGGAAGTATATCCGATCCGTTTGGTGAATTTGAATACCAGATAAAAGCGAAAACTAATGGGCATATTATCGGACTTAATTACTCCCCAATTGTTACCGAAGGCGATGCGCTCTATCATATAGGAAATTGAAATATATAATCATAATATGAAAACGTAAATTATGCAAATAGATTTTTTGTATTGGGGAAGTGTTATTGGTATCGTTGTCATATCCTACTTCCTATCGTTTATTGCCCGGCGTATTTTGACCCGAATTATCAGAAAGAAGTCGGAAAACCTGAAAGAAGACCCAACCAAATTTGTCTTTCTGAAAAACAGTGCATCGTTCATTATTTTCACGATAGCACTCATTATAATTTTTCTGATTACACCGGCACTAAACGATCTTGGAAAAGGGCTGTTTGCAGGGGCCGGAATTTTGGCGGCTACAATTGGTTTTGCATCTCAAAAAGCCTTTTCAAATATTCTCAGCGGAATATTTATCCTCATTTTCAAGCCTTTTAGTGTGCAGGATACTATCGAAATAAAATCAGACGCGTTGAAAGGTGTTGTTGAAGAAATAACATTACGGCATACGGTAATACGCGATTACGAAAACAGACGCATTGTTATTCCAAACAGTCTGATTAGCGAAACAACTTTACTAAATAGCTCAATGACCGATGAGAAAATCAGAAAGCATGTTGATTTTGGAATCAGCTACGATTCCGATGTCGATCTGGCCAGGAAAATAATCGAAGAAGAAATAATGAAACACCCCAACTTTGTCGATAACCGGACAGAGGAAGAACTTGAGCAAGAACAAGCACCTGTACAAATGAGACTGGTATCTCTTGGAGATTTTGCAGTAACTATCAGGGCTTATGCCTGGACCAATTCAAATAATGAAGCATTTGCGTTGCAATGTGATGTGTTTGATAGTGTTAAGAAAAGATTCGATAAAGAAGGAATTGAAATTCCATTTCCTTATCGAACCCTCGTGTTTAAAAATAAACCCGAAAAGATTGATTAGCGGGATTATTGAATAGTTATGGTGTTGTCGTAACCGCGAATCAGGATTGTATTTCCTTTATCGCCGGCAAGTAATTCCAATTCGCCGCTTTTTTCAATGTGGCGGGTGGGCAACAACGATTTTGGGAAATCAACTTTCCCGTATTTCATTAGGGCATCAATTTTAAAAGGTACCGAACCGGCATCAATAATTAGTTTTCCGTATTTCCCGTCAAACGAAATTCCTTCAAAATCGGAGTTCAGCTGGTCGATATCAATATCATCGTCGTGGCTAATAATCGAAAGTTTTGTCGTCGCCCCAATTTCATACTTGCTGTATTTACTTTGGGCAATGTTTATCGAGATGGTTTTATCGAGATAAATATTGTTGTTGTATGAATCAGGAATGGTAAGTGTTTTTACTTTTCCCAATTCCAGGTCGGAATATTTTCCTGTAAACTCTGCTGATTTTGCCGATTGTATTTTCAGGTTGCAGTCGTATAAATCAAGCGAAAGCTCGTCGATATCAGCTTCTGAAACCAGATCGGAGTATTTGGCTTCCATTTTCAAATTGCTAAAATCATTAATAAGTACTTTGTCGTCGTACGAATTAATCTTCAAATTCCCGGCTTTGCCTCCTTCAATTTTCGAGTATTTACTATCGATGGTAATATCGCCGGCCGTTTTAAACTCAATATCTGTATCGTACAAATCAAAGGTGGCTTCATCGGCAAATTTTTCCACGTGCAATTTCGAATACTTCGCTTCCAGTTTAAAAGTCGATAGAAATCCTTCAGAACGAAGTTCGCTGTTGTAAAGGTTTAGTTTAGTTTTTCCTTCAATCTCGCCAATAAAAACTGAACTGTACTTGTTTTCAAGACTCAGGCTGGCTGATTTCGGGATGTTCATTTCATGCCTGATCTCAAAATCTTTAATTTTTACTTTATCGCCATTCAGCAGGGTAATGGTGCTGCGTCCGTTAATCGAGTTCATACTTTTGTAAAAACGGGTATCAATGTGTATACGGTTTCCTCTCAGGTCGAATTCAAACTTCTCTATTGCCGCGATCAACTTTTCTGCGTCTTCTTTGCTACGGGCATCCACCTTTATCTCGGTGCTGATACTTACCGTTTTATCGTTGGTCGTATTAATTTTTATGTCGGCTGCATGGTTCGATAAATTGATGCTTATATCGGCCGGCACTGCAGTCGACTTATTTAACTTTTTTGAGGCCTCGTAGCTTTGAGCCCATAGTAACTGGCTGCCTATTAATAGGATGGCAACTGTAAATAGTACTTTAAAGTGTAATTGTTTCTTCATGATTTTCTTGTTTTTCAATTTCCAGTAGAATTCGGTTTAATACTTTGATTTTTTTCTCGTAATAATCGAGCATAACGTGTATCACCGGCTCGTTATCGATAGTATTGTTTAGATCTTTTTGATAGGTGGCATATATTTCGTCGAGGTTGTTCAGTTCATTAAGTAAAAACCGGATCTCCGAATTTTCTGCCGACAGTTCTTGCTCCACTATTTCCCGTTTGGCATTTACCACCTGTTGAAGAGAGGCTTCCTTATTGCCTAGTTCTTCAGAAATATCAGATAGTTGAACAACTACCATTTGTTTTTCGGAAGTTTCGTTTAACACAAAATACGTGGCCGAAACAACAAATAGGAATATGGCCGCCACCTTCCAAAACCAGTGTGGCAGGCTTTGCTTTCTATTTTGGTGAAGCTGGTTGCTTATCCCTTCCCAAACAATGTCGTGTTCGGGATCTTCCACATCAAGCTTTAGCCGTTGCTCTTTCAAGTATCTTTCCAGATTCTGTTTCATCTTGAATCATTTTTACTAATAATTGTTTTGCTCTGAAAAACTGTGTTTTTGCAGTCGATTCCGAAATTCCCAGTTTTTCTCCTATTTCAGCATGTTTGTATCCTTCTAATGCACGAAGTACCAAAATCTCGCGGGCACCATCCGGCAGTTGTTTTATATAATGGTGAATCCTTTCCGGACTAAATCCGCTGTCAATTTCAACGGCTATCTCATTATCGTCGCTTCCCAGATTTTTAACTTCGGAGTAAACTATTTTTTCCTTTCGCGTAACATCAATACTTCGGTTAATTACAATTCGTTTTAGCCAGCCGCCAAAGGCCTTCTCATTCTTTAACTTGTCGATTTCCGAAAAAGCTTTTACAAACGCATCCTGAAGCACATCCTCCGCCATGCTTTTGTCATTTGTCAAGCGAATGGCAACATTGTACATTCCCTTGCAATAAAGTTTGTAAAGCCGGTACTGAGCTTTCGCATCGCCCTTTTTACAGAGCCTAATCAAGCTAATCTCGTTATTGTTGTGGTGTATCTCCAAATTGTTTTTCTTAATGCTGCCAGGCAGTTTCCATCAGATTTAAACCTTGATCTTTGCCTTTAAGACGAAGATATTCCGAAAAGGTTGGAATGGTACAAAAATATTTTTCAAATTTGTAGGAGAACCACTTAAAATCTTACACCATGTTTATCGTTCACGTATTTATTCATGTCAAAGAAGATTGTATCGAGGCTTTTAAAGCGGCCACCATCGAGAATGCAAAAAACAGTATTAACGAACCGGGGATTGCCCGTTTTGATTTTGTAGAACAACAAGACGACCCTACACGTTTTGTATTGGTAGAGGTGTATCGTACAGCCGACGATCCGGCAAAACACAAAGAAACAGCGCACTACCAAAAGTGGCGCGACACTGTTGCCGATATGATGGCTGAACCACGATCGGCAATTAAGTTTTATAATGTACATCCCGACGACGAAGGTTGGGATTAAGAGGACAGAAGATATGGCAGTTAATTTTTCATTTGCAACCGCAGGGCAAATCATTTTTGGAAATCATTCGTTGAGGGATGTCCCGGATCTTGTTGCTGGTTTTGGGAAGATTGTGGTTTTGGTAACGGGGAAAAATTCGTCGCGGGCTAAAGAGTTGATGGCGAAATTCAGCCCGGGAACCAACACTGTGCTTTTTAATATACCTGGCGAGCCGACTACCGATTTAATTGAGAAAGGAGTGCAATTGGCACGTAGTCATGGAAGTGATGTAATAGTAGGTTTGGGCGGAGGAAGTGTTATTGATAGTGCAAAAGCCATTGCTGCTTTGGCAACTAATAAAGGCGAACTGCTCGATTACCTGGAAGTAATTGGGCGCGGAAAACCACTGACAGAAAAATCTTTGCCCTGTATTGCCATTCCTACAACGGCCGGAACCGGTGCAGAGGTAACTAAAAATTCAGTAATAAAATCGCCCGAAAATAGTGTGAAGGTAAGTTTGCGAAATAACCAGATGTATCCTGATGTGGCGGTTGTTGATCCGGTATTAACATGGTCAATGCCACCGGCATTAACGGCCAGTACCGGCGTTGACGCCTTAACTCATTTGCTCGAAACTTTTGTATCGAACCAGGCGAATCCGTTTATTGATATGGTTTGTCGTGAGGGTTTAACACGAATCTCTCGGTCCTTACGAAAAGCATATAAAAATGGCAGCAACAAACAGGCACGTGAAGATATGGCCATGGCCAGCCTTTTGGGTGGAATGGCTCTTGCCAACGTAAAACTGGGGGCTGTTCATGGTTTTGCCGGACCTATGGGAGGGATGTTTCCTATTCCGCACGGCGCCGTTTGCGCCTGCCTGATGTCGGCAGTGATTGAAGAGAATATTCAGGCTTTAAGAGAAAATAAACTCGATAGCTCGAAATTTGATGAGCTGGCAAAAATCCTTACCGGAAACGAAAAGGCCATGGCAAACGATGCTGCTATTTGGGCAGCGGAATTGGTGGCCGAATTGCAAATCCCGCCATTGTCGGAATATGGATTGACAAAAGAAGATTTTCCTGTGCTGGTTGAGAAAGCAAAAGTTGCAAGTAGTATGAAGGGTAATCCGGTAGAACTGAAAGATGAGCAGTTGTTTCGCATTTTGGAGCGGTCGTTGTAAATGACAATTCGGTATCGGAACAATTTTTGTAGAATAAAACTATCTTTGTACAATAAACAGAACGCGATGATTGGCAATTTTTTTCATACACCGGGAACAAAAAAGTTTAGAATCACCCCACGTTTTTGGGATCCCGATAAGGACGAGAGAGACGAGCGGGAACGCCGAATAAAGGAAGAATTGGGGATTGTTGATGAAAAAAAAGACAGCAATCGCCCGTATCGTCCAAACATTAAAGGTCAATTTCGGACGGGAGATGGCTGGGCCCGGTCATCCGAATCGGCCAGAAGAGCACAAAATCGCCGGTTAGTATGGATTGTTATAGTCCTTGCACTGGTGCTTTATCTTTTCTTCTTTTCCGACTTTTTTGCCTAAAAAAGCAAACCTCGTAGTACAAATTTCTAAAGATTTAATCTTGAGCGATATTATTCAGCTATTACCCGATGCAGTTGCCAATCAGATTGCTGCCGGAGAAGTTATTCAGCGACCGGCATCGGTTGTGAAAGAGCTCGTGGAAAATGCTCTTGATGCGGGCGCAACTGAAATAACCATCAATATAAAAGACGCAGGAAAGACTCTCATTCAGATTTCAGACAATGGAAGCGGAATGTCGCCAACCGACGCACGGATGGCTTTCGAGCGGCATGCCACTTCAAAAATACGTTCTGCCAACGATTTGTTTGCCATTCGCACCATGGGGTTTCGTGGCGAGGCACTGGCATCTATCGCCGCTATTGCCGATGTGGAACTGCGCACCAAAAAAGCCGACGATGAGGTGGGTACTTTTATTCATATTATCGGTTCCGAAGTAAAAACACAGGAACCTGCCGGGTGCAATAACGGCACCAATTTTATGATTAAAAACCTGTTTTTTAATGTACCGGCACGTCGTAAATTCCTGAAAGCAAATTCAACCGAATTAAAACATATTATCTGGGAAATTCAGCGGGTGGCACTGCCCAATCCCGACATTAAATTATCGTTGATTCATAACGGCTCACCGGTTTATGATCTTCCGTCGGCCAACTACCGGAAACGTTTGGTCGATGTGTTTGGAAAATCGTTGAATCAAAGCCTGATAAATGTAGATGAAGATACCAGCATTGTAAAGGTTTTCGGTTATATCGGGCAGCCAAAATATGCCCGCAAAACATTGGGCGAACAATTCTTTTTTGTGAACGGACGTTTTATGCGTCATCCGTATTTTCATAAGGCGATAACGCAGGCTTACGAGCAGTTGTTACCGCCCGATACTTATCCGTCGTATTTTTTGTTTCTGGAGCTTGATCCGGAAGCGATCGACATCAATGTACATCCTACAAAAACCGAGATAAAATTTGAAAACGAACGCGATATCTGGCCGATTATTCATGCGTCGATACGCGAATCGTTAGGCAAACACAACGTGGTGCCGTCAATCGATTTCGACCAAAGCGGGAGCATTGATATTCCTGTTCCGAGAAAGGATGGTGAAGGAGTGCGCTTTCCGGAAATTCAGATCAATCCCGATTACAATCCTTTTAACAACGAAAAAGATTTTGCTGAGCGTGGTTATTCGCCTTTTGAAAAGGAATCTTCGGGGCAGGGAAGAAGCTCTTCGCCCGGCTCAGGAAGAGAAAAGAAGAACCTTGATAATTGGGAAGATCTTTACCAGGGAGCACAACTGAAATTGAAACCCGAGCCGGAATACCGCGAAAATGCCGTTCAGACAGATGATTTATATGCCAATGCACCCGGACAATTCAGCGGTAAAAAGGTTTTGCAGCTAAAACAGCGTTATGTGTTAACACCGGTAAAATCGGGATTGATGGTTATAGACCAGAAACGGGCACACGAACGCATCCTGTACGAAAAATTTATGGAGGTGTTGAAATCGGATTCGGTAGCTAGTCAGCAGCAGCTTTTTCCGCAAACGATTGAACTCAATCCTGCCGATGCTGCTCTGCTGAAATCGATCTTGGAAGACCTGTTATCGTTGGGATTTGATATTCGCGAATTTGGGAAAGACACATTTATTATAAATGGCACACCTGGCGTTTTAGATATTTCGTCGCCCGAGCTGATACTTGAAAAGTTGCTGGAAGAGTATAAAACTTCGCGGGTTGATGCGCGCTCAAAAGCCAAAGAGCAAATTGCGGGGTCGCTGGCAAAAGCATCGGCAATGGATTATGGCACCAACCTGAAACAGGAAGAGGTGGATCACCTGATCGATAACTTGTTTGCCTGTGCAACACCCAACTTCTCGCCCGACGGGAAAAAGGTGTTGACCATCATTTCGACAGATGATATCGAAAAAAGTTTTTCAAAATGACAGATTGTCGTTAATTTGAGGTTTTAAAATATTGGCGTGGTCATTGTAACTCACTTGCCTTAAAACAATAAACAAACGAAGAGTGTTGAATTCAGAGAGTAACAGTATAAGGTCCTGGCTTTTGCGTTCCGACTTTCATCAGTTACATTTGAAAAATTAAAAAATATACGAATGAATTATCGTCCAGCCTTAAATTTGCCGCCAGTGGTAAAGAACCTGATTCTTGCCAACGTGTTGTTTTTTATTGCCACCATTGTTTTAAAGCAAACCGGAACTGATCTGTATTCCATTCTGGGTTTGTATTTCCCGCTTTCTGAAAAATTTAGGTTATTCCAGATTTTTACTTACATGTTTATGCACAGTACGCCGGGATTTGGGCATATCTTCTTCAATATGTTTGCGTTGTATATGTTTGGACGTGTGTTAGAAGGCGTTTGGGGGCCAAAGCGTTTCCTTACTTTTTATTTGGTTACAGGGGTAGGAGCAGCACTTATTCAACTGTTGGTTACTTATGTTGAGTATAAAGTTGCTGTTGCACAAATTGCACCCGATCAGCTGGCTTATTTCAGAGAGATTGCAGCGCAGGGGAAATATATTCCCGGTACAGTTTCAGAAAAGATTACAATATTTATGAATACACCAACGGTAGGTGCTTCGGGGGCGGTTTTTGGTATTTTATTAGGTTTCGGAATGCTGTTCCCAAATACCGAGCTTATGTTACTCTTTCCGCCAATACCAATTAAAGCCAAATATTTTGTAATTGGTTACGGTGCTTTGGAATTGTTCTTTGGTGTATCCGGAATTCAGGGAAGTGTGGCTCACTTTGCCCACCTCGGCGGGATGTTGTTCGGTTACTTTATGATCAAATACTGGAACAAACATTCCAACCGTTTTTATTAACGAACATAGAGATAAAAAAACTGGAGAGTGGATATTGCAGGCGACATAAAAAGAACATTTAAAGAAGGATCGGTATTAACCCGGTTGATCTACATAAACATTGGTGTATTTCTTTTGCTGAAAATAATCGGTGTATTCTTTTACCTGAGCGGACATAGTTTGCCGGTGTATCAGTGGTTATCAGTTCCTTCGGTTACCGAAGTTTTGGCGCAACGCCCATGGACACCGATAAGCTATATGTTTTTGCACCAGGGATTTATTCATCTCTTTTTTAATATGATTGGCCTGTACTGGTTTGGTCAGTTGTTTCTTTATCATTTTGAAGGAGGTAAACTGTTGGGCGTTTATTTGATGGGCGGACTTTGGGGTGCTTTTTTATATGTTATTGCCTACAATTTTATTCCAGTCCTTAGTTCTGAGAACGGCTTATTATTGGGGGCTTCTGCATCCATTTTTGCAGTTTTGGTGGCCATTGCTTTTTACGATCCCAACCGCGAGATACACCTCTTTTTTATCGGTGGTATTCCATTGAAATATGTAGCTGCTTTTTACGTTTTATTGTCCGTAATCGGTATTTCTTCAACAAATGCCGGTGGTAATATTGCACACTTGGGCGGTGCTTTTTGGGGATGGTTTTATATTTATCAATTGCGAAAAGGAAAGGATATGGGAGCGGGACTGGTAAATTTGGTGAATAAAATTGGCGAGTTTTTAGGCGGACTTTTCAAGCATAAAAGTAAAATGAAAGTTACTTACCGAAAACCGCCTCGCGACGATTATGAATACAACCGTCAGAAACATAAGCAGCAAGACGAGATCAATCGTATTCTGGATAAGATTGCAAAATCGGGTTACGAGAGTTTAACCAAAAAAGAGAAGGAAGTGCTTTTTAAACAGGGGAAGAAGTAGTATATCCTTTCAGATTTTATAAATCATTTTTTCATCTTCATCTTCCTGGTAGGTGTGTGCCTGGTAAATACTGGCATTCAGCTCAAATCCTATCAGCAAAATCAGTGACATCACATACATTAGAAGCAATACTGCCAATAGTGTCCCGATTGATCCATAAAGAATATTGTATTGGCTAAAATTATCTAAATAATAACTCATCCCAATAAAGCCGAAAATACTTAAAACTGTTGCCAGTGAACCTCCTGCAGAGATAAACCTCCATTTTGTTTTTTTTGCAGGTGCCATATAATATAAAAACGAAAAGGCGAAAAAGAATATGGTAACTGTAATAATCCATTTCCCGATAGTAAAAAGTATTTTCGAGAAATAATCGTGGATAATATCTATTTGTTCAAGATAGTTGATCAATGCCTGTCCGCCCGTTAACATTGCAATAGCCACAACAAGTAACAGTGTAAAGATAACCAGCAGTGTAACCGCCGCGATATATTGGCTCCACCACTTTCTTCTGTTAATATTGTGAACCGTAGCATCAAATGCACTCATCATGGACACAAATCCATTGGTTGCAAACATAAGAGACATTAGAAAGTTTAACAGGGTAACTTTGCCTCTTGGATTCTCTAGTACAATTTGGGCAATTGTTTCTTCTACGGCTGGCCAGATTTTTTCAGGTACTACCTCATGAATAATAACGTAAAGCTCTTGTTGGAACCCACTTGCCGGAATAAGAGTAAAGAGAAATATTATGCCCGGAAACAAAGCAAGAAAAAAGGAAAATGCAATTCCCGACGCACGTGTTGTTATCGATCCGTCGACGATACTTCTCCAGAAAAACAATAAAACATCGTATAACGGTACACCATCAAAAAGAGGGAGCGAAATACGTTTGGCGTGTTCAACTGCTCTTTCGCTCAGCTTTTTAAATCGATTAAAAGTAATTTTTCCCGATGCCATACCGGCCATTATTGTTGTTCAATTCGTAGTTGGTGAATGTATTGTTTGCCATCGTTTTGTTTCAGCAAAAAGTAAACCCTGAAATCGCCTTTTTCTGTTTTTAATTTCCCGATTACATATTGAGCATTCTCTTTGCCACTGTCGTGAATAATGCTAAAAGCATTTTTCTCTATCGGGGGAAATTTGTTGAAAAAGTTGGTTACAATTTGTTGGGCCTGGGCTTTGCTGTATACATTGTCGTTATCAAGTACTACCAGTTCTACGTTTTGGTTAAAATAAGAGGAGAGTACTTTTGCATCTCCGGTTGCCAAACCAACATTAATTTCGTTCGGAACCTTTTTATTCTGAGGGATATGAGCAGCACCTGCCAGCAAACTGCAAAATATCAGAATAATTGAAAATATGTGTTTAAAATTTTTCATTCGTTTATAATTATCTATTTTGAGTGGTAACTCATTTAACTCGCATAATCATACTCCTATGTATTTAGCGACGTTATATTATGCTCGTTTCATCATCTTTTTATTCAGCATATGTGTTGCATAATAAGCAAAAACTATGCAAAAACACTTTTATACGCTTATTTTTACTGTAAATTTATAAAATTAAAAATCAATTGGGCGATTGTTGTAGAAACATAATTATATTTAATTCGCCTTCAGGGGATTATGTGTTGGTGACATTTTGTCAAACCGAATGTTAGAAAATTGTATAAAAGCAAGCGCTCCACTCATAACTTCTGTAAATAAACGATTTTGTGAAATGAAAATTACATTACTGGTTGTTGGTAAAACTGATGCGGCCTATATACGCGATGGAATAGATGAATATTTTAAACGCCTGAAACACTATATTAGTTTCGATATGGAAGTTATTCCCGATATTAAGAAGGGAAAAAATACCAACCCGGAAATGCAGAAAAATAAAGAGGGTGAAATTATTCTTTCAAAACTGGCTCCGGGCAAAGAGTTACATTTGTTCGATGAGAAAGGGAAAATGTTTTCGTCGGTTGAGTTTTCGCAGTTTTTAGAGAAGAAAATGATAAGCGGCCCAAAAGAACTGATACTTGTAGTGGGCGGCCCATACGGTTTCTCTGAAGAAGTGTATAAACGAGCCATTTCAAAAATTTCACTATCACGATTAACATTTTCGCATCAAATGGTGCGATTGTTGTGCGTGGAGCAACTATACAGAGCAATGACAATTTTAAAAGGCGAACCGTATCATCATGAATAGCTAATGTCGGTTAAATTCAATAAATATACTTATCTCATTTTAGCCATCGGTATTTTGGTTATGGCTGCCATTCTCGAAAATGGGTTGCTGCGGCGAAATCCTGAAACCAAACTTATTGACGATTTTCAAACTCAACTGCTGGCAAACGAAGCCGAGCTTCAAAATAAGCTGCTGAAAATTAAACAGGTTCTGATTGAAGATGAACTGGATGAGGATATTAGCGAATTTTTTAGCCAGGATGAAACATTGATCCGCGAAACCGGATTTGGTGCGATGGTTTTTAAAAATAATGAACTGTTTTTTTGGTCCGACCGCGGAATTACTTTTTACGACCGCCTGGAAGATCTGCCAAAAATCAGTGGCCTTGTAACATTGCCAAATGGCTATTACCTGGTTGATACCATGAATGTTGGTGAGTATACGGCAGCTGTTTTTCATTTAATAAAACGCAACTATACTTACGAAAACAAGTACCTGCAAAATAATTTCTTTAAAGATTACAGGCTGCCCGGCGATTATATTATACGAACAGAAAAATTCAATCGCGGTTACGATATTGTCGACCTGAAAGGCGATTACCTCTTTACTCTATTGCCCCACGGAAATTATTTGTGTACCACCAAACAGCTGTATTTCCCAGGTGCCATATATTTTATCGGGCTTATCTTACTGTTGTTTTATTTCCGAAAGGAATTTGTCGACAACGACTCACCGTTTTTCCTGAAACTGGTTTCGCTGGGAGTGGCGTTGTTTGTGGTGTATTGGATTCATCTCATTTTTCAGGTGCCCAAGGTATTCTTCCATCTAAGATTTTTTAGCCCCGATTATTTTGCCATAAACGACTGGTTGCCTTCGTTGGGCGATTATTTTCTTCTGGCCATATTTTTCCTTTTCTGGATATACAATTTCGCCATCGACCTGAATATTCCCGATTTGCAAAATAACTCGGGTTTGCCACGAAAAGGAGTAATTATTCTGCTACTGATTTTTAATGCCAGTCTATATTTGCTTGTCGATAATTTGATAAAGGAGCTCATTTATAATTCAACCGTTTCGTTTGCGCTGAACAAGATTATCGATATCTCTCCTCAAAGTGTTTTGGGGATTTTTGCAATTAGTTTATTGTTGCTGGGAGTTGTATTCTTTACTATCAGGGTAAACGAAAAAACGCTAAAAAACTTTAAACTCTATCAACTGATTATATTAACGCTGGTTATTAGTTTATTCTTTGCCGGATTACAATACCTTGTCGTACAAAATGTATCTATATACGCACTATTGCTATTTATTATTTGCGTTATACTTTCTTCGCTGATAACCCGACACTATCTGCAAACCTTTACCTTAAGTTATCTGATTATTTATGTGGCGGTGGTTTCAATTTATTCGTTGGTTGTTATTAACCGTACTATCAGCAAAAAAGATAAAGAGCAACAAAAACTGTTTGCGGTGACGCTTGTTGCCGAACGCGATCCGGCAGCCGAGGTCTTTCTTACCGAGATCAATTACCAGATTGAGAAGGATCCGGCTATCCAGAGTTTATTATTCCAGAATAAAGACGATGATGCCATTGAATACATCCGTCAATCGTATTTTAATACTTATTTTCGGAAATACTTGTTAAATATTCTGGTGTGTCACGAGGGAAGTAATTTGATTATCCCTCCTGATGATTATGAAGTGGCTTGCAGGCCATACTTGAATGATAAAATAGAATCGGAAGGAATTGAAATTCCGGGGACTAGTTTTTATTTTATGGATAATATGAACGGAAGGATTTCTTATACAGGTTGTTATAGTTATCCTCTGGCTGATGGCGGAAAAGGAGTAACAATTTATATTGATCTGGATTCTGATTTATTGTTCGAAGGAATTGGTTTCCCCGAGTTGCTGATCGATAAATCGATGGCTCGGTCAAATAGTTACCGCAAATACAATTATGCCAAATATTATGCGGGAGAATTACGAGATAAATATGGTGATTACAACTACAATTACAACGGGCATGTATACCTGAAATCGGATGATGAGTTTTCGTTCATTCGACAGGATAAATACGAGCATCTGGTTTACCACACAAGTCAGCAGAATTATGTAGTGGTCTCGAGGGAATTGCTCACACCGATTGATTACTTGATTTCATTTCCGTATTTGTTTGTATTTTATTTTCTTACGTTGTTGGTTGTATTGATTATAATTAACCAATCAATTAGGGGAAGAAGAGTATTTTTCGATCTGAAATTTAAGATACAGGCAGCTATTATCTCCATTGTTTTTATTTCGTTAATGGTTGTTGCCGGTGTCACGCTTTTCTACAATGTAAAAGAATACCGGCAGAAACACCAGGACGATTTGAATGAGAAAATGAAGTCGATTTCGGAAGAGATTGACATGCGCCTGACCGATAAACAAGAAATTACGCCGGAACTGGAGGAATGGTTGCGCGAGGAGTTGGCAAAACTATCTAACATCTTCAGAACTGATATTAACATTTACGGAATTGATGGGGGACTTATCGCTTCATCGCGTTTCGAGATTTTTGAGCGCGGACTGGTATCGTCACGAATAAATGCCCGTGCCAACTACGAAGTATATCAGAATTATTCCATCAGTTACTTCCAGCCCGAGAACATCGGTAAGCTATCGTACCTATCGGCGTATCGGCCAATTATTAATAATTTTGGCGATTATCTGGGCGTTATTAATCTTCCTTATTTTATCCGGCAGGATAATTACAGCCAGGAAATTTCCACTTTTATTGTAGCCTTTATCAACCTGTATGTACTGCTGTTTTTAGCCAGTATTATTGCTGCGGTTTTTATTGCTAATCAAATTACCCGCCCATTGGTTGTTATCCAGGAAAACCTGCGAAAAATGCAGTTGGGTAAACGAAACGAGCCCATTCAATACAACCGGAAAGACGAAATTGGAAGCCTGGTTCGGGAATACAATAAAAAGGTTGATGAGTTGGCAGTAAGTGCCGATTTGCTGGCACGCTCAGAAAGGGAATCGGCATGGCGCGAAATGGCAAAGCAAATTGCACACGAGATTAAAAATCCACTTACGCCGATGAAGTTGAATATCCAATATTTGCAACGCGCCAAAGGGAAAAACGAAGAGTACAACGAGTTTGTTGATCGAGTAACCTCAACACTTATCGAGCAGATCGACAACCTTTCGAATATTGCTACCGAATTCTCGAACTTTGCAAAAATTCCAACGGCCCGGAATCAGGTATTCTGTTTGTCCGAGCAGTTGAAGAAATCGATCGATTTGTACGAATCGCACAGTGAAATCGACATTAAATTTGATTCGAACGGCTACGAAAATCTTGAAGTAAATGCCGACAGAGAACAGTTGTCGCGGGCAATTATAAACCTGATTCGAAATGCCATTCAGGCCATTCCCGAGGACCGTAAAGGAAGGATTAAAATCGGGCTCGACCGACGTCATCATATGGCCGTAATTTCGGTGGAAGACAATGGCTCTGGTATTGATGCCGAGTTGCGCGATAAGTTGTTTAGTCCGAGTTTTACCACCAAAACCAGTGGTATGGGATTAGGACTTTCAATTGTAAAGAATATCGTTGAAAATTTTGCCGGCAGAATCTGGTTCGAAACCGAGATGGGAAAAGGCACAACTTTTTACCTCGAAATTCCGGTGTACGAGGAAACATTGAAAAATTAAAAAACAAAGAAAAACATGGTTCCACTATCGTTTAAAGAAATAACAGAACGACTAAGAATAATTGAATTCCCTAAGATTGATGTGGTAATTGGCATTGGCACAGGCGGTGTGCCGGCAGCAACAATGGTGGCTTATCATCTTAACGCCGAATTGTTGGTGATGACACTGAATTACCGCGATGACGAAAATAATCCGCGCTACAACGAGCCCAAAGTACTTGAAAAAGCCAACTGGGATTTGGAAGGCAAACGTATTTTGTTGGTCGATGATGTATCGGTGTCGGGGAAAACCATGGAGGCCGCACTTGAACAGTTAAAAGGTTTACATGTAAAAACCTGCGCCATGAAAGGAAGAGCCGATTATGTGCTGTTTCCCGAAATAAAGGATTGTGTAAAATGGCCCTGGAAACCCTAAATTGTTTGTAATAAGAATTGGAAATGAAGTACTCAAAATATTTGATTGTATGTTGTTTGGTGTGGTTGGTTGCTTGTACAACTCCGACATCAAAAGAGGATTACCTCGACCGGTTCGAACGTTTTGTTGAGCGGGTAGAGAATAACCATAAAAAATATGGCAGAAAGGACTGGGAGTGGGCAGATGAGAAATTTGAAAAGTACAACTCGGAGTGGTACCTCGAATACCGCGACGATTTTACGGTTGAAGATCAGATAAAAATTAAAGGGCTGATCATTAAATATCATGCCTTAAAAAACAAAGAAAGTGTTGGAGATTTACTGCGTGATCTTTTTAAGGACGACGTGAATAAAATTGGCGATAAGATCCAGAAATACATTGATGAAGATCTGAACGAGGATCTGGATAAAATAATTGATGGCGCAACTGAAATTGGCGATTCGGCCGTTAAAGTTATGGAGGATGCGGTTCGGAAACTGGATGAGTCATTTTAACAATAGTTCGCTGCTGTTTTATTCTACGTAGCGATCCATTAAATCTTTCGGTACCGACAAAAACAGTGATATGCTGGCGTACGGTGCACCTGAAACTTTCGATTTTATAAGGTAATCTGTATCGGGTTTTAGCAGGGTGCTCCCAATTTTAAAATTCGATTCGGTAACATTAAAGTTAATGTTGTTTGAGTAGCCAAATTTTGCCTCAAAACCTACCCATTTATTTATTCGCGTAATAATGCCTGCCGTTGCATCAAAGGTCGACTGGCGCAGCTGAATACTCTCCAGTTCGTTTAGTACCGTGTTATCAACACGCACGGTGTAACTGGTTCCCGAAATCTCAGCATCGCACACCAAATAAAAGTTTTTGTTGAGCTGTTTCCAGGCTTTAAATCCTTGCGGGAGCAGTAAGTCCAGCCCAATTCCATTGGAAAATCGTTTGCAGTAATTTATAACCGGGTAAATTGCCGGGTCTCCAAAAGTATAACCAAAATAGGCGCCAAAAGCATAGTAGGTATTTTTGTCTTTCCGGGTAGCATAACCAATGGCAAGAGATGATTTCAGCAAGTCGCTAAATGAAAAATATTTATCGTCATGAATATGAAAATCACCCGCCAGGCTCCAGCTGGTTTGCATCACTATCGAATGATTGTCTTTCAGGTGAAACAAGCCTTTCATGTCAAGTCCCAGCCGTCTAAGGTTGCGGTCGTTCAATCCAACATACATCGGATAATCACCGGGTTTTATGTCTTCAAAGTAAAACTCTTCGTTTACATAGCGAAATCCACCGGTTAGTTTTACCCGTTGTTTATTCAGAATCGGAAATTTAAACCGTGCTGTTACTGTTCTGTTCCCTGTAATTTCTGCCGAACCGTCGCCAATTTCAGGTATCTCCGAGGTTGATGAAATATTGTACTGAAACGGACCTTCCATTTTTAGGTACAGAAAACGGGTGGGCAAATTGTTTTCAAAATAGGGCGTCCAGTCTTCGCGCGAAATGGTGTCCTGCGCGAATCCTGCCATCGAACTAAAAATGAGTATGAATGCTAAAAAATATTTCACAAGCCTAATAACGTACATTTGATTCAATTATTTTCTTAAAACGGTGGCTCCCAGGTTTTTTTTACCATTATTTTGTATCACTCGCCACCCGCGTTTTTCCAGTTCTTTGGAAATGTTCCGGTTTATAAAACCGTGCGTTACCATTATCACTTGTTTGTTTTGTTCCGCCTTTCTTTCAATAAATGAACAAACGTCGTCAACACGGTCGCGGGCTTCCTGAAACGATTCTGTTCCCGGTTTTTCCATCCCCATCAACCACATTGTCCTCGATATGGAAGTCCATGCTTTAAAAGGCAAATGCAGGGGCAGCCAAACCATGTGCATTTCAAATTCGTTGAGTTCTTGCAATGACACGATTGTTGCCGAATCGCCAAATAGTTTTAATCCTGTAGCGATTGAACGCGAAAGACCACTAACATACACCGTGTCGGTAATTCGTTTGGGGACTTTGCTTAACACGGTATCCGGATCGAACTGACTTATCGGGGCGGTGTCGTATGCATCACGCATCTTGGATGCTTTTTTTGCACCCATCCATCCATGCCGTTCCAGCTTTACTGAAGCATGCCGAATCAAAATCACTTCTTGTGCCGCCAAATGTTGCACATATAAGAGGATTACCAGAAAGATTATGAATTGAGTAAGTGTCTTCAAAATAAAAAGCTAAAGTTAAATTGAACCAACGTTTCTTCGCGGCTTTTGTTTAGGGTAGCCGTTACAATGGCCATTTTAAATGGTGACACCCAAATTCCCCCGCCATAACCGTTGTGCCATTTCGAGGATTCTTCTCCATCATACCAAACTCTTCCTATGTCGTCGAAAGCAAGAATGCCAAGTTCTCCGGTAAGCAGGTAATTTTTAAAATCGATAAGTTTGATACGGAGTTCAGAATTAAAATAGGCACTTGCATCGCCATAAAACCGGGTTTTTCGGTAGCCGCGCAAATTGGTTTTTCCATCCAGAATTGCTGCATCATGAAAATAGTAGTCGCCAAATATTTTTTCTCCGCCAGTTCTGAACGCAAAAACCGTTCGTGGATATTTGTTTAAACTTAACAAAGTAGCAACAGAGCCACTAATCTTAGTAAAATCGGGTTCTTCACCCTGTATATTGATGTAGCGATTAGCCGATGCATTTATATCAATACCACGTGTTGGCCTAAAATCTTTGTTCAGGTTTTGATAGCCGTAATACCCACCCAAAACCGCATAATGAATTTGTCCGAGATTCGCAGGGCTTAAGCCATTTTCATCAAAATTGGTAATAAATTTATTCTCCTCATCTTTGGTGTCGGTTAGTTTCCATTGCACCGTTAGCCCTATTTTATGTTCGTTTATGGGATGATCTTTCTTTTCGTCTTCCTCGTCGTAACGCACCCAAACCGATTCGCCAAATCGTTTCTGTACGACCATCCGGGCAACAATTCTACGTTGTTTTACCTTGTAAAAATCATTGTCGAAACCGCTGGCGGTGTACGATGAATTATTCCCAAAACCAAAAAAGTTAGTGGTGTAGTTTTCGGTACTTGCATCCACTCCAAATATGGCATCCAAACCGTTATTTGTTGAAAGTGACTCGTGTTGTGCTTTTAAAATGAGCGATGAATTTACCAGAGAGTAATCGCCCAAAATTGACGTTCTGTTCTCGCGCCGAAATTTTTGTTTGTACCACGACCTGCCATAACCCAGATAAATACCGTCGTCGGCATTGTATCCGCCGCTGGCCAAAGGCATTCCTACATCACGTTTAAAATATTCCCGGTCGTATTCGTGAATGATTTTATTGTCGGTGAGTTTGGCATTTGTTTTTCCATCTCCTTTAATCTCAGTACTTTTTTTCAGGTCGTAAACCAGGGTTTTACTTTTTAGGCCAGTAACCTTTGAGTTGTTTACAACCACATCTTTGTCCTGCCCACCAATAATTCTGATAACAGGACCTTTATTCACTTCTCCGCTAATTTCAAAACGGTCTTCATCGTCTAATCCGTAACATACAACTTCGCGTGTTTCGTCTGTTTTAATTGTTCGCTGATAGATGAGTTTCCCTTTACTATTGTCCTTTTTTATATGATAAACAGTGATCTCAGTTTCGTTGTCGTTTTTACGTTTAATTTCAAACAGATCTTTCCGATCGGTTCCCGGAATATTTATTCTTAATGCCTGGTAGAGGTACAGTTCGCGAGCCATTTCTCCCATGTATTCCTTTCGCTCCAGCAAAATTTTTGCGGTTGAATCGGCAACCAGCGGCTGCACTTCTTCGGGGAAAGCGGTCATGGCTTCGTTAATCGCTTCCGGCGTCATTCGGGTCATCAGCTCGGCGTTGGCTTTTGCCCAGTCTTCCCATTCCATTTGGTTCAGAAAAGTACGGTCGAAATAGCGGGCATTAAATCCCAGCCCGACCACATTTTTTGTGCGTGGTTGAAAATTCTGAAGTTTTGGCAAAATAAAGGGCAGCGATGCAATTCCGGGTAAAATTCCCTGGTTGACAAAAAACGTTTGGTCGCGGTCGCGTGGAATGGGTTTGTAAATGGTTTTACTACCTTCTTCAAACGAAGCCCAGCGCCATTGGTCATCGTGGCGATCCCAGTCGTTGATGAAAATATCGAGCAAGCGCGCACGTAAAACAGCATGTTGATCTACCTGATTATCTTCACTTGCTGTCATTTTTTCAATCACTTCGTCGGTTCCAATAATTTCTTCCGAGTAGCCAAAACTTTCCAGGTCGCTTCTGTCATTTGCCGGTCGTTCTTCAAATAAAAACAGCCCGCTGCGCAAATCTTCTTTGTATTGTTTGAAAAGTGGATCTTGCGGTACATAGACTATTTCGGGATTGGTATGTAGTACTCCAGCATGTTCGGCCAATACGGCTGCCGGTAATGCGGCATAAGGATTGGATGCTGAAATCTGGTCCTGAACAATATCTTTGGCAAAAGTAGGTTTTATTTCATTTGGCAGAGCTCCTTCAGCATATTTCTCAAGTGAGCGCAAAACGTACTGATGGCCCTTTTCATTCTCCAGACGAACCGATTTGGTTTGCTGCCCTCCGCCACGTTTTATTACCTTCATTCCGCCTTTTTCCTTACTAATGTCGAACACACGAGCTTCAACCGGCGTTTCCCAAACCTGGCGATAGTTGGTCCCCATCCATTTTTCGTAGCTTTTTGTAGCCTGGTATTGATGGCTGGCATATGAGGTGTGTGTTGAATCCTCAAAAAGTTCCTGCCGTTTAGCGCTAAGGTCTTTTTCTTTTTCGAATGTTTGAGTATACAGCAGGTGGCTAAAAATTGGATTTTGTGTGCCGTTTTCAACCGTGAAAAAGTTTAATACAACATCGCCATTTTCGTGAACGTCAATCCGCGAAATGCCTGCCTTGCTGCTTGCAAATTCTGCTTTATTACTGTTTGCGAACGATTGTTTTACCAACGATCCGCTTATAACCTGGTGAATATTGTCTGTTTTTATGTATTGCAGACTGTTCTCGAGTGCAGATGCATAAATTACATTCGGAAAACGTTGCAACACAGCTCGCAATTGTTGGCGCAAATTCTTGTAATCGGGATGAACCAGGTCGTTTCTTCCGCCCAACGTATTTTTATAAATGGCATACGGAAATCCGAGAATGCTGGTTGCTGTTGAAAAGTGTCCACCATGTGGCCCAACCGATTCAGTCGGGTGAAATCCTGCGACAATAACTGTTTTATTCTTGTTAATACGCAGCGCATCCTGGAGCCAGATAAAGACATCCTTGTCTTCTTCAATGCCACATTTCCCGTAGCGTGTGTCGAGTGCCGTTAGCCACCAGTAGGTATCGATCAGAATTACGGTCAGTTGCTCGTTTAGCTCAACTTCTGTTGGGCCGGGGCAGCCCCAGTCGTTGGTATAAACTTCGTTATCCGGGAAATATTTGCGTAGGGCTTTACGTACCCTTTTTGTTTGTTTTTTACCGGTATGCCATTCGTTAATTCCGTTGGCAAAAAGCAGGGGCGTGCTTTTGTCTTTTATTTTCGGATAGAATTTAAATTCCATCTTATCATCGTTGATGGTGTAGTTGGAGTAATTGCCAAGGTAAACAAAAGCATGTGCTTGTTGAATGTTAGTTAATTCATTAATAAACTTATCTAGATCAGCATCTTCATCGGTGGCTGTATTTCCGGCTAAAAATACACTGTAATTAATTTTGCTTTGAGCAAAGACAGGTGAATAACAACCTGCAAAAATTGCAAAAATAACGATGCTCAGTTTTATCAAGTCTTTTATCATTAGAACAAGGTTGTTAGTGCTTTGCCATACACCTATTATTTAATCGTTTACGAAATAGATTGATCAACTTCGCTAAGAAACAGTTTAAAAAATTAAAGTTCGGTGTATATTCTTGTTTACTTTGATTCAAAAGTAGTTATTTTTAACTTTAGTAAAATTAAATTAAAGCTGCAGTTTGACAGGTGGCGGATTCGGAATACTCAGAAATAAAGAAATCATTGTCAGATAAAACGAGTATGAATATTACATTGCAAATACAGGTTTAGGTGCTAGGTATTCAGATAATTACATACAATTTAATCCTATGAAAATTGTTGACGAGGTTAAGGAGTTTGCTATTAAATATTACGAGGAAAAAGTTTCGACTTTGTTAAACTATCATTCCATTGAGCATACGCGTCTGGTTGCTCAGGTGTCGGAAACCATTGCCAATGCAGAAGGCTTGAACGAAAAAAGCAAGGATATTGTGGTGGTGGCAGCCTGGTTTCACGATATTGGCCATGCCGTTTCGTTAAAAGACCACGAGGAGGAAGGTTGTAAAATTGCCCGGCAATTTCTCGCTGAAAAAGGAATAGATGAGGAATTTATTGTGCAGGTGGAAAAGTGCGTTCGAGCAACAAAAATAGGAGCGCCTAAAAACTCGTTGCTGGAAGAAATAATTGGCGATGCAGATTATGCGCATGCCGGGATGGATAATTTTATGGAAATCTCGAACTTATTGCGTAAAGAGATGTGCAACTTCGTTGAACGAAAATGTTCGAAACTGGAATACTGGAAACAAACACTCGATTTTATATCAGACATTAAATTCAATACCAACTACGCCATAAACACTTTTGAACCGGTTCGATTAGAAAATATCAAAAAAGTAAAAAAACGGATTAAAAAATTGTCGGACAATAAAGCCGTGGATTTACCTAGAAATGTGCAGAAAAGTACAGCGCGTGGTATCGAAACCATGTTTCGGCTAACGGCTCGTAACCAAATTAATTTGAGCTCGATAGCTGATAATAAAGCGAATATTATGCTTACAATTAATGCGGTTTTGGTTTCGGTGCTGATGAGTACAAGCGCACTAACGCTGCGAACCAGCGAACATAATTTCCTCATTCCGGGAATTATTTTAATCATAGGCTGTTTAATATCGCTGGTATTTTCCATTTTGTCTGTCATTCCAAAGTATGGAACGGGAGATTACAGCGATGAAGAGCTGAAAAAGCGAAAGCTCAATTTGCTGTTTTTTGGTAACTTTTTTAATATGCCCTACGAAAAGTATCAAAAGGGCGTGAAAGAAATGATGAACGATTACGATTATTTGTACGGAACACTAACCAAAGATCAATACAACCTGGGAAAAGTTCTGGCCCAAAAATATAAGCTGCTGCGCTATTCTTACCATGTTTTTCTGGTCAGTTTTGTGTTGGCAGTGCTTACATTTTTAGTGCAGTATCTTTCAAAAATCATATAACTGTTGTTTAATGCCAAAATTGGAAAGAACATATAAAGGCTCGGTTCGGCGACATCAGTTCCAATTGTTGATTTTTACTTTAATTTACTGGAATGTGGTCATCCGTTTTGCCATTTTTATGCGTATGTTGGGTGCCCGCGACGACCACATGGGCGATATGTTATCAAAAGGAATGAGCTTTTTGGTTGATGAAATTTTGTGGTCATCGGCTGTGATTTCGCTCTTTGCCACGTTAAGCTGGTTTACGCTTAATATGGTTTACCCGAATCTGGTTCGAAATTTTAAAATGCGCAAGCTGGCGGTGGGGGTTGTTTTTCTCGACATCCTTATCTTTTTAATCATAAGTATTCTGTTAGGAATTGTACATTACAGTGTATCCGAAGATTTGAGTTTTATCGAATCTGTTTCCCACTTGCCACGGTTTTTATTTAACTCAACCATCCTCTTTTTTCTTATTGTATTGTTTGTTGGGGGTTATGTTTATCAGTTGATCAATACGCTTTTACAGCAGGTTGGTTATGCGCCGCTCGGTAAGATCATGATGGGATACTACCAGAAACCCCGCGAAGAGGAGTTGATCTTTATGTTTCTCGATTTGCAGTCGTCTACTGCAGTGGCCGAAAAGTTGGGGCACAAAAAATACAGTTATTTTATTCAGGATTGTTTTAAATGTGTTTCCAATTCGTTGTTGGCAACCCGTGGGCGTGTTTATCAGTTTGTTGGCGACGAGGTGGTGGTTTCGTGGACTACCAAACGGGAGTCGGCGTATAAAAGTGCAGTTGATTTTTATTACCTGTACGAAAAAGCATTGAATAAACGCCGCGAGTATTTTGAGAAACAATATGGGATGATGCCTGTTTTTACCGCATCGTTAAATGTTGGGAAAGTAATGGCGGCAGAAGTGGGCGAGATCAAACGCGAGCTGGCTTTTCACGGCGATGTGTTAAACACCGCAGCGCGCATTCAAAAACAGTGTAAACGCTACAAGAAAAAGATATTGGTAACCAGCGAATTTGCAGTGAACTTGATAAAAAGCACCAAAGAATATAAAATTGAATACGTTGACCTGATTAAGTTTTTTGGCAAGAAAAATTCCATAAAAATCTACGAAGTACATCAATCTGAAAACTAAGCTGCTTTCATTCCAGTCCTTAGTTTTAGCATTTCACGAATTTCCTCTCGCATAAGCTCCTCATTGCGTTTTATATTCGCTTCTGAAAACAGAAACAAATGAAAACAAGCATTATTGTTTGTACCTACAACGAAGCGGAAACCATTTTTAATGTGGTTGCTTCGTGTTGCAAACACAACCCTGAAGCCGAGGTGATTGTGGTTGACGACGGGTCGACAGACGGAACCGAGAATGTGCTGAAAACCCTGGTCCCTCATTATCACTTCGAGTATTTAAAGCTGCCTGAAAACCATGGAAAGAGTTACGCAATGGCCTGTGGCGTTGAGTTTGCCAGCAACGAAATTGTGCTGTTCATCAACGCCAACCTGGTTCATTTACGAAAAGATCATTTCTTAGCCATGTTAGCCCCGATTCAAAATCAAGAGGCTGACATGGTTATTGGCAATCCCGCCAGTTTTACCATTAATTATGGTGCCGATCCGTACGAATCCGCAATGGGCGAAAAGGCTATGCTGCGAGCCGATTTACTTCCCATTTTAAAAGACGTAAAAGAAATCTTTTTTGGGGTTGATGCATTTTTTACCATTTATTACCAGGCTTTGGGTAAAAGGGTTAGCTATCAGGCGCTAAACGATCTGGAGTGGGCAGTGCGCAAATCTGACAGCCGAAAAGTAAAGGAGAGGCACGAGGACGATAAAGAAATTGCCAATGCAATGATCTCCAATTTCGACCTGATGATAAAGCGTGTGCAGAACAACATCCAGAAATCACAAAATTACACCCAATCAACCATTTCAAGTGTTCAGCTGCAGTTGAACAAGTACATGAAGCACTTAAGAGAACGCATAACAAGTGTTGAACCGGTTTAGTTGCATTTCAGGGAGGCATTTTATCATTCGGTGCAAAAATCTAAGTCTTTAAAAATCAGTCAGATTAATTTTGCTAGGTGATTAGAATAAAACAAAAAAACATCATATGAAATTTAAGAACATCTTATTCCTATTAACAGCTGCCCTGGTTGCTTTTTCCGGGTGCAAAAGCAGCATCGGAGAAAAGGTCGTGGCGGAAACCGATTTGCAACATACAAATGATTTGATTAATCTTGAAGTTATGCAGGTTAAAATGCAGGTTGAGGAGGCGTATGAATCCATACTTTTGACGCAAAAAAGTGTTACCGAGGCCGAGGGAAGCATGAACGAACCCGAGGCCAGTATTGAGGTGCTTAAAACCAAGTGGCAAAGTGTAACCGGAAACCTGTATATTCCTGAAGAGGAAAATTAAAAACATCGTTTTTACCGAGATGAAGTGTTTGGATCTACATAATACAAAAAAGCAAAACCTGGCTACCAGGTTGCCCAGCTACGAGCCAATAAGTATTTTTGGACGCTTTGTTATTATCAGCATACTGGCTGTTGGAGTGTTACACTTTATTTCATACGTAAGAGCAGTACCGAAAGGAGTCGATGAGAAAATCCCTTTTGTAATTTATCTGGTAGTTATTCTATCATTTAATGGGGCTGCCGAATTGCAAATAGCTCTTGATAACATTCTGGAGCGTTTTCTTCCAGTACCTAAAAAAATAAAATTACGGCTCTTTCTTCAAATTAGTGTGGGAATATTGTTTCTGTATGTTGCTCACCGCATAATTATGTATTTTGTTGAGCCCAAACTGACTATTGATAATTCAAGATCAGGTGTAATTTTAGGTGTAATTTTAGGATTGGTATTTGTGCAAATGGTGGCCAATTCGCTTACCATTGCACGTTTTACTCAAAAATGGCTCGACACACAGGAACAAATTGCTGAAATGAAACGCGAAAAGTTGCGAATGGATTACAACTCGTTGCAAGATCAGTTGAATCCACACTTCCTGTTCAACAACCTTAGTGTGCTAAAATCATTAATAATTTACAATCCGGAAGTGGCAGTAGAGTTTACAGAAAACTTTACCGATGTGTACCGATATGTGCTGCAAAGCAAAGATAAGCGACTGGTGAAATTAGCCGATGAACTTGATTTTATGAAAGCATACTTCGCCCTGCACAAAGAACGGCTGGGTGAAGGAATTAATATTGAAAACCAGGTGCCGGGCACTATTTTAGATAAGGAAATTGCTCCGCTAACAGGGCAACTGTTGATTGAAAATGCAATTAAACACAACATCACAAGTCGTGAAACACCTTTGGAAATAAAAGTTTTTGTGAAGGATGATAATTTGGTGGTAACGAATAGTTTAAATCGAAGAGACGCTTCATATTCCACAAAAACAGGATTAAGGAATCTGGTGAAACGTTACGAGATATTAACAGAAAAGGAAATTATCGTTCAGTACGACGAAAAATGTTTTGAAGTAAAAGTGCCGTTGTTATAAGCACCCATTTTGCAGCACAAAATTATGCGACATGGGTTACTGTGAGATAAAACAAAATCGTTGATATTGCAGCAGGATTGAAATAATGTAAATACCTGTTTATAAAATAAAATCGGGAGTTGTGAGAGTTATTATTGTTGAAGATGAATTACATAACTATCGTTTGCTAAGGGGAATGGTTGAAAAACTTCGGCCCGAATGGCAAATTGTCGAATGGTTTGAAAGTGTAAAGAGTACGGTTGCCTGGCTGAAAAGTAATCCGGCACCCGATCTGATCTTTATGGATATTCAGCTAACTGATGGTATCAGTTTCTCCATATTCGACCAGGTAGTCGTAACCAGCATGGTAATTTTTACTACGGCTTACGACGAATATGCTTTGCGCGCTTTTCAGGTAAACAGTATCGACTATTTGCTAAAACCAATGAAGGAAGAGAAGCTGCGTTTGTCTATCGAAAAATTTGAGCACATGGTTTCGGCATCAAACGAAAAGTCGGAAAGTGCTCCCGATTATAAAGAGCTGCTGCAGGCAATTACCACAGGAGAAAAGAAATACCGGAAACGTTTTCTCATAAGCGGTGCAACATCATATTTTAAACTCGATGTACAAGATGTGGCCTGGTTTTATACCGAAAACCGGGTAACAACAGCCGTAACTTTCCAGGGGAAAGAGCATGTAATTGATTTAACCATTGAAAAGCTGGAAGAACAGCTTGACCCGGATTTATTCTTTCGTACGAATAGGAGTTCGATCGTGCACATTGATGCCATCCGAAAATTCGAAAATCATTTTGGAGGAAAGTTGATTTTAAGACTAATTCCTCCGTTTGATGAACCGATAACTATAAGCCGTTTAAAGGCAACCGAATTCAAGGAATGGGTAGGGAAATAAGTGAATTACCGGTGCTATCTATAAGATTATAATATATTTGTTAGTTAAACACAAATTAGAATGAAATACAGAGACCAGTTATACCAGGAAGCAATTGCAATGATTGAAGATGCTACACCTCAGAAGGAGAGTATTTTATATCACAATATTTACTCTTTGCAAACCAAAGGAGGTTATCCATTTTCTTCGAAAAAAGATGTGCACGAATTGGTTTATTTCTTAAATTCATGCGATTAAAATAAACCGGGTCCGGAATTTATTGAATTGTTTTTAGGGCCTGAATTTATTTTAGCGCAGGAAACAAGGAAATTAAATAAGCCATTCGGGCATGAAAAGATCAATCCTCACAACTTATCAATTAGTAGCCATTGTATTTCTCCTATTGGCTGTATTTCCTGTTTATTCACAAGAAGAAAATCAAACAGATAAGCCCAAAATCGCTTTGGTTTTAAGCGGAGGGGGAGCAAAAGGTTTGGCGCATATTGGTGTGCTTAAAGTGCTTGAAGAAGCCGGAATACGACCCGATATTATTACCGGAACCAGCATGGGAAGTATTATGGGCAGTTTATACGCTGTTGGTTATACGGCGAATGAACTTTCTGATATCAATAAAAACGCCAACTGGGATTTGTTGTTAACCGACAAAGAAAGGCTGTTAAGTGTAGCCATGGACGAAAAGGAAGAAACAAAGAAATACCTTTTCGATATTCCGATACGTGAAAAAAGGATCAACCTACCGGCCGGTGTTATTGACGGGCAACATCTTGAAGCATATTTTTCCGAACTACTTTGGCCCCTTACTGAAGAAGAAGATTTTAATCAGCTACCTGTCCCATTTCATTGTATGTCGGTTGATATGATAACTGGAGAAACCGTTGAACACAGCTGGGGAGATCTGGTGAAATCAATTCGTGCCAGCATGTCTATCCCAACCGTTTTTTCACCCGTTCAAATGGATTCGATGCTTTTGGTTGACGGAGGAGTTACCCGCAATTTTCCGGTGCAGGAAGCTATAAACATGGGGGCCGATGTAATTATTGGTGTTTATGTTGGCTTTCAGGAAGACATAACTGCTGACGATATCAGGTCGATGACCGATATTCTGCAGCGGTCGATAGCTCTTGGTGGAATTGTTGACGCCAAAGAACAGTTTTCAAAATGCGATGTACTGATAATCCCGGATCTGCATGATTATTCAGCAGCCGATTTTGTGAAAGGACAGGAAATTCAGCAGATTGGCGAAGATGCCGCCAGGGAAAAATGGGGTGAAATAGAAGCACTTGCCGATAAATACGATTTAAAATTCAAAGCTGTAAATCGAATTCCGCAACCTGAAAAGATCAGGGTTACAGGAATGGAAGTAACGGGACTAAATTATTTGAGCAAGAACTTTGTTTTGTCGAAATCGGGAATAGAAGTTGGCAATATGGTGAGCTCAGAAGATATTAAGGAAGCCATCGATTTTATGTATGGCTCCATGCATTTCGGGAAACTGACTTATTCGTTAAAAAAAGATTGGAACAGCGAAGGGTATATCCTTGTTTTCCACGTAAAAGAAAGGCCAAGGGCTATGGTAAAGCTGGCTCCGCGCTACGACGATGATCTGGGGGTTGGGATAACCACCAATTTTACCTTGCGAAATATGATTGCTCCGGCAACACGTATGTTAATTTCGTTAAATATTGCCGAAAATCCGGGCATGGAAATGAAGTTAAATAAGTTCGTTGGAAAGAAACAACGCCTGTCCGACTATTTCTTTATGAACACCTACAGCTATAAACTTCCGTTTTACGATGACGGGAAACGTTTGGGAAATTACAAGCGAGGTTATTTTAGCGGAGGTTACGGGCTGGAGTATTTGTTTGGCCTGAACCATCAATTTGGGGGCAATGCATTTTATAAATACAACCGTTTAACACCTCGGGTGGATCTGCAATCGATTTATCCGGAAACGGATTTCGACTACCTGAAATCGCACGACTGGGGATATCAGTTGTACTACAAGGTAAATACAACCGACGATCTTTATTTCCCGAAAAGAGGTATAAAACTGAATATTGGATTTCAACATATTTTGTCGGCCAACAGCAAAATGAGCTTGAATACTGCAGAACCGAGAGATTATTTAATCGGGGAAATTAATGATCCTTATGCAACCTTAACGATCGATCATAACTGGTATCAAACTTTTGCCCGTAAGCTTACCTACAATTTCGAGGTGGGGGCAGGTTTTAGTACCGAAGATTCAGGTGCAAACGGGATTTATATGTTGGGCGGATCGCAATTTGGCCCCGGCAAACTACAGTTTAAAGATCTGGCAGGCTTTAATTTTGCCGAAATTTACACCTACAACTATGCGGTTGCAAAATCATCATTAAGTTGGGAAATCGCTTCGGGATTATATGTCACTACAAAAGTTAATGTGGCTGCCACTGCCAATACATACGAAGATTTGTTTGATCACCTTGCTAAACAGCCATTTGGTGATAATATCTGGGGGTATAGTTTCGGATTTAAGTACGATTCGCTAATGGGGCCGATGCAGCTATTAATATCGGGTAATAACCAGGATAACGAATCGCGTTTTCATTTTAGTCTTGGATTTCCGTTTTAGTTCCTCAACATCTTTTTCCAAAGTATGAACGCAATACAGGACACTAATCAGTATTAAGTTGATTTTGTGTTAAAGCGACATATTCAACCGTTATTGGTATTTTCTGCAAAATCTTTATAATTTTAGTCCCTTTCAAAAAAATAACTAATTATTTTTAGAGTTTTTAAGCTGAATAAATTTTAACAGTATAACTAACTAAAGCAAGAATCATGAAGAATAGAAGAGAATTTCTGAAAATTTCTACGGCAGGTACAGTAGGTGTTTTGGCACTGGGAACGTATGCTTGTGGCTCGGGCGGTAAAAAACCGGTTGAGCAAGCAGCAGAGGTGGTTAAGGCTGCAACCGGAATGGGAGTTGGCCTGCAATTGTACAGTATTCGCGATGCCATGGCAGCTGATGCCGCAGGTACATTAAAGAAAATTGCCGATATGGGCTATAAATTTGTTGAAATGGCCTCGTATGCCGATGGCAAATTTTATGGTGTAGCGCCTAAAGAATTCCAGAAGATGGTGGAAGACAACGGTATGAAAGTAGTTAGTAGCCATACCAGTGTTGAAGCTGAAGGAATTACTACTGCAAGTGCCCAGATAATGGCAGATGCACATGCCGAAATTGGTGTTGAATATTGTGTTCAGCCGTGGATTGAAGAAAAAGACAGAAATATAGAAACTTACAAAAGAATGATTGCCGAGTGGAATAAAGTTGGTGAGATCATGAAAAATGTAGGTATTCAGTTTGGTTACCACAACCATAACTTCGAGTTTAAACCAACCGACGGAATGGTTCCTTACTATGATGTATTCCTGAAAGAAATGGATGCAGACCTGATTACCATGGAACTGGATTGTTACTGGGCAATGAAAGCAGGTCAGGACCCTGTTGAAATGTTCAACAAATATCCGGGGCGTTTCCAATTGCTTCATTTTAAAGGAATGGGTGATGAGGTTGCTGAACCATTTTATACCGTAGACAAAGACGATATTGTTTCTGTTGGCGCTGGTGTTGCTGATTACAAACGTATTTACGATGCACGCGAAACTGCTGGTATGAAATACTTCTTTGTTGAAGACGATAACCAGGGTAACGGAAAACCTTTTGAAGGTGTAAACGTAAGTATCGACAATGTAAAATCGAAAATATTTGTTTAATCAACAATAGCTTAACTGAAAACCGGGTTCAAATTGAATCCGGTTTTTTTGTGCATATAAACTTGAGTTTTTTTTTAGGCGTAGCCCTTTTTTACAAACTTCCCCAATATTTTGTATTACCTCTTTAATACCAGAAAAAGCCAATGAAAGTTTTTGGCTAATAATAGCTAGAGCGGTGCTTCATTTTAAAGTTGAACACAGGTTTTATGTTATTTCATCCTAAAATTATGTCATTTCGGTAAAAGAACCATCTGCCATTTCTGAAAAGCAACTACATTTGCATAAATGAATGAACGTTCATTTATTAATTCAAGAATATGGCACGGACTACAGATCAGACAAAAATTGAAAGGCTAAAACAGTCGACAATGAAAATGGTGGTTGAAAATGGTTTTGGAGGAGCTTCGGTGGCATTGATTTCAAAAGATGCACAAGTGGCTTCGGGCTATTTTTACATGCATTACAAAGGTAAATACGAGCTTGTAAACACCATTTTACAAGAGGTTTACAGCGAAGTGTTCGGCATGTTCGAAAAACTAATAGAACAATGTAACCCCTTTCATGAAACCATTGAAAATATAATCCGCCATTTTGTTGAATTGGCAAACAAGGAGCCAATCCGGGTGAAATTTTTATACGTGCTTACCAACGATTATAATTTCGTAATCGATAAACATATTCAGGAAAATACACAGATGCTGCTCGAAAAATTGATGGAGCTGGGACGATCAAGCAACGATTTGGACAAGACACTCATCGTTAGTGATTTGTACCTGATATTGATAATAACCACCATTCAGTTTATCAATCAAAAATACAGAAACAACGATCGGGATATCATTGCCGAAGAGGATATTAAGCATTTACTAAAACTGATTTTTAAGTTTTTGAAATAGGCAAAAACAACAGATTTGAATTTTTGAGAATACAACAGAATACAGCTTACAATAATAGAAATGAAAACAATTAAACAACAGAAAACAGTCTTATTATTCCTTTTGCTTTTGGCTGTGGGAATAACGGTTCACGGGCAGTCGCAGGACCAATTGTTGTCATTCGACCAGGCGATGCAAATAATGTTGGAACAAAATCCGGCACTGTTGCGCCAAAAAGAAGAGATCAGGCAGAAAGAATACGAGATCAAATCGAAGAAAGGCTTGCGTTTGCCACAGGTTTCGCTAAATGCCACAGCAATGGCCATGTCCGATCCTTTGCATCTCGATTTAACTCCGGTGGGCGAAGCCATCAGTCCGTTGTACGAAACACTTGGAACTTACGGTGTTTTTAGCGGCGTTCCAAATCCCGATCCGGCAACCAATGCACTTTATCCTTATTTAAGCGACGACATGAGTACCCAAGTTGTACGTCAGCAATTACTTGAAGGAGGCGAAGCCATTGAAGCACACGACTGGGATGAGATTATTCAGGACAAGAATTTTGCGTTGCTGACAGCGAGTTTCGCGATGCCAATTTATGCCGGAAGCAAAATAAACGGTGCCAACCAGGCTGCCGTAGTAAATCTGGATATTAGCCAGCAGGAATTACGTCATACTGAAGGCGTTTTGCTTACCGAGCTGGTTACTCGTTATTATGGTCTTGCTCTCGGGTTGCAAGTGGAAAAACTTCGTAAAGAAATGCTAAAAAGTATGGAGAACCATTACAACGATGCAAAAAAACTATACGATAACGGAATGATTGCAAAACTTGAATTGCTTCATGCCGAGGTGGAAAAAAATGAGGCCGAACGCGAAGTAAAGCAAGCCGTGCGTAATGTTGAGATATTGCGAACCGGTTTAAGAGCAACACTGGCTGCTGATTCGTTGGGGCATGTTATTCCAGCCAATAATTTATTTATAAATAGCGAGTTAACAGGTTTGGCAGCGTGGTTAGATCGCGCCAAAGAATTAAATCCTCAATTGAAACAAATTCAGGGGAAAAAGGAGCTTGTTGAGATAAAACACCGGGTAGAAAAAAACGAATATTTACCAACGATTGCAGCAATGGGTAATTACAACATTGCCGATAAAAATTTTTCGCCATACATGCCCGAATGGGAACTGGGAATTGGAATGAAGTGGAACTTGTTTCAGGGAATGAGCCGGAAGAACAATATACTGGCCAGTGAAACTTTACACAACCAGGTTGAATACGCCGAACAAAAAGCCAACAACGATTTGGAAGCCTACCTGGTAAAGCTCTATAACGAATTACAAATGCAAATGGAGCAAAAATCCGAATTGGAAACAACGCTTGAGTTGGCAAACGAATACCGCCAGAGTACCGAGAAAGCATTTAACGAAGGATTGGCAACCTCTACCGATGTGGTAGAGGCGAATACAAAAGTGCTGCAGGTAAAAACATTGCGCCTTAGTGTTTTATATAATTACGATGTTGGATTGGCAAACTTCCTTCAAACAGCGGGTGTTCCCGAACAATACATCAATTTCTCGAGTGGAGATAATACGGTAACCGAATCACTTTAAGAAAACCAAAAGCAAAAAACATAGAATATGAATAAGAAGACGTTAAGCTCAATAATTGTACTTGTAGCTATCGTAGCATTTATAGTGTACACATTTATCGTTGTAACAAAACCCGAGCCCGTAATTCTGCAAGGAGAGGTTGAGGCGCAGCAATACAACATTGCCTCAAAAGTTCCGGGAAGGATACAGAAAGTAGCTGTTGATCGTGGACAGAAAGTGAAAAAGGGCGACTTTATTTTTTCTATTGACAGCCCCGAAATTAATGCAAAACTGGCCAACGCAAATGCTGCGCGTACTGCCGCAAGTGCACAAAGCCGAAAGGCTCAAAACGGAGCGCAACAAGAAGATATTACAGCTGCCTACAGTACCTATGTAAAAGCTGAAGCAGCTGCCCAGTTTGCTGAAAAGACATTTGCACGAATTCAGAATTTATATGATGAAGGAGTGGTGCCGGCACAAAAACGCGATGAGGTTGAAACGCAAATGAAAGCCGCCCGCGAAACGGCAAATGCCGCCAAAGCCATTTGGCAGAAAGCTGAAAAGGGAGCCCGCGAAGAAGATAAAACCGCTGCTGCCGCAATGGTAGAACGTGCCGATGCCGCCATTGCCGAGGTGCAAGCTTACCTGAAGGAAACAACAATTAATGCTATTGCCGACGGAGAAGTGTCGGGAGTAAATGTTGAAGAAGGCGAGTTAGTTTCAACAGGTTTTCCGGTAGTTACCATTCTCGATCTGAACGATATTTGGGTTACACTTTACATTCGCGAAGATTATATGACTCATTTTAAAATGGGTAGTGTGTTTAAAGCTGTAATTCCTGGTCTTGACGGGCAGGAGTTCGACTTTAAAGTAAAATATATTAGTCCGTCAGCCGATTTTGCCCGTTGGAATGCAACAAAAACTTCGGGACAGTTCGATTTAAAATCGTTTGAAGTTGAGGCGCGTCCGGTGAATAAAATAGGAGGTTTGCGTCCGGGAATGACTGCCGTTGTTACCTTACCCGAAATGAAATAAAATGGACGGGAAAAAGAGACATCCTATTTTTGAAGTAATGATTCGTGAGGCCAGGCGGATTCAGCAAAATCCTGCTTATCGGTTTTTGCTTTTAATCGGGCCGATTACTGGTATATTGCTACTCTTTTTTATCTTTCAGCAAGGAGCGGCTAAACGATTACCAATTGCTTTGGTCGATCAGGATAATTCATCACTTTCCGTAAAAGTAGGAAATGCTTTAAACGCCTCTCCCGATGTGCAAATTGTGACCGGTTCACCGGATTTATTTCAGGCACAGGAGTGGTTAAAACAAGGTCTTGTTCAGGCAATTGTTGTATTGCCCAACGATTTGGAGAAAAAAGTATTTCAGGGAGTTGAAGCCCCTGTCCCGGTTTATATAAACGGAACAAACGTAACGGTTGCCGGAGTTGTACAACGTTCGGTTTTAACCACACTAAATACCTTGTCTGCCGGAATTCAGCTAAAAAAACTGGCACTTAACGGTAACAATGCACAAAAAGCCATGGCCCGTGTTGTTCCTGTGAAAATTCAAAAGCATGTCTTGTTCAATCCGTATACAAATTATGCCTACTTTCTTAACTCGGCAATGATGTATTTTACCTTGTTTTTGTTTGCTTTTATGAGTTCGGTTTACACTTTCGGAAATGAACTGAAACGAGGAACAGGGCTAAGTCTTTTGGAAGCCGGAAACAACAGCGTGCGAATGGCAATTGTTGGTAAACTGTTTCCGTACACCGTTATTTATTCTGGTTTTGCAATGTTAATTGCCTATCTGCTTTATGTGGTTGAAGGGATGCCCTTAAATGGCAGTTTTGTAATCATTTTTTGCGGTCAGTTTATTACAATTCTTGCCTACCAAATGCTGGGATTAATATTCGTTTCCTTAACCAAAAACCTGCGTTTATCGCTGTCCGTGGGGAGTGCCTATATAATGATGGGAATAACATTTTCAGGATTAACTTTTCCGGTAGAAGGAATGATGCCATTTGTAAAAGGACTAACGGCAATCTTCCCATTCACATGGTGGGAGAAACTTTTTATTTCACAATCATTACGTGGTGCACCAATAAAAGAAGCGTTGCCGTATTTGTGTTACATCATCCTATTTATGCTGTCGGGTATGGCTGCATTTAAAATGTATAAAAAGAGTTTGAGCGATCCGAAACACTGGGGGAAACAATAGGAACTATGATGAAAGACAAGAATAAAATAAACAGCTTCGAGTTAATGGCTTTTCATTTTAAGAATGAATTGAAAGCAATTTTTACAGATAGCGGTGCAGTGTTGATTTTGGTGGGAGCGCTAATGATATATCCGCTGTTATACTCGTTCGGATATTTTAACGAGGTGCTTACCAACTTGCCGGTTGGTGTTGTTGATTTAGATCAAACAGCTACCAGCCGGAAATACACCAATATGCTTGATGCCTCGCGTGAAGTGCAGGTTACAGACAATCCACAAAGTTTAAAAGAGGCTGAACAGCTTTTTCTGGAAAATAAAATTGATGGTGTTTTACTTATTCCAAAAGGATTTCAGAAAAATGTGCTGTCGACAAAACAGGCCAATGTTGCCGTTTATGCCGATGGTAGTTACCTGTTAAAATACAAAACATTTTACACGGCGGCACAAACCGTTAATGCTTATTTTGGAGCAGGTGTTGGAGTGCAACATTACCTTGCCGAAGGAAAATCGTTACGACAGGCAAAAGTTTCTGCCAGTCCTTTGAGTATTCAAACGCACATGCTTTACATTCCTTCTGGTTCATATGGTAGTTTTATCATGCCCGGATTAATCATTATCATCATTCAGCAAACCTTGCTTATTGGTATTGGCATTATGGGGGGGACTTTCTCCGAATCAAAAGCTTCTCCGTTCAGATTACCGGAAAACAAACGCAGGCGCGAAATTATTCCATTAGTCTTTGGTAGAGTAGGTGCTTATTTGCTTATCTCAGCATTTAATATTTGCCTTGCATTGATCCTTATTCACGACTGGTTTAACTATCCCGACAAAGGGAATATGTTTGATGTGCTGATGTTATTATTCCCCTTCTTATTGTCGGTAATATTTTTCGGAATTGGTCTGTCAACGTTATTTAAACATCGCGAGTCGGCCATTGTATTTATGATGTTTTTATCGCCGATTGCCTTATTCTTAAGCGGTATTTCCTGGCCGGTGTCTGCTATGCCCGACTGGTTGGTGGGCTTATCCAAAATTTTGCCCGGAACTACAGCTGTACCTGCCTATTTGCGTTTACGCACAATGGGCGTTGGAATTACTGAGGTAAAATCAGAGGTGCTAAAATTATATTTTCAGGCAGGGAGTTATGCCTTTCTGACAATTGTATATTTCTATATTCAGCTGTATGTTAGGAAAATAAGAAAGTGAAAGTTGAAGTAATAAAATAGAATAAAAAAAAGCTTTGAACCATTATCGGTCAAAGCTTTTTATTTAATTCAAAATTACTTTTAGTTTCAGTATTCGGGCTTTTTTATAAAGCCTGATGGAATCTTCAGAAACGGCAGTTGGAATGTCAACTTTAACGCTCCATACTGGCCCTTTTTCCTTTAATTCCGGTTTTCCGTTTTTGAAATTGTCTTTCATTGTTTATATGGCTTTTCTGCAATGTAAGGTATTTTACAAATATTATGCCGAAAACCCCGGTTAGTTATCACCAGAACATTGTGAACAGTAGTTGTTTAACTGTTGCGGGGACTTAGTTAACGGCTTTTATAGTGTATCCGCGCTTTTCAATGCTTTTTTCAATTTCATCGATTGATACAGCTGACGCATTGTATGTTACAATGGCAGTTGAATCGGAAAGTGTCACTTTTACCGATTCAATCCCACTCAGGGAATTTACTCCCTTTTCTACCGAGGCCACACAGGCATCGCAATGTAACCCGCCAATATCGATGGTGGCTTCAATAATTTGTTCCGGTTGAGCTACTTCAGTGTTTTTTTGAGTTCCTGAGTTACAGGCAACAAATCCAATCAGGATGAATAAATACAATAGTCTTTTCATGGTAGTTTTTATTGTTTTTAGTTTTTACTTACTTGATAACCGGGGCAAGTATTTGTTTGTTTTCTTCGCTGGCTGCTCCCATTACAGTTTTTACTTTACTGCCCATAAATTTCGAGAACAGGCCTGAGTTCAGCATGGAAACATAGGTTTTGCCATTTCGCTCGTAAACCGCAACGCGGCAAGGCATCAACGCTGAAACCACACGTTCCTGATCGCTGCTCAAAATCTGGTAAGCATGATCGGGCTTGCACAGCGAAAATACTTTCACTGGTTTTACGTCAAAATTATGTTTTTTCATGGTTGCCTGCAGATCATATAAATGCGGCATGCTCCAGTTATGGTCTTTTGCCGATTGTTCAATGGCTGCAACTGTTTCGTCAAATCCTAGTTTACTTTCGTTTACCACAAACATTTGTTTAGGCATTATCACGATCAAAAGAATCATGGTTAAAAGTACTCCAACAATAAGTCCGGTAAAAAACATAGTTAATCCTTTCATTATTAATTTTTATGAATTTACGAAAAAGAAACAACTCGAGGAAAGCTTTTGTTTGATAGATGTAATTGATGATATATCAGCAGAATAGAAAAAAGGGAACCATTCAGCTGAGTGGTTCCCTTTTTATATAATGAAGTTAGTTTTAATACAATCCTTCAATTGATAAATAGCGCTCGCCGTGGTCGTACGAGAAAGTAAGAATTCGCGAACCTTTTGGTAGTTCTTTGATCTTTTTGGCAACGGCTGCAAAAGATGCTCCCGATGAAATACCAACAAACAAACCTTCTTCTCTTGCCGCTTTCTGAGCATACTCAAAAGCTTCCTCTTTACTAATTTCTACTGTTCCATCAAGAAGTTCAGTATTTAGGTTGTTCGGAATAAATCCGGCACCAATTCCCTGAATTCCGTGAGGACCAGGATCTTTACCGCCAATGACAGGGCTTGAATCCGGTTCAACTGCAAAAACTTTCAGGTTCGGAAATTTTGCTTTTAAAACTTCGGCAACTCCAGTTATATGACCTCCGGTACCAACACCGGTAATCAGGTAGTCGAAACCTTCGGGGAAATCTTTTAAAATTTCCTGAGCAGTAAAATCGCGGTGTACGGCGACGTTTGCCGGATTGTTAAACTGTTGTGGAATCCAGGCATTTCCCAGTTCACTGGCCAGTTCTTCAGCTTTGGCAATGGCACCTTTCATTCCTTTTTCTTTTGGTGTTAATTCCAGCTCGGCACCAAATGCTTTTAATGCTCTTCTTCTTTCCAGCGACATTGACTCCGGCATAGTAAGAATTAAACGATAACCTTTTACGGCTGCCACCAATGCCAATCCGATTCCGGTATTTCCCGATGTTGGTTCAATAATCACCGAACCTTCTTTTAATATGCCTTTCTTTTCCGCATCCTCTACCATTGCTAGCGCAATACGGTCTTTTATGCTTCCTCCAGGATTTGTTTTTTCAACTTTTACCCAAACTTCGTAGTCCTCCGGATAGAGGCGGTTAATTTTAACATGTGGCGTGTTGCCAATGGTCTCTAAAATGTTCTTCGCTTTCATTCTTTTTAATTTATGAGTTATTTCGGTAATATTCCTTTAAACAAAAAAAAGGCCTTTCCGTTCACGGAAAGGCCTTGTATAATCATGCAATTAAGCTCAAGTTAAAACACTACAACACCTTTCCCTTTTTTAAGGAAACAACAACACATCATCATATTGTTACCGGTGTTTTTCTTTTTCATAATGGGTGCAATATATGCAATTTTTATTTATTCTAAATAATAAATATGAAAAAAGTCATGTTTTTGTCTTCTTTGTTAAGAAAACCGGGTATTTGTGAGGCTGTCAAAAAAGATTTTGTTTCGTCATCCTGAACTTGTTTCTGGTTCTTTTAAGAAATAGAAACCAAGTTCTATAGATTCTGAAATAAATTCAGAATGACGTTGTTGCTAACTTTTTTACAGCTTCTCTATTCTGCAATCAACCTTTATATCTAAGCCATTTAATCAGCTCTTTAATATTTACCTTTTTTCCGTACATCAGTAACCCAATGCGGTAGATTTTGGCAGCTGCCATAATACATACAATGGTGGTAATTACTAAAAGACCCATTGATAAAAGTAGTTCCCAAATTGGAAGATCGTAAGGAACGCGTGCCATCATAGCTACTGGAGAGGTGAATGGTATTATAGAACACCAGAATGCCAGCGGCCCCTCAGGATTTTTGGCAATGGGGAAGAGCAGCATAATAGAAAGGATAAGCGGGAAAGTTACCGGGAATACCATTTGCTGCGAGTCTTCGTCGTTATCAACAGCGGCTCCAACGGCTCCAAGCAGGGCACTGTAAAGCAGGTAGCCGGCCAAGAAGTAAAACACAAATGAAAACAGGATAAGGGGCAGATTTAGGTTTCCGATCATTTCCATTACTTCCATTACCTGGTTGGATTGAGCTGCTTGCATGGCTGCGGGGTTCATTTGTCCCTGCGATTCCATAATACTTTGACCCATTTGTTGAGCCGACTCGGGCGTGAAAAAGAAACTTTGTACCACAAACAAACCAATACCTCCTAAACCAAGCCAAATGGCAACTTGCGTGAGGCCAACCAAAGCGGTTCCGATAATTTTTCCGGCCATCAGTTGACTGGGTTTTACCGATGAGATGATCACCTCGATAATGCGGCTTTTCTTTTCTTCCATAACGCTGCGCATTACCATGGCGCCATACATAAACACAAAGAAATAAATAAGAAGTCCCATTGCGTAGCTGGCAATAAAAGCCACTACCGACGAGCTTTTTTTGGTTTCACCCGATTGCGAAACTTTTAAGGTACTAAGGTTTACACTGGTGCGCGTTTTGCTCAGTCGTTCCTCCAAATCCGGAATGCCCGATTCCTCGATTACTTTTTGTCGTTTGTCGTTTTCGATAAAGCGGCTCAGTTTTCGCTCAATTTGTTCGGTAAGCTCAAACGGCAACTGTTTTTCGGAGAAAAGTTGTGCCTGGTTGTTCGAATAAATATCGGATGGAATAAAAAGAAGGCCGTAATAACCGCTCCCTTTTAGATTCGATTTTAACTCCGTATATTCTTCTTTTGGAATAAAATGATAACTCGTTGTGCCTTCCTCGCTGAATTCGCCAAGAAATAAATTGGTAGCATCATACACCGCAATCGTGCGTTCTTCGGTGTCGTCTTTAATCGAGAAATAAATGACCAACCCGTAAACTCCGGCTATCAAAAACGGCATCAGGATGGTTAATATGATGAACGATTTCTTTTTTACCCTTTTCAGGTATTCTTGTTTTAATATTAGCAATGTGTTGTTCATGACGGCTTGTTTAGTTTTTGTTCGACTCTTCAACGGCTTTAATAAATACATCATTCATGCTCGGAATAAGCTCTTCGAATGCCAAAATTTCGGCAGCCGGCATAATGGACGACAACAATTCATTATTCGATTTTCCGTTCATATACTGCACTTTCAACGTGTTCCCCTTTTCCGACTCATCGTGAGTGATAATTTTGTAATCGGTGCCCAAAGCGAGGTCAATAGCTCTGAAATCGCCCCTGTATTTTATGTCGAAAATGTTGGTTTTGTATTTCATGCGAATCTCGTCGGTTGGTCCGTCTTCAATCTTTCTCGATTTATTGATCAGCGCAATGTGGTCGCACAGTTCTTCAACCGATCCCATATTGTGGGTAGAGAAAATAATGGTGGCACCTTCTGCTTTCAGATTCAGAATTTCCTTTTTCAGCAGGTTCGCATTTATAGGGTCGAAACCGCTAAAAGGCTCATCAAAAATCAGCAGTTTGGGCTGATGAACAACGGTGGTAATAAACTGCACTTTTTGTTGCATACCTTTCGAAAGTTCTTCCACTTTCTTGTTCCACCACGGCATAATGTCGAATTTCTCGAACCATTGTTTCAGGTTTCTCGATGCATCGCGCTGCGACATCCCTTTCAACTGTGCCAGGTAAATAGCCTGCTCGCCAATTTTCATTTTTTTGTAGAGTCCTCGTTCTTCGGGCAGGTAGCCAATTTGGGAGATATCTTTCCGGTTCATTTTTCTTCCGTTCAGAAATATCTCTCCGCTGTCGGGGGCGGTAATCTGGTTAATAATGCGGATAAGGGTGGTTTTGCCTGCTCCATTGGGACCAAGTAAGCCAAAAATACTTTGTTCTTTCACCGAAATGCTAACATCGGTTAAAGCCTGTGTGCTGGCAAAAACCTTGTTTACATTGCGCGCTTCGAATAATTCCATATTGTTTTTAATTGAATAGTAAGATTTAACCCCTGCAAATTACAGGTTTGGTTTTAATATTCATAAAGTAAGCCTGAAAATAAAGGCTTTTGAAATAAATATCGGCGAATGGGTACTTTTCAGGGATGAACCGGAATTCAGGATAGCTCATAAAGATGACTTCCGGCCTACTGCCAAAGCAATAAATCTTCAGTTGTGAAACCTGGGGTGTGCTCCAAAAGGAGAAAATCGCATTGAGAAATCCTTTGGAATACTTCCTAAAACTAATAATTTAAATACTGAAGATAATTCCTTAGAAATGGTGCTGAATACTTTCTTCGAGATAAGGATGATTTTTCGGTACCAGACTGGCTTTTGTAAGCGTAGTTCCTACTACCCACGAAAATAATCCGGCATAACCGAGGAAAGTACCGATTTCTAACAGGCCAAACTTAGCTTCGTGGACCGTTGCCGGCCAGATGATGTAATACAGTTCGGTGTATTGTCCGATCATCAGCAGAAGGATCACCGGTATCATGAAGAGTTTGCTTCGTGAACTTTTACGCGGCATCAGTACCAAGAACGGAATACCCCAGTTAATTACTATATTGGCGAAGAACAGAATTTTGTAAACACCGTGCCAGCGATGTACAAACCACGATGTTTCTTCAGGAATGTTGCCATACCAGATTAACATGAATTCGGCAAAATTGAAGTAGCCCCAAACAATACTCGACATAAAAATATACCGGGTAAAATCGTGTAGGTGACTGTGGTTCAGCAAGGGAAATTTCCCTTGTTTTGATAATATAATTACAATCAGTGCAATTATTGATGAGGCATGTAAAACTCCGGCCATAAAACTTTTTCCGGCAAACATGGTGCTGAACCAGTGGGGTTCGAGCGACATCAGCATATCAACCGAAAACAGGCTGAATGAAAGTGCCAACACAAAAATCAGGATTTTGGAATAGAACTCCGATTTTTCGAAATAAAGCATACCGCCAACTTCGTCTTCTTTTAGCGAAAATTTGCGCAAAACTTTAGTGAGAATGATCCACGCGGCAAAAAATACAACTACACGTGCAAAAAAGAACGGTACATTCAGGTAGGGAGATTTATGTTGCAGAATGTGGTCGTGCGATACAACTTCGTGGTGAGTCCACTCGAAAACCGAATGCATGCCAAAATACAGGATTAGGAAGAATACCGCGGCAAACGGAAGATAGGCTGCCATAGCTTCGGGCACTCTTTTAAACATGGCCGACCAGCCCGACTGTGTAATGTTCTGGATGGCGGCAAAAAAGGCGGCGCCAATGGCTAGCGACACAAAATAGTAGTTGTTTAAAAGGTAGTTTGCCCAGGTGCGCTCGGCATCGAAAACAAAACCCAGTGCAAACGAAACTACACCAACGGCCATTAGCGCGTAGGTAAGCATTTTAAACTTATTGGAAAGTGTTAATCGGTCTTCCATATCCGGATATTTTTATTTCTGTAACTCGTTTTTAATATACATCGCTATTTTCCAGCGATCGTTTGGTTTAATCATCGAACCATGTTCGCCCATAATTCCAAAGCCCACGGTAATCACGTGGTAAATCTCCCCCTCTGGATTAGCCTGCATTTTTTCGCTAAGCAAACTGGCCGGTGGATAAGTGTATTTTTTGCTTACATACAACGATCCTTGTCCGTCGCCATTTTCACCATGACATTGCATACAGTAAATGCCGTACATTTTTTCGCCACGTTGCAGGTTTTCTTTGCTTGTTTCCAACTCGTTTACCAGTGTGGCAGCAGCCAGTGCCCGGTCTTCATCGGTTTTTTGATAAGCGTAAGGAACTGTACCTCTCGGAATTGTTCCCGGAACAGGTGGTTGCATGGTTTTCCCGTCGGCAAAATTGGGATTAGGCGTATAGCTTTCGTAAGCCGGCGAGGTAACCATATCATCGAAATACTGCCAACCTGTAGTTCGGCGGTTGTAATCGCAAGATGTCAGAACAACAAGCAATACTCCAAATACTGTTATATATTTTAATTTCTTCATACCGATACCGTTATTCAATTTTACCATATTCTGTGAGGATCGATTTTACTGACTCATTATCTTTTTCAATCCCTTCTACGTCGAAAACCATTACAAACTTATCGTCGGTGGCCCGCTCGTGAAAGATCTCGGCTTTTTTGCCGGGAAAAACTTTGGCCCGTGCAGAAAAGGTGAAAAGCGTAAGTAGTGTAATAGCAAGAATGGTAGCAACAATGGTTACCACAATAAACGAAGGGAATGCATTAAACGGTTTTCCTCCGTAGTGTAAAGGCCAGCTAATGGAGGCAGCATAAGTTAAAAACCCGAGAATTCCCAGCGCGGCAAACAATCCGTAAAAGAAAGCTGCATGCGTAATTCGCGTTTTTATGGGCATTCCCTCTAATATCTCGTGTACCGGATAGGGCGTGTAAACCTCAACCGGCATTACTCCTTTGTCTTTTAATTTCTCAAAAGCGTCAACCAAAGTAGCTTCGTCGTCAAAAACGCCAAGGATATATTTTTTACTCATGACTCTTTGCTTTTAGTTGTCCGTTATTTGGTTTATCGAATTTTGCCACGCTTTTTAGCTCAGAAATGGCAATCATTGGAATGTAGCGGAAGAACAACAGTACGCCTGCCAAAAACATTCCGAGTGTACCGATAAAAAATCCTATTTCAACATAGGTGGGCGAGTAGTTGGCCCAGGCTGCCGGCAGGTAATCGCGGCTAAGCGTGGTAACCACAATGTTAAAACGCTCGAACCACATACCGATATTGATGATGATGGAAATGATGAACACGATCCACATACGTTTGCGCACCGCCTTAAACCAGAACAATTGCGGAATCACAGCGTTGGCCGTAAACATGGCCCAAAACTGAAAGGCATAATCACCAAATAATCGGTTTTTGAAGAACATATAGGTTTCGTACTCCGAAGCCGAATACCAGGCGATAAAGATCTCGGTCATATAGGCAGTTCCCATAATCAATGAGATAAATATCAGGATCCGGCAAACCGCATCAACGTGCCGGTCGGTAATAAAATCAGTCATATTATATAAACCCCGCATGGTAATTACAAGGGTAAGTACCATGGCAAATCCTGAGAAAATTGCTCCGATAACAAAGTAAGGCGGGAAAATCGTAGTATGCCAACCAGCTTGCACCGAAACAGCAAAGTCGGTAGATACAATCGAGTGTACCGAAACTACCAATACTGCTGCAATTCCACCTAGTACAAAACTCAGGCCTTCAAAACGCAGCCACTCGCGGCTCGATCCGGTCCAGCCAAAGGCAAAAAATCCGTAAACCGCCTTTTTAATTTTCGATTTTGCTGTGTCGCGAATGGTTGCAAAATCAGGCACCATACCGAAATACCAGAAACTTGCTGATATAAGCAGGTAGGCTGAAATGGCAACAAAGTCCCAGAAAAGTGGTGAGTTAAAATTCACCCAAAGCGGACCGCGCGTATTCGGATATGGGAAAATAAAGAAAAACAACCACGGGCGCCCCATGTGCAATAACGGGAAAAGGCTGGCACAGAAAACCGCAACAACGGTCATTGCTTCGGCGGCGCGGTTAATGGCAGTTCTCCATTTCTGCCGCAAAATGAGCAGGAAAATGGAAAATGCGGTTCCGGCATGTCCGATACCAATCCACCAAACAAAGTTGATGATGGCCCAACCCCAGGCTACCGAGTTGTTTACTCCCCAGGTACCAATTCCGGTTGAAACGGTGATGTATTTGCAATACAAACCAAATCCGAACATGCCCAAACTCACCAGCATGGCTGCATACCACCAGAGTGGCGTTTTGTCATGGATGGGCGCTAATATCTCCTTCGATATCTGACTGAAAGACTTTTCACCATCAATTAGCTTTCCCCTTACGGCTGAATTAAACATAGGCGTTTATGCTTTTTTGTTTCTTACTTTAGTTAAATATCCTACCGATGGCAGCGTGTGCAATTCTTCCAGCAAATGATAATTGCGCTCGTTTTTAAAGAGCTTGTTGATTTTGCTGTTCTCATCATTCAGATCGCCAAATACCAGCGCATCGGCCGGGCACGACTGAACACAGGCCGGTTGTACTTCTCCGTCTTCCAGCATTCTTCCGGCAACTTTTGCTTTTGCTTTTTTCTCCTGAATACGTTGTACACAGAACGAGCATTTTTCAACAACTCCACGCGAACGAACAGTAACGTCGGGATTAAGGACCATACGTCCCAAATCGCTGTTTGATGCGTAATCGAACTCCGGATTTTGTACATATTGGAACCAGTTAAAACGTCGCACTTTGTACGGGCAGTTGTTCACACAATATTTGGTCCCCACGCAACGGTTGTAGGCCATTTGATTTAATCCTTCCTCGCTGTGTGGCGTTGCCGAAACCGGGCAAACATTTTCGCACGGCGCATTATCGCAGTGCTGGCACATTACCGGCTGGTGATACACATCCGGATTTTCTGCATCGTTCGAGAAATAACGGTCAACACGAATCCAGTGCATGATACGGCGGTTGCGCACCTGTTCTTTCCCGATTACCTGCACGTTGTTTTCGGCCTGGCATGAGATGGAACAGTTTCCACATCCAACACAACTTCCCAGATCAACAGCCATTGCCCAATGATGTCCTTTGAATTCCTGTTCAGGATACAAGGAAACATGGTGTTCCAGATGTTCCTTGCGAATTTCATTTCCTGCAGCCGGATCGAGTTGCCATTTGTCGAAATTGGTTTCGCGAACAATTGGCCGGCCTTCCATTGAATGGTGCGTTTGCGATAGCGCCAGTTCGTAGGTCTTGTCTGTGGTCTGCACATCAGCACCACTTAGCCAAAGTTGTTTGGCATTGTTATGTATCGATGTCAGCGCATACATATTTTTTCCAACTCCGTCGCCAACTTTACCGGCAATTTTGCGGCCGTAGCCTAATGCTACGGAAATGGTTTCAGGTGCTTGTCCTGGCTGAACAAAAACCGGCATTTCAATACCGTTTATCGTAATCACCGATTCATTCTGTATCCCATTTTCTTCGGCCCATTTTACCGGTACTGCTGCAAAATTATCCCAGCTGATTTTTGCAACGGGATCGGGCAATTCCTGTAACCACGGATTGTTGGCAGAATTTCCGTCTTTTAATGCCACACTCTGGTAGAAAACAATTTCCCATCCCTGAGATTGTTGGTCGCCAAGTTGTAAAGCATTTGCTAATCCATTCTCGCTATAATCTGGTGCTTCAGAACTTATCTCCGTTTCGAATACTCCTTTCTGCAGAGCATCGTTCCAGAATAATCGCGAATTAGAATATTTTGATTGCAAAGCTGAGAAGTTCTCTTCCCAGTTGGCTTTTAAAATTTCGTAATAATTTGGCTGTTCTTCGCCAGTCCATTTTAACAGCGTTTCCTGTACCTGACGGCTGTCAAACAATTTTGAAATAGTAGGTTGCGACAAACTAAAAAGTCCTTTCTTCGGTTCGGCGTCGTTCCACGCTTCCAGGTAATGTGGAGCAGGGCACACCCAATGACAGGCCGCGGTTGTTTCGTCTTTTCTGTCGGAAAACGAAACCGAAAGTTCAGCGCCTGCGATCAATTCTTTTATTTCCTCGCCTTTTGGATGATTATAAACCGGATTAACTCCCCAACAAAGTATTCCGGCAATTTCTTTGTTCTTTAATCCGGTAATTACTTTTTCAAAATCGGCATCTATCGCCTGATGTGTGTTCAATGGTCTGTCCAGTAAAATCGTTGATCCGTAATTTCCCAGAAGATTGTTGATCGCATTTACAATCAGTTGGATGTTCACATCGTTGCTTCCCGAAATCACCAGCGACTTCCCTTCGTTGGCCAGCAAGTCTTCGGCCAATCCTGTTACATCAACCGGGCTTCCGGGAGCCGCAATGGTCATAAACCCTTTTGCCTGCAATAACTGATAATACAGCCCTGTTAAGATTGTCTTTTCTTCTGATGGTTTTACGGGGACGCGAACATCGGCGTTTGATCCGGTCAAAGTCATTCCTGACTCGAATTGATAATGACGACTCATTTCATCGCCTTTGTCCAGCACTTTCCTTCCGGCGGCGTAGCCTTTTGTATATTCAGTTGAAGAAAGCCATGTGCCCAAAAAGTCGGCACCAAAGCTGGCAATTACTTTTGCTCGTTCGAACCGATAGTCAGGAATCAATGCCGCACCAAAACTTTGTTGGTTGGCTTCCAAGATTCCACTTGCCGAAACAGCATCGTATTTTACCCACTCAACATTGGAATATTTTTCCTGAAAGCGTGCAATTACTTTTTTTGTTGTTGGAGAAATTATACTCGACGTGAGCAGAACAACTTTTTTGTTGTCGTTATTTAGCTGCTCCAATTTTTTGATTATGTAGCCGTCTACTTCTTCCCAGTTGGTTGCCTCGCCTCTTTTTAGTGGCGTTTTAAAACGGGCATCATCATACAAATCAAGAACTGATGCCTGAACCCGAGCCGAAGTACCTTTTTGTGAAATTGGTGACAGGTCGTTGCCTTCGATTTTTATTGGGCGTCCGTCACGCACTTTCACTAAAACGCTGCAGTATTCGTTTGCTTCAAAATAGCTTGAGGCGTAATAGTTGGCCATTCCCGGAGTTACTTCTTCCGGTTTTACCAGGTAGGGAATGGCTTTGTCGACAGGTCTTTTACAGCTGGCCACAACTGCGGCGGCGGCAACGCTAAATCCAAAAGTCTTAAGAAAATCGCGCCTTGATGAGCCTGACGCCTTTTTCATTACGGCACGCTTAGCATCCAGTTCCAGTTTAACTTCGTTTTGCTTAAACTCAACCGGATTATTCAACTCGTCTAAACTTCTCCAATATTTTGTCATAGTTTGTTTGATTCTGCTTTAAACTTGAATGATTAATAGTGGCAGCGCATACAATCATTGGCGCCAATATCAACTGCTTTTACCGAGTCGATAGCTCCGGATTTCATTTCTTCGTGCAGTTTCACGTAATGTTCGTAATACCCATTATTTCCAAAATCGACCTCGGTGTCGCGGTGGCAGTTTACACACCAGCCCATCGACAAATCGCTGTGTTGCTCCATAATATCCATTTCTTCAACCGGGCCATGGCATTGCATACAGTCGAGTTTTCCCGAACCAACGTGCACGGCATGACTGAAATAAACATGGTCTGGAAGATTGTGAATTCGTTTCCATTCGATTGAGTGCCCGTTTTCTGCGGCATCCACCACTTTGGCAATTTCGAACTTGCCACTGTTTGTTCCTTCACGAATCAGAATGTGGCAGTTCATACAAAGGTTAGTGGCGGGAATACCGGCCGATTTACTTTGCTCGACCGTTGTATGGCAATACATACAATCGATTCCGTTTTCGCCGGCATGTACTTTATGCGAGAATTTAATGGGTTGATCGGGAGCATAGTTTTCCTGACGCCCTAATTTAATGGCATCGGTAACTATCATTTTTACCTGCCAGCCAAAAGCGCCAAGTAATATTATTAAAGGAATAAATTTCAGTTTTATTTTTCGGATAAAGATCAGTTCAACAACTGCCCAGGTAATCAGCAACCCTAAAAACAGAAACAGAATGAGGTTGTAATGTGTTGGTTTGGCCGGAGGAACACCGGTATGCGACAAATTGTCTAAATAAACTTTTACGGTTTTCAAATCTTCTTCTGAAATATCGAAATTAGCATGCGAAGCTTCCATTTTTATGCCAACCGGATTTATTACCGAGGCTTGAAACGATTCAAAATCCTTATCCACATATTTTATTGCAATATCCATTGCCGAAGGATTCCAGTTTAGCGTGTCGACACGATTTAAATTATGACAGGATACACATGACGAATACTCACGATCGAAGGGTAGTAATCCTTTGAAAAAACGTTCTCCACGTTTTATGTCTTCGTGCGAATGCCCTTCAGTTACAACAGATTCGGAAGAATCGGCATACAAATTATTGGATAGCAAAATACAAGTAACAAATGCGAACAGGGATATGAAAATTTGCGTTTTTTTCATGAAACCTCCCCAAAAGAAGTGTTCTCTCATTCTGTTAAGTTTAGTAATAAATTAAAGGCCTTTTTATCCAGACTTATCCTATTAACAATAAAAAGACCTGAAGGTTCTGAAAGAATTCAAAATTTTACGTTAAATAGCTGAGAATGTTTGAAAAATGCGATTGGTTACATTTATGAGAAATGATTTTTTAATTTCTAATATCGATTAAGAGTGGAATTTTCAGCCTTCAGTTTTCTCTTTTTCGAGTTGTTCGGTAAGCTTTCTCACTAGTTTCATGTTCTCGAAAAATTCGGCAGCAATTACCCTGAGAATGGTGTAAACAGGAATAGCGAGGATCATTCCGATAATTCCGGCCATACTTCCGGCGGCCATAATTACAAGGAAAATCTCAAGTGGGTGTGCTTTAACACTGCTGGAATAAATAAGTGGCTGAAAAAGAACGTTGTCGATTACCTGAACAGAAATAAAAACCACTGTCATCCATCCTAAAGTGGGTAAAACTTCGTTCATAAAATCGAGATTAATATGTAAAGCTGCCCCGATAAGTAAGCCGAGTGCTGCACCCATCCACGGCCCCAGATATGGAATAACGTTGAACATTCCACAGAACAATCCAATTACTACCGCGTGATTGAATTCGATGCCCACAATGGTAAGGCCAATGGTGTCGAGTAACATTACCATAAAAACTTCTAAAAGAAGGCCGATGAAATAGCGTCGTAGCAGGTAGGAAATAGAATGAAGAATATGGGCAACTTTTTCTTCTAAATGGGTAGGAACCAGTAGTATGATGAAGGTGCTAAACATGGTTTCTTCTTTCAAAAAGAAAAAGGTGATAAAAGAAACGGAAAAGAAACCGATTAAAAGTTCTCCAATAGTTCCGGCAACCAGTCCAAACCAATTCGACACCTGCGAAAAATCAATTTCAGCCCCCAGACTTTCCGTAACAATATCCATAAAATTCTTCGATTCGATGCTTACGGTGTCTTTGCTGAAAAAGTGCATGAGATTCAGTAGGGGGTCTTCAATGGAATCGAGAACGAGCGTAAAATCAATTTGCGACAGGGTTTCTACTTCGCTGAGTAAGAGTGGAATAATAAATCTGAAAAAAGAAATAAAAACGATCCATAAACTTACAAGCGTAGCTAAAGCTGCCAGACCTTTGGGAATTTTAAAACGTTTGTATTTTATTTTTACCAGCCAGCGGGTTAGCGGGCGGCCTATAAACGAAAGCACCACCGAAATGAGAATGTAGGTGACTATGGCGCTGAAATACCACACCAAAAAAATGATAAACAGAAATCCGACAATAAAAAGTGTATTGCGTGTCCAGCCTTTAAGTTGAATCATTTTTGCTCGTTTTTAACAAATATAACCAAATTTGGAATGAACGGAATAGTTTGTCATTTAGATTGAGAAGCCAAAAATTGCAAATACCACTGAACAATGTAGGCATTAAACGAATGCGGTTTAACCGGATGTTTCATTGGTAGATTTTGCCGCAATTGGTCGGTTATTTCTCGGTAAAATATTCCGTCGTTCATGGGGTAGTACAAGGTTTTTAATTGATGAGGAGCTGCTTTTATCAGCCGGGTTTTTAGGTTTTCCTTTTTCGAATTTACCTGATCGGAAACCTGCTTCAAATCAAAATCAACCCCGTGTTTTGTGAAAAAATGTTCTTCTAGCGAACGGTTGTAAAGTTGCTCCCGATTTTTGTTTCGGGCATCAATTCCTGTAAAAAACTGAAGGCTTTCTTTATCAAATAGCGGCATTAAAACATCAACTCCGAAATAGGAATAAACCTGGTTCGAGTTGCCTATAAATTTGCATTGTCGCTCCTGTAGATCCCAAATTTCGTATGCTTCAGCCGGAGAAGTACCATTTTGTTTTAAAAGATTCACTTCGAGGTATTTTTGCAAGGCTACTTTAAAATCAGGCTTTGCCGGAAGTGAAGTTCCCAATGTTTTTATAAGAGCTGCTCCCAATTCTGAAGTTTTAAGCTCAAGAATTGAATTATTGAGGTGTGCGCCTCTTAAAAAGTCGCCGGGATGACCGGGGAACGCAACCGTATTTTCGTTGATGAGTTTCTTTTCTTTCAAAAACTTTACAGCAAAATAATCCTGTAAATACGGCATCGACGACCAATGTCCGGAATTATTTGCATAGTCCGTAAATGTCTGATCGGTTTTAAAATTATTGATCAGTTTTTCGTTGTATTCAATAAAGCGGTACTGAAATCCCAGTTTCTCGGCCACCTTTTGAGCTGTTTGTTTTTCGCTATTGTTTTTTCTTCCCCAGGTGGCACATAAAACATTTTTATGGCCGAACTCTGCTAACAAACAAGCCAGTAGCCGCGAGTCGTAACCACGGGTAAGGGGCAATAGTACTTGTTTGTTTTTAAGCTGCTTGTAGTATTTCTCAAAAACGGTTCGGAGATGAGTTGCAATAGCTTTGGGAGTTTGTTTTGCACTTGGTTTGGGGTGAAATTGAAATCCAAAATCAGAAGTTACATTTCCTGATTTATTTTTGAGGCAGATAATCTCACCCGGTTGAACTTGTGCGATAGTTGCATTTAAAGTGTGCTCAAAAGGCGTTACTCCAAATTGTAAAAAATACGAGGATGCAAATGTGTCAATTTCTTTGTCTGCGTTGGTTTGCTGCAGCTTTTCCGGTTGATCGCTAATGAAAAAATTACCATTGTCGGTTTTATAGAACAGCGGAAAACTCCAGGTGTGGCAGCACGTTGCCCATGTTTCTTGTTCGTTTTTCACAACGATGGAGAATTGTCCGTTCAATCGGGAAACAAAATCTTTAAATTGCCCGAAATCAGTAATATGTTGTTGCGTTTGCTCCACAAAATCGTGTCCGCAGAAATATTCTTCTCCCAGCCAGGCAAAGCCGGTAACACTGACATTTTTTTCTGTCGACCATTTATATTTTTCCAGATACAACATTCTTACAACCAAATTTTAAGCAGCGCAATTGGAATAACCAAAAGTACCATTTTAAGAAAGTAAATACCTGCTTGTTTCAAATTTACACCTGCCAAAAACAGAGAGTAAATCGTCAGGAATGCAAAAAATACCACACCCGACAGACTATACAAAATCACGGTTAAAACAACATCTTTAAGGATTAAACCGCCAAGCAGTAAACTGGCAATCCGGGCAATCAGCAACAATATGTTGTACCACATCGATATGTTTTGCTTTTCCTTAACAATCAGGATGGCTGATAACGGAGAACCCAGCATTACAAAATAAAGCCAGGGTGCAATAAACTGAGCCAGATAACCAGAAAATGCCCATTCCACACCAAATAAAATGCTAAAAATTTGTTGCCCCCAAAAACCAAGTACCGCAAAAGGAATGATGCCTAGAAGGACCTGTTTTCGGAAAAGTGAGAATGTCAGTTCTTTAAGTTTGGCCGGTGTTTGCTCAAGCGTTTTTGCATTTTGTATATAAACACTGGAAATGGAAATGCTTAATAATTGAACCGGCACACTGATATAACGGTGCGAAAAGGAATACAATCCCAGCATTTTGTCTCCAAAAAACGGTTTAAAAAGAAAGACAGGAAGCTGGCTGCTAATAAAATTCATTACCTCTGAAACGATCGAAAATTTGGGGAATTTAATGTAACGCTGCGCCAGTGCTCTTTCTTCCGAATTAAATTTCCCGAGACGAAATAAACTTGCTTCATCAACCCGGAATGAGAAAACGAAAAATGTAAAAAGTTGCGCAACTACAGCTCCTAAAAACAATCCTGTTGCCGGAAATAAAAAGAATGCGCATTGTAGTACTCCTGTTAAAACCGCCCTTGTAATTTCCAAAACCGATAGCCGGCTAAACTGCTTTTTGGCGATATAAATATTTCGAATCAGTTGAATAGCACTAAAAAAGAAGGAGTAGAATGGAAGCAGTAGTAAATGCATTCTTTCGCTGGTGCCGGGCTGCCAAACCAAAATGATAAGACCAACTATTGCCAGCGCAACTAAATTTACTCCAGCATTTATTTTCTGCGCAAAACTCCCGATCAGCTTTCGTTCATCTGAGGTTCCAACCAGTATAATTGCCTTCTCGTATTTGCCGGTGGAGATGATTGAAAGTACCGATGCAATGGTAAGGTAAAGCACAAAATCGCCAAACTGTTCGGGTGCATACAAACGTGCAATTGCCAGGGCAAAAACAAACGGAACAGCACGTGCCAGCACCATTCCGGTAAAAAGCGAAGCAATATCTCTATAAAACTCACTTTGGTTAAACCGTTGTAATCTATTTCTGAAATGGCTGGAAAAGTTCATGCACTAAAAAAGGTGTCTCATTTTATGTAAATATCATAAAAATAATTGCTTTGATTAAGCTTTTTCACGAAAACAAAGAAATACTGGTGCTTTTTATATTTTTGTTCGTTGAACAGTAAAACGCAAAGAAGCAATAATGGATTTTATTCTCGATAACCAGGAAACGGAAAAGAAATTTCAGCAGCTGATAAAAGTAATTCGCTTGCGCCAGAGCGGTGAAGTTGCCGCGGCGATGAACGAAAGTGGTATTTCTTATAAAATGAACTGGGGCGTTTCGTTGCTCGATTTGCGCGAAATTGCCCAATCGTACGAAGCCGATCATTTGCTGGCGCTTAAACTTTGGAACAAACAGTGGCGCGAAACAATGATTTTGGCTACGCTGATTGATAATCCGGTTGAAGTGACCGAAGAGCAGATGGATTTCTGGACAAAAAGTTTTGATAATAGTGAGATTGCAGAGCAAGCCTCAACCAATTTGTGGGTGAAAAGCAAGTTTGCTTTTGTAAAAGCGCTGGAGTGGTGCCGAGGCAAAAAGCACCTGGTGCGTTTTACCGGAGTTCACCTGATTGGGCGACTCGCAATTACTGACAAAAATGCCATCGACGAAATGTTTGAGCCTTTTTTCGAGGAACTGACAACTCTGGCAAAAGATAAAAAGTTGTATACACCAATCTATCGTTCGGTAATTGGAATGGGAAGCCGCTCGAAAATGCTGAATGAACAGTGCATAGAACTGGCAAAAGAATTTCAGTTGAGCGGATCGGAAAATGCCGTGAAGCTTGGCGAGAGTTTGTTTGAGGAGTTAACCAGTGATTATTTTCAGGAACAATTTAAGGAATAGCCCTGAAGGGATCCTGGATGCTGGATTCTCGATACCGGATACTCGCAACTCGCAACTCGCAACTCAGGTCTCGCATCTTTTACAATTAACTTTCTTTAACTGCAAAGCTGTCAGTGCGAAACTTCATGGCAGGTTCTTTGTTATTATTGTCGCGATTCAGTAAAAACAAAAATCTGAGTATTGAATATATAACTTTAAGAAAATGATGAATATCTCAAAATCTTCAAATCCTGTATTAAAAGAAAAAGCTTTTAGCAGAGATTATACAACACAGTCGGATGTAATGACTGTAAACGGAACAATAAATAAAACAGCTCTAATGCTGCTTTTGGTAATTGCCGGCGCGGTTTTTACCTGGAATAAGTTTTTTGATGTTGTTGCCACAAATCCTGAAGCCGGACTGGCAGCAGTGGGACCGTGGTTGGCCATTGGCGGAATCGGAGGTTTTATCACGGTTCTGGTAACGGTGTTTCGTCCGCAAAGTTCAGGAATATCAGCACCAATTTATGCCATTTTCGAAGGACTTTTTCTTGGAGGGATTTCTGCAATATTTGAAATGCAGTATTCCGGAATTGTGATGCGTGCAGTAATGCTAACACTCGCAGTTTTTATGGTGATGCTTTTTTTATACCGCTCGGGAATTATAAAGGTTACTAAACGATTTATGATGGGAGTAGTGGCGGCAACTGCCGGTATTGCACTGGTTTATTTTGTCAGTTTTATTGCCGGAATGTTTGGTGCCGAAATGTCGTTTTTGCATGGTAATTCGAACCTTAGTATTGGGATTAGTTTGGTTGTTGTTGCTGTTGCAGCATTAAATCTGGTGCTCGATTTTTCGTTCATCGAGAGGGCAGCAGAGTCGGGTGCTCCAAAATATATGGAGTGGTATGGCGCATTTGGACTGATGGTAACGTTAATCTGGTTATACCTCGAAATTTTGCGTTTGTTATCGAAATTAGCAAGTAGAAATTAAATACCTCAATTCAATTTTAAAAGAGGACTTATTCTGTCTGAAAAGAGTAAGTCCTCTTTTCTTTTTTAGCCACGAAGTATTATTTTCGAATATTTTTAAAGCATAAACCAGAAAGGCTATGGAGGTTATACAGGTTACCGGTAAAAACCTGGTTGATGATTTTCATAAAGTACCGGAAATAATTTATAAGAAGGATCGCAATTGGATTCCCCAGCTTCGGCCAATGATCGAAAATACTTTTGATCCCGCAAAAAACGGCCGTTTCAAAAAAGGCGATGCACGGCGTTGGGTATTAAAAAAAGATGAAATACTTATTGGTCGGATTGCCGCATTTTACGACGATGATTATTCTTCGGGCTACGATCAGCCGACAGGATGTTGTGGCTTTTTCGAGTGTGTGAATAACCAGCAGGCAGCTTTTACACTGTTTGACACAGCTCGCGAGTGGCTGAAAGAAAAAGGCATGGAAGCCATGGATGGCCCGGTTAATTTCGATGAGAACTTCTTTTTTTGGGGATTGCTAAAAGACGGATTCCGGCCACAAACTTTTGGGATGAACTACAACCCGCAGTACTACAACGATCTATTTACCGCCTATGGTTTTAAAACCTATTACGAACAATACAGCTACTCTTTAGATGTAACAAATCCCGATTTGCCTGATCGGTTTTGGAAAATAGCAGAATGGGTGGCCAAAAAACCGGGATACTCTTTTGAGCACTTTTCCATGAAAAATCAGGATAAGTATATCCGTGATTTTATCGAGATTCATGAAAAAGCGTGGGGAAATCACGGAAATTATAAACCGATTAAATTTGAGTTGCTCAAAGATCTTTTGTCGAGTGCAAAAATTATTCTCGATGAGGAATTTATTTGGTATGCCTATCACAACGGAAAGCCCATTGCCTTTTTTATGCAGATACTGGATTTGAATCAAATTATACAAAAATTAAAAACGGGGAACCTGAGTTTGTGGCAGGGATTAAAATTGCTGTATTTGAAAAAGCGCAAAACGATTACGCGGTGCCGCGTAATTGTTCTGGGTGTGGTTCCCGGCTACCAGGGCAAGGGAATTGAATCGGCAATTTTTCATCATCTGAAGAAAGTGATGCTACGAAAATCGTGGTACGACGATATGGAAATGAGCTGGATCGGAGATTTTAATCCGAAGATGAATGCCATGTTCAAATCATTCGGAGCAGATCGCACGCAAACTCATTGTACACTGCGTTATTTGTTCAATCGGGAGAAAGAATTTGTACGAGCTCCGATTATTGAATAAAAATGCTACGTATTTTTGTTTTTTAAACTATTATTGCGACAAATTAATGGAATGCAGTTACTAGAAGTCGTTGACAAAAAAACGAAGAAACAATTTCACCAGGTACCACACATCATTTATAAGAATGATCCGAACTGGGCCGCTCCCTTACAAGGGATGGTTGAGGGAATTTTTGATCCGAAAAAGAACAAAACTTTTCGGAATGGAAAAGCTATTCGTTGGATTTTGATTGACGACAATGGCAACCTGGTTGGCAGGATTGCTGCATTTATAAATTTCAACCTGGCAAAAACTTACGAGCAACCAACCGGTGGCTGTGGTTTTTTTGAATGCATCGACGATCAGGAAGCAGCCAATAAACTTTTTAAAGCGGCTGCCGACTGGAACAATGAAAATGGCATGGAAGCCATGGATGGCCCGATAAATTTTGGCGAGAACTATGTAAACTGGGGATTGCTGGTTGATGGTTTTATGCCACAGGGGTTTGGTATGCCTTACAATCCAAAGTATTACGAGAAGCTATTTCGCGGATTTGGTTTCGAAGTGTATTTCGACCAGTATTGTTTCCACCTCGATTACACCGTGCCGTTTCCCGAACGTTTTTGGAAAATTGCCGGCTGGGTGGCTAAAAAACCACAATATCAGTTCAAACATTTCGATTTTAAACAAACCGATAAGTTTGTAAAAGATTTCTGTGAGATCTATGATGCAGCCTGGTCGTTTCACGAGCATTACAAACCTCTCGATCCGGATGACCTATACGACTTTTTGACTGAGTCGAAAGCAATTCTCGATCCGGAAATGATCTGGTTTGCTTACGCCGAGGACAAGCCGATAGCAATGTTTGTGATGATTCCGGATATTAATCAGTTACTGATAAAACTAAACGGCAAACTGAATCTGCCCGGTATATTAAAGTTCTTTTATTACAAAAAGAAAAAGGTGATGAATCGAACCCGGATCTTTCTGATGGGAGTTGATCCAAAATACCAGCGTGCAGGTATCGAATCCGGAATTTTCTGGCATCAGGAGCAGATTATGAAAAAGAAATCGCACCAACATTACAAGGAAGTTGAGTTGTCGTGGGCCGGTGATTTTAACCCGAAAATTATTTCAATTTACGAGGCAACAGGAGCTAAAAAGGCCAAAACGCACTACACTATGCGGTATATGTTCGATCGGAGTAAGAAGGTAATAAAAGCACCATTGATTTCTTAGTTTTAACAACTTGTTTAATAAGCAAATAAATAGAATAAGTTTTTGGAAAGTTGCAAACAATATATATCTTTGCAGCCCGAAATTTAGAGTAGAAATATAAATTTTCGAATGGATTGCACAAGAGAGTGTAACCATTCAATAAAAAAATAAAGCAAAATGAAAAAAGACATTCATCCAACGGAATACAGATTGGTAGCATTTAAAGATATGTCGAACGGACATACTTTTATTACCCGCTCTACTGTTGATACAAAAGAGACAGAGACTATCGACGGTGTTGAATACCCGATTTACAAACTGGAGATTTCAAACACTTCGCACCCGTTTTACACTGGTAAAACTAAACTTGTGGATACTGCAGGACGTGTTGATAAATTCATGAGCCGTTACGGTAAACACATGGAAAACAGAAAGAAATAATATTTCTTACCGATATAGAGAAGAGCATTCGTCGTTTTGATGAATGCTTTTTTTATTTCTAAAAGTTCAGAAATGTCGTTCCCCAAAACGTTTTAATGCAATTTTGTCGGGTTATTTCCCGAATTCCGGTGAACAATCCGACAATGTAAGCAGTCTGTGTAAATGGCATGGCAATTGCGTTATTGTACCCCGCACATAAAACCGGCAATGTTTTGCCTGTTCTGTCTGTTTAGCGACAGAATGTCATTATAATAAATACGAAATATGGGTAAATATAAAAATACAGCTTTTCAAACAATGTTCGGATCGGGAATGATGGATAACGAATCAGACTTTCTTCCAATTATTGCCGATGGCGATGACAAGGATTTAAAGAATGTGGAAGTGCCATCGGTTCTTCCGATTTTGCCGTTGCGTAACACTGTTTTATTTCCGGGTGTGGTTTTGCCAATTACCGTTGGCCGCGAGCGATCGTTGAAGCTCATTCGCGACGTAAATCAGGGAAGCAAATTGCTGGGCACTGTGGCGCAAAAAGATTACACGGTTGACAAACCCGAAGCAGCTGACTTATACGAAATTGGTACAGTGGCCGAAATTATGAAGGTGCTGGAAATGCCCGATGGATCGACTTCTGTAATCATTCAGGGGAAACGCCGTTTTAGAATTAATGAGTTTGTTAGCGAAGAGCCCTATTTTAAAGCATCGGTTGAACCGTTAACCGATATTTCATCGAAAGACGACAATGAGTTTAATGCCATTGTTGGTTCGTTGAAAGACCTGTCGATTAAGGTTGCGCAGTTCTCGGCCAACGTGCCGCCCGAAGCCACTTTTGCCGTTAAAAATATCGAGAACTCCACTTTCCTGATCAACTTTATTTGCTCGAATACTGATATTAGTGTTGACGACAAACAAAAGCTGCTGGAGATTGAAAGCCTGAAAGACCGTGGTGTGCAAGCCATCAGTTTTTTGGTGAAAGAAGTGCAGATGCTGGAGCTGAAACAGGACATTCAGAAAAAGGTGAAAACCGACATGGACAAGCAACAGCGCGAGTTCATGTTAAACCAGCAAATGAAAACTATTCAGGATGAGTTGGGCGGAAATCCGGTTGAGCAGGAAATTAATGCGCTAAAAGAAAAGGCGAAAGAGAAAAAGTGGAACAAAGATGTGGATGAATTTTTCCATCGCGAGGTGGAAAAACTAGGTCGTTTAAATCCGGCAGCCGGCGAATATTCGGTACAGTTTACCTTCTGCCAGACTTTGCTTGATTTGCCCTGGAATGAATACACTGAGGATAATTTCGATTTGAAACACGCCAGCAAAGTGTTGGATGAAGACCACTACGGACTGGAGAAAGTGAAAGAACGGATGCTGGAGCACCTGGCCGTGTTAAAATTGAAAAACGATATGAAAGCTCCGATCCTTTGTTTGTACGGTCCTCCGGGAGTTGGAAAAACATCGTTGGGAAAATCGGTAGCGCGCGCTTTGGGCCGCAAATATGCACGAATGAGTTTGGGTGGTTTACACGACGAGTCGGAGATTCGCGGACACCGAAAAACTTACATCGGAGCAATGCCGGGGCGTATTATTCAGAATATTAAAAAGTCAAAATCATCGAATCCGGTATTTATTCTGGATGAGATCGATAAAGTGTCGAAACATTTTCATGGCGACCCTGCCTCGGCATTACTTGAAGTGCTTGATCCGGAGCAAAACAGCGAGTTCCATGATAACTACGTTGAGCATGATTACGACTTGTCGAAAGTTATGTTTGTTGCCACAGCCAACTCGCTGAGCACAATTGCACCGCCCTTACGTGACCGTTTGGAATTGATCGAGGTGAGTGGTTACCTGGTAGAGGAAAAAATTGAGATTGCGAAAAGGCATCTTATTCCAAAGCAGCTGGAAAACCATGGTTTGAAGAAATCGGATATTACTTTCCCGAAAGATGTTATCGAACTGATTATTGATGGATATACCCGTGAGAGTGGAGTACGTGAGCTGGATAAAAAGCTGGCAAAACTAATTCGTCGTGTTGCCAAGAAAATTGCTTTCGAAGAATCATACAATAAAAAACTGACCAAAGTTGATGTGCGAGAATATCTGGGTGTTACCGAGTATTCAAAAGAAAAATACCAGGGTAACGAATTTGCCGGAGTGGTAACCGGTTTGGCCTGGACAGCTGTTGGTGGCGAGATTCTGTTTGTGGAAACCAGTCTCAGCAAAGGGAAAGGTGCTTTAACACTTACCGGAAACCTGGGTGATGTAATGAAAGAGTCGGCAATGCTGGCACACGAATACTTAAAATCGCATGCTGATGAGCTGGATCTAAATCCTGAAGTTTTCGAAAAATGGAATGTACACGTTCACGTTCCTGAAGGTGCTATTCCAAAAGATGGTCCGTCGGCAGGGGTGACCATGGTTACATCGCTGGCATCGGCATTTACACAACGCAAAGTGAAGAAAAACCTGGCAATGACAGGAGAGATCACCTTACGCGGTAAAGTACTTCCGGTAGGAGGTATTAAGGAGAAAATTCTTGCCGCTAAACGTGCCGGAATTACAGAGATCATTCTTTCGGAACAGAACAAGAAAAACCTAGAGGATATAAAAGAGGCTTACATAAAAGGATTGAAATTCCACTTTGTAAATACCATTATGGATGTACTGGATATTGCACTGTTAAAAGCAAAAGTGGATAAGCCGCTGAAAATTGAATAAGAAAGGTTGAAATGAGTAATAAAAAAAGGGCTGCCATTTTATAATAGCAGCCCTTTTCTTTATCGTTAAAAGAATCCCAATTCGAGTCGGGCTTCTTCGCTCATCATTGATTTATCCCACGGTGGTTCGAACGTTAATTCTACATCAACTTTTTCTATACCGTCAACCGATTGGGCGGCCTGGGTAATATCGTCAACCAACACATCAACCACCGGACAGCCCGGTGCGGTAAGTGTCATTAAAATATTAGCCTGGTTGTTCTCGTCAACATCAACATTGTAAATCAGGCCCAGATCGTAAACGTTAACCGGAATTTCCGGGTCGTAAACCTCTTTCAGGTTATTTATAATTAAATCTATTCTTTTATCCATTTCGTTACCTCCTTATCCTGCAATCTTGCTATAAGCAACAGCGTATAAACGAATTTGTTTTACCATGGCAAGCAGACCGTTTGAACGGGTAGGCGACAGGTGTTGTTTCAGCCCCAGATCGTCGATAAAGTGCAGCTCTGTTTCAAGCAGTTCCTTTGGTGTACGGCCCGAAACAACACGAAGTAACAAGGCCACTAAACCTTTTACGATAACGGCATCGCTCTCGCCCTTGAAGTATATTTTACCATCTTTTAATTCGGCTACCAACCACACGCGCGACTGGCATCCTTTAATAACGTTTTGGTCGTTTTTATCTTTGGCGTCAAGTTCTTCCAAATCGTTCCCCAATTCAATCAGGTATCCATATTTGTCCATCCAGTCTTCGTACATCGAAAACTCTTCAATTATCTCCTGCTGAATTTCTTCCATGCTCATAAATATCATTTTAAGAGTTAGCAAAGATCGTAAATTTCTTGTTTATGACAATGACGGGAGCCGTTTATTCAGACTAATTCAAAACTATATTTTTGTATAGTTTACAAATGTCGAAATCATTATCTTTAAACTTCCGAACAGAAAAACTAAAAATCAGGAGAAAAATGACAAAGTTAGCAGGTACAAAAACCGAACAGAATTTATTAAAAGCATTTGCCGGAGAGTCTCAGGCACGTATGCGTTACGATTATTTTGCAAAGCAAGCCAAAAAAGAAGGATTGGAACAAATAGCAGCGATTTTTGAAGAAACGGCACTGAACGAAAAAGAGCATGCCAAACGTTTCTTTAAATTTCTAGAGGGGAATATGGTTGAAATCACTGCAACTTACCCTGCCGGAAAAATTGGTACTACTATGGAGAACCTGAAAGCTTCTGCCGACGGTGAAAACGAAGAGTGGACAGAACTTTATCCTGAGTTTGCTAAAGTTGCAGAGGAGGAAGGTTTTAGAGATATTGCCATGGCATTTAAATTAATTGCCCGCGTTGAGGAAGCACATGAAAACCGCTACCGTACCTTGTACAATAACCTTGAGGAAGGGAAAGTATTTAAACGTGGCGATAAAGTGGTGTGGAAATGCCGTAACTGTGGTTTTATTCATGAAGGAACTGCCGCACCGAAATTATGTCCGGCATGTCAGCACTCACAGGCATATTTCGAAATTAAGGAATCGAATTATTAGAAATACTTTTAGTGGAATTTCCGATATAAAAAATGCCATCCGATTGCTTGTTCAATTAGGATGGCATTTTCTTTTTAAATGAGTGATTATCTGTTTTTATAGGATTTGCTTGCATTTGGGATACTCTCCCTGATAAAGTCTTCGACATTATCGTCCCTCTCTTTGCAAAGAGAGGAAATGAGGGTGAGTTTAATTTGCCAGAAATTAGATTAGATAATTATCCAGGTGAACTAAAGCATCATAAGTGCCTTATTCAAAGCTTCCATAAAAATATCGATCTCTTCCTTTGTATTATACATCCCAAATGAAATACGTGCACAAGCCGACATGCCAAAATGCTGCATTATCGGATCGGCACAATGATGCCCGGTACGAATAGCAATTCCCATCTTGTCTATCAACATTCCCAGGTCGTACGAATGAACTCCTTCAATATTAAAACAGATTACTCCCGATTTTTGAGGTGCTTCACCATAAATCTTCAAACCATTAATGGCTTTTAGTTTTTCGGTGGCATATTTCAGTAACTCGTGTTCGTAACTGCCAATGTTTTCAACGCCAATTTCGTTTACCAGATCAATTGCCGCACCAAAAGCTGCCAGCCCCGATATGTTAGGTGTTCCTGCTTCAAATTTGTAGGGTAAATCGTTAAACTTGGTGCCGTCAAACGATACTTCCGAAATCATTTGTCCACCTCCCTGGTATGGAGGAATCTCTTCCAGCCACTTTTCTTTACCGTATAAAACACCAACTCCGTTTGGTCCGTAAACCTTGTGCGCCGAGAACGCGTAAAAGTCAACATCGAGTTTTTGCACATCAATCTTCATGTGTGCCGATGCCTGTGCTCCGTCAACCAAAACAGCCACATTGTGTTTGTGGGCGATTTCAATAATCTCTGCAATCGGGTTTATTGTTCCCAATACATTGGAGATGTGATTAACAGCGATAAGTTTTGTCTTCGGAGTGATCAATTCCGGCAACTTTTCTATCTCAAGCAAACCAGCGTCGTTAAACGGAAGTTTTACAATTTTTGCATTTCGTCTTTCGGCGGCAATTTGCCACGGAACAATATTCGAGTGGTGTTCCATTTCTGAAACGATGATCTCATCGCCTTCCGAAACATATTTCTCGCAAAAGCTACTGGCCACCAGGTTAATACTTTCGGTGGTTCCTTTTGTGAAAATTATTTCTTTTCGCGAAGCGGCGTTAATAAACTCTTTAACTTTATCGCGAACCTCTTCGTACTCAACCGTTGCTTTATCAGCCATGTAGTGCGCTCCACGGTGGATGTTGCCATAGTAATCGTTGTGCAGCTGCTCAAGCTTTAAAAGCACTTGAACCGGCTTTTGCGCCGATGCGGCCGTATCGAGATAAACAAGCGGCTTATTATATATCTTTTGCTGGAGAATGGGGAAATATGATCTGATTTTTTCGATATCGTAATTCATAGACTCATTGTTTACTGAGCGGGAGACTCTGAGTCACCTGCTCAGTCGATGTTATGCAAAGGTGCAAAAGATTTTGTAATTTTATTGGAGTACACATTTATTTCATACCTAATTATCTGAATCTTAATTTGCCTATGAACTTTGCGCCCAATCATATTTATAAGATTACTATAAAGAAAAGGGTTGTAACCCGGTTGGCTGATTGGGAGTTTTCGTCGTTTTGGGATTATTCGGGGAAAAGAAATGGTGACTTGATAAATAGTGAGTTGGCTCGGGAGTTTGGATTATTCTAAAATATACTGAGCAGGTGACTCGAAGTCACCTGCTCAGTTGTTCTGTATCTTAGCAATCGCACTGATAAGCACAATCGTGACAACGGGCAACTTCGCCTCGCAGGCGTTTGTCAACCAGTTCGTCAATACGGTCGCGCAATGGTTCCAGTTTGATCTCTTTTACCACTTCGTGGGCAAATGCATTCATCATCATCAGGCGAGCCTGATCTTCGTTAATTCCCCTGGCGCGCAGGTAGAACAACGCTTCTTCGTCAATCTGGCCAACTGTTGCACCGTGACTACATTTTACATCGTCAGCATCAATAATTAGCTGAGGTTTTGTTTGCATGGTTGCCTCGTCGGTCAGCAGCAAGTTGTTGTTTCGCTGGAAAGCATTTGTCTTTTGTGCATCGCGAACCACGTGTATTCTTCCTGAGAAGGCACCCGTTGATTTTTCGTTGAGCACGTTTTTATAAATCTGATTACTTTCACAATGAGGTGCTGCATGAATAACCTGTGTGAAATTATCCACATGTTGTTTCTTGTCCATAAAGGCCATTCCAAACATGTGGGCCTCGGCATTTTCTCCGTTCAATGCAAATTGCAGGTTGTTACGAATCAAACCGCCGTGTAACGATACAGTGTGCGTTGTAGCACGCGAATCGCGCTGCTGATCTATGAATACCGAATTGATATTAGTGGCTTTGTTGTGCTGATTTTGCAATGTGTAAAACTCAACTTCAGCATTGTTGCCGGCAAAGATCTCGGTTACCGAGTTATTTACGTATTGGTTTAGGTTCAGCGTATGATCGCATAACAGCACCTGAACTTTAGCACCATCCTCAACAAGGATAAAATTCCGTTGAGTAGAGAATGTATCTTTTTCGTCCTGCAACAGATTAATAATCTGGATTGGACTTTCGACCACCACATTTTTCGGAACATAAAGGAAAAAACCATCTTTGGCAAAGGCAGTGTTCAAAGCCACCATTGGGTCTTCTTCAACATTTGCCAGGCTTGCATATTTTTCCAGCAGCTCAGGTCTTTCTTTCGAAATACTGTCGAGGCTGTCAAGAATAACACCTTCCGGAAGATCTCCTTTTTCTGTTTCGTTTTTGTAGAACCAACCATTAAAAACCAGTGCCAGGTTGGTGTTCAGTTGCGGAACATCGCAACGAAAAACCTCGCCCATATCGGCTTTCTTTTCCTCCCTTGTATGGATGAATTTAAAATCAGGCACAAATGCCGGATTCAGGTTGGTGTATTTATAATTTTCATTTTTTCGCGTTGGTATACCCTGCAAAACAAAGTTCTGAAACGCCTTTTTTCGTTGAGCGTTCAAAATATCGGACGAGTTTGCGAAAAGCTCGTCTTTTACTTCGTTGTAATGCGCGGTATATTTTAGCGATAAATCTGTTTTGTCAACTAAAACGCTCATGTTAATTTCCGTTTTCTGATTTAATCCAGTCGTACCCTTTTTCTTCCAGTTGGAAAGCCAGTTCTTTTCCGGCCGTTTTTACAATTTTTCCCTGGTAAAGAATATGTACAAAATCGGGTACAATATAATCGAGCAGGCGCTGGTAGTGCGTTACCACAATTGTCGACCTTTCAGGCGATTTTAGCGCGTTAACTCCGTTGGCTACTGTTTTTAATGCGTCAATATCAAGTCCTGAATCGGTTTCGTCAAGAATTGCTAATTTCGGCTCAAGTAGTGCCATCTGGAAAATCTCGTTTTTCTTTTTCTCACCACCAGAGAATCCTTCGTTAACCATGCGGTTGGTTAATTTGGTATGCATGTCAACCAAATCCATTTTCTCACGCATCAATTTCAGGAATTCGCCTGCAGTAAGTTCTTTTAATCCTTTGTGCTTCCGGTGTTCGTTTACTGAAGTTTTCAGGAAGTTCACCATTGGTACGCCCGGAATTTCAACCGGGTACTGAAAACTTAAAAAGATACCATCTTTAGCACGGTCTTCAGGAGATTTATCGAGAAGATCTTCTCCTTCGTAAAGAACTTCTCCGCGTGTAACTTCATATTCTTCTTTTCCGGCAAGCACATTTGCAAGTGTGCTTTTTCCCGAACCGTTAGGTCCCATAATAGCGTGAACTTCGCCGGGTTTAACTTCAAGATTGATTCCCTTCAGGATTTCCATTCCTTCAACGGAAGCATATAAGTCTTTAATTTTTAACATCTTTACTTCTATACTGTTGCGGGAAAGAGCTTGAGCTCTTGCCCTGAGTTATTTAAAATTTGTTTATCCTACACTACCTTCAAGACTGATTTGCAGAAGCTTTTGAGCTTCAACGGCAAACTCCATCGGAAGTTTATTCAGTACTTCTTTGGCGTAACCGTTAACAATCATTCCAATTGCGGTTTCGGTATCGATTCCACGCTGGTTGCAGTAAAAAATCTGGTCTTCACCAATTTTCGAAGTTGTTGCCTCGTGCTCAACAACCGACGATTTATTTCCAACCTCAATGTATGGGAAAGTGTGTGCACCGCAAGTGTCGTTTAAAAGCAAGGAATCACACTGCGAAAAGTTACGCGAGTTTTTGGCTTTAGGCATCACCTTAACCAATCCACGATAAGAGTTATCACTTTTCCCGGCCGAAATACCTTTTGATATAATTGTTGATTTGGTGTTTCTACCAATGTGAATCATTTTAGAACCGGTATCGGCCTGTTGATGATTGTTGGTAACAGCCACTGAGTTAAATTCTCCTACCGAATTGTCGCCCATTAAAATACAGCTTGGGTATTTCCAGGTAATAGCCGAACCAGTTTCCACCTGTGTCCAGCTAATTTTTGACGATTCGCCGCGGCAAATACCACGTTTGGTTACAAAGTTGTAAATACCACCTTTACCGTTTTTATCGCCGGGGTACCAGTTTTGAACCGTTGAATATTTTACTTCAGCCCGATCAAGTGCAATAATTTCAACCACTGCTGCGTGCAGCTGGTTTTCATCACGCATCGGTGCAGTACAACCTTCCAGGTAACTTACATAACTATCATCGTCGGCCACAATAAGTGTGCGCTCAAACTGCCCGGTGTTGGCTGAATTAATTCTGAAATAAGTAGATAATTCCATCGGGCAACGAACACCTTTTGGGATGTAACAGAACGAACCATCGCTAAACACGGCTGAATTCAATGCTGCAAAATAGTTGTCGGCAACAGGTACGGCCTGTCCCAGGTATTTTTTTATCAAATCAGGGTGTTCTTTCACTGCTTCCGAGAACGAACAGAATATAATTCCTTTTTCAGCTAAACTTTCTTTAAAAGTTGTTTTTACAGAAACCGAGTCGATTACTGCGTCAACGGCAACTCCTGCCAAATGTTTTTGCTCTTCCAGCGGAATACCCAGTTTGTTAAATGTGTCAATCAATTCCGGGTCAACCTCGTCAAGGCTTTCATATTTTGGGCCTTTTTTAGGGGCAGCGTAATAGCTAATTTCCTGAAAATCGATGGGCGGAACTTTTAAATAAGCCCAGTTTGGCATTTTCATTTTCAGCCATTTTCGGTAAGCTTCCAGTCTGAAATTCAACATGAATTCCGGCTCTTCCTTTTTGGCAGATATCAAACGAATTACGTCTTCGTTAAGGCCTTTGTCGATAATATCAGTTTCAATATCGGTAACAAAACCGTATTTGTATTCGCCTTGCGTTACGTCATTCAATATTTTATCTTGTTCTTCCATTTTCTGACTCTCTTTCTCTCTCTTGAATGATTAAAAATTTGCGTCTCTTTTAAAGCTTGTTACTAATCTTGTTTCTGGTGCCGGAATTTTTTCGCTGGCATTTCGAGCCATTAGTTTCCGGAGCTTAATACAATAAATAACAGTAATTTCGATTAAATAACAACACTTTTTTGTTCCTGTTCACGCATAAATTGCAAAGATATAAAACTATAGGTACTTTTGCAGGTGAAAAGCGTATGAAAACAGACTAAAACGTCTTTTATTAACAATGAATAAAGAAAGAAAACAAACGAATATTTCAGAGCTGGGAGAGTTTGGTTTAATCGACCGATTAACTAAGGCTATAAATATAAAAAACGAAAGTACGGTTAAAGGAGTTGGCGATGATGCAGCGGTTCTTGATTTTAAGGAAAAACAAGTGGTAATATCCTCGGATCTGTTAACCGAAGGAATTCATTTTAACCTAATGTATGTTCCGTTGAAACACCTTGGTTACAAGGCTGTGGTAGTAAATTTGTCGGACATTTTTGCCATGAATGCCATACCCAAACAGGTAACGGTAAGCATGGCGGTTTCCGGTAAATTTTCGGTAGAAGCTTTGGAGGAATTGTACGATGGAATTCACTTGGCCTGCGAGCAGTACAATGTTGATTTGGTGGGTGGCGATACAACCAGTTCGTTAACCGGATTAACACTCAGTATTACCGCCATTGGTGAAGCAGAGAAAGAAGATATTGTAATGCGAAGCGGCGCAAAACCCAACGACATTTTGTGTGTATCGGGCGATTTGGGTGGCGCCTACATGGGCCTTCAGTTGCTTGAGCGCGAAAATGAAGTTTTTAAAGTGAACGAGAACATGCAGCCCAAGCTGGATGGTTATGATTATATTTTGGAGCGCCAGTTAAAACCGGAGGCCAGGGGAGATATTATTACAGCCTTTAAACGACTGGGAATAAAACCAACTTCGATGATCGATATTTCGGATGGTTTGTCGTCGGAAATTATGCATTTGTGCAAAAACTCGGGAGTTGGTTGTAGTTTGTTTGAAGATAAAGTGCCGATGGACTACCAAACCAAACAAATGGCGGAGGAGTTCAATATAAATCCTCTGGTGGCAGCTTTAAACGGTGGCGAAGATTACGAGTTGTTGTTTACTCTGCCGCTTGATGATTATGAGAAAATAAAAAATGATCCTGATTTTACTGTTATTGGTCATATGACAGAGGCAGGCGAAGGGGTTAATCTGCAAACAACAGGAGGCTCGTCAATTCCGCTGGAGGCGCAGGGATGGAATCATGGAAAGTGATGCTTTCCCGAGAGTTGGCGCCAATATAAACCAGGCGGGCGATATAATATCTTAGAATATGATGACGATATCCCTGTTTTTCGGGATAAAAAAATGCCATTCGTCGATCGACGGATGGCATTTTTTGTTTAATATTTTCTGATGGTAATTAATCCGGGAAATAACCACGGATAATACCACGTTTCGAGTCTTTTACAAAAAGTAAAACTTCGTCGCGCTCAGGAGTTGCAGGCATTTCTGCCTCAATAATCTCAACAGCCTGTGCAGTGTTTAATCCTTTTTGGTAGATGTAACGGTAAATATCCTGTACCTCGCGAATTTTGTCGTTGTTGTACTGACGGCGACGTAAACCAATTGAGTTAATACCCACGTAAGAAAGTGGTTCGCGACCTGCTTTAATAAAAGGAGGAACGTCTTTACGAACCAACGATCCACCCGAAATCATAACGTGCGATCCGATTCTTACAAACTGGTGAACGGCAGACATACCACCAAGGATAGCCCAGTCGTCAACCTGAACCTCGCCAGCCAATTGTACATTGTTCACAAGAATAATGTTGTTACCAACTTTACAATCGTGAGCAACGTGTACGTATGCCATTAAAAGGTTGTTGTTGCCAATTACAGTTTTTCCTTTTGCCGAAGTACCTCTGTTAATGGTCACAAATTCGCGAATGGTGTTGTTATCGCCAATTTCAACGGTTGAATATTCTCCCTGGAACTTTAAGTCTTGCGGTGCTGCACCAATTACAGCACCCGGAAAAATCTTACAATTTTTTCCAATGCGAGTTCCTGGTAAAATAGTTACGCTTGAACCAATTCTTGTCCCTTCACCGATTTCAACATCATGATCAATTGAAACAAAAGGCTCGATAACTACATTATCGGCAACTTTTGCATCGGGATGGACATAAGCTAATGGTTGTTTCATTTTATACTTTTTAACTGTCTTTAATTATCTACTTTTTAACAATCTGTGCCATAAATTCACCTTCGGCAACAATTTTGTCACCAACATATGTTGTGCCTTTCATGTTGGCAATTCCTCTTCTAATCGGCGAAGTTAATTTTAATTTGAAAATCAGTGTGTCGCCCGGAACAACTTTCTTTCTGAATTTAACATTGTCAATACGAATGAAATAGGTTGAAAATTGCCCTTCCTGCTTGCTTAACACGAGTAATCCTCCGCATTGAGCCATTGCTTCAACAAGTAAAACTCCCGGCATAACTGGTTCGTCGGGGAAATGCCCCTGAAAGAACGGCTCATTTACAGTAACGTTTTTAACGCCAATTATTTCATCGTCCTGAATACAAACGACTTTGTCGACCAGTAAAAACGGGTAACGATGCGGAAGAAGTTCTCTGATCCGGTTTACATCCATTAATGGCTCGTCGTTTGGATTACATTTTGGAGCTGCCTCAGCTTCTTTTTTCAACTGCTTTTTCAGGGTAGCGGCAAACATGGTGTTTGGTCCGTGTCCCGGTTTCGATGCAATAATTCTTCCTTTAATACGCTTGCCCAGCAAAGCCAGGTCGCCAATTACATCCAATAATTTGTGGCGGGCACATTCGTTGTCGAAATGCAGATCGAGGTTATTTAAAATACCCTGCGGTTTTACTTCAACTCGCGGATGATTGGTAAGATCGGCCAAACGGTCGAGTTCTTCCTGACTGATCTCTTTATCGATGATTACAATTGCATTATTCAGATCGCCACCTTTAATCAGGTTGTGGTTCAACAAAAATTCAATTTCTCGAAGAAAAACAAATGTTCTGCATTCGGCAATTTCAGTTTTGAAATCCTTGATTGACTCGAGTGTAGCGTATTGATTGTTCAATACTGCCGACGGAAACGAGATCATTACATTTAAACTGTAATCGTTGTCGGGTAGTGCAATAATGTGCGAACCTGACTTTTCGTCGAACATCTCGATTTTTTCGCTGATTTCGAAATAGTCGCGCTCAGCTTCCTGCTCAACAACGCCGGCTTTCTCAATGGCTTCAACAAAATATTTCGAGCTTCCGTCGATAATCGGAGCTTCTTCGTTATTTACTTCAATTAAAACGTTGTCGAGATCCATTCCCACCAACGCGGCAAGTGCATGCTCAATTGTTCCTATTCGCGTACCGTCTTTTTCAAGCAGTGTTCCGCGCGATGTGTCGATTACCAGATCCACATCAGCGTCAATTATTGGCTGGTGTTCCAGATCAACACGTTTAAATTTAAAACCATGATTCTCCGGTGCAGGTAAAAAATTCATTGTTACATTAACACCGGTGTGTAATCCTATCCCCTCAATTTTAAAAGAGTTTTTTAATGTCTTTTGTTTTACAACCATTGAAAAGTGAAATATTTCTTAATTTTTTTTGTCTGTATTGATGGATTTTTTCAATTGAAGCACATCGCGGCGAATTTCCGGAAGATTCTTCAGAAGTGAATAAGCGCGCATAGCTGTTCTTATTTCGATGGCCGGAGACCCCAACAAGGTTTGATCGCTTTTCAGGTTTGAAATAACGCCCGATTGTGCACCCAGCGTAACTTTGTCGCCAATGGTAATATGTCCGCCTAGTCCAACCTGTCCGCCAAACATGCAGTTTTTGCCCACTTTTGTTGAGCCAGAAACTCCGGTTTGTGCAGCCATAACAGTGTTGTCGCCAACTTCAACGTTATGTGCAATTTGAATGAGGTTGTCGAGTTTTACACCTTTCCTGATGATGGTAGATTCCATTGTGCCACAGTCGATTGTGGTGTTGGCGCCAATTTCTACATCGTCTTCCAAAACGGCATTGCCAATTTGATGGATCTTTTTGTAAGTTCCATCCTTCTGAGGTGCAAAACCAAAACCATCAGCCCCTATTACTGCTCCTGAGTGGATGATGCAGCGGTTGCCGATGATGCAATCGTCGTATATTTTTGCGCCTGGGTAAAGAATACAGTCATCGCCAATTTTTACATTGTCGCCAACATGTACCTGCGGATATATTTTTACGTTATTCCCTATAGTTGCATTGTTGCCTACGTATGCGAATGCTCCAACATAACCGTCCTGGCCAAGAGTCGCGCTTTCGGCAATGTAGCTGGGTTGCTCAATTCCCTGTTTCATACTGGCTTTCGCCTGTGCGTACAAATCGAGTAACGACGCAAATGCCTGATAGGCATCGTCAACCTTTATAAGGGTTACTGAAATATCTTCCTTTGGAGAAAAACTTTTATTAACCAACACCACTGAGGCTTTGGTTTCATAAATGTAGTGCTCGTATTTAGGATTGGCAAGGAAAGCCAAAGTGCCTGGTTTTCCGTCCTCTATTTTTGAAACATTTGATACTCTTGCATCACCATCACCAACAATTTCTCCATTCAAAAAAGAGGCGATATCCGTAGCTTTAAAATCCATTATCTGTTTTTTTGGCGATGCAAATATAGGTTTTAACTAGTAAATGTCCAATTCTTTAGGATAACACACAAAATACTTCTTCACTGTTTTTGAAAGTGCAGACAGGTTTATGTCCGATGCATCGTTGATTTCTTTTATTGTTCCATCCTTGTATAAAACCGAAATATTTTCGGTGTGTTTGTTGTACGCGTTGTTGGTTATAACGCCCGTCATCAGGAAGTATTTGGCCAGTTCGGGGTCGGAAATCATCTGTTTCTCGATTTGCTTTAAATACTTCTGTTCTTTGGTGGGTGAAATAGGTTTGTCGCTGAATTTTGTTCGGGGTAATTTTCGGTTTGTTATACTTTTTGCCATTTCCGATAAAACCGGATCAGGATGATTTTGCCATTCTTTTATCGAGATCAAAATGTCGTTGTCGTCGAGTAGCGTATACCACTGCAATACATTTTTCTCCTGTATTTTAATGTTTGAACGAAAATCTTCAGGAGTAAAGTTGTTTGTTAAGAAAACCTTTAAAGTAGGTGTTGCAAATAGTTCTCCGCCGTTTGTAATAATTTCCCGCGCACGTTTTAATACATTTATTAATAAGAACTCGGCAGCAACAACAGTTTTATGGAGGTAAACCTGCCAGTACATCAGACGTCGCGAGATTAGAAATTTTTCAATAGAGTAAATTCCTTTTACATCAACTACCAGCTGGTCGTTGTGCACATTTAGCATTTTTATAATACGGTCGATACCAATGGTGCCTTCAACCACTCCCGTAAAAAAGCTGTCGCGGCTCAGGTAGTCCAGCCGGTCCATATCCAGTTGGCTGGCAACAAGCTGGTGTAAAAACTGCTTCTTGTAATTATTGGTAAATACTTCGATTGCCAAATCCAGTTTGCCGTTAAACTGCTGGTTAAGTTCCTGCATCAGCATCAGCGAAATTTCTTCATGCGAAATATTTACCAATGTATTTTCCAGTACATGCGAAAAAGGAGCGTGGCCAATATCGTGCAATAAAATGGCAATGGTAACAGCTTCTGCTTCTTCGTCGGTAATTTCATGCCCTTTAATTTTCAGCACCGAAATGGCCTGGCGCATTAAATGCACGGTGCCTATAGCGTGCTCAAAACGCGTGTGGTTAGCACCCGGGAAAACAAGATAAGATAAACCTAATTGTTTGATATGACGAAGCCGCTGAAATATTGGATGTTCCAACAGGTCGAATATAATTTCGGACTGCAGGTTGATAAATCCAAAAACGGGGTCGTTTATTATTTTCTTTTTATTGAGTTGCTTTGGTGTCAAAGCTTGTAACTTATTTATTATTCGATAAAAGTATAAAACTTTATCAAATACAAAAGCGCAATTTGTTGGGAACTGTTTTGGGGTGAAAGAATTAAAATTGTTTTTTATCCTTAATGATAGGGATGCCCACAGACACATTGTAATACCTGGATTAAACCATAATTTTTAGTTTATAATGTAGCTGCCCAAAACTACAATGTGCTAAGCGGTTAAATCCGCTTAGCACAAATAGTTTACGATAAAGAAAACATATTATGTATTGTTTTATAAAACTTACAACGAGGTTGTTTTAACAACATCATTAAATATAAAGTAATTATTTAATAATTATAGGCAGTTTCCTTTTCTTCAAAAAATGCTTCGTCCGATTTTTTTGAGAATGCCGACAGGTTTAAACCTACGGTAAGCTCGTGGTTTTGGAAAGTATTTACAGCTATGTTGGTGGCAAAATTATAAGAATAATTTACAACAATTTGTTCTCCTGCATTTAATCCAAATCCAACACAAAAAACATTTTTCCCTCGTAAGGCAAGGTTCCCCCAGAATTTTTCATTGTATTCTATCTGACTACCTATTTCTAATTTGTTCCTAAAATGTTTCCCACCTCTAAAAATTACTGAAGGGGTAAGTATCCACCTTTCTTTTAGAGGCAAGGTATATAATGCGTGGTATTGAAAATTGATAAAAGGATTGTATTCCGTTTCAGTATTTTCGAAGTTATAATCTCCAAAGCTTATGTTTGATAGCATTATGCCGGAATGGAAATTCCCTTGAATATAAATCACGGAAAAATCACTAATAAATTTTACTTTCGAGTTTACATCACTATTTATCAATGACGGATCTAAATCGAAATTGGGATCACCGTAATAATCCGTAAAATCAATTGAGGTTTGATTTAATCCAAGCGATAATCCGAAAAGTATCTTCTGTTTTATCGACTCTAGTTTATAAGAATAGGTAGCCATGCCGTAAAAGTTTTTAAAAATTCCTATGCGGTCCATAATTAACTTCCCACCAATACCTGCGTTTGATTTAAAGCCATCATGATAACTTAGTCGTATCGTACTTGGGGCATTTGCTACGCCAGTCCAGTCTCTGCGATAACTAAGAAACACATTCTTATTTTCGCTATTACCTGCATATGCGGATGAGAGACTATATTTGTTGATATAATAATTATCATTTAGTGGCCATTGCTGCGCATAAATCGCTGAGATAGCCAGCAAAGAGATAACCATTGTTAATATTAAACGTTTCATCGTGTTTATTTTTTTATGATTTTTTGATAAGCCTGCCGAAATAATTTCGGCAAGCTTATTTTTGTTTATCGAACAATATTTACTACTCCGTTTGTATTACCAGCTCGTTCAGTTTTTACATGATAAATGTAACCACCTTCAGGAACTGATTCTCCTTTCGAGGTACCATCCCAATCATTTTGATATGCACTAGATTCATAAACAAGTGTTCCGTAACGGTCGTATATCTTAACTTGCACACGGCCTAATTCCAGGATGTTATAAATCTTCCAGTAGTCGTTAAAACCGTCGTTATTTGGTGTAAATAACTTCATAATGTTTATGTGGTCTTTATTTGGATCAAGCATTCTAGCCTCACCTGCACCAATTATTCCATCGCCATTGGCATCTCCTGCAATTTCCGAATAAGAAATTTGACCGTCGCCATCATTGTCGCCAATAATCTCTAGTCCACTAATTGATCCATTTCCATCAATATCTCCTGCTATTTCTTCAGCAGCGATATTGCCATCACCGTTTCTGTCTCCGGCAATTTCATCGGCTCCTATTTGGCCATCGCCATTGGCATCGCCCGAAATTTCACCTATGTCAACTACTCCATCTCCGTTCGTATCTCCTGCTATTTCGGATCCGCCAATTGAGCCATCACCGTTGGTATCGCCCGCCAGTTCCGATGCGTCAATAAAACCATCACCGTTGGCATCTCCTGCCACCTCATTTCCGCCAATGTTTCCATTGCCATCAATATCTCCGGCCACTTCATTTTCAGAAAACTGTCCATCTCCGTTGATATCTCCAGAGATTTCTCCATCTGTCATTTGTCCATCGCCATTCGTATCTCCGGCAATTTCATTTTCGTCGATAACTCCATCGCCATTTGTATCTCCAGCAATTTCTCCATCGCCAATTATTCCATCGCCATCAATGTCTCCGGTAATTTCATTGTCACTAATTATACCATCACCGTTAATGTCTCCGGTAATCTCATCTTCACCGATAATTCCATCGCCATTGGTGTCGCCAACAATATGTGGTACAATAATTAATGAGCCGCTAACGTAAGTAATCTCGTAATTCGAAGAAGTGAATCCTTCCGGCGTAATTATATAGTCGGCACCAACTTCCGTGGCGTTAACAGCAGAACCACTGAATGTTAATTCACCATCCAGGTTACTTTCATTTTCACTACCAATAAAACCATCGTAACTTACGGTAAACGGACTGTAGACTTCACCGTCATATATTTTCGATTTATTATCGGCGGTAATTGTCAGTGATTTTGCAGTGATATCCAGAAGCCCATCAACGTAGGTAATTTCGTAATTCGAAGAAGTTAAACCTTCCGGTGTAATTACATAGTCAGTACCCGCGTTAACCGCATTGGCTGCTGTCCCGCTGAATGTAAGTGCTCCTTCCAGAACACTTTCATCTTCATCGTTTACAAAACCATCGTAACTTACTGTAAATGGACTGTAAACTTCGCCATCGTATTCTTTCGTTTTGTCACCGGCAGTAATGGTTAGTGCTTTAGTCGTAATCTCAAAAATGTCGCTGATATAAGCAATATTGTAATTCGAATTACTCAGTGTTCCAAGGTTAATCTCATAGCTGCCAGTATTTTCACCTTCGGCCCGAATTAGTCCTCCGGTAAATCCAATTGTTTGCTTATTGGCAAGCGTTGAACCAATTTCCGGGCTGGAAGAGTAAGTAAATACCTCCGGATCAGCTTCACCATATGTTTTACTTTGGTCGGCATCGGCTGTAACCGTTACTTCTAATTTAGTAATTTCAAAGTTGTCGGTTATAAAGTTGATGGAGTAGTTCGGATTAGCCAAAGTTCCTTGTCCAATCGCATATAATCCAACATCCTCGCCAGCTGCACGGTCAAGTTCACCGGCAAAACCAACTACCTCGCTGTTGGTCAGTGTTGCTCCAACAGCCGGAATAGAAGTATATTCAAATACCGGGTCAAGTTCACCGTATGTTTTACTTTGGTCGGCATCGGTTGTAACCGTTACCTCTAATTTAGTGATTTCAAAGTTGTCGGACATAAAGTTGATAGAGTAGTTCGGATTAGCTAAAGTTCCTTGTCCAATCGCATATAATCCAACATCTTCGCCAGCGGCACGATCAAGTTCTCCGGCAAAACTAACGTCCTTGCCGTTGGATAATGTTGCTCCAACAGCCGGAATAGAAGTATATTCAAATACCGGGTCAAGGTCTCCGTATGTTTTACTTTGGTCCGCATCAGCTGTAACCGTTACTGCTAATTTAGTGATTTCAAAGTTGTCAGTCATAAAGCTGATGGAGTAGTTCGGATTATCCAAAGTTCCTTGTCCAATGGCATATAATCCAATATCTTCGCCAGCTGCACGGTCGAGTTCTCCGGCAAAACCAACTACCTCGTTGTTGGCCAGGGTTACTCCAACAGCCGGAATAGAAGTATATTCAAATACCGGGTCAAGGTCTCCGTATGTTTTGCTTTGGTCAGCATCGACGGTAACTGTTACGTCAAGAGTCGTAATCTCAAAATCATTACTTACAAAGGTAATTTCGTAATTGCTATTGTCCAACGTTCCCTGTTCAATGGCATATAAACCAACGTTCTCTCCTTCAGTACGAATCAGCTCACCATCAAAGTGAATGACTTCGTTATTTGGAAGTTTTGAACCAAGTACAGGATTTGACGCATAAGTAAATACAGGATCTAAGTCTCCGTAGGTTTTACTTTGATAAGCATCAGCCGCAACAGCCACTCTGCGTTTTGTAATTTCGAAAGTATTGCTTGCAAATGTGATGTTATAGTTAACGTTATCCAAGGTTCCTTGGGTTAGTGCATAAATACCTACATTCTCACCTGCAACGCGGCCAAGTTCTCCGGTGAATTCAATCACTTCGGTATCTGTTAATTTTGAGCCCAATTCAGGAACAGAAGTATAAGTAAATACCGGATCGGTTTCACCATAAATTTTACTATGGTCAGAATCAGCCGTAACGGTTACATCTAGAGGTGTAATATCAGCATTGGCAGTTCCGCTTAAAGTAACCAGGTTGTAGTTGTCTTTGTCATCACCGCCAGAAATTGCGATTGAGGTGAAGTCAACGTCTTTGGCTATGCCCACATTTTTATTATCGAATGCCACATCGTATGCGAAAGTTAATACATCTCCCGCAACGCGGTCATCGTCGAAACCATCTCCGCTGATTACGTCAGTGTTACCGTCGTACACCTTGTTATCTGCAACAAAGTTTGATAAGGCCAGGTCGCGTTTTGTAATGTCAGCATTGGCTGTTCCGCCTAGAGTAACCAGGTTGTAGTTGTCCTTGTCGTCACCGCCAGAAATTGCGATGCTTGTGAAGTCAACGTCTTTTTCAGTGCCCACATTTTTGTTATCGAAAGCCACATCGTAAGCGAAAGTTAATACATCTCCCGCAACGCGGTCATCGTCGAAACCATCTCCGCTGATTACGTCAGTGTTACCATCGTACGCCTTATTGTCTGCAACAAAGTTGGATAGAGCCAGGTCGCGTTTTGTAATATCAGCATTCGCAGTTCCGCTTAAAGTAACCAGGTTGTAGTTGTCCTTGTCGTCACCGCCAGAAATTGCGATTGATGAGAAGTCAACGTCTTTGGCTACCCCCACGTTTTTGTTTTCAAATGCCATGTCGTAAGCGAAAGCTAATACATCGCCAGCAACACGGTCATCGTCGAAACCATCTCCGCTGATTACGTCAGTGTTACCGTCGTACACCTTATTATCTGCAACAAAGTTTGATAAGGCCAGGTCGCGTTTTGTAATGTCAGCATTGGCTGTTCCGCTTGTGGTAGCCAGGTTGTAGTTGTCTTTGTCATCACCACCAGAAATTGCGATTGATGAGAAGTCAACGTCTTTACCTACCCCGACATTTTTATTATCAAATGCCACATCGTATGCGAAAGTTAATACATCTCCCGCAACACGGTCATCGTCGAAAGCATCTCCGCTGAGTACGTCAGTATTACCATCGTACACCTTATTGTCTGCAACAAAGTTTGATAAGGCCAGGTCGCGTTTTGTAATGTCAGCATTTGCAGTTCCGCTTAAAGTAAGCAGGTTGTAGTTGTCCTTGTCATCACCGCCAGAAATTGCGATTGATGAGAAGTCAACGTCTTTGGCTACCCCTACGTTTTTGTTATCAAATGCCACGTCGTAAGCGAAAGCTAATACATCTCCCGCAACGCGGTCATCGTCGAACCCATCTCCGCTGATTACGTCAGTATTACCATCGTAAACCTTATTATCTGCAACAAAGTTTGATAAGGCCAGATCGCGTTTTGTAATGTCAGCATTGGTAGTTCCGCTTAAAGTAACCAGGTTGTAGTTGTCTTTGTCGTCACCACCAGAAATTGCGATGCTTGTGAAGTCAACGTCTTTGGCTACCCCTACGTTTTTGTTATCAAATGCCACATCGTATGCGAAAGTTAATACATCTCCCGCAACACGGTCATCGTCGAAAGCATCTCCGCTGAGTACGTCAGTATTACCATCGTACACCTTATTGTCTGCAACAAAGTTTGATAAGGCCAGGTCGCGTTTTGTAATGTCAGCATTTGCAGTTCCGCTTAAAGTAAGCAGGTTGTAGTTGTCCTTGTCATCACCGCCAGAAATTGCGATTGATGAGAAGTCAACGTCTTTGGCTACCCCTACGTTTTTGTTATCAAATGCCACGTCGTAAGCGAAAGCTAATACATCTCCCGCAACGCGGTCATCGTCGAACCCATCTCCGCTGATTACGTCAGTATTACCATCGTAAACCTTATTATCTGCAACAAAGTTTGATAAGGCCAGATCGCGTTTTGTAATGTCAGCATTGGTAGTTCCGCTTAAAGTAACCAGGTTGTAGTTGTCTTTGTCGTTACCGCCAGAAATTGCGATGCTTGTGAAGTCAACGTCTTTGGCTACCCCTACGTTTTTGTTATCAAATGCCACGTCGTAAGCGAAAGCTAATACATCTCCTGCAACACGGTCATCGTCGAAACCATCTCCGCTGAGTACGTCGGTATTTCCGTCGTATACTTTATTGTCTGCAATAAAATTGGACAGAGACAGGTCGCGTTTTGTAATGTCTGCATTTGCAGTTCCGCTTCCTGTAAGCAGGTTGTAGTTGTCCTTGTCGTCACCGCCAGAAATTGCGATGCTTGTGAAGTCAACGTCTTTTTCAGTGCCCACGTTTTTGTTATCGAAAGCCACATCATAAGCGAAAGCTAATACATCGCCAGCAACGCGGTCATCGTCGAAACCATCTCCGCTGATTACGTCAGTATTACCATCGTAAACCTTATTATCTGCAACAAAGTTTGATAGAGCCAGATCGCGTTTTGTAATGTCAGCATTGGTAGTTCCGCTTAAAGTAAGCAGGTTGTAGTTGTCCTTGTCGTCACCACCAGAAATTGCGATGCTTGTGAAGTCAACGTCTTTGGCTACCCCTACGTTTTTGTTATCAAATGCTATATCGTAAGCGAAAGCTAATACATCTCCCGCAACGCGGTCGTCATCGAAACCATCTCCGCTGATTACGTCAGTATTACCATCGTACACCTTATTATCTGCAACAAAGTTTGATAAGGCCAGGTCGCGTTTTGTAATGTCAGCATTGGCTGTTCCGCTTAAAGTAACCAGGTTGTAGTTGTCTTTGTCGTCACCACCAGAAATTGCGATGCTTGTGAAGTCAACGTCTTTGGCTACCCCTACGTTTTTGTTATCAAATGCCACATCGTATGCGAAAGTTAATACATCTCCCGCAACACGGTCATCGTCGAAAGCATCTCCGCTGATTACGTCAGTATTACCATCGTACACCTTATTATCTGCAACAAAGTTTGATAAGGCCAGGTCGCGTTTTGTAATGTCTGCATTTGCAGTTCCGCTACCTGTAAGCAGGTTGTAGTTGTCCTTGTCGTCACCACCAGAAATTGCCATGCTTGTGAAGTCAACGTCTTTTTCAGTGCCCACGTTTTTGTTATCGAAAGCCACATTGTATGTGAAAGTTAATACATCTCCCGCAACGCGGTCATCGTCGAAAGCATCTCCGCTGATTACGTCAGTGTTACCGTCGTAAACCTTATTGTCTGCAACAAAGTTGGAAAGAGCCAGGTCGCGTTTTGTAATATCAGCATTGGCAGTTCCGCTTAAAGTAACCAGGTTGTAGTTGTCCTTGTCGTCACCGCCAGAAATTGCGATGCTTGTGAAGTTAACGTCTTTGGCTACCCCCACGTTTTTGTTTTCAAATGCCATGTCGTAAGCGAAAGCTAATACATCGCCAGCAACGCGGTCATCGTCGAAACCATCTCCGCTGATTACGTCAGTGCTACCGTCGTACACCTTATTATCTGCAACAAAGTTTGATAAGGCCAGGTCGCGTTTTGTAATGTCAGCATTGGCAGTTCCGCTTAAAGTAACCAGGTTGTAGTTTGCATCGTCATTGCTGCCTGATAGCTGAATACCTGAGAAATATACGTCTTTGGCTACGCCCACGTTTTTGTCTTCAAAAGCTATGTCGTAAGCAAAAGTTAACACATCTCCCGCAACACGGTCATCATCGAAAGCATCTCCGCTGAGTACATCGGTATTACCATCGTAGACTTTATCATCGGCTACAAAGTTGGCTAATGTCAGGTCGCGTTTTGTAATTGCAAACTTATTGTCATTTACAAAAGTAATGTCGTAGTTGTCCGTTTTATCTGTTGCTCCTTCTTTAATTGTCAAGCCGGTTTGATAAACTTCGTAAAGTCCCACATCTTCTCCTGCTTCTCTTGTTAGATTGCCTGAGAAAACATCACCACTAGCTAAGGAACCTTCCGTTACCGTATAATTGTAGCCCGATGGATCGACATCGCCATAGGTTTTGCTTTGGTTTGCAGCAACTGTTATGGTAATTGGGCGAGGATCAATGGAAAGTGTACCATCCTCAAAAGTGATATCGTAATAATTTTCGTTGAAATCATTTATTCCAACAACGTTACTTGGAACAATTTGATAATCACCAGCCAGTGCTGATGCACCCGTGCCATCACTTGAAAGTGTAACATTGCTAATTCCTTCCGTTCCCGCAAATACATCAGGATCTTGATACGCTGTTATTCCACTTGTTACGGTGAATTGAGTACTTCCTAAATCATAAGTATCGCCATAATATTGTTTGGTTTGATTATGCGCTGTAACGGTTATCGGTCGTTTTAGCACTTCAATTTTAACCTGCGACCCATATTTTGATGGTTGAGCCAAGTCAACAACGGTTACCCACCATTCGTTGGTAGCTGGGTAACTCGGGTGTTCAAAACTTGGGCGCTCAAAAAGAATAGCATTATCAAAGGTATGGATTCCTCCATCGGCTAACGCAAAGGTATAATCCACAGGATAGTTATTTCCTGCATCTCCGGGTTCGTTTGCCTCGGCATCGGTTAAACTGAAAGTTACAGTACCAGCGTAGTTGATTTTTCTGTTTCCAAAAATATCGATGGCCTCAACCGTAACTGTTTGGCGATCGCCATAATAATGTTGTGTCCATCCGTCGTTAGTGCTGGTACCAACACCGCTTACTACAAAGTGACTTAATGCAGCAGGTTTTACTTCCAGAGTATTCGTAGCGTTTTCTGTATCCACATCCGGAGCATCGAGGCTTGATTTATCAGATGCCGTAATGAGATGATCGCCTTCTTTTTCAGAATAATACCAGAAATTTACAGAAGTTGCACCATCGGTAATGGGCACTGAAGTTAATGCACTTCCTCCGGTGGCAACATCATAAAATTTAGTATTTGTATCGGTATTGTCTGAGTATAGGTAAACTGTTTCATCTCCATTGCCATCAGAGCCATCTGTATTAACAACATTGTTTACGAGGTTGTCGTAGGTGTCGTAGCGCTTCACGGTATAAGCTCCGCGCTGACCTCCTGCATAAATGTAAGGAGGAGTTGTGCTGTAAACATATTTCACGGTAGCGTTGTGATCAACAAGGATAGAACCAGAAGTAACGGTTGTTAATGCCGGGTTGGCATCAAATTCGATGGTAATGGTTTCCATCTTTTGATAGCTTAAATCGGTAAAAGTAACGATTCCGTTTACCGCGGTTATCTCTGTTGTTCCTACCAATGATTCAGTGCCATTTGCTGTAGCTGTTACTGTAGTTGTATTATCGTCAACCATGTTGCCGTATGCATCGCGAACGCTTATAACCGGCTGCTGGTCAAGTTGATCTCCTGCACGTACATAGATCGAAGGCTGGGTGTCGATTCGCAACTTGGTTGCGTTGTTCGGAATTACATCTACTGTCAGTTCCTGTCCGGTAGCTGTTTGCGAACCATTACTTACATTTACCAAAGCGTCTTGTGTTTCGTGGGCTGCATCAAACAAGCTCATTGAAACGTTTTCGGCCACACCGTTATTAAATGTAACAGTGGTTGTATTGCCAAATTCTGTAGAAGAAACCTCAGGATTAATTCCATCGAACGAAGCATTTGCTCCTGAAAATGTTAAGTCCTTATCGCCATCGTAGCTGGTCGCAATATTGTTGTATTGGTCGAACATGGTGATGGTGATGTTTTGCGCCACACCAGCTGTTTGAGTATCGGAACCTGTAATTGCAAAATAGCTGGGTGAAGTGGCATTTACCACAACGGGTAACTGATAGACATATGTTGAACCTCCATCAATAACATCATCAGGGCTAAGTATACCTTCCGATCCACTAGTCCAATCGGCAGCAGTAATTTTTGCACTTTCTGCATTAAATAGTGCCATCGAAACGGATACTGTACCGCTGGTAAAATCCATTTCAGTATTAGTGCCAAAATCAACTGCTTCAACAGTCGGGTTTTCTACTCCAGGAGCATCAGATGGGGTGGCTCCACCGAAGCGAATTTGTTTTGTGCCACTGTAATCAGTGGCCATATTGTTAAATTCGTCGTAAGCAGTTAGTGTAATGTTTTGAGAAGTACCTGCTTCCTGTGTTCCTGAGCCGGTAATGGCAAGATAGTCGGCTGGTGCCGGGCTAACTACAACCGGTAATTTATGTGGACTTACTCCATCATTTGCATCATCAGGTGTTGTAATGCCTTCCGCGCCGCTGGTCCAATCGGTAGCTGTAACTTCTGCACTTTCTACTTTGTAAAGTGTCATTGCCACAGTTGCTTCTCCGCCTGAAAAATCAATTGCCGTATTCTCGTTAAAGTCAGTGCCATCAACACTTGGTTTTGTACTTGGTGCGTTTGAATCACTGGCTCCTCCGAAACGAATTTGTTTTGTTCCGGTATAATCAACAGCTTTATTATGAAATTCGTCGTATGCTGTTAAAGTAATATTTTGTGGTACTCCGGCAACCTGCGTTCCTGTTCCTGCTATTGCAAAGTGTGAAGGAGCAGCCGGATTATCAACCACTACTTCAATAGTTGTACTCATGTCTGAACCGTCAACTGAGGCAGTCAAGGTGTTCGTGCCCAATTGTGTAATGCGAATAGCAGCTGTATATGTGCCATCGTGATTGTCGGTTACCGAAATTGGATTGGGATCGCTGTCCCAGTCGTAAGTCTCGCCATTTAGTTTAATGGCAACATCCTGGCAATCGCAAAGTAAATTGCCTTCTGCATCGCGCGGAGTAATTGATACATTAACATAATCTCCAGCTGTAAGTCCGGTAGTTGCCGAAGTTGCGGTAAATTCAGAACCCGAAGTGCTATAAGCTCCCGGACCAACAACAATATTAGTAAGGTCGCCGGTTTTGTATGCAAGGGGCGAATCCGCAGCCCTCAACCAATACACTCCGGTAGTAGGAATACTTATTACATTAGTCAGTACCCGAACTCCGTTGTCTGCCAGTGTAAACTGCTGTAATTCATTCGGGTAATCAACAATTAAGTCGTTCGAAGATTTGAACTGGATATTACCTTCGTAGTCGCGTTTTACGTTTTGATAAACATCGCGCGCTGTTACCTTAACACTAAAATTTTCACCGGCAGTTACTCGCACTCCGCCTATTGAGTGTACTTGTTCCGGGTTTTCTTCCAGCGTAAAGTTGTTCAAATCATTTGGCATGACAAGAATAGGAGAAGTAGTTCCCGGACTTGATGTAGGGCCATCAGTTATGGTAATTGTTGGCTGCTCCTCAGCATCGTATAAAACAAAACTTCCAATGGTTGCAACTCCTGAATTAAAGGTTTGCACACCGTCTTCCGGTATTTCATAAATGTCACCCGATCGGGAAGGAGTGGCATCGGTTTCCCATAATACAGATTTATCTCCATCGTAATCTGTCTTTATATTGCCATATTCATCATAAACTGTTACCAATACATCAAAAGCCACGCCGGCCATTACCGATTGCTGCTGGTTTCCAAGGTCTGGATTTGCAACAATTGTATAATAATTGATTGGGCCAGGCATTACTGTAAACTCATTCGATATACCTGTTTTTTCATTTTTGGTAGCGGTAATCGTTAAATCGTCTCCGGTTAAAGTAAGAATTACAGATTGACTGGAATAAACACCCCCGGTGAAATTCCCTGTAGTAACGGATGATATAGATTGGCTCCCATCTGATAAGTTTCCATTGGATGTAATAACGGAATTGTTAACATAGTCAATAATGCGCTCATTATTATCGTCTCTGGCTGTAATACGGATATTAAAGGATTGCCCAGCAGTTTGCGTTTGAATCGGTCCCTCTCCAAATGCTTCCACCAAAAAGTTATCCAATACCTTGGTTGTTGTGCTTATGGTATTTGAATTTCCACTTGTGGCATCTCCATTGTAGGCTCTCAACCTGTAATAGTAGTTTACTCCCGAGCTTAAACCCGAAATATTGTGTGATGTTACGTTACCAACATCTTTGTTGTTATATCCTGAAATAAACGAGCTAAAGTCAGAACTTGTTGATATGTCGAGGTAATATTTTATTGCGCCTGTTGAAGCATTCCAATTTAATTTAAAACTGCTTTCTCCTACAAGAGTAGCTGCTGTTGCTACCGGCACAGGTGGTGCCGTTTTAAACGAGGTTTGCGTTCCGTATCCGGTTCCTGCACTGTTAATGGCAAACCCACGAACATAATATGTTGTATTTGCCGAAAGCGTAGTTAAGTTGAAGGAGTATTCGCTTCCTAAAGTTGGAGCTCCGGTTGTATTGCTTTTGAAGTTTGAAGTCGTTGGATTACTACTGGTACCATAAACAACGCCATACTCTGTAATAGTTGCTCCTCCGTCTGCTGAAACGGTAACACGTCCGGTGGCAGAGTTCTCATTTATATCAGAAACACTACCGGTACTAACCGTTGGTGGAGATTCGCTTAATGTTGTAAATTGCTTAACACCTCCGTAAGAAGTTCCTCCGCTACTTGTTGCATATGCACGAACATAATAGGTTACCCCATTTGATAAACCGGATACCGTAGTGCTGTAACTTCCCAACCCGGTACCTATTTGTACCTGTGTGCCATTTCCAATGGTAGGCGATGAATTTGAGCTACTATACACGATACCACGATCGGTTACAGATCCTGAACCGGCACTAGACACCTGGCCACCTACTGTTGCCGAATTATTGGAAATATTAGAAGGCGTTGAGGTTGATACAACCGGTTGTTGAGGAGAAGAAGTTCCTCCAACAGCATCATCAATATAGAGGATAGGACTTACTGCCTGATCGCTCCAGTTAAATGCACCAAGGCCTAATCTATATGTGCCTGTAGTTCCGGCAGTGAAAGACACCGTGTGCCAACCTGTACTACCGTAGGCATTTGTGTTAGGAATCCCAATATCACTTGTTCCGAAAGTACGCGCTAATATTTTAAACTGTTCTTCTCCCGAACGTGTTAAACATGCAAAAGTACCATCGTCATATGGTGAATAATCTTGTGACACATAATTCCAGTGGATCGTGATTTCTTGTCCGGCCGTTAGGTTTATATCCTGGTATACGTATCCAACATTTGTGATACTGCTAATTCCCGTTAATTGAGAACTGGTTAATCCAAGCGTGGATTGAGCTGTTGAAGCAGCAACTCCGGGAGTTACTCTTCCCATTTGTCCATCTGCTGGCTGTATATTCCAGTTCAGCACTGTTTCGCCGGTACTGGTTGTAAATCCACTTCCCGTCCATCCGATGGTGCCGCTTTCGAAACCACCATTGGTGATTTGTGCACTCAGTTCGCCCGGAGCGAGAATACTTGCGGCAAAAAGCGCAAGAATTAAAACCGTTTTTAGAAGACTAAATATTGTTCTCATGCTTTTATCCTCTTATGTTTAAGTTGGTTACACTCCAGCTATCGTCTACTTTTTGTAGTTCGAAATAAATAATCAGTGCTTTTACCTGGTCATCTCCAGGTAATTTCTGGTATAAATTCATTACACCCGATGCTACTGTTTCTGAAATACCAATTCCTCTGAAACGCGCCCATACATCGGCATCAGCAGGCAAATTGTCTTGTTCCACAACAATGGCAACTCCTGCATCCAGGTTTGTAACTACATCATTCGGAAAAACATACGGATACTGAATGATATAACGTTGTTTTATGCTACCATCATTGTTTGTATAATATTCTGCAAGATCAGGATGCTCCACGAGTTGTTTTATAATGCTTACCTGATCGTTTGATGTTTGAGCGAAAGCACCCAATGTTAGTATTAACAATAGAAATGTGCCTGCTACTATTTTTATATTGCTCATTTTTATTTGATTCATTGTGTGTTAATTTTATTCGTTACTACCAAGTATAATTAATGGATTTGCTGCACCTGAAACAGAAATGTTGTTTGCAGCAATTATTGTAATCGATGTGTAATTTGCACTTCCCACGCCACTTTGATTAAGTGTTGCAGTTGCATTTTCATCCGAAATACTTTGATAGATCTTAATCGTTATATCTCCCTGGTGAGAACCATCATTAATCTTATCGTAGGCTGCTTTAAGTGTGGTGTATGCAGCTCCTGTTATTGAACCAGAGGTGCTGAGAACCTGAATAATTGGTTCGGTAATTACACCATCAGTAACTGAAAAATTGTTTGGTGCAGAATAATTGCCTGCATCATCGCCTCCAATTGTATACACAACAGTTATTGTTTTGCCAGTACCAATATCAGCATTGTCGTAGTTTGCTGTTGTACTACTGATAGTCACATTTTCGCTGCTTACTTCGTTTGTTAAACTGCCAGCATCGGTAACATTTGCGGTAGTATTTCCATCATAAACTTTCGATTTGGTTATTGTTGGATCGCTTGCCGTTAATTGCAGGGCCGAAATTTCTCCTGTAGTTACTTCATAGTCTACAGGAGCCAAATAGTTATTTGCTTGTGCCCCGGTAATGGTGTAAGTAACCGTAATGGCTTTATTTGTTCCTACGTTCTTGTCGTCGTATGTTGCTGTGGTTGTATTTATGCTAACCTCGTCAGTACCTACAATATTTGTTAAGCTTCCGGCAGTAACGGCTGCCGTAGTGTTTCCATCGTAAACTTTAGATGTAGTAAGTGATGGGGTGTCTGCTGTTAATTGTAGTTGCGTAATTTCGCCACTTAGGCTAGGTTGTGCTAAGGTATAGTTTCCTGCCTTAGCACCTGAGATGGTCATGGATGTAGTTACAGAATGTGTTCCTGCATTTGCGCTTGCAAAACTACCCGAGCCATCATTGTCGAGTGAAACATGTGTGTCTTCTGTATCTCCCAGTACAAGTCCGGCGAGCGTAGCTCCCGTAATACTTGCATCGGTATTTCCATCATAGGTTTTTGTTGTTACTGTGGCGTTGCTAACTGTTAGTTCTTTTTGTTCAACAACAACGGTGTACTCAGTGCCATCAGCTAAACTGCAGTTTTCACCGCTAGGCGTATAAGTTGGTCTGTAGTAGTAGGTTCCAACGGCGTCGGGTGTGTCGGGGCTAGTAACCGTTTCGCCAGCTCCACCCGATGTTGTTGAACGAATCCATGCAATTGTGCCCCCAAGTCCATCGGCAATTTCAACATCGAATGACACCGATTCGCCATACGTAATTGTACCACTTGGTGCAGTATAGTTTGTCCAGCTTGGTTGCGGTACAACTACAATGTTAACAACGCTTGATATTGCCTCAACACAATTACCCGATTTTACAGTTGCCTGGTATTTATGAGTACCGACGGCAGTTAATGCATTTGTTGTAAAGGCATCAGAGCCACCAGCATAGGTCCACTCACCACCTGGCGCCTGGTATTCCCAGGTTACAGATCCTGTGTAGCCTGTGAGGGTAATATCGGCTGTGCCACCAGTACAAATCTGATCCTGTGATGTTGTAGCTGTTCCTGCTATTGAAGGTGGGTAAACTACGATCGCTACCGGATCGGTATATATCTCATTGCAAGGACCGTTGGTAATTTTTGCCCGGTAGTAGGTTGTTGAGCTCATTGAGGTTTCGGTGTAAGTATCAGAAGTTGCTCCCTCAATGTCGGTATAAGTTCCGCCTTCAGTAGTGCTGCTTTGCCATTGTATAGCATCGCCCAAATAATCAAAAACGGTAACTGTTCCATCGCTTGCTGAACAAATTTCATCACCTAAAACAATTCCCGGTTGTGGGTTTGGTCTGATTGTAATGCTTAATTCATCTGAAATGTCGGGAGCACTTAGCCCATTGGTAACCACTGCCCGGTATTTTACAGTTCTGTCGGTTCCGGGAGTTGTTATAGACAATGCGGCTGTTGTGTAGCTATCGGATGTAGCTCCCGGGATATCAACAAAAGCTCCTGTTTCGTTATTCTGCCATTGGATATTTCCAGTGTAGCCTGTAAGTGCTAATAAAGTTGTTGAACCATCGCATATTTCAGACGGTGTTGCTGTTGCTGTTCCTGCAATAGATGCCTCACTTACAGTTACGGTAGCTGTTGTTGAGTAATCGAATGAGCAAACTCCGTTGGTAACTTTGGCCCTATAATAGGTTGTTTCAGTTAAAAGTTCTGTGTTGTAGTTTGCCGAGGTTTCTCCTGTTAAATCAGAGAAGTTGGTATTGTCGGTGCTAATTTGCCACTGTATTTCTCCTACATAATTACTTAATGAAATTGTGGTACTTCCACCCGAGCTAATTTCGCTGTTTGAGGCTATTGCATCTCCACCATCCGAAGCGGCATCGATACGTATGTTTGCGGTTGCTGAAACAGGTGCGCATCCTCCTGAAGCAGGAACGAAATAACTTACGGTGTAATCTCCTTGTGTACTCGTTGCAGGAGTTATCGCACCTGTTTCTGCATCAATATCAAGTCCGGCAGGAGTAGCAGAATAGCTTCCTCCGCTTGCACCGGTTTGGCTATCAATGTTAACCACTCCACTGCTAACACAGTAGGCTGATAAAGGGTAAGAAATGGTAGGAGGAGTTGGTGCTTCAGTAACAGAAAGTGTTACAGTTACCGGATTACTGTTGCATCCTTCAATTACATCTGGTTGATAAGTAATATCGTAATCTCCATCACTAAGGTTATAAGAGTTGAAAGATCCATCAGTATTATTAAATGCACCGCTACCAACGCTTGGTGTTATTGAAAAACTTCCGCTTGATGAACCTACAATTGAAGGAGTATGCCATGCATCTGTTGAGTTGCAGAAATATTCGGTGGAATAAATGACCTGCGGATTGACAACTTGATTTTCGATTACCGCCCGTATCATTAATCGGTCGCATTGGCTACAGCCACTGTCGTCGATATAATCCACGAAAAAGGTATGGGTATATTCAATGTAACCGGTGTTGTAGGTTAAACCCTCAGCGATGGGTGTACCGTAATAGGGCTCGGTATACCATTTTACCTTTTTGGGATCGAGTGTTGCACCCGACCATTCTACTTCCAGGGTTAGCTCGCCAGCCCCGCAACGTACAGCATCGTTCCCCTGTATGGGCAAATCGTAGCTTTGTGCAAAGGAGGAAAAACTCCCGGCAAAAATTATTCCGGCCATAAGCATTAGCAGTTGCCATGCTTTCCGAAATGGTTTGTTCTTGTAATAATTTTGCATAGTGGTTGTATTTTTGTTAGACTTTATTCTACTTTAATTTGGGCATTTGTAATGGCATTGTATGTACCATTAATGGTTAGCTTTCCGCCTGTCTGAACGGTTATCGCATTATTTGTTGTTGAGTTATTAGTAAGGTTTTTTACGATCGCAGTAGTTGCAGAACTTACCACCGGGAAATTTGTAACTCCGCTTGCCGGAATTGTTGCATCAACATATGCTGTTGGTATAACTGTTGGATTCCAGTTTGTTGCATTGTTCCAGTCGGTGTCGTTTGCTCCTGTCCAGGTAACCGCATCAACTACATTAACACTCATTGTATAGGATTCAGCACTTATTCCACCTTTTGAATCAAATATCTTAAAAGTGAAAGTTGAATAAGGAGTTCCTGAAGCATCAGCAGGAGAACGAAATACCAGTTTGGTAATATCATCAATAATCGATTCAGCAAAAACGTCAGAGCCATTGTACTCAAGGTCGCCAGCTGTTTCTAACGTTTCAATACGAATACCACCAAAAGTATCCCCCGCATCGTTATCCGAAAATGGAAAATCGCTTGTCGCAAAAGTATAATCTGCATTTTTGCTTGTGTAAATTGTTGAATTTGCACTTGTTGGAATGTTGTTATTTAATACTGAAATTGTAAAAGATTTGGTAAACGATTGTCCGAATAAATCAGTTGATGTTACGTCGATTGTCCTGTCTCCTGCGGTAAGCGAGGAATTATTTACTAATAACTTATTCCCGCTTAAGATAAAATTTCCCCCATCGCTGTTTGTTAATACATAATCGTGTTCGTCCTGTGGATTATTGGCATCTGTTGTGGTAAATTCGCCAATAACTGCATTTAGAGGTGCCCCTTCGCTTACCTGGTTGTTTGATAATTGAATATCGGTAGGAGCCTGATTGTTATCAATTACTCCGAATGACACCGTACGAATGGCAGATTCTTCTCCCGTTCCTTCTTCAACAAGTTTATAGGTAAATTCGTCGGCCCCCTGATAATCAGTTGTAGGAGTGTAAGTGAAGCTACCATCTTCAAGGCTTAGAGTCAAACCTCCATGACTTACATCTGAAACTTGTACAATGGCAAAAGCATCCAAATTGGCATCATAATCATTTTTAAGAATCCCTTCTAAGCGGTCAACTGTTAAAGTTGTGTTGGGCGACATTCCATACGAATCATCTTGAGCAGTAGGCGGGATGGGGGCATCTGAACCGGGTGCAGTTTGCTGATTTCCAAAAGTTACATTTCCCTGCGAATAATTATAGAATCCAAATCTGCCGGCAGGAAATTGCGAAATACCTGCCACATCTGCTACCGAAACATCAAATTTTTCAACTCCGTCAACTTTTATTCGTATCCGGTTGGTGGTGTATAATATTTCAACCTGGTAGGTTACTCCGCCTACCCATTGTTCTGAAACACCATCGACAACTCCTAATAAGGTGCCCGGAACGTTATTGAAATCTGTAGCTGAAGTTTTATGATAAAGTAAATGGCCTCCATTGGGTCGCTCCGCCATAGCAACACCTCCCTGGTCCCACGACCAAATATAGGTGTCGTTTACACCATTAAAACCAAATGCAAAACCAATGTCGTCATTATCCGTTTGACCTGCATCTACTTTAATAGTTCCTTTAAAGACTTTGTTAATTACTCCTGTTTCTGTGCTCAAAAGGTAAACCGGTTGGCTTGTATTATTCTCTTGATATGCTGTCCTTCCAGTACCATCAGGATACGACCAAGCTCCGTCGCCAGCAGTTCCTTCATCAACCGTTGTGAAATTTCTTAAATCGGCATAAGATAGTCCTTGTAGGGTAAATGCATAATCTTTTACCGCTGATGTAAAAGCAATAGGGATTTCAACGTTCCCGGCAGCGTATTCCAGGTTCCAATCTCCCCCGAGTGATGTCTGTCCTGTTAAATTGGAGGATGCGGCAACGTCCATTCCCGTCAAAGTCGAAAGGTTTTCCACAAATTCTTTACCTTTGATGGTACTTGCTATCGAACATCCATAAAGCAGTAAATCTGCATCTGCCGAGACATGATCTTTCCAGCTACTAAAAATAGAGCCATTGGCATAAATATCATCGCCATAAAAATTATCATGTCCAATAAACAACTGTGCCGGTTTCCCATGTCCAACAATATGAATCGATTGAATGTTGTCATATTTCTGAATCTCATCATTAACTTTTGCTAATCCTTCATAATTCTCTGAATCAATATAGATAATTTGCGATGATGGCAAATCAATATTGTCGGCCAGAAATTCTACGTCGGATAGCGATTTGTCGATAAAAATCAAATGAAATGGATTTGATTGACTGCCTAACGAATTAAAAGCTATAAGACCGAGTACAAAAATTGAAAAAGTGGTTGTAATTCTTTTCATAGTCTGTGTGTTTTAGGGTAGCCAATTAGGAATTAAGATTTGATACTTAAATTTGGTGTTCATCATAATAAAATAATTGTGTGTTAAAAATTTATCTTTTAGTCAACTGTGCTAGTAATTTTAATTGCCCCGTCTGCATCTTCGTCCATAATTAACTGCTGGCTAATTGTTAGGCTAGCCGAAGGATCTTTTTCAACTATACCATCTGCCTCTATGGTTAAATTTGGTGTCGAAATTGTTGCCGAAGGAGGAATTGTTAAAGTATCGGTTGCTTGGATGATTACCATTGGCGAGCCGCAACTATTACTAATCTCGCCGGGATAACTTGTAGCAGCTACCCATGAAGTGCCATTGTATTGCTCCCAATTGGCAGCATCAGTCCATGAGCCAGTTTGTGCCGAACGATATACGTCAAGTAGGTTTACAGTAACTGTTACCGATGCACATCCTTCACTAAACTGGCCGGTTACATTATTACGGGCATAGTAAGTTGTGGTAGTTAGTGGTGATACGCTAATGGGATTTCCGGTTCCAAGCTCCGTGGTTCCACATCCGTCAGTGTACCAATACACCGTACCCTGTGCGTTTTGGGCAGTGAGCTCTGTCGTTTCTCCCGCGCAAATGGTTGTTGTTCCTGTAATTGCTGTGGGATTGGTAACTATCTCAATTGTAATATTATCTGATATTTGAGTCGGCATATCACCCGGCGTATCGCCGTATTCAACAACATAATCATCCAATACGTGGGTCTCTGACAAGTCGTTCCATGCGCCGCTTGTTACAAACTGTCCATAATCCTCATTGCCTTCTGAGTCGTTGGGTTCTCCTACATTCCAGTTAGTATAACCTACTGCACTTCCGTTCCAAAATAGTCGCCCTGCTCCACTATCCTCATTCCCTTCAGGACCTGTAACCCATCTCCAGGCACCTTCGTTTGTAGCGTCATTTGCTCCCATCCATCCTTGAGCTCCTCCCAGTTTTTCTGCAACAAAATCATTCTCTTCCTGTGAGGTTACTGTAACCAGATAGCCTTTTCTTCCGAAATATGATTTCGCGGCAGCCTGATCACGAGCGGTTGTCCATAAAATGTCAGTTGCGGTTATATGTTCATAATAATGCCCATTGCCGCTAAAGGGCAATGCCGCATTTAAACTAAATGTAATGGTGCGCGCACTATTTGATGTCGAATTTGTACGAAACGTAACCTGGCTTAAAGCATCCTGATACTGAGCTTCTGTTCCCGGTCCGCTTAACGTTAAAACTCCGCTAGAGCTGTTGTATGAAAAAGTAAACGAACCATAGTCGCCGCTGGTTGTGTTGTTAATTTCCAGAGAATCTGCTCCCTGGTGAAAATTGCCTGCAATGGAAACCGTAGCAGCTGTTAACGACGTTGGCCCCGTTGTAATGGATACAGTTGATCCGATATTAACAGGGGTATTGGAGGAATTCGCAACCAGATTCCCCGGATCGTTAGTCGATAAAGATTGTGTCCTTGCCCCCAGGTTGGCACAAAGTAATACAGTAAGTAACAGTAAAGATTTGAGCGTAATAGCTAGCGATTTAGTAACCGATACATGTTGATCTGATGAAATCGCTTTCAGGCTAAAGTTCCTTATGGTACACTTTTGGAATGTAGCAAGTAGAGTTCTTTTCATATCTTTTTGGTTTTTATTTTTATGTGTAGCTAATAATAGGAGAGTTTGTACAGAATATTGTCTTGGCTCAGCCCTGCCTTATTCTTCCACAGCTGCCATTAGGCACTTTACAAGGTTTTCATTGTGCGACAATTTCATTTTCTTACGAATGTTCAATCGGGTAGATTCAATGCTTCTAATACTTCGTTTTGTTAACTCTGCAATTTCTTTGCTTGAGATGTTCAATATTAAATATGAACATATTCTTAGTTCGTTTAAAGTGAGGTTAGGGTACTTTTTTAACAATAAAGAATTTTTGTTAGTAGAGTTGATAACAACAGACTTATTATGTGTGTCTTTGATTATTTTCATTTTTTTCAATGTTGTTTAGATTAGATCAGTAGTAAATTGGTACAATATTAGTATTATTATTTATGTTAATACTGTGTGGATTGCTTAAAGAAGGGGTATAAATGCTGATTTTGAGGGTGCAAAATGCTGATTTATGAGATGTGAAAGTCTTAGGCGGTGGGTTTTTGAAGGGAGTAAAATGTTGTAATGTGCATAAAATGAAGGTGTAATGAGGTTTATAGTGTTGTTGATTGGTTGGATTTTGCAAAGATATAGAAGTTTAAATGGTATTCTTTTTTTATTTATGTTATCTTTTTTTGTTGAATTATTTATTGATAGTTTCATTTATTGTGGTGAACAAAAGTAGATATATTAGTTTGTGAATTTTGTGCGAATTGTTGTTTTACAATTAATCCATGGCTTAAATGCAAAAAAATGTACCCATGGTTAGGTCTGCTGTTTTTTATAAATCATGTCAAATTTGGGTTTTGCCGCTTACATTTTCTAATTTTCATAATGTTTTTGCGGGGCGCAAGTTTATTCGATTGCTATTTTAATGTTTTGTTGGTTGTTCTTGTTTGCTTATTGCTGGTAATTTAATGGACTTTTGTTAATTTTTGATAATTCAATATTGGGGTGTGTTGTTGCTGCATGGCTGTACACGTTCAGGAAATATTTTGGAGAATGTTGTTGGCCCCTTTGTAGTTGTTTTGGTGTGTTTTACAAGATGTCAACGTTATAACGATACTACAATCAGAATAGAAATCGAGCAAAAAGAAGAAAACTTACACTGCGAAAAACAATTAATGATGCTGAAAATATAAATAAGTATCTGTAAGAGTTGCATGGCTCCTAAGAGGGATTATTGCGAGCGGCGAATTAGCAGGATTGGCTAAAAAGTGAACTGCTCGCTTCCATCCATTTTTACGCGTTAAACAAACTGTATAAATTCAAGGGCGAATACTTTTTTAAGGAGCATTGCAAAATTGCATATAGATTTAACACTGTAAGAAATAGGCTTGGGTGGTATGTTTTTACTAAATACAGGCGTGACAATGTTAGTCAAACAACAAATTCTATAAGGGTTTTAAGAAATAGATAGCGAAAAGTGATGAGATTGACGAAAGACGTTGATTGTAGGTGTTATTTAAAAGAGTTTTAATTTGATTGATGATATGCTTGGGGTGACATCTAAGCAGTAGGGTTTTGCGGGCTCGTTAGGACTTGTGATTGAAATGCATCCATGGCTTTTTTTCTGTTTAAACTCAGTCTTTTAACAAGCTTTCTTTATTTGTAGATGTTAGATATTATTACTATTTTTGCCGAGAATTTTCTAAAAAGCGAAATTTTTAGGGGACCGTTGGTTCCCTATTTTGTTACATATAGAGAAATGATAGCAAAACAGAAAATAATAGATTTGGTAAATGAACGTCTTGATGATCAGATGTTTATTATTGATGTGACGATAAGTTCGGCCAACGACATTAATGTGTACGTTGATGGATTTAACGGCATCACTATCGAACAATGTATTGCTGTAAGTCGTAATGTAGAGCACAATCTCGATAGGGATGAAGAGGATTTTTCGCTGCAGGTTTCGTCTCCGGGCCTAACCGAAAGCTTTAAAGTTAGGCAACAATACGAAAAATATACAGGTAAAGAGATTGAGGTTTTAACAGCCGACAATGAGAAATTGAAAGGGCTGCTTTTGGAAAATAATGAAGATGGCATAGTGCTTGAGACCTCTAAACGAGAAAAAGTGGAAGGTCACAAGAAAAAGCAATTGGTAGTAAAAAAACATATTTTAAAATACGACGAAATAAAAAGTGCGAAAGCGGTTATTTCATTTAAATAAAGCGATGAAAGATGGAAAATATTAACCTGATAGATACTTTTGCCGAATTTAAGGAGCTAAAAAACATTGACAGGGTTACAATGATGAGCGTGCTGGAAGAAGTTTTCCGCAGTGTGCTTATCCGTCAGTATGGTACTGATGAAAACTTTGATGTGATTATCAACATTGATAAGGGCGACTTTGAGATTTGGAGAAACCGCGAAGTTGTAGCAGACGGAGAGATTGAAGATCCGAATTTGCAAATAACTTTGAGCGATGCGCTGAAAATTGACGACGATTACGAAGTAGGCGAAGAGGTAACCGACGAGGTTAAATTAGCCGATTTTGGTCGCCGTGCCATTTTGAATTTGCGTCAGAACCTGGCCAGTAAAATTCTGGAACTGGAAAAAGATCACATTTACGGAAAGTATAAAGATAAAATTGGCGACATTGTAACCGGTGAAGTTTATCAGGTTTGGAAAAAGGAGATACTGATTCTGGATGATGAAGGAAACGAATTGATTCTTCCAAAATCAGAACAAATTCCATCAGATTATTTCCGTAAAGGAGATAACGTTCGTGCAATTGTATATAAAGTTGAATTACGAAATAACAACCCGCTGATTATTTTGTCGCGCACAGCTCCGGCTTTTCTCGAGCGTTTGTTCGAGTTGGAAATTCCGGAAATTTTCGATGGTTTAATTACCATCAAGAAAATTGTTCGTGTACCGGGCGAGCGTGCTAAAGTGGCAGTTGAATCGTACGACGAACGTATCGACCCTGTTGGAGCATGTGTAGGAATGAAAGGATCGAGAATCCACGGAATCGTTCGCGAGTTGCGTAACGAAAACATTGATGTTATTAATTATTCGTCAAACCTTCAGTTGTTCATTAAACGATCACTGAATCCGGCGAAAATTAATTCGATAAAAATTATCGAAGTCGATAAGAAAGCAGAAGTTTATCTGAAACCGGAAGAGGTGTCGTTGGCAATTGGTAAAGGCGGATTAAACATTCGTTTGGCCAGCCAGTTAACCGGATACGAGATCGATGTTTACCGTGAGATGGAAGAAGATGATGAAGATGTGAACCTGGATGAGTTTGCAGATGAAATAGAAAGCTGGGTAATTGATGCGTTAAAGGGAATCGGATGCGATACCGCAAAAAACGTGTTGAACATCCCGCGTGCTGAATTGATTAAAAGAACCGACCTCGAAGACGAAACTATTGACGACGTTCTGAAAGTCCTTAGTTCAGAATTTGAATAATAACCCACATAGTAAGCGTGATTGGTTTTATTCATACAAATTAGAAAAGTAAATAAAGAAGTATATGGTAGCAGGCAAAACAACAAGACTTAGTAAACTTGCAAGGCAGTTCAACGTAGGTATTCATACCATTGTTGAGTTTTTGCATAAAAAAGGGTATGAAATTGATTCGAACCCTAATACTAAAGTTGCAGAAAACGCCGTGCAACTTCTTGAAAAGGAATATAAAGTAGATATTACCATCAAGAAAGAGTCGGAAAAAATGAACCTGAAGAGTCAGCGTCCAAAGAAAGAAGTAATTTCGATGGAGCCCGAGGCTGAAGTTCAGGAGAAAGATGAACCAAAGAGTGAAGAGCCTGCTGCTGAGAAAAAGGTTGAGGAAAAACCGGCAGAAGAAGTTGTTAAAAAACCTGAGGTTAAAGTTAAGGTTCTTGACAAGATAGACCTGGACGAGGTAAATAAGCCGAAAAAGAAGGCTGAAAAACCTGTTGAAGAGAAACCGGTCGAAAAGAAACTAGTCGAAGAAAAAGCAGAAGAAAAGAAACCTGAAAAAGAGGTTCCTGCAAAAGAAGAAGAGAAAAAGGTACCTGCAGCCGAAACAGAAAAAGAAACGGCTCCAAAAACAGAAAAAGAAACGGCTCTAAAAGCAGCAGAAGAAGAAACGGCTCCAAAAGCAGAAGAAGAAAAAGCTGCAAAAACAACTGAAAATACTCCGAAGAAAGAGGAAGAAGTAGTTGTCGAGAAAAAGGAGTCAAAATCTGAAGATAATAAGATTAAGGTGGTGGGCAGGATTGATCTGAGCAATATGAATCAGAAAACACGCCCGGCCAAAAAATCAAAAGAAGAGCGTGAGAAAGAACGTCAGGAGCGCAAGAAACAAAGAATTGCCGAGCGCCAGGGACAAGATAGTAGTAAGAGAGAAGGCCCCAGTGTTATAAAGGCTAAAGCTAACAAGCTGAATGGCCCTACCATTCTTGGTAAAATCGATCTTCCTGAAAAGAAACAAGATGGAGGAGGCGATCAGGGTAATCGGAAAAAACGCAGAAAGCGTATTTCTAAGGACACTGGAAAGGTTAGTGTTGACAGACAACAACAACAGCAAAAACCCGGCGATCGTCCAAGAGGAAAATTCCAGGCAAACAAACAAGGAGCTGCAGGAAAGAAAAAACGACCACTTAAAAAAGAGGTTAACGAAGAGGACGTACAAAAGCAAATTAAAGATACTCTTGCCCGTTTAACAACAAAGGGGAAAACAAAAAAAGGAGCAAAACACCGTCGCGATAAACGTGCCGCTGCCAGCGAAAAAATGCAGGCAGATATGGAACAGCAAATGCTGGATCAAAATATCCTGAAAGTAACAGAGTTTGTAACTGTTGCCGAATTGGCTACCATGATGAATGTTGGTGTAAACGAAATTATTTCGTCGTGTATGTCGCTGGGACTATTTGTTTCTATCAACCAGCGTCTCGATGCTGAAACACTTGCTGTAGTTGCCGAGGAATTTGGTTACAAAGTAGAGTTTGTTAGTGTTGAAATTGCAGAAGCGATTGAAGAAGAAGAAGACAGCCCGGAAGACTTGAAGGCCCGTCCGCCAATTGTAACTGTTATGGGACACGTTGACCACGGTAAAACATCGCTGCTCGACCATATCCGTAGTACAAACGTAATTGCCGGTGAGGCTGGTGGTATTACCCAGCACATTGGTGCATACCACGTTAGTCTGGAAGATGGCAGAGATATTACTTTCCTTGATACACCAGGTCACGAAGCGTTTACCGCAATGCGTGCCCGTGGTGCACAGGTAACAGATATTGCAATTATTATTGTAGCAGCCGACGACAATGTGATGCCTCAAACTGTTGAGGCAATCAACCACGCAACTGCTGCAGGTGTACCTATTGTTTTTGCAATTAACAAGATCGATAAACCGGGAGCAAATCCTGAAAAAATAAAAGAAGAACTGGCCAATATGAATTACCTGGTTGAAGAGTGGGGTGGTAAATACCAGTCGCACGATATTTCAGCCAAAAATGGAATTGGTATTGAAGAACTTCTTGAAAAAGTATTGCTTGAAGCCGAAATGCTTGAGTTGAAAGCAAATGCCAATAAAAAGGCTCAGGGGACAATTATTGAATCTGAGCTTGACCGAGGTCGCGGATACGTATCAACCTTGCTGGTTGAAAGTGGTACATTAAAGGTTGGTGATATAATTATTGCCGGTCAGTATTACGGCCACGTAAAAGCAATGTTTAACGAGCGTAATCAAAACATTGAAAAAGTTGGACCTGCGCAACCTGCCATTATTCTTGGATTAAACGGTGCGCCACAGGCGGGTGATAAATTCAATGTTATGGAAAGCGAGCGCGAAGCACGTAGCATTACCAATAAACGTGAGCAGCTGGCTCGTGAGCAGGGATTGCGTACGCAGAAACACATTACGCTTGACGAGATTGGACGTCGTATCGCGATCGGTAACTTCCAGGAATTGAACCTGATTGTTAAAGGTGACGTTGATGGATCTATCGAAGCACTTTCTGATTCATTGATCAAATTATCAACTGAAGAAATTCAGATAAATATTATTCATAAAGCAGTGGGTCAGATCTCCGAATCAGATATTTCGCTGGCTGCTGCGTCAGAAGCTATTGTAGTTGGTTTCCAGGTACGTCCGTCGTTGAATGCCCGTAAAATGGCAGAAAGAGAACAAATCGATATTCGTTTGTACTCTATTATTTACGATGCGATTAACGAGATTAAGGCGGCGATGGAAGGTATGCTTTCTCCTGAAATTAAGGAGGAAATTACCGGAACTGTTGAGGTGCTGGAAGTATTTAAAATTACGAAAGTTGGAACTGTTGCCGGTTGTATCGTTCGTGATGGAAAAGTGACGCGTAACTCGAAAGTTCGTGTAATTCGAGATGGAATTGTAATCTATGATGGGTTGTTAGGTTCGCTCAAACGTTTTAAAGAAGACGTAAAAGAAGTGAAAAACGGCTACGAGTGCGGTTTGAATATCGAGAAATTTAACGACATGAAGGTTGGCGACCACGTTGAAGCTTACCATGAAGTTGAGGTAGCGAAGACATTATAAAAACGATTATTCTATAAAAGAGAAGGCTGGGGAAACCCGGCCTTTTTTGTTACCCCTTAAATATTAACAATCAATGTTTAATTTCATAAACGAAAAAGGTAGTTCGGAGCGTTAGCTATTTATTACTTTTGACAAAAAGAATAAAAAATGAAGCGGTACCTCATAATTATACTTATTATTTTGGCAGCGGCCGTAGCCGGGTTTCTGTATTTTTCTAAAGAAAAAGTTGTATTTCAGCACGAATCTTCACTTTATAAAGCAGTTCCGCTAACGGCGCCGGTATTTCTCGAAGCCGATGGACTAAAGGCCATTCCTGCGGATAATCCTATAGTGCAGGAGTTAGCTGGAATTCCTGAGTTTAATAAGTTATTAAATCAGGTGTCGAACATTCAGAACGTTATTGAAAGTGAACCTGAAATTCAGAATCAGCTTGGTAAACGACCAGTTGTACTTGCACTTGATTTTGTCGGGAAAAACGTATTACATCCGGTAATTATTGGTAATCTAAAAAGTGCAAAAGAGCGCGAGGGACTTGAATTATTACTTCAGAAGCTGGCCGGAATCTCTCAAACTTCATTTCAGAAACGAAACTATAATGGCTATACGATAATTGATGTCGTTGATTCAAACGGTAGCAACAAACTTAGTTTTAGCGTTGCCGGTAACCTGGTAATTATCAGTCCCGAAGTTATATTGGTTGAAAAATGCATCAGACAACTGAATGTGCCCGGTATTGCCGATAACCAGTATTTTAAACTGGTGAACAAAACGGTTTCCAACCAGTCGGAACTGGCGTGGTATATTAACCACAAGCGATTCCCGGAGCTTTGGGCCAATTTCCTAAATGCAACAACTAAAGAGCAGGGAAACGAATTTGGTGAAACTGACCGGATTAACCTGAAACGCGATGTGCTGAAAATAAAGGATTACGCCAGTTGGAGTGAATTCGATTTAATTTTTCACGACAACCGTTTAACATTGAATGGAATCACCGCAGCCGACGATTCGCTGAACCATTTTCTTTCGGTTTGGCAGGGGCAGCAAGCGGTGAGTTGCAATGCCAACCGATTGTTGCCAAAATCAACATCGTTTTATGTTGGATTTTCGTTCTCGGACAGGGACTTGTTTTTTAAAAACCTGGAAAATTATTTTGTGCACTCTGAGGCCTACTACGACCGGGAAGAGAAAATAAAAATGATGGAGCAGAATTTTCGCATCGATAGTCGCGAGAAATTAAAAAGTCTGGTGAAAGACAGGGTGCTGGCAGCCATCACTTCTGTTCCTACTGAAGCAGAAATGGGCTCGCTTTTTATTTTAAATGGCCAGTCGCGAAAAGAAAGCCAGGAGCTTTTCGAAGGAATGTTGACTAACTATGCCAAACGAAAAGATATTGAGTTTGCGAGTTTGGTGAGTACTTTTAAATCGTCAGACGAACAAAACTACCGGATTTATCAGTTCCCATACCCAACGTTGCCGGGTATTTGGCTCGGTGGTGCTTTTGATTTTGTCCGTGCCCGCTTTGCCGCCTTTCGCGATGATCAACTTATTTTTGCCAGTTCGGAAAAAGGTTTGGGAAAATACCTCGATGATATGGATTCGGGAGAAACTTTACGAACTGACGGCGATTATGAAACGATTAGCAGAGCCGCGGAGAGCAAAGCGAACTTGAATGTATATGGCAACATAAATAACCTTTATGCTCTTCGCCACAATTTGTTCAATTCCGAAATAAACAAGGGCTTGGAAAAGAATGAAGAGATCTTCAGAAAGTTTAATGCCATAAGCTGGCAGGTGGTTTGCGAGAACAATATTTATTTTAACTCATTGAATTTGGCTTATCAGCAGAAGTCGAAAAAGGATGTTCGTGCAAAATGGCAGTGCAGGTTGGGAGCAGAAGTGGCCATTAAGCCACAAATCGTAATCAATCATACAAATAAATCGAAGAAGGAAATAATTGTTCAGGATATAAATAATCAGCTTCATTTGATTGATGCCGACGGGAAGATAATATGGAGCGCACCGGTTAGTGGAAAGATTTTGGGCCAGATTCACCAGGTGGATTATTATAACAATGGCAAATTGCAGTACCTGTTTAATACCAGCGAAAAAATCTACCTGATCGACCGAAACGGAAACAGCGTGGCGAACTTCCCAATTGTATTAAAATCGCCGGCCACCAATGGTGTAAATGTGTTCGACTATAACAATAATAACCAATACCGTTATTTTGTGGCTTGCCAGGATAAAAAAGTTTATGCTTACAGTCACGACGGGAAAATTCTCAATGGCTGGATATTCGATAAAACCAGCGGAACGGTAACTACCCCGGTTCAGTTTTTCAGGGTGAGCAAAAAAGATTATATTGTTTTTAGCGACGAAAACCGGGTTTATATCCAAAACAGAAGAGGGGAGACACGTGTAAACTCATCTGCAAAATTTGCACCATCGGCAAATGAAATCACTTTAAATACAGAAGGTGTACCCAAAATGATTGCCACTAGCCGCGATGGAGATGTTTTCTACCTGTTCTTCGACGGCAAATTTGCACAAAAGAAAACCGGTAAATTTTCATCAGATCACAAGTTTGAAGTGGGCGATATTAACGGAGACGGCAAGCCGGAGTTTGTATTTATTGACGAAGACGGGCTGTTCGTTTTTGATGAGGATGGTGATAAGTTTTTTGAGGAAGAATTTGACAATGATCTGCTGGAAGTAAATCTGTATGCTATATCCGCTACCAGAAAAATGATTGGTGTAACCGATGCCGATAAAAACGAGATTTACTTATTTGATTCCGCTGGAAAACAATACGACGGATTTCCGTTGAGTGGCAACAGTGAATTTGCAATTGGGAAATTACAAAACGGAGGTGCGCTAAGCCTGGTAGTTGGCGATGAAGACGGTAACCTGTTGTGCTACGATTTGGAATAAAAAAAACCACGAAATAAATTCCGTGGTTTCTGTATTGTAGTAATATTCTTTATCAAATAATCAGCATGGCATCGCCATAAGTACCAAAACGGTAATCGTTCTTCGTGGCAACTTCATATGCTTCCATAACAAAATCGTATCCGCCAAATGCGGCAACCATCATCAACAATGTTGAGTAAGGCAGGTGAAAGTTTGTAATCATGCTGTTTGCAACGCTAAACTCGTAAGGAGGGAAAATAAATTTATTTGTCCATCCTTCAAATGGTTTCAAAAATCCTTGTGTTGATACAGAGCTTTCAAGAGTACGCATTACCGTAGTTCCCACAGCACAAACATTACGTTTCTCTTGTTTTGCATTGTTTACCATCTCGCAGGCTTCGTTTTTTATCCAAATCTGCTCTGAGTCCATTTTGTGTTTGGTAAGGTCTTCAACATCTACGCTTCGGAAATTCCCTAACCCAACATGCAAAGTAACATACGAAAAATCAACACCTCTGATCTCTAAACGTTTTAACAACTCGCGGCTAAAGTGCAATCCTGCTGTTGGGGCGGCAACGGCACCTTCGTGTTTTGCAAAAATAGTCTGGTAACGGTCTTTGTCTTCAGGTTGTACTGGACGGTTTATAAATTTTGGAAGAGGTGTTTCTCCCAAACTGTATAGTGTTTGCTTGAATTCGTCGTAAGGACCATCAAACAAGAAACGTAAAGTACGTCCGCGAGAGGTGGTGTTATCGATTACCTCAGCAACCAATAAATCGTCGTCGCCAAAATACAGCTTGTTACCAATACGGATTTTACGCGCCGGATCAACCAAAACATCCCACAAACGTTGTTCGCGGTTTAATTCGCGAAGAAGAAAAACTTCGATTTCTGCTCCGGTTTTTTCTTTGTTACCATGCAAACGTGCAGGAAACACTTTGGTATCGTTAAAAACCATCACATCACTATCATCAAAATAATCAAGCAGGTCTTTAAACAATTTGTGTTCAATTGTTCGTGTTGCTCTGTTTAGCACCATTAATTTTGACTCGTCACGGTTATCTGCTGGGTGCAAAGCAATCTTTTCCTGATCTAAATTGTACTTGAATTTTGATAACTTCATATTGTAATTTATTTATTAATAGTCATTTTTATGCGATCTGCAAAGATAATACAGTCAGTTGGTTTTTAAATTCAGAATCACCTTATACGGTGATATTTTCAATTGGTTTCATTTAAACTTAAGTTTTCCAGAAAAAAATCCACTTTAAACGCATCTTCAATTTTATAATCACCAATTCTTGTTCTTATTAATCCGGTTAAGTAGGCGCCACTATTTAATACCTCGCCAATATCTCGAGCCAATGATCGGATGTAAGTTCCTTTGCCACATACAACCTTTAGTTTTACTTCCGGAAGATTAAACGATTCAATTTCAATGCTTCTTATAACAATTGTTTTTGCTTTAAGTTTTACATCTTCACCATTTCGGGCATAATCGAATGCGCGTTTCCCTTTTACTTTTACTGCCGAAAATATCGGTGGTACCTGTTCAATCTCTCCAATAAACTGAGGCAGTACTTTTTCAAAACTTTCGCGTGTAACATGCGAAAAATCGGCCTGGCTGTCTTCCTCTGTTTCCAAATCGAACGATGGAGTAGTTGCTCCAATTTTTAACGTTGCAATGTACTCCTTTTCGCCCAGTTGCAGCTCCTCAATTTTTTTTGTGGCCTTGCCTGTGCACAAAAGTACCAATCCGGTTGCCAGCGGATCAAGCGTTCCGGCATGGCCAACTTTCAACTTCTTTATTCCCATCATTTGGCACAGGTTATACCGTATTTTGTTAACCACATCAAACGATGTCCATTCCAATTCTTTATCGAAAAGCAAAATTTCCCCGCCAGGGAAATCGTATGTTTTTTTGAAATCGGGCATTAAGAATCTATATTCCAGTATATTAAGCCTGTTTTGAAAAATCAGGCTGCAAAGATAGCAATTAGCCCAATAAGAGCGCAATAAATTGCAAAATAAATTAATTTGCCACGTTTTACGATTTTTATCATCCACGAGCAGGCTAGCCATCCTGAAAGAAAGGCACTTGCAAATCCGATCAGTAATGGAAGTAAATCTACTTTGGTTGACTTCAGTTCACCTGTTACAATGTCCACAAAAGCAGCTCCTAAAATGGGTATTAAAACCATGAGGAATGAAAAACGAGCTACATTTTCTTTTTTGCCTTTTAATAGTAAACCGGTTGCGATTGTGGCTCCGCTTCGTGAAATTCCCGGCAAAACTGCCAGGGTTTGGGCAACACCAATTAGCAATGCTTTGCCAAAGGTGATCTTTCCATCGCTTTTTTTAACAAATTGAGTAAGTGTTAGCAAGCTGGCAGTAAAAAGCAACATGCAACCCACAAAAAATAAATTACCGGTAAAAAGGGCTTCCAGTTTATCGCGGAAGAGAAAGCCAACAATTACTATCGGAATAGACGAAAAAAGAAGTTTGCTGATATATTCGGTTGATTCGTTCCATTGAAATGCAAAAAGATCTTTACACAAAACCATAATGTCTTTTCTGAATACAAGAATGGTACTCAAAACTGTAGCAACATGAACGGTTAAAACGAAAAGTAAACTGTTTTCATCTTCAATACCCAGAAGCGCGTGTCCAATTTCAAGATGTCCGCTGGAGCTAACGGGAAGAAATTCGGTAAGTCCCTGGATGATACCGAGAAGTAATGCCTGGAGTTCAGTCATAAAAAGATAAGGTTAATCGTCTTTAGGTTTTTTCATAATGGCGTAAATCTCGAATCCAAAGCCCAGAAGTAACAGGATTGGAGCCAGGGTAATCCGGCGAAAGCTAAAAATGTCTTCACTAAAAACATTGGGGTCGTCGCTTCCGCCACCGGCCATTAGAATAAATCCAACAACGATTACGGCAAAACCAATTGCCATCAGTTTATAGTTTTCTTTGCCTAATGCAAAGCCTGCAGTTTCCTTAACTTCTTTACTTTTTTTAGCCATTATTTTCTGAAATTGTGGTGTAAAGATAATTAATAAAATAATTCATCAAATTTCATGCGAAGGAATTTGCCCAGTGCTAACCATGTTGATAAAAATGAGATGGTAAAGCCCAATAAAAATACAATGCTGGCAATAAGCGTGATCGTTTGCAGATCGGCAAAATTTATCAAGCCGTAAAGTTCTTGTTTGTAGAAATAAATGCTGCCAATAAGAATGGTGTTTGCCAAAATTCCGCCGAGTGCGCCGAGGAATAAACTTTTAATTAAAAATGGTTTGCGAATAAAACCTTTGCTGGCGCCAACCATTTGCATGGTGTTTATCGTAAAACGCTGCGAATAAATCAACAGACGAACGGTGTTGTTAATCAATCCAAAGAATATAAATGTAAGCAGTCCGCTTAATATCAGCAGGGCAAGACTTATCCTTTTTACGTTTTCGTTAATCAGGGTAACCAGGTTCTTCTGATAATAAACTTCTGTAACCTGAGGGTATTCCAAAAATTTCTGTTCCAAAACCTGCAGGCTGTCGCTGTGTGTGTAAGCAGCATTTAATTTTATGTCGAGCGAGGCAAAAAGCGGATTGTAGCCCAGGAATCCCTGGAAATCTTCGCCCAATTCTTTTGTTAGTTCTTTGGCGGCCGATTCCTTATCGATGTAATTAACCGATTTTACAAAATCGCCGGCACTTAAAATTTTTTGCAGGCGAATGATTTCTGTCTCGCGTAAGTCGTCGGCTAGAACCAGTGTGAATCCGATTTTTTCGCGCACATAATCCGAGAGCTTTTTGCTGTTTATGAGGATAAAACTTAGCATGCCCAGCAAAATAAGCACAAGCGTAATACTGGTTAACGAAGTAATCCAGGAGTTGAAAAAACGCTTTTTAAACTTTTTAGGTTTTTTGCTCATGTTGCTACAAAATTTCTGACTCTTACAAATGTATATAATTTTGTGAGTGACAATAATTTCGTCTGGGCTTCTTTTTATACATCGAAGTGTTAACATTAAATTCATCTGAAGAAATTGTTGTGAATGCTACAGAATGGCAAATTTGAGCCGTTTTCTGAAAAGGATTTCAAATCGGTCGGAAAATCATTTAACTAATTGAAATTTTGACTGTTATTTCTTTGGAAATCAAAAAAAAGAGAATACTTTTGCAGTCCCGATTATTATCCTTAGAAATAAGGAGTGTAAATAGTTGATTTTCTTAGAGTAAAGCAGTTTGTCGAAAAATTCCGTTGAGACAAAAAATGCGACGAAAAGTAAAATCAGAAGTGTTTTTAAACAATAAAAAATTAGAAAAGTGGACACACTTAGTTATAAAACAGTTTCGGCAAACAAAGCTACCACTAATAAAGAGTGGGTTGTTGTTGATGCTGAAGACATGGTATTGGGACGTTTGGCAAGTGTCGTTGCCAAAATGTTAAGAGGTAAATACAAGCCAAGTTTCACACCTCACGTTGATTGTGGCGATAACGTAATTGTTATCAATGCTGAAAAAGTTGCATTAACTGGTAAAAAAATGTCGGACAAAGTTTATGTTCGTCACACTGGTTACCCGGGTGGACAGCGTACTCAGAATCCTCAAGATATTTTAGCTAAATATCCTGAGCGTTTGGTTGAGAAAGCTGTAAAAGGTATGCTCCCTAAAAACAAATTGGGTAGCGCTTTATACCGAAATTTGCATGTAGTAGTTGGTGCAGAGCACAAATATGAGGCTCAAAAACCAAAAGTTGTTGATTTAAATACGATTAAATAATGGAAGTAATAAACACAATCGGACGTAGAAAAACAGCTGTTGCTCGTATTTACGTAAGCGAAGGTAAGGGAAATATTACCATTAATAAAAGGGAATTGAAAGAGTACTTCCCTGCAGAAACATTGCAATACATTGCTATGCAACCACTAAATCTTTTAGAAGTTGCAGAGAAATATGATATTAAAGCAAACCTTGATGGTGGTGGCCCAAAAGGTCAGGCAGAAGCCTTCCGTTTGGCAGTTACCCGCGCATTAATGGAAATCGATCCTGAGTCGAGACCACAGTTGAAAGCTGCAGGTTTTGTTACCAGAGACCCACGCGAGGTGGAACGTAAAAAGCCGGGACAACCAAAGGCAAGAAAACGTTTCCAGTTCTCAAAACGTTAAGATTATTATTTATCAATTTATATGGATCTAAAACGGCTGTGATTCCCGATGAATCGGGACTACTCAGCGGTTGCTTTTAGAGCATAGAAAAAGTAAACAGATGCCAAAAACAAATTTTCAAGAATTATTGGAAGCAGGTGCACATTTCGGTCACCTGAAAAGAAAGTGGAATCCAAACATGGAGCCTTATATCTTCATGGAGAAAAACGGTATCCACATTATCGATCTGCAAAAAACAGTTGTAAAAATTGATGAAGCTGCTGCAGCCATCAAACAAATTGCAAAATCAGGTCGTAAAGTGTTATTCGTTGCCACTAAAAAGCAAGCCAAAGAGCTGGTTTCAGAGCAAGTAAAAGAGGTAGGAATGCCTTATGTAACTGAACGCTGGCCAGGAGGTATGCTTACCAACTTCCCAACAATCCGTAAAGCGGTGAAAAAAATGATCTCCATCGATAAAATGATGAAGGACACAAGTTGGGATAACCTTTCAAAACGCGAAAAATTGCAGATTACACGTCAGCGTGCGAAACTGGATAAAGTATTGGGTTCTATCTCAGACCTTACCCGTTTGCCAGCTGCATTATTTGTTGTTGACGTATTGAAAGAAAAAATTGCTGTTCGTGAAGCAAAAAAATTAGGAATTCCTGTATTTGCTATTGTTGATACAAACTCGAATCCTAACGATATCGACTTTGTAATTCCTGCTAACGACGACGCATCACAATCAATCCGCATAATTGTGGGTGAGATGTGCGATGCTGTTAAAGCTGGTTTGAACGAACGCAAAATAGAGAAAGATAAAGAAGAGGCAACTGCTGAAGTTTCTAAAAAGAAAGAAGCAAAAGCAGAAGAAACTTCTGAAAAGTAAGTAAAGGTTAAGTAATATATAAACCATTTAAAAGAGATTTTAATTATGTCTTTTACAACAGCAGACGTAGTAAAATTGCGTAAAGTATCAGGCGCAGGGATGATGGATTGCAAAAATGCCCTGAAAGACGCCGAAGGTGACTTCGATAAAGCACTGGAAATCATCCGCGAAAAAGGTAAATTAATTGCTAACAAACGTGCAGACAGAGATGCCGCTGAAGGTGTAGCTCTTGCAAAAGCAACTGAAGACGGAAAATTCGGTGCAATCGTTGTATTGAATTGTGAAACTGACTTTGTTGCTAAGAACGAAAGCTTTGTTGCATTTGCTGAGAAAATTCTTGCAAAAGCATTGGAAGCCAAACCTGAAAGTTTGGAAGCATTAAAAGCACTTGAGATTGACGGTTCTACTATTGAAGCACAAGTTACTGAGCAAACCGGAGTAACTGGTGAGAAACTTGACCTTTCGTACTACAAATGTTTAGCCGACGAGGCTGTAGTTCCTTACATCCACCCTGGTAACAAATTATCAACTCTTGTTGCTTTCAGCAAAGCTGTTGATACTCAGGTAGGAAAAGATATTGCAATGCAGGTTGCGGCTATGGCTCCTGTTTCTGTAGACGAAGCTTCAATTCCGCAAGCTGAAATTGACAAGGAATTAGAGTTCGCTAAAGAAAAATACCGCAAAGAAGGTAAACCGGAAGCAATGCTTGAAAAAATTGCTCAAGGTTCTTTGAACAAGTGGTATAAAGATGTAACTCTTTTAAACCAGGCTTTTGTTAAAGACGGAAAAATGCCTGTAAAAGATTACTTAAAGCAAGCTGATGCAGAATTAACAGTAACAGCTTTCGACCGCTATACTTTGAACGCTTAATACAAAGCAAAAGAATATACTTAAAGCCATCCGGTTATCCGGGTGGCTTTTTTTATGCAAAAAAAAAGAGCCTTATCAGAGATGTTCTCTGAAAAAGGCTCAAGTTTTTATGTTGAGGAAAGTTTTTGAATTCAATACGTATTTCGTAAGGAGCTAAATTTAACATATTTCGTAAACCGGAGGCTGACCAGCTGATTGCCGGTTGCTCCGTTTATTACAATTTCTCAACAACTATTTAATGCTTACTGCGTCCACTACGTAAAAACAAAATATTACTAATTCAGGAAACCCAATTTCAACATACCTTTGTAAGGATGAAATTGGTTGACATGATATTGAATAATATTGTTTTTGTCTCATAGTAATATTCCAAAAAAGACGAAAAGGTAATCTTTTTGCACGTGTTTTGCGTATAACTAATTGGCTTGACATAAACGAAATATTATGGAAGTAGTGTTAGAAGAAGATTTGTTTACGAGGCAAATTATTTTGCTTTGGCAAACATGTGAAATAGTTAATTGCTTAAAAACCAGTTATTATGGCAATTTTTGTATATGGAAGCGTCGTGATAGCTATAATCGTTGCAGTATTGATTTTATGCTATCGGGATGTAAAACATAGCTAAAAGTATTTTGGTATGGGGCTGCACCCAGGAAATACCACAGATTGAATGGAGTAAATGCCATAATAGGGGAAGTCTGTTCTTATTTAATACTCTATTTTTTTTATCTATTAATCACCGATATTCTGCCACATATTAACAATTTGTTTTTAATAACTATCTCATTTAAAGCGAAACAACTGCTGTTGTCTGCCGTAATCATAACTGTACTTTAAAACAATAAGTTATGGCAGTAATTATTTATGGTATATTGTTTCTGATGGCAATATCTGTAATAATGTACAGGTGTTACCAGGATGCGAAACAGAATCATTGATTTCTGTTTGATCTGCAATCATTGAAATACTTTCCTTAGCACGAAAACGGTTTTGTAAAAACCGATAATAGTAGTGCTGCCCCTTCTTTTAATATACTTATATTTCAGCAATCTACCTCTCGTATCTCTCAATACAAATTTCAGTGAGAATTAATGTTTTTTGATCAATTACCGAATAATGTGTACCACTTCTCCACAATTGTTGTGACTTTTTTCCACAGTAAATCCATTTTTTGTAATGTCCAATAAAATTGATCCTGATTGTATAAGTATCAGTTAGTCAGGGTTATAAGGTGTCTTGCTTTGTAGTTTTGCCTATTGTGGCACATCTTTGGAATTGGTATTAAAAACTAAAGCATTAAAGGAAAACAATAAATATAAGTTGAAATTAGGAAGGGCTGTTCAGGGAAATAGCGTGCAATAGTGCACATAAAAATATAAAATCAGGTATTATGAAACGTAGTTTAAGAGAATTAATAGGATATTCCATTAAAGCAAAAAATGGAGAAAAGGGGAAAGTAAATGACTTTTTATTCGACGAAAAGAGTTGGATTATACGCTATGTGGAAGTTGACCTGGGAAACTTCTTTAAAGCGGAAAGGGTATTGGTGCCCTATAACTTTTTGGGTGAGCCGGATTGGGAAGAAAAGACTTTTAAAATAAACTTGAGTGTAGACAATATTAAACGGTCGCCAAACTTAAGTTTTGATATGCCGGTATCGCGAATTTACGAACGAAAGCTGGCCGATTATTATGGAATTAAATATCCGTACTGGATGGTTGACTCTGCTGCTTTTGCCGGAAATGAAGTTATCTTTTATCCGGGAGTGGCATTCAGAGCTCCACGTAAGGTGATTAAGGAAGAAGACATTGATACAAGCTTGCGAAGCTTTAATGAGATTAAAGGTTACGGAATTAACGCCACCGATGACAAATTCGGACATATCTCTGATATGATTATTGACGACACCGACTGGCAAATTCTGTACTTTGTTGTAGATACGAATAATTTATACCCCTGGAGTAAAAAAGTGATTCTTCCGATTGAAGTTATCGATAAGATCAGCTTCTCGGATCGCGAAGCCGTGGTTGATATGACAAAAGAAGCCATTAAAGACTCGCCGGAATATAATCCGGATGAAGCAGTAAATGCCGAGTTTGAGGAAGTGCTTTACGACTATCATGGCAAAAGAAAATAGAACGAAATACTAAATTGGAAAATTGAGAAACCGAAGGCGATTGTCTTTGGTTTTTTAATTAGCTGAAACCTGCAATGTGTAGAAAATCAAAGAATTAGTGTAGAATGTTTTCACAGTTAGCTTTTGTATGGTGAAATGGGCGCACATTCATTTTTATTTTCTGTAAACGGATGATATTGAAAGTTAATACATGCTGTTCCTTTTAAAATAATATTCAAATTGGAATGATTCTAAATAGCCTATGTTCAGTAGGATGGCGAAATAAAAGGATGTAAAATACCTCGCACTTGAAAAGTTTAGACGCCTGGATATAACTATCGGAATTAGATATAAAATTATAATGTATAGAAGTAGATATCAGAATTGTGGCACGGTATTTTAACTAGTATAATAAAACCCGAAACAGGCGGACGAGCTACGGACAGCAGTTTTAAACGTTCGGCAATGCAGGTCTGTTTCAATCAACTTTTTAAAACATAGAAAAAGAAAAGGAGAAGATTTAGTTATGAAACAATTTAGAAAACAATTTTATTTTAAAACATTTTTAGTCGCACTTGGATTCTTGGTCGCAGTGGCGTTACTGCCATTGCAGGCTCAGGATAAAAAGGTAAAAACAGCTTTCACCATGAATGACATGGAAAATCAGGATATGGAATATACCGATCAGTTGAAAGAAATCGTTGAAAAATATCCGGCTTTTACATTTAAGTACGGTATTGAAGATGGTGAGGTGCAAGATGTGGTTGTAACCGGAATTGATAATGAGATTGACAGAAAACGATTGGAAGTTGTGCTGTTCGACTTAAACAGTCATCGGAATATGGTAAAACAAACCAACGAACAAGTTGGCGTATTTTATGATATTGATAAAGAAGCGATGTACGAACATGGACAGGAGGTACTATCCGAAGAATTAGTTGACAATCTTGAGTATCCGGAAGGAGCAAAAGACTGGGGTGTAGAAGGAACCATATTTGTAAAAATGATTGTTGATGATGATGGTACAATACCATTTGTAACAACAAGTACAAATATCGAAACTCCGGTTGAAAGATATCTTGACGATTTGGAAGAACAGGCAATTGCCGCAGTGCATGAAACCTCGGGTGAATGGATACCTGCCGAAGTTGAAGGAGTTGAAGTAGCTTCGCTGGCAGTAATTCCGATTACCTTTGAGCTTGAACATAACCCGTATCTGTACTAGAAATACAATTAAAATAAAAGGAGCACCGATCAAATTTTTGGTCGGTGTTTTTATATGCGGTATTTATTGTTCAACTTGTTTGAAAAGCAAGACTAACGATAATAAGAGGAAAGAGCCTCTCACGGGACTTGAACCCGCGACCTGCTCATTACGAATGAGCTGCTCTGCCAACTGAGCTAAAGAGGCATGACTGTTACAATATTAAAAATTTTGCTGATTATGAATATACCGGATGATAAAATGGATCAGGAAAAGCATTGGTTATTAATGGCCTGGAAAAGAGTCTCTGCTACCCGAAAGCTGTTTTGTTCTCTTCGAGGGCAGAAGTGAATTCGAGATTATAGAACAGACAATACTTCTCTAACAGGCGAAATCCATTGGCCGATAGCTCCATAAGTTCCGGGAAAAACTGAATCAGCAATTCTTTGGCTTTTTTATGTGTTTGCCGGGCAAGTTGCGATTCCCGGAAACGCAAAGGATATTTATTTGTTGAACGAGTGATGGATTCCAGCTCCAGTGCTAATCTTATTTCGTTGTAATTTTCATCTTTATCGGCTACCGAGTCGGCACAACCAAACAGGTGGCCTGCATATTGTTTTAGCACTTTGTTTAATTCATCTTTCGGCAGGTTAAAGTCAGGATGTTCGTTTGCTATCAGCAACTGTTCGCGAATAAAATGGCGCTGGAATTGCTCCCACAGCTTATCGATGCGCTTAAACTCGGCCCTCAATTTTAAATGAAACTCTTTGTTGAAATCCTGCTGTTCCATATTCTTATAACATAAAAACGGTTAAAAAGATTTTGCCTGAATAAAATTACGCGAAACAGGAAAGTTTTCAAAAGAATGGAATATGGTTTAGAGCATATTGGCAGATGTTGTATTCATTGTTCTGAAATGTATTTCTCTTTTGCTATAAAATAAATTCTGCGTTTCCGAATAGTAATTCCATAAGGGGAAATAGGTATTCTCTATGGAATTGTTGCGCTTCCAAAGAGAATCCCTATGATTCCTTTGTGCTGAAGGCTTCAGCGATAGCTCTGAGCTTCGCCTCCGGAGGTATGAAAAGTATATTTTGGGCGTATTTTCAGTTGGAAGTTTGATAAAATCTTTAGGATTAAATTATTGGATAGGTGACACCTGCCAAAAGAAACGCATATGGTTTACGACAGATTAATTACCTCATATCCTCAATATTTATTTACAATATATTCAGTGGTAGTCGAGTGACTTTGTTATAATATACAGCAGTTACCCTGGAGTCTATTCATAAAAACGTACTTGCCCAAAATATTCATCAATATCTAAGTAGTCAACCTTGTATTTACGATAACTTAAGGTGTCAGACAGGGGTAAGAAAACATAAATACCCCTTCTTCCCGGAAGATTATAATTTATATCGATGTCCGTTGCGTCAGCTATGAACATCATTGTATTGTTTAAACTATAGAAGATATCTGAATAACCTTGTAAAATTTTAAATTTTAGGTTTATAACTCCGCTTGAATCGCTACTTATTGTTTTGGTTTCCAATAGAATTTTTTTTTCAAGTATTCCGAATTGAGTTTCGGTCCTCAATGAACTTATCTTTATTGGATGTGTAAGGAAATAATCTTCCTGAATTTGACCACCGTAGTTTCTGTTAATTACATTGAATATTTCCAGTTCAATTTCAAAACTGTCTCTGATTGGTGTTGGTACTGCCTCCAGTTCAATAAATTCATAATTGGTTGAGTCAATATTAACCAAAAGATGATCAGTACTATCTACTAAGCTATATGTATTTTGGCGATCAGAAATATAGATCCCAGTTTCCCCCCATAGCTCTTTCTCGAAACTAAAATTCCCATTTATATCGGTTTCAGTAGAGTCCCTGGATGTATACTTTATATCCGAAAAAGTTACTCCAAATGGACCATGAGGTTCAACAGATATGTTCCTGTCTAAAAGATATATTTTTGTCCCTTGTATAGGTTGTTGGGTGATTCCCGATTTTAATTCACCGAATATTCCTTTCGTTTGCTCGGGAATGATTGTTTCTTCTGAACAAGCTAAGAGCAACAGTATAAGCAGAAAGGAATATGGAATATTTTTGAATAGCTTCATAATGTGTTGAACTTGGGTTGTTTAATATATTTGTTTCGGCCGATAATTGTCTATTAAATTTACAAAAAAAAGTCCAATTCTGCATCCAGAAACCTATTTCGAAAAAAATGTATTTGAGATTAGTATGTTCAGGTTTAAATTATTTGATGGTGTAGTTGAAAAGATAGAATTGTGTTGGTGAATAGTCTGTTTATGAAATAGGTATCAGTTATTATATAGTCAAAACAACAAAGCCAATCGATTGATAATCCATTTTCCCAATCCAGTGTAAAGAATCTATTATCCAAATAATAAAAAAAGCCCCCTGCAATAGCAGAGAGCTTAATTATATATTTTAAAAGTCTACCGACTTCGGTCTTCTAACTTTCAGCATCTTACAACGCCGTCACCATCAAACCGGCATCAGTATTCTCCACTTTAGCCACATTCTTTTTGGTGAGGCCTTTAATGGCTTTGTCCCATTTTTTGTTGCTCAGTCCGGCTTTTTCTTTTAGTGCAGCCAGTTCAATTGGCGATTCCGCTTTCAGCAATTCAAATACTGCTTTTTCGTCATCAGTCATTTCCACTGCTTTTTTCTCGGGTTTCATTTGCGGGAAGAACAACACATCCTGAATCGACGGGCTGTTGGTCATAAACATCGTTAAGCGGTCCATTCCAATTCCCATTCCCGATGTTGGCGGCATACCGTATTCCAGCGCACGCAGGAAATCCTGGTCGATAAACATCGCTTCGTCGTCACCTTTTTCCGATAATTTTAATTGATCTTCAAAACGTTCACGCTGATCGATTGGGTCGTTAAGTTCCGAGTAGGCATTAGCCAGCTCTTTACCGTTTACCATTAACTCAAAACGCTCGGTCAATTCCGGGTTGTCGCGGTGCATTTTTGTTAACGGCGACATTTCTTTTGGGTAATCAGTAATAAAGGTTGGCTGAATATAGTTGCCTTCACATTTTTCGCCAAATATTTCGTCAATCAACTTTCCTTTACCCATGGTTTCGTCGATTTCAATATCAAGCTTTTTACAGATCTCGCGCAGTTCTTCTTCCGACTTACCGTTAATATCGTAACCGGTGTGCTCCAAAATAGCTTCAGCCATTGTAACACGCGGGTATGGTGCTTTGTAATCGATAATATTGTCGCCCAACTGAACTTTTGTGGTGCCGTGCAAGGCCATCGCCACACGCTCACAAATTTCTTCAGTAAAGCTCATCATCCATTTGTAGTCTTTGTAGGCCACGTAAATTTCCATCACCGTAAACTCCGGGTTGTGGGTACGGTCCATTCCTTCGTTACGGAAATCTTTGGCAAATTCGTAAACCCCTTCAAAGCCACCAACAATCAGTCGTTTCAGGTAAAGTTCGTTGGCAATACGCATGTACAAAGGCATATTCAGCGCATTGTGATGCGTAATAAACGGACGTGCAGCAGCTCCTCCCGGAATAGGCTGCAGAATTGGTGTCTCCACCTCGTGATAACCATACTCATTAAACATCTGACGCATGGTGTTGTATATAATCGTCCGTTTTTTGAATGTCTCTTTCACTTCAGGGTTAACGATCAAATCGATGTAACGCTGGCGGTAACGTTGTTCCGCATCGGTAAAAGCATCGAAAGTTTTGCCGTCTTTTTCTTTTACAATCGGCAACGGGCGCAACGATTTATTCAGCACTGTAAATTCAGTAACATGAATGGTTAACTCGCCCATTTGCGTAATAAAAGCATGGCCTTTAACACCGATGATGTCTCCAATGTCAAGCAATTTCTTGAACACTTCGTTGTACATCATTTTATCGTCGCCGGTGCAAATTTCGTCGCGGTTAACGTAAATCTGGATACGTCCTTCGTGGTCCTGGATCTCAGCAAACGCAGCTTTACCCATAATTCTGCGGCTCATCAAACGGCCGGCAATCACTACATCCTGAAAATTCTTCTCCTCTTCCTTGAAGTTCTGTTTTATTTCTTTGGTGTTGGTATTTACGTGGTACTGTGCCGCCGGGTAGGGGTCGATCCCCAACTCGCGCATTTTTTGCAACGAATTTCGTCTGATGATCTCTTGTTCGCTTAATTCCTGATGACTCATTTCTTCTTCTCTTTTATTTTACTGTCACTCTTTTGGTTAAATGACAATTTATTGCCCGGGAATCGTTTGCCGAATCCCTTTAAAAAAATCTGGGCAAAGATAATAAAACAGTTTGGTTGTAATTGTTGTTGTAACATTGAATCAATTAAAAAATAATGTTGAGGGTGAATGTTTTATTTCCATATGCGATTGCATTTTGTATCTTTGCCATTCACATCTTGAGAAACACGATAACGCAGCATGGATAGAATTTGGAACTTAAAAAAACAAGGCGACCAAAACGAGGTAAAACACCTTTCTGCGGCGTTAAATGTGAACATGGTAATAGCCCGCCTGCTGGTACAGCGCGGAATTAAAACCTACCCTGAAGCCAAAGCTTTTTTCCGCCCCCGACTAAGCGATCTGCACGATCCTTTTCTGATGAAAGACATGGATAAAGCGATTGCTCGATTGGATCAGGCAATTGAAAATAATGAAAAAGTAATTGTTTACGGCGATTACGATGTTGACGGAACTACTTCGGTAGCGCTGGTATATTCGTTTTTAAAACAGCGCATAAAAGATATTGAATATTACATCCCCGACCGTTACAGCGAAGGATATGGAATTTCGCCAAAAAGTATCGATTATGCCGTTGAAAAAGGGGTAACCTTGATTGTTGCGCTCGACTGCGGAATTAAAGCTGTTGAAAAAATTGCAAAAGCAAAAGAGCGTGGGATAGATTTTATTATTTGCGATCATCATAATCCGGATGATGAAGTACCGCCGGCTGTTGCAGTACTGGATGCGAAACAATCGGATTGCAATTATCCTTACAAAGAACTTTCGGGTTGCGGCGTAGGATTCAAGCTGTTACAGGCTTACTGCAAAAGACACGAAATTGATTACGAAGAAATTTACGATCTGCTCGATTTAGTAGCAGTGAGTATTGCTGCTGATATTGTTCCGATAACCGGAGAAAACCGGGTTTTGGCATATTACGGCCTTAAGAAACTGAACTCGAATCCGGGAATAGGTTTGCAAACCATTATAAATTTTGCAGGTATCTCAGGAACCGAAATTACCATTAGCGATATTGTGTTTAAAATCGGGCCCCGCTTAAATGCGTCGGGTAGAATTGAGCACGGTAAAAAATCGGTGCAGATTTTGGTTTCAACCGATGAGGATAAATCGGATTTGCTGGGTGAAGAGATTGACACGTTTAACGAAATACGAAAAACGCTCGATCGCGATATTACTCAGGATGCTCTGGATACCATCGAAAACAGCCCGGAGTTTAAAGGCAAGAACAGTACTGTTCTGTATAACCGCGACTGGCATAAAGGAGTGGTTGGAATTGTGGCATCGCGGGTTACCGAGCAGTATTATCGCCCAACGATAATCTTAACCGAATCGAATGGATTGGCAACCGGATCGGCACGTTCGGTGCGCGATTTTGATTTGTACGAAGCCATAGGTCAGTGCAGCGATTTGCTGGAATCGTATGGAGGACACATGTACGCTGCAGGATTGACCATGAAAATTGAAAATATTCCCGAGTTCAGACAACGTTTTGAAGAGATCGTAACTAAACAAATTACCGACAAACAGCAAATTCAAAGCATTGAGGTGGATGCAAAAATCGCGTTAAGCGAAATTACGCCACGCTTTTACCGCATTCTGAAACAATTTGCTCCGTTCGGTCCGCACAATATGACTCCTGTTTTTGTTACCGAAGATGTTTTTGATGCCGGTACCAGCCGACTGGTTGGAAAAAATCAGGAGCACTTAAAACTCGATCTGGTTGAGCCCGATGTAAATTCAGGAATATTCCCGGGAATTGCATTTAATCAATCGGATGCGTACGATGTAATTACTTCAGGTTCGCCTTTTGATGTTTGTTATTCGATAAATGAAAACGAATACCGGGGTAAAACTAATCTTCAGCTGTTTATAAGAGATATCAAAAAACGCGAGTTTCTGGATTAAAGCGGAAGTGTTTTAAGCTGCTGCAGATCGTCAATTACTTTGGCGCCTGTTGCTTCTAAGCGCTCTTTCGACTGGTGTCCGTCAGCTACCAAAATACAATCAACTTCCAGTTGTTGTGCTACCTCAAAATCGTGGTTAGTATCGCCAATAATGGTTGCCTGTGCTTTGTTGATTGAAAAGTGGTCGATTAACTGTTCACCACGCTCAATTTTAGAAACTGCATAGTGATCGTTCAGTCCGGCTATTCCTTCGAAATAATCAAAAATATTCTGGTGTTTTAAAGTATGCTCCAACATATCTTGTTGCATTGCTGAAAGTACAAATTGCCTTAATCCCATGTTTTTAAAATGCTCCAATACATCTTTTGCAGCAGCATGCAAGTTGCACTGCGCAACTCCCGAATTGTAGAGATCAATAAATTCGTGGGCTGGTATTGAAAAATCTTCTTTTGAAAAATCGAAGCCAATTGCCTGGTAATAATCCTTCACAGGAAATGAAAACACTTCTTTATAAGAGAAACGATCAAGCAAATCGAGCTCGCGTTTTTTTAATAACACATTAATGGTCGAAATGCAAAAGTCAAGATCGTTTAACAGCGTGCCGTTCCAGTCCCAGATAATTGATTGCATAGTAGTCCGATTATTTTTTCGGTCTGTCAAATTTATTAATTACCGGGTAAGCGTACAGTTTCAGAAAACGTTCCTGGATATCGGTTATCGGGAAATCAATGTGTACCATTGCCTGCTCCACCATAATTTCAAATTTCTTTTGCTCTTCAGCAGTGTACCGGTCTTTAAAGCGGTGTTCCTGCATCAGCATATCGTAAGCCGCAAAATTGCTTGGCCAAAGTTTGTAGTTTTTGTAAATCTGGTCGTCAATCATTTCTGCCAAACGGCGAATGTAGGCATTGCGCTGTTCGTTATTTTTGGCCAGTTCAAAATGCGTTTCAATTGGTGTCCCGAAAGCAAAACGCATTCTTCCTTTTGGTGCAAACATTCCCATCGACATGGCTTTCAAATCGTCTTTGCTTTGTTTTGCCCGGCCGTAATGCTCTTTTTTTATCAGTTCACGAAGTTTAGGCAAGCCGCAAGGTTCAATCTCGTACGAAATGGAAACCGGAACAATATTCAGTTCATTAAATCCATCCGAAATGCCCCCCTTGTTGCTCATGTTCAGCATTTTTAAAACACTTTCCTGTGTTTTGTCGTTGCCGTCTTTTGTGCGTCCTTCGCGTTGTGCAATCCACACCGAAAGTTTATCTTCAGTAATTGATTTGCGAATAAAATGCGAAACCTTTTTCGATGCCATCATCAGTTCGCGTGGTGGCAAATTTCGTTTAATTACGAACGAGCGATTCAGCTTAACTGTATGTTCTATCCACTCGTATTGCAACAGGTTGTCGCCAATGGCAATCTGGGTGGTGTTCATACCGTGCTCGAAAATAAGGAAGTTCAATAAAGCGGCATCCAGAATAATATCGCGGTGGTTCGAAATAAACAGGTAAGGTTTGGTTTTGTCCAGCTTGTCAATTCCTGTAACTTTTAGTCCGTCGGAAGTTTTGTCAACCAACCAGTGCAAAAGGTCGTAAATAAATACGCCTTGTAGCTGTTTGATACTGCTTACCCGGCGCAACTGAAATTTTACCATTTCAACCTTTGGCCGGTTTTTAAACAGGTGATGCAGAACGTCGTCAAAGGTTTTATCCTTAACTAGTTGCTTTATCTTAGCTTTAACTTCTTTGTCGGTGTAGGGGCGAATATCATCAAAATTAATGTCTCGCATTATTTAAATTTTAACCTGACAAAGTAAGTTATTCAAAATCAAAATTTCAACCTCAACTGAAATTTTAACTCTGTTTTATGCTGTCCGGCTATCTCGTTATAGCCCGAACTGATGGTTTCACGGTCGGTCCACCAGGTATTTGCAAGCTTTAGCCAGCACTCGATTTTTTTTGCAGGCTGGTATTTTAAATTGAGATAAGTTCTAAATCCGTTGCCGTAATATGCCGGAATTGAAAAAGCATAAAGAATATCATTTTCGTAAGCATAAATACGGCTGTTATAACTTTCGGTATGAAACCAGGCCAGCCGTGCAGCAAGATTCATCGGAAATTCCCGGGGCTTGAATTGGATATCCTGAAAGAGCAGAAATCCATTCTCACTTTCATCGCCTTTGTAATAAACATGCTCGGCACGAGTTTTTAGCAGAATGGTTTCCGAAGCCTGAAACTGAATATGAAAACGCAATTTTTGAACGCGTTCCGGAAGATTGATATAACGGTTTTCGTTTTTGAATTTTTGATCTTTCTCCTCGTTTTTAAAACGCAGGTAGGCACCAATTTTTTCGCTAATCTGAAAATCGGCCTGTGTAAATATATCCCACGAGCGTGCCGGGCCGGCAGTGGAGTAGTTAAACCATTCTGATTGATAAACATCGGAGTAGGCAGAAAGCGTTACAAACTTTGCTGGTAAAAATCGCACTCCAACATAAAGCCCCGACTCGTTGCTGATGTTGCTACCTTCGGCCATGGTGTTGGCCCAAAAAGCATGGTAGTCTTTATCGAAATGACGAAACAGGGCCGAAAATCCCAGTTGATCGTTTACATGAACTATTGCACCTTGTGTTACCGCTTTGCCTTTTGATTTGGATATGGCCGCCTCGCCAAACAGCGTATAGTTGTTTTTACTAAAAAGATAATCGGCTCCGGCAGTGTAATTGTCTGTTCCCCGAAAACGAAATTGATTGTAAAGCTGGTCGCTGCGGATAAATGGTTGGTCGAATTGCTGGAAAACCAAAGTTGCTCCCAGTTTGAGGTGCTTGAAATTATGAGTAAAAACACCTCCTATGTTAGTGAACTTCACTGTTTTTTCATCGGCGATTTCACTTTCTGTTCGGTGATATCCAGAGTTTTGAAGGCTTGTGAAATGCGTCACGACAGAATCGTTGTATTCCAAATTTCCATCTGCATTTTTGTGCGAGTAGAATAAACTGAACCGCGAGTTGCCCAATTTTACCGTTCCTGCAGCTCCTCTGAAATAGAAATTCTCATCTACCGAAGTGTATGCCCGAACCCCCTGACCGGTTTTGCTTATTCCCAAAACATTCTCGGATTTTCCGGTGGTGTAACCTTGCCACAGTACCAATCCTTGCCCGGATCGAACAAGATAATCACCGACTGAAATATTTTCAAACGTATTATTCAGTTTAAAGCTGATGTGCCCTGAGTAATAATCGAAACCATGTTTGTTGGACCCCTTGAAAAACACTTCTCCAGGATCTTTCTCTGCCGTTATTCCCGCCGAAAGTTTGTCGCCGGCCCTGAAATTATAGCGGGTGTAGTACCGAAACCGGTTGCCTTCGTAAGGAATTGCGCCATCGTCTTTTTCTTTATAGCCGCGAGCTTTTTGCAGATTTCCAAGTGTTCGTAACAACATTTGATTATCGGCATATTTTAGCTGTTCTTTTAATGTTTGCCGTGCCTGTTCTTCGGGGCCAAACTCAATAAAATATTCAAGTTTTTGCAGTAGGTTGGGCGTAAATCCGTCAATGGTTTTGAGTTCGAAAATGGAATAAACCGGGCCGTAAGTGGTAATATACTCCAGCAATTTCTGAATTTGTATTTCATTCAACAAATAGAGTCGTGCCAATTCAGTGGCACTTGTTGCGTTGATATTCACAGGATGTTCCAAAAAATATTCAAGGTCCTGAATGATCAGTGCCACATCGGTGCCTTCTTCAATTATGTCGAGATGCGATTCCAGTATCGATTCAATCAATTGATCCGGTGTACTGTTTTGTGAAGATGCCGCCAAAACAATCAGCTGAAGAATAATGAATATAATATGTCGAATCAGTTTTCTCATTTGATATTGTATTGAATGGAAACTGATGGTGTAAATCCTAGATTCCCGTGATAGCTAAAAGCAATGTCGGTACTGATGTTTTTGAAACTATAGCCCAGTCCTGCAGTATACTGAACCGGCCTGCCCGAAATTCCAAAACGTAGTGCCAGATTCTTGAGTGGCATAAATTCCATTCCGGTTCTTACCACAGCATCGCGGTCCGATTCTTTTTGTGTTTCCAAACTCACCAGCACATGTTGGTCGAAAGTATAATGAGCACCCAGGCGGTAAACTGCCGGAAGTTTTGTTTTTTCTTCGGGGTAATTGTAGCCGTTTTTTACCGGGTTGTAAGTGTGGGCACCTATGGTAATTTGTTCAGTAAGCCGATAAGTTGCACCAATCTCAAAAGTCACGAACGAAAAGGCATCTGCATTTTCGGGCATACGCTGTGTAAAATAATCGAACTGAATGGCGGCGTTAAAGTGCTCAGAAAGTTGTTTTGCATAAGCAAAACCGATTTTGTGTTCTTTGAATGTCCCTTCTCCGAATTGGTAAAAGCTCAAACCAAAAGTTCCGGCAGCGGTTGGCAAAACCACGCTCGTGGCTGCCAGCGCAAATTCATCAATTCCGTATTTCGATTCGTAGTAAATGCCGGCAGAAAATTGATTTAATTGTGCTAATGTTGCCTGGTTATGAAAAGTGCTCCAGGTATCGGAAACAGAAACGAAAGCATTTGAAAGGGCAGCCGGGCGTGCACCTCCTTTGTAGTTTTGTGAGGAGGCTGCCGAAGATAGAATGGTAAGGCATGCCAACAGTATGTACAAGGGTTTAGACATAAAAAAAGAGGTATTAATTAATACCTCTTTAAAATTAAGTAAAATATTTTTAACTACAATTAGTTTGTTTTAAATCTGTACTTTACCTCCGAAAGTTCCTTGTTGGCCTTTACAATTTTCTCTTTCAGGTTTTCTTTGTACTCAACCAGTTTTGCCATCAATTCTTCATCGCCGGTGGCCATCATTTGGGTGGCTAAAATAGCAGCATTCATAGCGCCGTTAACAGCAACTGTTGCAACCGGAATTCCCGGAGGCATTTGCAGAATAGCAAGAATAGAATCAAACCCTGATAAGCTGGCGTTAATCGGAACTCCAATTACAGGAATCGGGGTCATTGCTGCAATTACACCAGGCAGGTGAGCAGCCATTCCGGCACCCGCAATTATAACCTTAATACCACGGTCTTTGGCTCCTTTGGCAAAGCGTTCTACTTCTTCCGGAGTGCGATGTGCAGACAAAGCATTGATCTCGAAAGGAATTTCAAACTCATCGAACAATTTGGCAGCTTTTTCCATCACTGTTAAATCAGATGTGCTGCCCATAATAATACTAACTTTTGGAGTCATGTTTTATAATTTATTTGTTACTTTGTATCTTTTTATTTTCAGCACGAAAATACAGCAAATTAGCAATTAATAAAAATCAAATCCACATATGAAGAAGGTAAAAATTCTGGATAAAGAATTTGAGATATTTATTCCATATGAAAAGATTCGTTCAGTTGTTGAACAAATGGCTGAAGCTATGAATAGTGAGTTGGCTGGCAAAGACCCGCTTTTTCTTTGTATCTTAAACGGTTCGTTTATGTTTGCTGCCGAAATTTATAAGCGGATTGACTTTGTTGAGTCGGAGATTTCGTTTGTAAAACTGGCTTCGTATCAGGGCGATTCAACTACCGGAAAAGTGAAACATCTGATCGGTTTAAATGAAGAAATTGAAGGACGAACAGTAGTTATTCTGGAAGATATTGTTGATACCGGAATTACCATCAACAATATTTTGGAGCAACTGGAAAAATTGAATCCAAAAGAAGTGCAGGTGGCAACCTTGCTGTTAAAACCGGATGCGCTTCAGAAAGAAGTAGATCTAAAGTATGTGGGAATAGAGATCCCGAATGATTTTATCGTAGGTTACGGACTCGACTACGACGGCTACGGTAGAAATCTGATCGATATTTACACGGTAGTAAAATAAAAAAATAACCAAAAATTATGTTGAATCTCGTATTGTTTGGCCCACCGGGCGCAGGAAAAGGAACCCAGGCTGAATTTCTTATTAAATCATTTGAGCTGATCCATTTATCGACCGGCGATTTGCTGCGTAGCGAAATTGCAGAAGGAACAGCACTTGGAAAAGAAGCCAAAAACTTCATGGATAAAGGAGAATTGGTTCCTGATGAAGTGGTGATTGGAATGATTAAAAGTAAACTTGATGCGAACAAAGAGGCGAAAGGTTTTATTTTCGACGGATTTCCGCGTACCGTTGATCAGGCAAAAGCACTGGATGTTTTGTTGAACGGAAATGGTACGCCAATCTCGGGGATGCTTTGCCTGCAGGTTGAAAAACAGGAATTGATCGATCGTTTGTTGAGCCGTGGAAAAGTTTCGGGCCGTTCCGACGATCAGAACCAGTCGATTATTGAAAACCGCATTACGGTTTACACTGAAAAAACACTTCCATTAATCGAATACTACAAACCACAGGGTAAACATTTCGACGTAAACGGAATGGGAACCATTGAGGAAATTGCAGGTAGATTACAGGAAGTTGTAGAAAAATTATAACATCGATTTACAAGGGTGAGAAGCTTGTTGTAGGACAGGTGTCTCACCTTTTTTATATTTGTAAAGTTAACAAACAGGAAAAATCAGATGGCAGAGACCAATTTTGTTGATTACGTAAGAATTCATTGTCAGTCGGGTAACGGAGGTTCCGGCTCGGCGCATTTGCGCAGGGAGAAATTTGTTGCCAAAGGAGGCCCCGATGGAGGCGATGGTGGTCGTGGAGGCCATATTATTCTTGTGGGCAATGAGCAGATGTGGACATTGCTTCATCTGAAATTCCGGAAACATATTAAAGCCGGACACGGCGAACCGGGGGGAAAGCAGCGTAGTACTGGTGCCGATGGTGAGGATGTTTACCTGGATGTGCCCCTGGGAACTGTGGCCCGCGATGTGGAAACAGGCGAATTCCTGTTTGAGATAACTAAACACGGCGAAGAGCAAATTCTGATAGAAGGTGGCCGCGGAGGTTTGGGAAACGATCATTTTAAAACATCGACCCATCAAACGCCTCGTTTTGCGCAATCCGGCGAAGAAGGAGAGGAAGGCTGGAAAATACTGGAGCTCAAAGTGCTGGCCGACGTTGGCTTGGTTGGTTTCCCAAGTGCCGGAAAATCAACATTGTTGTCGGTGGTTTCGGCAGCAAAACCTAAAATTGCCGACTACCCGTTTACCACGCTTGTACCCAATTTGGGTATTGTCGGGCATCGCGAACAACGATCGTTTGTAATGGCCGATATTCCAGGAATTATTGAAGGCGCACACGAAGGTAAAGGTCTGGGGCTGCGCTTCTTGAGGCACATCGAGCGAAACTCGATGTTGTTGTTTATGGTGCCGGCCGATAGTAAAGACCACCTGAAAGAATACAAAGTATTGCTCAACGAGCTCGAAAAATATAACCCTGAATTGCTCGACAAACAGCGGTTTTTAACCATCAGTAAAGCCGATATGCTGGATGAGGAGCTGATGAAGGAAATCAGCAGTGAGCTGGGCGATATCCCGCACCTGTTTTTTTCTGCCGTTTCAGGGTTTAATATTCAACAATTAAAAGACCGAATCTGGGAAATTTTAAATAGTTAATGGAATTATTGCAACGAATACTGGAGCTGGATAAAGATGTGTTTTTATTTCTGAACGGATTCCACAATGAGTTTTGGGATACCTTGATAATCCTGATAACACGACAGGAAACGTGGATCCCGTTTTTTGCCAGCATTTTGTTTTATATTATTAAAAATTACCGTAGCAAATCAATATTGATATTAATTGCTATAGGTCTGTTAATAGCAGCTACTGATCAGTTTTCCAACGTGATAAAAGATTCTATTCAGCGCTTGCGTCCAACACACGATCCGGCAATTTCGCACCTGGTTCATATATTTTTTGGGAAAGGCGGCCAGTTTGGTTTCGTTTCGGCACATGCTGCTAATTCTGTTGCTATTTTGGTGTTAACTTCACGCATTTTCAAAAACCGGGCTTATTACTTTTTAATGCTGGCGTGGGTGTTAGTTTTTTGTTACTCGCGCATTTATGTTGGTGTGCATTATCCGCTTGATCTGATTTGCGGTGGACTTATTGGCTGGTTCATTGGTTGGGCTTTGTACCGACTGATGATGTTTGTCGAGAATCATTTCTTTTTTGGTCGCTCGCCAAAAATTGAAAAAACGGAACTATCGCGAAAAGATGCCGGAATGATTGCTTTAGTGTTTCTGGTGTCGGTATTTACCGTTTTTCTTGTAGTTGGTCAACTCTATTTCCATAAAGTTCTATAAATGAGCGAAACAGCCCGGCTTTATTACGAAAAACTTTTGTTTTATACCGATGAATTGCAACGCGTATCGGCGAAAGTAAAACGTTTTGCCTGGTATCGTTTTATAGCATTTGTGGCAATATTTCTTCCGCTTATTATTCTTGGTTGGGTTATTGCCACGCTCTATTGCACACTTCCACTTATTGTGCTCTTTTTCTGGCTGATCAAGAGAAATCTTCAGCTCGATAAAATAAAGCAAACCCTTGTTGTTAAAACGAAATTGCTGGAAGATGAGCTAAAGGCATTGGATCATTCCTTTTTGCATTTTGAAAATGGTGAAGAATTTCTGAATGTAGAACATCCATATGCGTACGATCTTGATTTGTTTGGCGAAGGATCGTTGTTTCAGTATTTAAACCGAACGGCAACAGTTGAAGGTCGTCAGCGCCTGGCTGATTGGTTGCAAAAGCCGCTTAGGGAAAAAGAAGAAATAGAAAAGCGTCAGGAAGCCATTAACGAGTTGGCTGAAATGCCCTTGTGGCGCCTCGACTTTTTAACCGAAGGCAACCTGTTCCAGGAGTCGGTAGAGCAGTACAACGAGATTCGTAGCTGGTCGGAAATGGAGCTTGCTCTGGATCGTTCAAGCCTGGTGAAGTGGTTAGTACGCATCGTTCCGGCAATAACATTGCTGGTTGCAATTCCCGCAATAATGGGGGTGAGTAATTTTTATCTGGTGGCAATGGTGTTTGTTCAGTTTCTGCTTTTGTTTGCCTGGACAAAAAGGGTGAATTATTACTTCGGTTTTTTTGGACGAAAGTCCGACCTGCTGGCCAAATACATGCAGCTGCTGAATTTGATCGAAGAGAAAGAGTTTAAATCTCCGTATCTCCGCGAATTAAGGAAAAAAGTAACCGAGCCTTCGGCCGGGAAAATCTTTGGCGAGTTAAAAAGCCTGGTGAAAGAATTTGAATACCGCCAGAATATTCTGGTTGGCGTTGTGCTGAACGGAATTCTAACCTGGGATATTCGTTGTGTGTACAAACTTTGGAATTGGCATAAAGCGAATCGTGGAAGGCTGGCCGAGTGGCTCGAAATTATCGCTCAAATGGATGCTTTTATCAGTTTGGCGAATTATGCCAATAATCACGGCGATTTTGTGTATCCGGAGATCACAGATAAGGATTTTACGTTGTATGCTACCGAATTGGGGCATCCGCTGCTGAAAAAAGACAAACGGGTAAACAATGCTATTGAAATTGTCGGGTGGTCGAAAATAATGATCGTAACGGGAGCGAATATGGCCGGTAAAAGTACTTTTCTGCGCACCGTGGGAACAAATATTTTGTTGGCAGAGATTGGTGCTCCGGTTTGTGCAAAAACAATGACCATTAGGCCGGTTGATTTGTGTACAAACATGCGCACAACCGACTCGTTACTCAAAGATGAATCGTATTTCTTTGCCGAATTGAAACGGATTAAAGCGGTGCTCGACCGTTTGGAAGCAGGTGAGCATATTTTTGTTATTCTCGATGAAATGCTAAAAGGAACCAATTCAGTCGACAAGTTAAACGGCTCGAAAGAATTAGTTCGAAAACTGGCAAAATACCAGTGTGCAGCAATGATTGCCACGCACGATTTGAAATTAAGCGAGATGGAAAAAGAACTTCCGCGGCAGGTGTTCAATAAGTGTTTCGAAATTCGGATTGAAAACAACGAGTTGATCTTCGACTACAAACTCTCTGATGGTGTTACTCAAACCATGAACGCCACTTTCCTGATGAAAAAAATGGGAATTATTTAATTCTTGCCCGAAATTTATCCGGTGTGTTGGCTTGAATAGTGCCGGATGTCCCTATTTCTGTTGTTTTTATTCTCCCCTGTAGCTAAAATTACCTTGCGAGGTGCAAATAATATGTTGCGAGGTATAAATAATTAGGCGCGAGCAGATGAAAAACCTGTGCGAGGGGTAAATAAAATGGTGCGAGGGATAAAAAATAGTGTGCGAGGTAGCCTCGCGTATGAATAGATATACCTCGCATGTAAATATTATAGCCTCGTATATAGATATCACTACCTCGCGAGTGAATATTTGTCCCTCGCTGGCCTTTATTGTTGGCAGGAGGCAAATATGCTGCAAATTAAGCCGGATTAGCCCTGTATTTTTATCCGAACAATAAATAAGCTGATGTTTATGGCAGGAAATCGTTGTTGCGATCTTCAAGAAATGTTTTGCGAATCCGTAGGTCAGAATAAAAAGAGTTGCGGTTCTTCGCCCGCTTATATCACTAATTTTATCCACACTTTTTCAACGGGCGATTGTTAGTTATTGCCACTGCGAAAACCCTTGGTAAGTGGAGTATTTGATTATATTTGTGACAATTGGGTGAGTTCTGTGTTTTTTCGATAGAAACAAAGTCCCGCAAGCGCAAAACCATTGAAAACACAGGACCCTTAAATTTCGAAAGTTGATTCTGGAAATTGAAGTATGAGCGCAAACTACGACGAAGGTACTATTAAAACGTTAGACTGGCAGGAGCATATTCGGCGGCGTCCGGGAATGTATATTGGTAAACTGGGAGACGGAACTTCTGCCGACGATGGTATTTATGTATTGTTGAAAGAGGTGATGGATAACTCTGTCGACGAATTTATGATGGGGCATGGAAAACGGATTGTTGTAAACGTCGAACAGGATTCGGTTACTATCCGCGACTATGGACGTGGAATTCCACTGGGAAAACTGGTGGATGTAGTCAGCAAAATGAATACCGGCGCAAAATACGACAACAAAGTTTTTAAAAAGTCGGTGGGATTGAATGGTGTGGGTATAAAAGCTGTAAATGCTCTTTCTTCCGATTTTGTTATAAAAGCCGTGCGTGAAGGCGTAGCGAAAGAAGCCTATTTTAGTCAGGGCGTAAAAACCGATGAAAAAGACTTTAAAAATGTTGATGAGGAAAACGGAACACAGGTAACTTTTATCCCCGACGAAAGCGTGTTTAAGAAGTATCGTTATATGACCGATTATATCGTGAATATGATGAAGAATTATACCTTCCTGAACGCAGGCTTAGTCATTGAATACAACGGCGAAAAATTCCACTCGCGCCACGGATTGCGTGATTTGCTCGAGGAGAATATGGATCACGACCCAATTTACCCAATTATACATCTCAGAGGCGAAGATATTGAGGTTGCCATAACACATGGTAACCAATATGGAGAGGATTATTATTCGTTTGTTAATGGCCAGCACACCACTCAGGGAGGGACTCACTTACAGGCTTTTCGCGAAGTTTTAGTGAAAACTATCAGGGATTTTTACAAGAAGGATTTTGACCCGTCGGATATACGGGCATCAATTGTGGCGGCTGTTAGCATTAAAGTAGAAGAGCCTGTATTTGAGTCGCAAACCAAAACCAAACTCGGATCAAGAGATATTGGACCGGAAGGTCCGTCGGTACGTGCACACGTTGGTAATTTCCTGCAAAAGGAACTGGATAATTTTCTACATAAAAACCAGGAAACAGCCGAGATGCTGTTGAAAAGGATTGTAGAATCGGAGCGCGAAAGAAAAGCAATTTCGGGAGTGAAAAAACTGGCCCGTCAGCGCGCTAAAAAGGCCAATCTACATAATAAAAAATTGCGCGATTGCCGCATTCATTTCAACAGTAAAGATGAGCGGAAAGAAGAATCAAGCATTTTTATTACCGAGGGAGACTCGGCAAGTGGATCGATAACAAAATCGCGCAATGTAAATACTCAAGCAGTGTTTAGCTTGAAAGGAAAGCCGCTGAATACTTATGGCCTTACAAAAAAGGTGGTTTACGAAAACGAAGAATTTAACCTCTTACAGGCGGCGCTGAATATTGAAGAAGGCATGGAGGACTTGCGCTACAATAAGGTAATTATTGCGACAGATGCTGATGTCGACGGGATGCACATTCGTTTGTTGCTAATAACTTTCTTCCTGCAGTTTTTCCCCGAATTGATAAAAAAGGGGCATGTTTATATTTTACAAACGCCGCTTTTTAGGGTGCGAAACAAGCAAAAAACTTTCTATTGCTATTCGGATGAAGAGAAAGTAAAAGCGATCAATAAATTGCGTGGCAAACCCGAAATTACCCGCTTTAAAGGACTGGGAGAGATTTCTCCGGATGAATTCAAACACTTCATTGGGAAAGACATCCGACTGGATCCGGTGCAAATGAAAAAGCATGAATCGGTAGCCGAAATGCTGTCTTATTACATGGGTAAAAATACCCCCGACAGACAGGAGTTCATCATCGAAAATCTGTATGTTGAAAAAGACGAAGTAAAGTAATTGGAATATCCTCGAGAGGGAGCACGATAAATTTCAAAGAGAACAATGTCAGAAGAGAATTTAAATCAGGACGAAATTCAGGACGATAGCATTAAAGAGGAAGTAATGTACCTGTCGGGTATGTACCGCGACTGGTTTTTGGATTATGCTTCGTATGTAATACTCGAACGTGCAGTTCCGTACATTAACGACGGGTTGAAACCCGTTCAGCGGCGTATAATGCATGCCATGCGCGAAATGGATGACGGGCGCTACAATAAGGTCGCCAACATTATTGGGCAAACCATGCAGTATCACCCGCATGGCGATGCTTCAATTGGCGATGCCATTGTGCAGATCGGGCAGAAAGAATTGCTGATCGATTCGCAGGGAAACTGGGGTAATATTCTTACCGGCGACGGGGCGGCAGCGCCTCGTTATATTGAAGCCCGGTTGACCAAGTTTGCATTAGAAGTACTTTTTAACCCGAAAACTACCGATTGGAAACTGTCGTACGACGGCCGTAAAAAAGAGCCGGTAACACTTCCTGCAAAATTCCCGTTGTTGTTGGCTCAGGGTGTTGATGGTATTGCCGTTGGTCTGGCCTCAAAAATGTTTCCACACAATTTTAACGAACTCATCGATGCTTCTATCGATTACCTGCGTGGGAAAGAGTTCGAATTGTTTCCTGATTTTCCAACGGGTGGCTCGGCCGATTTCAGTAAATATAACGATGGTTTACGAGGCGGCTCAGTAAAAGTGCGTGCAAAAATTGAAAAACGTGATAATAAAACGCTCGTTATTAACGAGGTGCCTTTTGGAAAGACAACCACAACACTGATTGAATCGATTATTAAGGCCAACGACAAGGGTAAAATCAAAGTAAAAAAGATTGACGATAACACGGCCGAGCATGTGGAGATTCTGGTGCATCTGGCAGCCGGTGTTTCGTCGGATAAAACCATCGATGCACTTTATGCATTTACCGATTGTGAGGTTTCTTTATCGCCAAATGCTTGCATTATTAAGGATGATAAACCGCATTTTATTGGCGTTTCCGAAATTCTGAAGCGTTCGACCGATTCAACCAAGGCATTGCTCAAGCTCGAACTGGAGATCCGTAAATCGGAACTGGAAGAGCAATGGCATTTTTCATCACTGGAGAAAATTTTTATTGAAGAACGAATCTACAAGGATAAAAAGTTCGAGGATTCAGAAAATATGGATCAGGCAGTGGCGCACATCGACAAACGCCTCGATCCGTGGAAACCAAAATTGAAACGGGAAATTACGCGCGAAGATATTTTGAAACTGATGGAGATTCGTATGGCGCGTATCCTGAAATTCAATAAGGATAAAGCCAACGATCTGCTGAAATCAATTGAAGATGAAATTGCCGAGGTTGAGCGTAACATCGAAAATATTGTTGACTTTACAATTGCCTGGTTTAAACACCTGAAAAAGAAATATGGAAAAGGCAGGGAACGGAAAACTGAGATTCGCAGTTTCGAAAATATAGTAGCCTCGAAAGTGGTAGTGAAAAATGAGAAGCTGTATGTTGACCGGAAAGAAGGATTTGTGGGTACATCGCTTAAAAAGGCTGAATTTGTTTGCGATTGTTCTGATATCGATGACATTATTGTTTTCCGTCGCGATGGTTCGTATTTTATCACCAAAGTTTCGGATAAGGCATTTATCGGGAAAAACCTATTGCATCTGGCCATTTTTAAGAAAAACGATAAACGCACCATTTACAATGTGGTTTACAAAGATGGCGAATCGAACAATTTCTACATGAAACGTTTTTTTGTTACGGGCGTAACCCGCGACAAAGAGTATAACCTTACAAAAGAAACCAAAGGCTCGCGTATTGTTTATTTCTCGGCTAACCCGAATGGCGAAGCAGAAATTTTACGCATTGTTTTGAAGCCAAAACCACGACTTAAAAAGCTTGTTTTTGAAGAGGATCTGGGCGAACTGGCCATTAAAGGTCGTCAGTCAATGGGGAATATTCTCAGCAAGAACGACATTCATAAAATTACGCTCAAAGAAAGGGGCGTTTCTACACTTGGTGGTCGCAAAATTTGGTTCGATCAGGATGTATTGCGCCTGAATGCCGAAAGCCGCGGCACCTATCTTGGCGAGTTTTCAGGAGAAGACAAAATTCTCGTTGTATACAAAAACGGAGAGTTCCAGCTGTATAATTACGATTTGAGTAACCACTTCCAGCAAGATATTCTGGTTATCGAGAAATTTGATGCGCGTAAAATTCTGTCGGCAGTTTATTACGATGCCGACCAGAAATATTACTACGTAAAACGTTTTGAAATTGATGAACCGGAAGGGAAACTGATACGTTTTATTGGCGATAACAATGATAATAAACTGATTAGTTTAACCTGGGTGCATTATCCGCGTTTGGAGCTTACGTTTGGAGGAAAGAATGCCGAGCGTGAAAATGAGATCATCGAGGTGGCCGAGTTTATCGGTGTAAAATCGTGGAAAGCAAAAGGTAAACGATTGAGTAATTACGAGGTTAATAATATTAAGGAAATTGAACCGGTAATAAAAGATGATTACGATCATCACGAAGAGGAAGGAGAAGAACCGGAAAAAGAACAGGATAGCAAAGCGGAGAAAAAAGACGATGCTGATGATATCCCGTTTGAAGTAAACAGGCCCAAAAAGAACGAAGATGATGATGATGGTCGCGGACAGATGTCGTTGTTTTAAGGTAACAGATTCCCGGCAGTAACAGAAAAAGGAAATATGCGAATATATTTGATTGGATACATGGGATGCGGGAAGTCGCGACTGGGGCGCCTTTTGTCGGAACACATGGGCGTACAGTTTATCGACATGGATGATTACATTGAAGAAAGAAATTGCAAAACTGTGCCGCAGATTTTTGCCGACCATGGCGAAGATGGTTTTCGAGAAAGGGAACGCAAAGCTTTGGAGGAACTGGCCGAATTCACCGACGTTGTAATTGCTACCGGAGGAGGGGCCCCCTGTTTTTTTGATAATATCGACCTGATGAATAAAACCGGGAAGACCGTATTTCTAAATATTGATCCGGCTATTCTTGCCGACCGTTTGATGAATTCGAAAACCGAACGACCGCTTATTAAAGGAAAATCACGCGAAGAATTGGTTGCATTTATTGATGAAACATTAAAGAAACGGAAGCAATTTTATTCGCAGGCACAATTTGAAATTACCGAACCCGATTTAAGCCTGGATCGTATTCAGGAAATGGTTTCGTAATTCAGGTGGTTCTTTCCCCTTAATTCATTTTGCTTTTGCATCCTCCTAAAATTGGCTTTAAATTAGCTATGTACTAGGTCAAATATTAATTTACAGGAAATATTAATTCTGAAGTTCAAGTTTCTTGTAGATCCTTTTGCCTTTTTACTGGAAAAATAAAAGAAGCATGTCAACAGTTGCAGAAGTTTTTGCCCATACTTTAAAAGAAATTGGGGTACGCTATGTTTTTGGAGTACCCAGTGGGAACATGATCGACTATGTGGAAGCTTTGCGAAAAGAGGACGGTATTGATTTCATTTTGGTAGGACACGAAGCTACTGCAGCTTTTATGGCCGGAGTTTGTGGTCGGCTTACCGGTGTGCCGGGCGTTTGTTTTGCAACCTTTGGGCCTGGGGCAACAAACTTAAGTACCGGTGTAGGTGGCGCACAGCTCGACCGGTTTCCGCTGTTGGCTTTTACCGACGAAATGCCCGATGAGCTCTTAAAGCGCACGGTGCAAATGAACATCAATCATCAGCAACTTTTCTTCCCTATAACGAAGTGGACAACCCGACTGAATCAGAATAATGTTGAAGAAATTATTTTAAAAGGTGCAGGAATCGCAACTGACGATTTGCCGGGCGCTGTACATATTGGTATTCCGGCTGGTATTGGGAGAGATCCTGTTCAGAAAGTGAAAGCAGAAGTAGATTACCTGCGTTTGCAAAAGAAACGGTGGTCGCCGTTGGTTGCCGATCAGATTTCCAAAGTTGAAAAGCTCATCCAAAAAAGTAAAAAGCCTGTTTTAGCCGTTGGGTTATCGGCAGTGCATGCGCAGGTAAGTGAGCAACTTATTGCACTGGCCGAAAAGTTGCAGGTGCCGGTAGTACTTACTCCAATGGCAAAAGGACTGTTTCCCGAAAGTCATTCCTTGTATGCCGGGGTGCTTTTTCATGCCTTATCAAACCAGGTTGCAAAAGTATATTCGCAAACCGATCTGGTTATTGGAATTGGTTACGATCCGGTGGAGTTTAATTACGAAGACTGGATGCCAGATGTTCCGCTAATTCATATCGATCAGCAAGAAGCAGATGTGGCAACCGGTAAAATTCCGGAAGTCGTTAATGTGCTTGGAGCATTGGAAGTTGCCTTGAACGAATTGCTTAAACTTGATGTTAATCCCAAGGCATGGGACAGGCAGTTTTTGAAAGAAAATATGCAGCGAATAGTTAAAAAGTTAACGCCAGAGTCGGGTAGTTTTGGCCCACTGGCGGTGGTTGATGAATTGCGAAAAGTCCTACCGGACGAGGGAATACTGACGGTTGATGTTGGAGCTCATTTGCACCTGGTTGGGCAGCAGTGGCGTACTCCCAAACCCGAGAAATTATTGATGACAAATGGCTGGTCGAGTATGGGTTTTGCTATTCCGGCAGCTTTGGCCGCGAAACTTTGTAATCCTGATCTTTCCGTTGTTTCGCTTATGGGCGATGGTGGTTTCCTGATGATGGCCGGAGAATTGGCAACCGCAAAACGTCTTAACCTTAACATCGTTTTTGTGGTGATTTACGATGATTGTTTATCGCTGATAAGTTTAAAGCAAAGCAAAAAACAGTTTGATAGTGGCTACGGAACAGATCTAAATGTGTTGAGCGTTGAGCCAACCAATCATTATTTTGGAGTACCTGTTGTTCGTGTAACAAACAGGGATGAATACAGAAGCGCATTAGATAAAGCCTTTAGTGCAGATGGGCCGCTTGTAATTGAGGCGGTTGTAAACAATAAGGAATATGACGAATTGGTGCTACATCCAAATAAATAATTTCATTCGTTTATAATTGTTTATTTTTAAGGTAACTCACGGAACTCGCATTATTATGTTCTTGTCCAATTGAAATACTTTTTTAATATGCTCGTTTCTGCTTATCTTTATTGATCAAAATAGTCATTAATCGAATTTTCAGCATTTGAACTAATTATATGAAGACCAACAAACAACTTCAGTTAGCATTTGATTTTGTACAATATACCGGGCAAAATATCTTTCTGACAGGGAAAGCCGGAACCGGAAAAACCACTTTTCTTCGAAGCCTGAAGGAACGCTCGCCCAAACGAATGGTTGTGGTGGCACCAACAGGTGTGGCTGCTATAAATGCAGCAGGCGTAACCATTCATTCGTTTTTTCAATTGTCGTTTGCGCCACAGGTGGGGCACGAGAGTAAACACAGCAGCGAACAGCGATTTTCCAAAGAAAAGATAAATATTATGCGAAGCCTCGATCTTTTAGTAATCGATGAGGTAAGTATGGTTCGCGCCGACGTTTTGGATGCGATAGACCGTACACTACGACGCTTTAAAAACAAACGAAAGCCTTTTGGTGGTGCACAGGTTTTAATGATCGGCGATTTGCAACAGTTGGCTCCGGTAGTAAAAAATGAAGAGTGGGGATTGTTACGCCGCGAATACGATACACCGTATTTTTTTAGTAGTAAAGCACTGCGCGAATTTCCGCATGTAAGTATCGAGCTTACGGAGGTGTTCCGTCAGCAGGATGAAAAGTTTATTTCGGTGCTGAATAAAGTGCGCGAGAATAAACTGGATGAGGAAGCCCGGCAGCTTTTAAATACGAGGCATATTCCCGATTTTGTTCCGGAAGACGAGGATGGTTACATTACACTTTGTACTCACAACAGAAGTGCACAACGCCTAAACGACTCGAAACTGAGAGCATTAACCGGCAAAAAGCAAGTTTTTACGGCCTCTGTTGAGGGCAAATTTCCTGAATATTCGTACCCAACTGATTTTAAACTCGAACTGAAAGTTGGTGCCCAGGTAATGTTTGTGAAGAACGACTCCAATCCGGAAAAACGTTTTTACAACGGAAAAATCGGGCAGGTGCAGTCGATTGATAAAGACCGTGTTTTTGTGCTGTGCCCCGGCGAAGATGAGGAGATTGAAGTTGAACCGCAGAACTGGGAAAATTATAAATACTCAATCGATAAAGAATCGGGCGACATTCGCGAAGAAATGGAGGGGATGTTTACCCAGATTCCGTTAAAACTGGCGTGGGCAATTACCATTCATAAAAGTCAGGGATTAACTTTCGAGAAGGCCATTATTGATGCCGAAGCCTCATTTGCGCACGGGCAGGTTTATGTGGCGCTTAGCCGTTGTAAGTCGCTCGAAGGTATGGTGCTCTCATCGCCAATTGCCGGCAAGAGTATTATCAACGATCAAAAAGTAAGTGGTTTTATTCGCGATGTGGAAGAAAATCAACCCGGCGAACAGGAACTGAATTCCGCAAAGCTGGCTTTTCAAAAAGAACAGTTAACAGAGATTTTTCGCTTCTACCGATCGGAAAACCTATTGCGAAATATTGCGAAAGTGGTTAACGAGAACAGGGGCAGTTTCCCGGAAGTAACAATCACGCAGTTAGAGAAAATGCGTAATGAAGATGAGAGCGGGATTGTTGCTGTGGCAGCCAAATTTTATCACCAGATTACTGATTTGTTGCGGAAACAGCCCGATGTTTATAAGAATGAAGCTTTGCAGGAGCGCACAAAAAAAGCAGCTGCCTATTTTGGCGAAAAGGTGCAGCATATTCTTGCCGATGGGATTAAGAAGGTCGATCTGGATGTTGATAATAAGGAGATAAAACGCCAGCTGAAGCGCTACGTGAACGATCTGAAAGATGATGTTCAATTAAAATTATCGGCATTTGAATCGTGCCTCGAAGGATTTGACGTAAAGCGCCTGATGGACTCGCGCGCTAAAACACTGGTAAAACAAAGCAAATCTTCAGGTAAACAAAAGGCAAAAGAGATTACCGATTTTGAAAATATACCAAACCCTGAATTGTTTGAGCAATTGCGTAACTACCGCACCGAAAAAGCCAGTGAATTGGAAATTCCTCCTTTTATGATCTTCTCGCAAAAGGTACTCTATGCGCTGGTAACATATTTGCCAACCGACGCGGCAGCGTTAAAACTGATTAATGGTTTGGGGCCACGGAAAATAACGCAGTTTGGTGCCGAGATAGCAGCTATTATTCAGCATTATTGTAACGAAAACAAGATCGATAAAGGAGAAATCCCACTGCAGGAAACCAAAAAAGAAAAGAAGGAAAAAGTAGATACAAAGCTGTTGAGTTTCGAATTATTCAAATCAGGGAAATCCGTTGCGGATATTGCAAAAGAACGCGCCCTTTCGGCAAATACCATCGAGAGCCATTTGGCACATTACATAAAACTGGGAGAGCTGGAGGCAACACGTTTGGTAGACGAAACGAAGCTGAAAAAAATAGCTGATTATTTTGAAAAAACAGAGGACAAATCCTTTGGAACAGCAAAAGGCCATTTTGGTAGCGAGGTTAGTTATGGCGAGCTACGGATTGGATTGAGTTATTGGGAAAGCAAAGAACAGAATATGGAGTAAAGGAAAAATCACTATCATACATATTCGTGTGTAGAGATGAGGTACATATTTAAACACCGGAAACTGAATATCGTGAAGATTCTACTGACGATGAAAGCGCCACCTTAAATCGTTTTTGTTTGTAATGGCTATAATGTATATTTTTCCTAGATGACTATACAGACTCTCTTCACAGATATCGTCCACCACGAAAATTTTTGTTTGATATCCCAGGTTTTTACATATTATTGCAGTTAATCGGGCTTGCGTTTTTGGTTGAAAAGAAAACAGGTAATGTACACCATATTCTTTCCTCCGGCTATTCATCATGGAATAAATAGAAGTTACCGTTTCACGGGTTCTGTTTTCTTTTCTTAAAAACAAACGAGTAACTTCTCCATATCCAAAATCGATTAGATGATGTTTCGAGTATATTTTTTCGAGAAGGCAGGTTTCCAGTTCTAAAGGGACTCCTTCACTGGGGCTGATTGTTAGTCGGGCTCCACCAATAATTTCATCATTCAATAGTACCATTAAATGGTCGCTAACACCGTCATACTTATCTGTTAAGGGAATATTTATTCTTAAATCATATGCATAAACACCACTTCTCAATTTATAATATTGATTGCTGGGATTCAAAGTCCATTCGAATTGTAAACCTTTCATCACATCTAGCACTAATAACGTCCACGGACGTTAAAAGGTTACTGAATTGGTTTTGGTTGGAATCAAATTATTCATCAATCTTTACTTCATTCAAGTTGATTTTAGCTGAAGCTGTTGTTGTAAATGATTTTATGTTTGTTATTTGTAATGATCAAACAACTGATGTCGTAATATTTCAGATTTGACATGAAAACGTTAACATAATTGAACATGGTTGGGATTTTAAAAATAGAAAGTACAGTAGATGACATATTCCAACCCATGCATGTTATTTTTGGAAAAATTGAAATGAAGCTGTTTTTTGTAAATGGAATTAGTGTGTCCTAAGTAGTGTGAGAATCCCCTGTTTTTCGTGCGTCACCTTCGAAATGGTGTTTTGTATTAGGATAGTAAAGTCTTTATTTTTTCGATTATCTGCGTAAAATTCCATCCGAAATTACGGGATTTTACGGGTTGACAAGTATTCTAAATTTATCGTAACTTGCATATTACCAAGGATCGCAAGAGAACCCCTACTCAAATGGCAACTCTCAAGATTGAGCTTTTTGGAATGATTGAATGTAAATAAGGGACTATTAATTATAACCTTATTTAGGATGTATGGAGCAACATGAAATATTGATTTATTTGGACTGAAAATGTTCGAGTAAGGGTATTTCACCCACTTTCTTAAGTATTATGTTATGTGTAAAGTAGCCATATTAGAACGATTTACTTTGTTGGGAGCAGGTATAAAGTCAATCTTACAGCAGTTAAACGAATGTGACGTAATAGCCCAGGCCGAAACCATTGACAGCCTTTTTAAACAGTTGAAAGATAAATCTCCTGATGTTTTCATTGTTGATATTGTGCATGGTGATAATGCCGGATTAAAACCTTTGCGTAAAATAAGACGGAACTTCTCGAAGGTTCCAGTGCTATTGCTGGTAAGTCAGAACTATTCCGACTGTTTTGAAGAGTACATCCGATTGGGAGTAAAAGGATTCGTATTAAGCGATGCAGAGGAAAAAGACCTGATTGAAGCAATACATGTTTTAAGTAATGGTGGAGAGTATTTTAAAAAGAAAGTTTGGGATATATTCCGAAGTGCCATTCAGAAGCGCAAGTATGAGAAAAGAGATCAGCATATTCTTACCGATAGGGAGGTTGCAGTGCTCCGCCTGTTCTCGAGGGGATTATCTTATAAAGAAATTGGAGCCAGTTTAAATATTAGTCCACGTACTGTTGAAACACACAAACGGAATATACTTTCAAAATTAAAGATTAACACTACAGCCGATATGGTTAGGTACGCATATCGAAATCAAATTCTTACGTAATTTCTTCTACAAAAAAGGAGCTCTTAAATTAAAAATCCGTATCAAAATTTACGGTTTAAACCCGATTGACTTCTCGTTGATTCCGACGTAACTTTTCATTCATGTAATTGAAGCGATGTAGGACTTAATAATGTGCCCTGGCGTTGAGTCTGAAGAAACCAAATTGTGGAAAACAGAAGTCATAAGATGTTACCCTTCGGAGATGATTTTGAGATAATTGTTTGAACACTTTTTAATCTTAAAATTATCGGATTATGAGAAAAAATTACGCGAAACGTGCGGGAAGTATACAGGATGCCCCGCATAGACACAAAACGCTCTATCGATGTTGGCGTTTATGCTGTATTTTGCCATTAATAATAATGGCGTTTATAGCAACTACTACTACTGCACAACAAGTTTATTTGGGCACCGCACCGGTGCAAACTCCGGTAAACGGTTTTGCCGTTGATGCAAATGCATACGCCAATTATGTTCCGGGCGATACAATTGGAGAACCGGATTTTGGAGTTGCAGGCGACTGGTTTTATGTGCCCTATTGGCCGGAATTCCCTGAGCCACCTGGCAATTATGACACTATTTTGTGGCAAGGTCCGGGCCGTGGAATCCTACGCTTTGACGGACCTATTTACCCGGAAATGACTACTGTTTATGTAGATCCAATTTCCGGAGATCCGGATTATACAACATTCCTTGAAAAAACTAAAATTGATGAAAACCCAAACACCTATACATGGGGCGAAGGAAATGTACCACCTAAAAACGAAATTCAGAATGTGGCCGTTCACTTTACTTATGGTGATCCGCTCTTAGGAGGAGACCCGGATGATCTTTGGTGTTTATTTGCGGCCGACCGTATGGTAACCAATGGTAGCAGTTACATCGATTTTGAGTTTCTTCAGGATTCGTTGCTTATGACCACCAATACAGATGGTGATGGTATTTTTACTAGCAACGGCCCGGATTTCGGGCGTAATTTAGGCGACCTTTTGGTTACACTTGAATTGACCAACGGAGGTGCTGTGGCCAATGTTATCCTTAATAAATGGTCGGTAGGAGGTAAAAACGGCTTCGAATATCACACCGTTCCCATAGATAGTTTTCCTGCAAATACCATATATGCGACGAATAATAACGAGATAACTTATGTGCCATTCCCGGCTTACGATCAGATAGCACCGGATTCTATTCAGGTGCTTACAGGTTTAACCTTGTATTATTACGATGTTAACCAATGGGTAGAAGGTGCAGTAAACCTGAGTGCATTATTTAATCTGGATGAAAATCCTTGTTTTACACTTAGTACTGTATTCGTACGTACACGTTCTTCGGGTAGTTCTTCTACTTCTCAGTTAAAAGATATTCCCGGACCGCCAATTCAGCTGGGTATTGACTTTGCCAATCTGGAAGTTTTTGCTCCTACTCCGGTTTCACTAGGCGATTGTCTGGAAAAAGAAGCTGTAAGAACCCAGTTTGAAGACTGGTTGGATGGATTTTATTTTACCGGAGGAGTTCCGGCTCCCGGAGAAACCGAGGTTGAGTCGAATATTGCTGAAATTCAGGCTCACGCTGCTGAGTTTGATGCGATTTGGGAAACCATTAAATGTGGTGGAACAGTAGAATATACCTTAACTGTTGATGATTACTGTGATGATCCGATAGATAAGACTTCAAGCTTTACCTTAGGTGCTCCGGCTGCTTTGGTTCTTTCCGATTGTCCGGGGGATCCGAACCTTGAAGGTTGCAGTACTGACGGAGAAATTGGAACTGCCTGGGATTTATGGATTGCAGGACTTGAAAGTATGACTGAGACCGGCGGATGCTCTGATGGAGTGGTTGTGTTTGATCCTCCACTGGACCAGCTTGTTTCTCCTGTTGAATGCGACCCTACCGAGCAGGTAGTTACCGTTACAGCAATTGCCGAAAGTTATTGTTTCCCAACAATAGAAAAAACATGTACGTTCACCGTGCAAGCTTATCCTGATGATTTAACCCTTGATGATTGTCCAGGCGATCCAATGCTTGATGGTTGTACTCCACAGTCAGAAATTACTTCTGCCTGGAACGACTGGATGGCAGGCTTGATGGCTATGACCGAAGGCGGCAGCTGTTCAGATGGCGAAGTTGTATTTGATCCACCGCTTGCCAGTTTGGTAATGCCATTAGAATGTGTTACCGGCGACCAGGTAGTGAATGTAACTGCAATAGCAGAAGACCACTGTAACAAGATTGAAACACCTTGTTCATTTACCGTTTACGCTTATGCTGATGATCTGACCCTTGATGATTGTCCAGGCGATCCGATGCTTGATGGTTGTACTCCACAGTCAGAAATTACTTCTGCCTGGAACGACTGGATGGCAGGCTTGATGGCTATGACCGAAGGCGGCAGCTGTTCAGATGGCGAAGTTGTATTTGATCCACCGCTTGCCAGTTTGGTAATGCCATTAGAATGTGTTACCGGCGACCAGGTAGTGAATGTAACTGCAATAGCAGAAGACCACTGTAACAAGATTGAAACACCTTGTTCATTTACCGTTTACGCTTATCCTGATGATCTGACCCTTGATGATTGTCCAGGCGATCCGATGCTTGATGGTTGTACTCCACAGTCAGAAATTACTTCTGCCTGGAACGACTGGATGGCAGGCTTGATGGCTATGACCGAAGGCGGCAGTTGTTCAGATGGCGAAGTTGTATTTGATCCACCGCTTGCCAGTTTGGTAATGCCATTAGAATGTGTTACCGGCGACCAGGTAGTGAATGTAACTGCAATAGCAGAAGACCACTGTAACAAGATTGAAACACCTTGTTCATTTACCGTTTACGCTTATCCTGATGATCTGACCCTTGATGATTGTCCAGGCGATCCGATGCTTGATGGTTGTACTCCACAGTCAGAAATTACTTCTGCCTGGAACGACTGGATGGCAGGCTTGATGGCTATGACCGAAGGCGGCAGCTGTTCAGATGGCGAAGTTGTATTTGATCCACCGCTTGCCAGTTTGGTAATGCCATTAGAATGTGTTACCGGCGACCAGGTAGTGAATGTAACTGCAATAGCAGAAGACCACTGTAACAAGATTGAAACACCTTGTTCATTTACCGTTTACGCTTATCCTGATGATCTGACCCTTGATGATTGTCCAGGCGATCCGATGCTTGATGGTTGTACTCCACAGTCAGAAATTACTTCTGCCTGGAACGACTGGATGGCAGGCTTGATGGCTATGACCGAAGGCGGCAGCTGTTCAGATGGCGAAGTTGTATTTGATCCACCGCTTGCCAGTTTGGTAATGCCATTAGAATGTGTTACCGGCGACCAGGTAGTGAATGTAACTGCAATAGCAGAAGACCACTGTAACAAGATTGAAACACCTTGTTCATTTACAGTGGCTGCATATACAGATCCTGTTGATGCATATTGTGAACCGGGTCCTGTTTTGGGAGACTGTCTGTCTGAGGCAGAATATGACATTGCATTCCAGAATTGGAAAGACGGATTTGGATACTCCGGAGGCTGCGAACCGGTTACTACCAATCAAGCTGCTTTAGACGCGCTTGACTGGAGAAACTCTGGAAGCTCAGAAACCGGATATTACGTTTCATTCACATTTACAGCTGAAGATCATTGTACATCCGATCAGGCAACATGCGACTTCTATATTCCACCTTGCGATGTTTGCGAAACCGCTTATGGTTATCTTGACGGTGCCAGTTCATCATTCATGACTAAGTGTGGAGATGGCGGTTCCTGGAGTAACTGGGGTTGGTCAATACACATAACAGAAGAAGGCGAATACCGAATTCCAATGTATGCAGGTACACCAGTATGCGATCCGGGATCTGAATGGGATAGTCATGTAGTAGACACTGCTGTTATAACATACAGCGGCGGTTATATTACAGTCGATTTCCTTGAAATGTATGCGGATTACTCACTTGATGAAAATCATATTTGGGCAGGAACAAGTATGTTCCCGGAAAAAATCGCTCCGGGGCAATGGCCATACGTTGAGGGTGATAATATTACATTCTCAGGTGGTTATATAATTGTTCATGGTGTTTATTGTGGACCACCACTTCCATCGGTTGTAACAATTAAGGAAGCTCAAATAAAAGATCCTGTTTTGCAGGAAAGCGAGTTGAAAGTTTACCCGAATCCGTTTACAGATAAAGTAACCTTCGAATTCGTATCTGGAGTTGATGCTTACGGTATACTTGAACTGTACAATATTACCGGTCAGAAAGTAGCAAGAATACTTGATCGTCCGGTTGAGGCTGGAGTTATGAATCGGATAGAATACGAACCGGGACACAAAGTTACCGGAATGTATCTCTATCGTTTAGATTTGGATGGAAAAGTCCAAATGGGTAGAATTATCTACAAAGAGTGATTTTTTGACCCTTATTTTTTATCATGTATAAAGCCAAAGTCGCCCAGGCTTTGGGCTGAGGATTCGTCCTTAGTGGGATTCTTAAAAGAGGCTGACTTCGTATGGTCAGCCTCTTTCTTTTATAAGCTACTGGAATAATGTAATATTACAAACTGCTATTTATCTGCGCAATAGCGTTTGATCTGTAATGAATTGTCGGCAGGAAAGACATATTTTGAAATAACGCAACTTATAACGAACTTCGCATTGCGCTGGTTAACTAATATATGTTTTACCATGAAACGATTGTGCTGTCTTCTGATCTTAAAGCTTGCGCTGCTGTCATTTGCTTTCCCCCGCGAACTTACTTTTTCTAATTATTCCATCAACGAAGGGCTGTCGCAAAGTGTTGTAAACTGTTTGTTTCAGGATTCCCGGGGTTTTCTCTGGATTGGTACGCAAAACGGACTGAACCGTTTTGATGGCGAAGATTTCAGGATTTATCGTTACCTGCCTAACGATTCTCTTTCCATTTCCAATAACTGGATTTACGCCATTTCTGAAGACCGACAGGGAAATTTGTGGATCGGTACCAAAGGAGGATTAAATAAATACCTGCGCGACAAAGATATTTTTGAACGAATAAATTATCATACCGGTTACGATCCCGAGGTGAGCACTCACAGTTATAATAACCTGCTTTTAAGCAACGGGCAAATGCTTGTACACACGCCGCCGGTGCTTTCTGCTTCTGACTCAGAAGCGAAACATTTTACACACTTTCAAAGCAACATCCCTTTCGATCCTGCCATAAAGGATGTACAACTTCCTGTATTGGAAGATCGAGATGGCTCTCTCTGGACTGGATGCACGGAAGGTATTGCGGTCTTTTCATTTCAGGAAGAAAAATTTACTTGTTACCCGTTTTTAACCGGTAGCGGTGATACATTGCAGCAAACAAATGTTACCGGGTTATTTCAGGATTCGAAATCCCGGATATGGGCCGGAACAACAGAAGGATTGTACCTCTTTAATCGTGATAAGGATGTGTTTGACGAGCAGTTTTTTGCACTTACATCGGGTGAGGATTTTTGGTTTAGCTCCTGTGTTCGTAGTATCGTTGAAACCAAATCGGGGCAACTGGTTATGGGAACCGAAGGCAACGGAATTTTTATTCTATCAGAAGAAGACGGGCGATATTCCATTGAAAATTTGACTTCGGAAAACAGCGGGCTGGCGCATAATATTGTTCAGAGTCTATTGATCGATAAATCAGAAAACCTGTGGGTAGGCACGCTGGCAGGTATCAGCAAAACCGATCTTAAAATGGATAAATTCCGGCTTTACCGGCATAATAATTCGCCGGCATCGGTTGATTTGCTGGGAAATGTTATTGCCGGAATACTAAAAAACGACGATGGTAAATTGTGGATTGGTAACTGGGGACAGGGTTTAAATATTGTTGATACGGAAAGTAATGAAGTAGAACATTTTTCTTCGCAACAAAGCAACAATCATTACCTCCCCAACGATTTTGTACATGTGGTTTTCAAAGATCATGAGGGCGATATTTGGTTAGGAACACGGGACGGAATATTTATCTGGAATAAACAAAAACGGTTGTTTGAAGATTGGCGGCAATTTTTTAATCGTCCCGATTGGCCTGCGTTGGAAAACACACGTATTTATCACATCATTCAGGATAAAAACGATCGATATTGGATTGGTACCTCTGTAGGAGTTTATCTTGTGGCAAAAAACACAGAGGAGGTTATAACCTTTGATCAACAGGAAGAAGGCTCGAGGAAAATTAGTTCGAACCTGGTTTATACCTTTTTGGAAGATTCTGACGGAATGATTTGGATGGCCACAATTGGAGGTCTAGATGTCTATAATCCGGTAACGGATAAGCTGGTACATTACAATAAAGCAGAAGGGGAGCTGAGCAGCGATTTTGTTATTTCGTTGTGCGAAGACAGCCGTCGAAGGATTTGGATAGGGACCAATGCAGCGCTTAATATTTTTGATAAACACACACAGCAGTTTAGCTATTTGGATGAGAAAGATGGCTTGCCTAGTAATTACATATACGAAATTGTTGAAGACAAAAATCAGGATTTGTGGTTTGCCACCGGCAATGGTTTGTGCCGGTACGATTTGGATAAAAATGAGATACAGGTTTTTACACCCGAAGATGGTTTGCAAAGCTCTGAATTTAACCTGCGTGCCGCATTTTGTGCCGACGATGGCGAACTACTGTTTGGAGGGATGAATGGCTTTAACACGTTTTTCCCCGACTCGTTGAAAGGAAATCCTTATGTGCCCAACATTGTGTTTACAGCCTTTTCTGCCACCAGTAATAATCAACAGTACGAAGTTAATATTGCAACTAAATCGAAGGTGGTGTTAAAACACGACGTACAATCGTTTACCATTGAATTTGCCGCTCTTGAATTTACCAATGCCAACAAAAACAGTTATGCCTATAAAATGGAAGGCATTTCAAATGAGTGGAATGAGATTGAAAACCGCAAGTTTGTACCATTTTTTGCCTTGCCGGCCGGAGAGTATACTTTTTCGGTTAAAGGATCAAATAACGACGGTGTGTGGAATGAGGAAGGAGTGAGCTTGCAAATAGTGGTACTTCCTCCTTGGTGGCGCAGTAAAATAGCCTACATGGCTTATTTTATATTTATTGTTTTGGGTATCTGGACATTTATAAAACTGCGCGAACGACGTCTGAAACTGGAGAAAGTAAGGTTGGAGAAAAAGGTGTTGGAACGTACAATTCAAATTAAAGAACAGAACGAGGTAATTACGTCCAAAAACAAAGAATTGAACGAGTTAAACCGTACAAAAGACAAGTTCTTCTCGATAATCGGGCACGATCTGCGTAATCATTTTAATATCATCATTGGTTTCTCCGAAAATTTGCTGATGAGTTTCAAGAACATGGATGAAGCCAGTAAGGAGCACCATATCTCAAATATTTATAAATCGTCGATACAGGCTAACGACTTGTTGGGTAATTTGTTAACCTGGGCACGGTTGCAACGAAATGCCATCTCATTTAATCCAGAGCCCATAAATGTTACCGAAAAAATAAGGGACTTATTACGTTTTCATGATGAGGCAGCGTTGAAAAAGAATATACTGATTGAAGTGTATGCAAAAGAAGAACTTGTTGCCAGTGTCGATGTGAATATGTTCTCAAGTATTATGCGTAACCTGATTGCCAATGCCGTAAAGTTTACGCATAGCGATGGCGAAATTGCCGTTTCCGTATCAAAACAAAACAGCTGGTGCGAGGTGAAAATCAAGGACAACGGAATAGGAATAGCAGAAGATAAACAGAAAAGTATATTCAGCATTGAAAGTACCGAAGTTACCCGGGGAACAAATGGCGAGAAAGGCACCGGACTGGGGCTGGTGCTATGTAAAGAATTTGTTGAGAGACATGGAGGCAAAATTAGTGTTGAAAGCCAAGTTGGAAAAGGAAGTAAATTTATGTTTACTTTGCCTCTTAATGATTCTGAAGTATAACAAATGGGCAATTTTATTCGTGTTTCTCTTTGCGATGGCAGCTTGTAAAACAGCTCCGGAGAAACCGGAAATAGTGGGGCAAAAAATTCTTGAAAGTATACAATGGCAGAGTCGGCCAGATGTGCGGCAGGTATTGGTGGTTTTTAATTCTGCTCCCGATGACCATAATGCAAATTTGCTGGTTTACGAAAAAACAAAGCAGGGTTGGCAAGCGGTTTTTGAAATGATGCCGGCGGGTATTGGCGAAAATGGTTTTGCTCCGATTAATGAAAAAATTGAAGGTGACGGTAAATCGCCAACAGGTATTTTTGCGCTCGGGCAATTGTTTACCTACCTTGATCGCGCCGATACAAAAATGCCGTATCAGAAAACTACTGCTGAGGATAAATGGATCGACGACCCGGAGTCGGAAAACTACAATCGTTATGTGCATGGCGAAACCGATGCACAATCTTACGAAAATCTACTTCTAAAAAGCGATGCCTACAAATACTGTATGGTAATTGAATACAACACAAATCCGGTAGTAAAAGGAAAAGGAAGTGCCATCTTTTTTCATTTGAATAAAACCGGTAGCGAGCCAACTGCAGGTTGTGTGGCCATAACCGAAAGGAATATGCTAAGGGTGCTAAAATGGCTCGATCCAAAAAGCAATCCACTCATTATTATGGGAAATAAGGATGAATTACTTTCAGGAATTAGCCGCTAATTTTACTAGAAAATATTGTATAATCCTTCGCCGTCTTTTTCAAACTGCGCAATGCTGATGTCGGTCATCGGGTGCTTTATCAGTTGGAAAAGCAATTCGGGACTGATCGTTGCCGACTGTGCTCCGGCCATGCTCACGCGGTGAATCTGGTCGACTGTTTTAAAACTGGCTGCCAGTACTTTGGTGTCCAGATTAAATTCTTTGGTGTTTTTAACAATGTCGCTAACTACCTCAATTCCGTGCGACGAAATATTGTCTAATCGGCTAACGTAAGGCGCAACAAAATCGGCTCCGGCACGCGATGCCACCAATGCCTGTTGCTGTGTAAAAATAGCTGTTGCCGTTACGTTTATGCCTGCATCTTTTAGTATGCGCATGGCTTTGTAACCTTCTATCGATACCGGAATTTTAGCGTAAAAATTATCGCCCAGGTTAAAATAACTTTTGTAGGTTTTTGCCTCTCTAACCATTTCTTCGGCCTTGTCGCTCATCACCTGAACGTGAATACTTCCTTTGCCAACAATCCCAATGATGTTTTGAACGGCTTCTGAAAGTTTTAACCCCGATTGTTTTAAGATAGTAGGATTTGTGGTTACCCCTGTCAAAGGGAAAAAATCGTATAATTCTTTTAATGCCTGAATGTCTGCGGTGTCTGCCAGATAAATCATCTTTATTTTATTTTTTTGGTTGAAATATAATACAGCCGATCAGTTCTGTTTTTAGTAAGTTCTACAAAGATAAGCATCATTTTTCGAAGGTGATTTTTTCCCGGCTCTTCAGCATATTTGTTAACATGAAATGGGAACAAGAATGAAATTCACGTCATAAAAAATGATTATTTACCCTAGGGAATTCCCCGTAAAAAGATAAGTTGCCTTGAAAATTTAAAATTTTAGACAAGTTAAATTGTTTCACCGGAGAATAATCTTCCTGCTTTGTCGTTTTCAATTCCAGAATCTTTTGACTTTTTTTGTAGCATGATTATTCGACGAGTGGGAATTTTTTGTTTGCTGCTTTTTGCAGTGTCTGTTGCTTTCGGGCAAGATAGATCGGTTAATACCTTGAAAGTGCCTGATGTGGAGAAGACCATTAATGTTCAGGGTTTCCGGGCTTCGCTAGACAGCTTTCCCGAATCGGCACAAAAAGGTTATCTGGAGCAGTTTCTTGTTCCCGGGAATGATGGGTATATTATCAGTCGTTTTGGTCCCCGCTCGGGGCGCATGCACTACGGCACCGATATAAAAATGTATAAAGGCGATACCGTGGTGGCTTCACAAAGCGGAGTTATTGCCCGCGCCAACTGGGGATATGGATTTGGCCGGCTGGTTGTTGTTCAGCATCGAAATAATATTCAAACGTATTACGCTCACCTCACCAAATTCCTGAAGAATAAGGGCGATAAGGTGGAAAAGGGAGAACCGATAGGTTTGGCCGGAAGTACAGGGCGTGCCCGTGGTCCGCATTTACATTTTGAGATGCGTGAAAACGGAAAGCCTTTTGACCCCGAACTGGTGTTTGATTTTAAAGAAGAAAAGATACGCGACGATGCTTTGGATACAGAAAGTTTAATGGCCCTGCACAAAAAGCTAAAACCAAAAGGCTACTCAACAAATGTTGCAGTGCCCGAATATTACAAGGTGCGCTCGGGCGATTCGCTTTGGGTGATCTCGCGAAAGTTTAAAACCTCGATCAATGAGTTGTGCCGCCTGAACAATATTTCGGAAAACTCCGTATTGCGAATTGGGCAACCGCTGCGAATGTACTAACCGAATACTGCCATTCGTACTATTTGCGGGAACTTACCAATAAAACTAAAACAAATAATGATTGAATATATAGATTTACCAAAAGCTATAAACGCTGCCGGCGTGCCTGCAACTTTTGCCAACGTACGTTACGGCAACCACGAACGAAATACTTTCGACATTTGGCTGGCCGATTCGGACAAACCGACTCCTCTTGTAATGTACGTACATGGCGGCGGTTTTATTGGTGGCGACAAAAGCCGCTATTATGATTCGGAAGACTGGCTGCGTTTGCTCAACGCCGGTATTTCCATTGCCAGCATTAACTACCGTTTTATGAACGAGCCGCCATACGGAATTCTCGGTAGCATGAATGACTCAAAACGCTGCCTGCAATTTATTCGGGTCAACGCCGAAAAATATAATATCGATAAAAACAGCATTGCCTGCAGTGGCGGTTCGGCCGGAGCCGGAACTGCATTGTGGCTGGCCTTTTCGGATGATATGGCTGACGCCGAAAGTAACGATCCGGTGTTGCGGGAATCTACAACTATCTCATGTGCAGCCGCGTTCTCCACGCAATCTACTTACGACATTTTACGCTGGCCCGAATTGATTGGCATTCCTCCTTATCAAAATCCTGAAGAGCTATTGTCTATTGCCCGTGTTTTTGGGCTGAAATCGGCAGAAGGTGTTGATCTGTTTGCACAAAAAGAAATTCGCTCAGAACTCGACTTCCTGGCTAAAATGACAAAAGATGCCGTGCCGTGTTTTGTGTTCAATCATTACGAAGGAGGCATCCCAACCAACGAGGATGAATTGCATCATCATCCCTTGCATGCAAAAGCGCTAAAAGACCGTGCCGAAGAAGTTGGTACAGAGGCAATTGTTTATGCTCCGGCCATAGGAATTTCAGATCCGTCGGGTAAAGATGTGGTTGAATTCTTTATTGAAAAGTTATTGTAGATAAGTCTGTTCATGGTTGCACACAAACAGCCTCATTTTTTATTCCGTCAGTTTTTCCATTGACTTTTTAATATCGCCCGGTGTACTCATTATTTTCATAAATGTACCCATGGTAAGTTCGGGCCAATGCAATGCAATCCGGAATTTCCCCGGAAGTATGCTTGCGGTATTTCCCTGAAGAATGATTTCGTAGGGCATTGCTGCCACATGATCGTCGCCAATTATTGGTAAAAAATGGGCTTCTCCATTTTCTGCATCTTTTAATGCAACACCCCAAACAGCCACTTCCTTGTCAGTATAAACCAACTCGTATACTTTTTCCGTTTCGCCTTTGCCGGCCTTCAGGTTTTGCTGAATGGTTTTTAAGCCTTCGTCAAACGAATCGAAGCTTTTCAGCTCTTCGGCATCGGTAAAGTAAGGCATCATTACCTTGTAGTGGTACTTTTGAAGTTTTTTCTTGTCCAGCGTTCCTCCAAAAGGTTCGTTCATTGTTCCAATGTTTCGAATAGCGGCAATTGCCTGATCTGATATTTTGCGTAACGCATCTTCATGCGTATCAACGTTGTCAACAAAATAGGCGTAAAATAAATACATCGGATTTACCATGCTAATGTTGAGCGTCTCTCCTTGTTTTTTCAATCCAATTTTTAGTGCCGATGCCAATGCACCGCGGTCGCTGAAGTTCAGCGCAATTTCTTCCAGTTTGGGGTGAGTATAACAAACAACGGCTAAATTCTCTGATTGAGCAGGTTGATAATCGCCAATTACTCTGAAGCCCGATTCTGATAGTGCTGATTTAATTTTGGCGATTCCTTCAGCTACTGATTCCTCCGATTTACTGATGAGAAAATAAGACGATTCGTCTTGTGCATGAATCGCGGATAAGGAAAAAAGGTAAATAACGGTTAATAGAAAGATACGCTTCATTTTGGTACTGATTTAGTTTCTTGCCAAATGTACCTCTTGCATCAGAATGGTTTTTAAGCCACAATGTGATACTTATCATAGCAAAATGTTAATAAATATGCAAAACGGTTGAATAAATATGCATATTAATAAAAAAGCTTTTCTATTGATTTAAAAATTATTCATATTTGCAGCACTAAAATTTTGAATTAAAGAGAAATGAAAGTTTTAAAATTCGGAGGAACATCGGTTGGCTCGCCCGAGAACATGAGGGCTGTTATGGATTTGGTAACCGATGGAGAGCAAAAGATTATTGTACTATCAGCCATGTCGGGAACAACCAATTCTTTGGTAGAAATTTCAAACTATCTTAAGAAGAAGAATAAGGATACCGCGCGTATTTTTATTGGTAACCTGGAGGAGAATTATAAAAAGGTAGTTGCTGAACTTTTTACTTCCGAAGAAAACAAGAAGAAGGGATTAAAGATCATTAAAGACGTTTTTCAAACGATAAAATCATTTACATCGGGCACTTTTGGCGAAGTTGGCGAGAATACAATTTTGGCGCAGGGCGAGATAATTTCTACCAACCTGGTAACTTTGCTGATGAACGAAAACGGCCATGATACAAAGTTGTTGCCGGCTCTTGATTTTATGAAAATTGATGAGGATAAAGCTGCCGACCTGAATTACATTCGCGAGCACATTAAGCCCGTATTGAAAGAGGTAGGCGAAGCGAAGTATTATATTACACAGGGATTTATTTGTAAAGATGCCGAAGGTGAAATAAACAACCTGCAGCGTGGTGGTAGTGATTACACTGCTTCGTTGATTGGTGCTGCGATTGATGCCGATGAAATTCAGATTTGGACGGATATCGACGGTTTTCATAACAACGATCCTCGCTTTGTGGAAAATACTCAAAAAATCGATCAGCTATCGTATAACGAAGCAGCTGAGCTGGCCTTTTTTGGAGCAAAAATTCTGCATCCGCAAACGGTGCTTCCGGCGCGTGTTCAGAACATTCCGGTTCGCCTGAAGAACACCATGAATCCTACTGACAATGGTACGCTTATTACCGCCGAGTCGGATGGCCGTGGTATAAAAGCGGTTGCTGCCAAAGATGATATTACGGCTATTAAAGTTCGTTCAGGAAGGATGTTAAATGCCTATGGTTTCCTGTCGAAGATCTTTAAAGTATTTGCAGATTTCCGCACGCCTATCGACATGATCTCAACTTCGGAGGTGGCCGTGTCATTAACGATTGATGATACCAGGAATCTTGAATCAATTAAAGAGGAACTGGATAATTATGGTACGGTTGTGCTCGACCAGGATATGACTATCGTTTGTATTGTGGGAGATATTATTCAGGAAGAAAAGGGATTTGCTTCGAAGGTGTTCAATGCACTCGATGGCATTCCAATCCGCATGATCTCGTATGGAGGAAGCCGCCATAATATCTCGATTTTGGTGCCAACACAACATAAAGAACAAACGCTACAAGCTTTAAGCGATAATTTATTAAATAGCTAGTTGCGGAATAAATTCCGGAAAGCAGCAAATCTCGAATAAGACTCAATCCGGCTTTTGTGGCCGGTTAAAACTCAGGAAACTGCAGTTTTAAATTTTGGGGATTGTTCGGGATTTGTTTTTTATGACCAGCAGTGGATGTAAGCTGGTAAACTTCAGATGCCTCAAAGCGCGATGCAATATTTATCTCAAATCGTTCGGAAAGCGGTTGCATCGTTTTTAATACTTTTTCGTGGGTGTTGTTATCTTTTGAAATATGGCTCAGAAATACACATCTCAGTTCTCCGTTGGTATGTTTGTCCAGTAACTCAAAAGTCTGGTCGTTCGACAGGTGCCCGACTTTTGAAGCAACTCTTTCTTTCAGAAACTGTGGATAGCGGCCTTCCCAAAGCATTTTTTCATCGTAGTTCGATTCCAGGAATAAAGCATTACATTTTGCTACATGTTCTTTTACATTGTCGCATGCTTCGCCAATATCAGTAAAAACGCCGATGTTAATGTCGTTGTAGCTAATTCTGAATGAACAGGGCTCAGCAGCATCGTGGAATTTTTGTACCGGGTGAACGGTAAAATCGTCGACGGTGATTGTTTCATCGCAGGTAAAAAACCGTGGATAATCTGGCCGAAGATTTTTATACGAACCATCGTAGGTTTTTGCGGTCATGTATACCGGAATCTGAAGTCGTTTCCCCATAACCCGCGCTCCGCGCATGTGGTCGCTGTGTTCGTGCGTAATAAAAAGTGCCCGTAATTTGTTGTGGTCCAGGTCACGTTCATTCATCCGTTTCAGAATCTGCTTGGTAGAAATTCCGGCGTCAACCAAAATTGCCGAATTTTCGTTGCCAATGTAATAGCAGTTTCCGTTACTTCCTGATGCGATGGCGCAAATTTCGAGCATATTATTTTGTTAATTGTCATCGCCTGAAAATGAAGCAGACGATGACTATGGAGTTTTCTATTTTACAAGTTTTGAAATGGCACGGAACGAAGGATCGCCTGCTGAACCTGTTAATTCAAAAAGGATAGATTCGTACGAGCTCATCATAATTCCTTCAAAACGGAAACGCTCTTTTGCCAACTCAACATTAGCAGCTGTACGCGATGAAACACAATCCATAACTACGATCGGATTTAATCCGGCGGCTTTCAAATCAACCGCAGTTTGTAGTACGCAAACGTGCGACTCAATTCCACAAATAATAATGTTTTTAGCCTCTAAGTCTTTAAATTTTTCAGCTATTTCTGGTACATCATAACAGCTAAAGTCTTTCTTCTCATAGTAGCTGAATTCGTCAAAAGCTGCCTGAATTTCGGGTACAGTTTCGCCCAGTCCTTTTGTGTATTGTTGCGATACCAGCATCGGCACTTCCAATTCTTTTAAGCCCTGCGTTAGTGTTTCGCAATTTTTTAGCAGTGTTTCTTTATCGTTCATAGCAGCAATCAGCCGCTCCTGAATATCGATAACCAATCCAACAGTATTTTCTTTTGTTATTCTCATCTTCAATATCGGGTTAAAAATCTAAAATCATTCTACTCAATCTTCTATCAATCTACGTCAATCCTTTTTATCACTCTCGGCCTGTAAACGCGATTTACTTCCCAAATATCCACCATGGTGACGTTTGGCATAATCGACGTTGGTAAAACCAATTTTGTTCATCATCGATACTACCAATGCATCGCCAATTACGGTCATAACTGTGGTAGATGTTGTTGGTGAAAGCCCCAAAGGGCAAACTTCCTGCGGGTTTCCGGTGTAAATAAAAGCATCGGCAGTTTTTGCCAACACACCTTCCGGATTACTTGAAATTACGATTAATGGAAGTCCGGCATATAAATTTTCTGCCAACTCAATCAGCTCAATAATTTCGCGTGTTTTTCCTGAGTTTGAAATCACCAGTAGAACATCGTTTTGTTGTAGCACGCCCAGGTCGCCGTGTTGCGATTCGCTGGGGTGAAGAAAAACCGCCGGCGTTCCGGTTGAGCTAAATGTGGTTGCAATATTTGCTGCAATTTGCCCGGCTTTTCCCATTCCGCTGGTAACCAGTTTTCCATTCATTTGGTGTACCTGGCGGTGTATCAATTCAATAGCATCAAGCATTCCGTCTTCTACCGGAATAGCCTGAATGGCCTTCGCTTCGTGTTCAATAACTTGTCTGATCGCTTCCTTCATTGTAATCTGTTTAAGTGCTGCAAATCTACTGAAAAAAAAGAAGTGACTCAGTACCGCATTTCTGTTTTAGCAGAATTTTACAATCAAGTGATTTTGGTTACAGAAAAAATGTGTTGTAAGTCATAAAATTTCAAAACAAAATGAAGGGTTTAACGGTTAAATAATCGTTACATTTAACATTAATTTTTAAAAACTGAAAGTCAATTAGAAATGAACTAGTGCTTTAATCCTGTTTTTGCTCCTGGTCCGGTTATAGTAGGCTTTCGACGACAAACAATTAATATATATGAAAATTCACGAATATCAAGCCCGAAATTTATTCAGGAAGTACGGGATTCCTGTGCCGGAAGGTGTTGTGTGCCATACGGTTGATGAAGTAAAACAAAATGTATCGGACAAAGACAAACTGCGTGTTGTAAAAGCGCAGGTGCATGTTGGCGGACGCGGAAAAGCCGGCGGAGTAAAATTGGCGAATACAAAAGCCGAAGCCGTTGAAAAAGCCGAACAAATTCTTGGTATGGACATTAAAGGCATCTGTGTTGAAAAAGTATTGGTTGCCGATGCTGTCGATATTGAAAAGGAATTTTATGTTGGTCTGATCAACGACCGGAACACCAAGTCGGTAACATTGATGGCCAGCGCCGAAGGTGGCGTTGAAATTGAAGAAGTAGCAAAAGTTTCGCCGGAAAAAATTATTAAAATGGCGATTGATCCGTCGATGGGATTAATGCCCTGGCAGGCACGTAAAATTGCCATTCAGTTATTTGCCGATCCAAAAGAAATCAGACAGTGTGCCAATATTTTGGTAAAACTTTACCAGCTTTATGTTGATACCGATTCATCGTTGGCCGAAATCAACCCTCTGGTTCTTACGCCCGATAAACAGGTTTTGGCTATTGATGGTAAAATGAATTTTGATGACAATGCTTTGTATCGTCAAAAAGAAATTTTGAGCATGCGCGAGGCCGATAAAGAAGAACTGAAAGAGATTGAAGCAAATGCAAAAGGTCTTTCGTACATAAAACTCGATGGAAATATCGGTTGTATGGTAAACGGTGCCGGTCTGGCTATGGCTACCATGGATATGATTAAATTATATGGTGGCGAACCTGCCAACTTCCTTGACATTGGTGGTTCTTCGAATCCGCAAAAAGTGGTAGATGCCATGAATATTTTGCTGAGTGACCAGAATGTAAACTCGGTTATGATTAACATTTTTGGTGGAATTACCCGTTGCGACGATGTAGCTCGCGGTTTGGTAATAGCGCTCGATCAGATAAAAACTGACGTGCCTATCGTAATTCGTTTGTCGGGAACCAACGCCAAAGAGGGCTTGGAAATTATTAAGCAAACAGGATTGCCGGTTGTTGAAACCATGCGCGAAGCAGCTCAAACAGCAATAGAGTTAAGTAAAAAGTAAGGCAAAAGTTTAAAGTAAAAAGTGAAAAAGTAATGAGCATACTTATAAATAAAGATACAAAAGTAATAGTACAGGGAATTACCGGTCGCGACGGAGCTTTTCATACCTCAAAAATGAAAGCCTACGGAACCAATGTTGTTGGTGGAACTTCGCCCGGTAAAGCTGGTCAGGAAGTAGAAGGTGTGCCGGTTTTTAACAGTGTTGAAGATGCTGTTAAAGCAACCGGTTCCAATGCATCGGTAATATTTGTGCCGGCGGCTTTTGCTGCCGACGCCATTATGGAAGCCAGCTACGCGGGAATTGAATTGGTGGTTTGTATTACCGAACATGTTCCGGTTCAGGACATGATTAAAGTAACTCCGGTTTTAAAGAATCATGGAACAAAACTAATTGGTGCCAACTGCCCGGGCTTAATTACTCCGGATGAGTGTTTGATTGGTATTCTGCCGGCAATGATCTTCAAAAAAGGGAATGTTGGTTTGATCTCGCGTTCGGGAACATTGACTTACGAAGTAGTAAATATGTTGACTGAAAGTGGACTGGGACAAACTACTTGCGTAGGAATTGGCGGTGATGCAGTTTCTGGGCTGTATTTCATCGATTTGCTGGAGATGTATGAAAACGATCCGGCTACAGAGGCTGTTGTTTTAATTGGTGAAATAGGCGGTGATGCGGAAGAGCAGGCAGCCCGTTTTATTAAGGAGAAAATGACTAAGCCGGTAGTTGCATTTATTGCCGGACAATCAGCGCCTCCGGGAAAACGTATGGGACACGCCGGTGCTATTATTTCAAGTGGATCGGGAACTGCGGAAGAAAAAATCAAAGCTTTTAAAGCTGCAGATGTTCCGGTAGCAAAAGAACCACGTGAGATTCCCGGATTAGTGAAAGAAAAGTTGGGATTGTAATAGTTTTGGGAGATAAAAAACAAAGCCGGTAAAAATTTTTACCGGCTTTGTTTTTACAGAATCTCATCAATATTTACAGGAGGATTTCCCAGAACTGCTTTATCGCCGTTCACCACAATAGGGCGGTGCAGCAGTTTCGGATTTTCCACCAGTACTTTTATCCATTCTTCGTCGCTCAATACTTTTCCTTTGTACTGCTCTTTGTAGTCTTGTTCGTGTTGGCGCACAAAATCAAAAGGTTTTTTGCCGGTTTTGGCAATTAGTTCCGAAAGTTCTTTTTCGCTTAACCCGTCAGTCAGGTATTTTACAACTTCAAAATTACAACCTTTATCTTCGAGGTACTGCAGCCCTTTTCGGCTTTTCGAGCAGCGTGGATTGTGATATATCTTCATTTTAAAACTTTTTAGTTGAAAGACACAAAAAACAGGAAATGGTTCAACGGTTTTTAATTCGTGATTGATTTTATGTAATTGTAATAGTCTTCCTGTGCACGGTATTTTTTATCGGTATTATTTCTCCGCGCATATTTGTTTGATAACTCAGGATCGAGAATTCTTGCTTTTGAATTATCCTGAAGTTGAATCTCCAGCATTTTCCTGAGCTCTGTTTTAATGTTTTCATCATAAATAGGGCAGGCCACTTCAATGCGGCGGTTTAAATTCCGGGGCATCCAGTCGGCCGACGAAATATACATTTTCTCTTCTCCTCCTGCGCCAAAAAGGAATATGCGCGAATGTTCCAGGTATTTGTCTACTATACTAATTGCGGTTATGTTTTCGCTGAATCCGTTTAGTCCGATCTGTAGCCCGAAAATACCACGAACGATAAGTTTTACTTTCACTCCGGACTGAGCGGCTTTGTACACCTTTTTCATCATTTTCGGGTCGATTAGGCTGTTCATTTTCAGAGTCATCCAGGCCGGTTTTCCCTGTTTGGCCAGCGAAATTTCGTTTTCAATATTCTCTTCCCATGTTTGCCGCATAGTGAATGGGCTTACAACCAGGTGTTTGTAGTCGTGGCGAAGGAAATTCTGTTTAAAGAAATCGAACAATTTTTCCACTTCATTCGCCAGTCGAGTATCGGTAGTCAGTAAACCATCATCGGCATAAACACGGGCTGTTCCCTCGTGGAAGTTGCCCGTTCCGATGTAGGCATAATTGCGCATCATGTCACCTTCCTCGCGGTGAACCCACGCCAGTTTACTGTGCACCTTCATTCCCGGAATTCCGTTGATCACGGTAGCACCTTCTTCCTGTAATTTATTCGACCAGAAAATGTTTGCTTCTTCATCAAAACGTGCCTGCAACTCGATTATCACGGTTACCTTTTTCCCGTTTCTGACTGCGTTTAAAAGAGCATTCACCACTTTCGATGCCGAGGCCACACGGTAAATGGTCAATCCTATTTCTTTAACCTTCGGGTCAATGGCTGCTTCGCGCAAGAAGTCGATAAAGTGATTAAACGTTTGGTAGGGGTAATGCAGCATTATGTCCTTCTCGCGCATCATTTTCATGATACTCGTAAACGGAGGCAAATCTTTATGCCTGAACGGTGGCAATTTGGTATAATAATGTTTCTTTTTCCCAATTTCAGGGAAATTCATAAAATCTTTGTGGTTATGGTAACGGCCTCCCGGAATGGCGTCACTTCCTTCAGCCAGTTTCATCTTTTTCAGCAGAAATTTTAGTAAATCCTTGGGCATGTCGCGGTCATAAATTAATCGAACCGGTTTCCCTTTTTTACGCTTCTTCAGGCTGTGACTCATTTTCTCCACAAAACTTTTCGAGATGTCATCATCCAGATCCAATTCGGCATCGCGGGTAATTTTTATGGTGTAGGCTCCATACATATCGTAATCAAAATAGAAGAAAATGTCGGCCATGCAGAAACGAATAATATCGTCGAGATAAAGTACGAACTGTTTGCCATTCTCCTCCGGGAGTACCAAAAAACGTGGTACCGAGCGCCCCGGAATTCTGATTAAGGAATAGGCCAAATCCTCAGGATCTTCTTTTTTCCACAATTTAACGGCCAGGTAAACTGATCGATCGCGCAGATAAGGAAACTTATTCCCTTTGCTTAGCATAATGGGCACCAGGTTGGGTAATACTTTCTCGTAAAAGTAATTGCGCACAAACTTGCCTTGCTTTTCCGTCAAATCCTTTTCGTCGATGATAGAAATATTATTCTCTTCCAGTTCTTCAAGAATATTGGCGTAAATCTCCTGGACCTTATTTTGCTGTTCAATTACAATTTCCTGAATTTTGTTATGCAATTCATCCGGAGTCATTGCTCCCAGAAGGTTTTCTTCATCACGGCCAAGCGCAACCATTCGTCGCACTGCAGCAACACGAACTCTGAAAAATTCATCGAGGTTGTTCGAGAAAATCCCGATAAAACGAATACGTTCGAAAAGAGGAGTTTCCGGATCTTCAGCTTCCTGAAGCACTCTTTCGTTAAACGATAACCAACTTATTTCACGATTTATGAATTTTTCTTTTGAGTACATTTTATAAGAGGTATTGAAAGGTTTTCAAACTACTTGATGACTTCTACAAGATGTAAAAAGCCGGTGAGAAAAGCAAGAATAAAGCGGGTTTTCGGAGAAATTATTGCCCGCCAAATTCCATTAAATATGCTTTTATAAATCCATCAAGTTCGCCGTCGAGCACTGCATTAACATTCCCCGATTCATAATTGGTACGAACATCTTTTACCATTTTGTATGGTTGCAGCACATAAGAGCGGATTTGTGAGCCCCATTCAATTTTCTTCTTCGCCGATTCTATTTCTGCCGTTTTTTCGTGGCGTTTACGCAGTTCCATTTCATAAAGCTGCGATTTTAAAAGCCTGAGCGCATTTTCTTTGTTGCCCAACTGCGAGCGGCTTTCGGTATTTTCGATGATAATTCCGGTTGGTGCATGACGCAGTCGAACCCCGGTTTCCACTTTGTTTACGTTCTGTCCACCCGCGCCTCCACTTCGGAAAGTATCCCAGCTAATGTCGGCCGGGTTAATCTCTACTTCAATGGTGTCGTCAACCAGTGGCGCCACATACACCGATGTGAACGATGTCATTCGCTTATTTTGTGCGTTAAATGGGGACAAGCGTACCAGGCGGTGAACGCCGTTTTCGCTTTTCAGAAAACCGTAGGCAAATTCGCCTTCAATTTCGATGGTGCAACTTTTTATACCCACTTCGTCGCCGGCCTGCATATCGGCTATTTTCATTTTGTAGCCCTGCTTTTCAATCCAGCGGGTGTACATCCGAAAAAGCATATCGGCCCAGTCGTTACTTTCGGTACCGCCGGCACCTGCATTTATGCGTAACACAGCTCCCAAACGGTCTTCTTCGTTACGAAGCATATTTTGTGTTTCCAGCTCTTCAATCAGTGTGAGTGTTTCTGCAAAGGCCTTATCTACTTCTTCTTCGCTGGCCTCCTCCATTTCAAAAAATTCGTATAACACCAGGAAATCTTCGGTGGCTTCGTGTACTTTTTTAAAACCATCGGTCCACACTTTTATGGTGCGGATCTTTTTCATTTGGGCTTCGGCTTCTTTCGGATTATTCCAGAATTCAGGATCCTGGGTTTTTAATTCTTCTTCTTCCAGTTCAATCAACTTAGCATCGTAGTCAAAGATGCCTCCTCAGCGCATCCCGGCGCTCAACAAGGTCTTTTACCTGTTCCTTTAAGATCATTTAATTGTATATTTTAATTGGATGCCAAAGTTAGCAAGATTTTTTGGGGAGTAATGTTGAAAAAGAATGATTTGGTATTTTATTGAAGAAATCGGTTATTCAATCCTTTCATACTGACTAATGAAACCGTCGTAAACTTCATCTGCAAGAATAAGGTTGCCGTCTGCGTTAAATGAAAATGAACGTATCAAAGAGCAATCGCACTCTATCATATTGGTAATCTCGTGATTGTAAATTGATTCGGATTGAATGATGCTGAATTCACAATTTGCAATTAAAGAGTCATTCCGATATTGTTTGTACATAGAATCGCTTGTGAATTCAAGAACGATTGTTTCTCCTGTAATTTCAGGGGTATAAGTGGTTCCGGCAATCCCACCTGAGCTGATTATCCAGTTCCAATTCCCAATCAAATCCTTGGGAGGAATAGTTTCATCGCTACATGATGTAAGCACTAAAACAAATGATATTACCAGCAGGAAAAACTTGTTCATAATTCGCCGTGTTTTTCCATTAAGATGTTCTGAATGGCAATTTGGTTGCGCGATAATTGAAATTGTCTGCCAGCTGATTCGAATTTAGTCCAGTACTTCATTCATATGCCGGTGTATCAGTTCCGGCTCAAAACCACGTCCCTGAGTGTAACGAATAATCTGCCCCATTTTGGTGAATTTGTCTTTCTTCTTAATGGTTTTGGCTTTGTCTTTCATGGTTTTTACCAGCACTTTTATGTATTTCTCTTCATCAATCTTTTCAAGACCTTTTTCAATGGTGGCATCCGAAAGCCCTTTTTGGCGCAGATAGTGACGCATTTTTATGCGGCCCCATTTGTTGAATTTAAATTTGTCGTTAACGTAGGCTTTGGCATAACGTTCGTCGTCGATGTATTTTTCAGCAATCAGTTTTTCGATAATCTCATCTACAATTTCATCTACAATTTCGTAAGTCAGTATTTTTTTACGAATATCTTCAGAGCATTGCTCCGAACGGCTGCAGAGTTGCGCCATCTTAGAAAAAGCCTGTTGTGCCTGTTGTTCTTGATTTTCCATATGTAGTTGAAATTGAAAGCAGTATAAAAATAGAAAAAAATCATTCAAAAATCGGAGCGCTTTCTAAATAATATTTTTTAATATTCCCATTGTTGTTAAGCGTGAGTTCAACACTTCCTCCAAATGATTTATTGTTTTTGTACTGGCAGTATGATTCCTTATCTGAAAACTTAAAGTCATTAATGGAAAGAACTTCTGCGTACAAAGGGACATTCTTGTTTGCAGCCGGGCTGTTTTCCACGATATTGCTAATAATCGTTTTTTTAGCGACTTCATCATAATCGGTGAAGAACCCATAGGTATTCCATATAAACCGGGGATTGCTTTGATAAGGCTCTAAAAACAACTGACTGGTTTTGTAGCTGATTGTCGTTTTGTAATGTTCAAAAAAGCCTAAGCCAAGAAGATCAAGACATTTAGGAGCAACAGTAACTGGTACTTGGTGAACACCGAGATTGCGAAAGTAGATTGAATCTGCGAGAAAGTAGGAGTCCTCTGATTCTGAAACTTTTTCTTTTCCCAATGAATTTGAATCTATACCAAGCACTTTTTTTGTTTCAAACGAAATCGAATCTTTGAGGATTGTACTTTGCTTCAAATTAAGTGTGCCACTATTGCCAACATCGATTAGAACTGAATGTTGCCTTTTGTTTTTGCGAAATTTAATTTTAGTATGCAAATGAGATGTGAAAGGATTCTGTTCGAGAGGAAGTGAAATGGCGTCAGCTGGAATTTGCAAATGTTTTAAAGAGTCGGCAATAATGATTTCCATATTGTTAAAATCAATTTGCCATTCAAGATTGTGCATTATGCCGGTGCCAATAATTCCACATATTTCATCAACGCAATCGGAATTTATATTTACCTCTTCGAAACTCACCTCCTTAAACATAAAAGCCCCGATTTGAACCAAGCTACACTGGTTAATTTTTGTTGTAAAAAAGTTCAAACTGGCGCCTTTTCCAATTCCAAAGCCATTGCGCTTTAACTTAAACTGGTTTTTGTGCGAGCTGAAAATTATGTTTGATGCACCAGTGTCGAGAAAGAAAGGAAAAGTTTCTTGTGAGCCTTGAACGTGCACCGGGATTACAATGTGCCCGGTTGATGAATAGGTAAAAGGGATGGTATCGATTGAAGATTCCGATACCATTTCTCCCTGCATCGTTTTTTTATGTTGCCTGCTTATTGCAACAAAGATGAAAATGGGTCCGCAAATGGCGATAATGAGAATTCCGAGCAGACTTCGCCTGATTATTTTTTTAATATTCATATTTAAATGTGTTAAGGATTAGTGAAGGAAGAAGAATTAATCTTCTTCCATAAAATCAGGTTCTGCTTTTACTCCGGTAAAAAATTCTTCCAGTTCGGCCAGTGTAGATTCTGTTTTTTCCACATCGCGAACCACTTCACCTTTATCAAGAATAACAATACGCGAGCAAACATCGGCAACATGGTCGAGGTCGTGGCTCGAGATGAGCAGAGTCTTTTCCTTTTGTTTCGAAATGTCTTTAATAATATTTCGCAGTTGGTATTGCGACGAAGGGTCGAGATTGGCAAAAGGTTCGTCCAGTACAATTACCTCGGGATTTCCGAGAAAAGCGCCAACAACACCCACTTTTTTCTGGTTTCCTTTCGACAGGTCGCGGATAAATTTCTTTTTACCCAAAATTTCGTCTTTAAAGAAGTCGGAGTAATCTTCCAGGAAATTGGAAACGTCTTTGGCATTCAAACCGCGTAATTCGCCAATAAATTCGAAATACTCATCGGGTGTGAGGTAGCCAATTGTAAAACTTTCATCGATGTAAGCAGCTACCAGCTCTTTCCATTCTTCTGTTTTCGAAACCTGGATTCCGTTGATTACTACTTCGCCTTTATTAGCTCTTATCAGGTCGAGCACGAGTGAGAAGAAGGTGGTTTTTCCGGCTCCGTTGTTACCAACTAAGCCAAATACTTCGCCTTTGGCAATGTGTAATTCTTCAAGATTAAGAACTGTTGTTCCGTTGTATATTTTTTGTAAGTCTTTTACTTGTATCATGATGTGTAATTTATTTCTGTTGATGATTGTTTTAGTATTCTCTTTTCTGTTAGCTTAACTTATAGTTGTAAATCATTTTGTGTTTACGCTTGAGGTATTGTCCCATAAAATAGTCGATTAAACGTGGGTGAAGGATGATTCCGATAACGCCCAAAGAACCAAAAACGACATACGCAGCGATACTTCCGAATGCCCACGAAAGCAATCCGTAAAGTGCTACCGGACCAAAAATAACAGGGAAACTCATCAGCCATTGAGTAGCGCCAACGCCCTGGTAGTTAAACGCCGCTCGTTGGTTTAATTCAATTGCTTTTTTACTGTTTAGCCCGAGCGCAAAAATCACCCAAGAGTTTACTCCAACGTTGTAAAGCATAACCACTAAATGAATGTACAGTACCTTTGGCGAAATGTACATGTAGCCCAACGAAAGAAGGTAAAAAACAACATTCGTTACTGCCATCAGGAAAAAGGCCGATTGAATCACCTGTTTCATTCGTACGTTTTGAGCCATCAGCAAAGGATAGTATTTACCGTGCCATGCCGGGAAAAACTGACCGTACATCATGCTGAAAATACCGGTCATAAACATCCCGCCTAAAACAAGAATAAATTCCGGCACTGCTTCTCCGCCATTCGTTTTGTAAATTAACAGACCATAAAAAAGGAATAGCACCGACATCATAGCCGTATTTTTCGGGCGTTTGTTACGCATAATCATTTTCACTTCCAGCGACAGCATTTTTCCGTAGTCGCCAACATTATTCAGCCACGAGAAATCGTGTGTAGATCCTTGTTTTTTCTTTTTGCTGAGTTCGTCGAGATAAAAACGGCTGTTGATATACGATTGATTTAAAAAGTACAAAGCAACAATTGCAAGAGGGAAGATTATTGCTGCGTATGGATTGGCCACAACAAAATCGAAGAGTTTTCCAAAACCTCCGGTAAGGTCAACAATATTAAAATAGTCGATGGCAGTTAAGCCCGCAGCTAATCCGAGGAAACTGTAGAAGAGGATGTCCGATTCGTTGGTTCGCCATTTAATATACAGCGCCAGGAAATGGTTTACAAAAATCATAAAAAACAGCGCTGCCAGCCAGGCCCAGAAAACGGGTGGAGCAAGAGTTGGTGCCGCAATGCGGATAACAAATGGTAGTCCCAATATTATGGGCAGAACATTAAAAAAATGTAACAACGATTTGTTGAGCATGTAGCGCGCAATTCGTTTACGTTTTACCGGCAACAATAAAAAGGGCTGAAATCCAAAGGTTGGCAGGTTCTGGATCATAATTCGCAAAACGAGCTCGTAGCCAAAGTAAATCAGCAGCATGGCATTAAATGCCTGAATTGGATTTTCAAGATCTTTTAAATTCTCAGTAAGCTGGAAGCCCATAAAAAAAGCCACCAGCGAAAAATAAATGGCAAAAAAGATAAGGATACCTTTGGTGGCCATGTTTTTGTTTTTCGATGCCGACCGCAGAAATTCGCGCCAGGCAAAGTAGAAGAAGTTTCGTTTCATTTTTAAATTGTGTGATTATTGTTTTTCTTATTTGTTGGTCAGCCGTACTTTGAAAAAGTTACAAAGCAAACTCGGCAAATTGTTCTAAAAAGTGTTCTTTAATCTTTTTGGGAATGAAAAAGAGATTGGCGTATAACAATACTGTTAGTGCTACTAAGAAGAAAGATAATCCCAGTAAAATCCATGTGTTTGAAATATTTTCAGTTCCTGAGAAATTAAATATCTGATAAGTGAGGCTGGGTAATTGGGCAATAAATCCATATGCTTGTGTGACCTGTTTCAATTGATCGGCCAATAAAAATGATTTCCCCGGTAAAATATTAAGTTTCAGTTTTTTATAAATGAATGCATGATAGATGATAATGCCAATTAATAAAGTGAAGGCATAACCTGCTACAATCCATACCGTTTGTTGAACGAGCTGAAAGAGAACAAATAAAGCCATGGTAAGAATAAAAGTGGTGATTACTTTTGGCCAGCGATAAAATTCAAACACATAGTTCCAAAGCAGTCGTCTGTATTTTCGTTTTAGCTCTTTTTCTTTTTGTTTTTTTATTTTGCTGAAACCATAAATCCCGAATTTTTTAAATGAGTTTTTTAATCCATTGTCAAAACTCAATTCCGGGTTTTGTTTCCATTGTTCTTCAATGGCCGATGCCAGGTGATCAACCAATTCAATTTGTACATCGTAATGGTACACATAATGTCTTCTGCAAAATTGGAAGAGTTGTTCGGTTTCTTCGTTTGTTATGGTTCGGTTCATGGTTATTCTATTACAAATTCAGGGAATTGTTCGGTAAAATGTTGTTTTATTTTTTGTGGGATGTAAAAAAGATAAGCAAACATAACAATGGTTGAGCTTACGATAAAAAAAGCGATTGGAAACAAAACGACGAAATTTGATGGCATGATTATGTTTTGTTCCTCAAGTAATTGAAACGGTAGGCTTACCCAACAAGGTAAATAACACAGAAACATTGCAAAGTATTGAATGTGTTTTAGTTGGTTCAATAATAAAAAAGATTTATCGGAGATGGGATTTGCTTTGTTTTCTGATTTGTTCCGAAGGTGGTAAACAAGGGTGCCACAAATTAACACGAAAATATAAATAGCCAATAACCAATGCAGTTGATGAACAATTTGAATTAGAAGAACAACCGCGAGACTTAAGGTCAGGGTGAACAGCATTTTGGGCCAACGATAAAAATCTAGAAGATGGTTCCACAAAACGCGGTGATATTTTCGGGTAAGTTCTCTTTGTTTTTGTTCTTTTATCTCTTGAAACCCGGAGGGGCCAAATTTTTGCAGTGCTTTATACAAAGCGTATTTAAAAGGATCTTCCGGTTTTTCTGTCCAGTGTTGCTCAATTAAGGATGCAAGGTGGTCAACCAGCTCAATTTGTAAATCATATTGAGAAACATCGTGGTTTTCGCAAACTCTAAAAAGATGTTCGGTTTCTTCTTGTGTAATGGTTCGCTTCATAGTTATTCTATTGTACAAATTCGGGGAATTGCTCAGTAAAATGTTGTTTGATTTTTTGAGAGGCATAAATTGAATAACTGTACGACAGAATTCCGAAACATACCATCAAAAATGATAGGCCGAGAATGAATAAACGCATTTTAATGTCATCAAAAGAGAGCCCCTCCCAACCGCCTTCGGAAGATTTATCCAGGACAAAGAAATTTAAAATATTCATGGGCAGAAACAGCACCATCCAAAACTGTTTGCATCGCATATTTAGTACTTCCAACAACAAAAACTTAGTGTTATTTTTTGCCTCAAGTTTTCCTTTTTTAGGAAACCAGAATAAATAGAAATAAGCCATTGCAGGAATGGTAAATGCAAAGAAAATTGTATACACAACTCTGAAATTTTCGGTTAGTATGATTGTGTTGAAAATCAGGTAGCTGAGTATGAATGTGATTAAAATCTGAGGCCAGCGAAAAAAGCTATAGAAATGTTTAAAGTGCAGATGAGTGTATTTCTTATTTAGTTCGTTTTTTCGACTTTCATAAATTTTTCGAAATCCGTTGTGCCCAAACTTTTTGAACGCTCGTTTTAATGCGAACTCAAACGAAAGTTCGGGCCATTTTTCCCATTGTTCCTCAATTGCTGAAGCCAGGTGATCCACCAGTTCAACTTGTAAATCATAATGAACGATATTTTGTTCGCGGCAAAATTTGAAGAGTTGTTGGGTTTCTTCTTGTGTAATGGTTCGGTTCATTTATGCCAGTTTTGGGTTAATCAATACTTCCATGTTCGAAATAAAACTTTTCATTTCATTCAACAGGTTGGCGGTTTCTTTTTTCCCTTTCTCGGTGATATAATAATACTTCCGTACACGGTTGTTTACTTTGGCCATTTCAACACTCAACAAGCCTTTGGCTTCCAGTTTGTGCAGGGTAGGGTAGAGTGCACCTTCGGTAACTTTAAGTTGTCCGCTGGTAATTCTTTCCACCTCGCGGGTAATCTGGTATCCGTACATTTTGCCTTGCTCTTTTAACAGCGAAAGCACTATGGTTGAAAGACTTCCCTTGTACAAGTTGTTTTTTTGCATGGATTAAAATTATGAAAAATATAATACCTAAGCAAATTAGGCATGTGTTTTGTGCCATGCTTTAGCTTGGCAATTTTAAAATTTCCTATTTAACTTGGCTTCAGCCGTTAATGTATTTTAAAGGCTAAAGCCGATTTTCCATTGTTATAGTGAAATCACCGGGCTGAAGCCACGGTGTAAAATTATTCAAACCTGTCAGTTAAAACCACTCCGTCTTTAAAACGCTCCACTGTCCCGTCGGTATTAAAAACTTCAACCATAACAATATAGGGGCCGGTTGGTAACTGATTTCCATTCTCGTCCTTTCCATTCCAGCTAATTTGTTCGTGCGTTCCCAAAACCGCATTGTCGGACAGTTTACACAGTCGGCGCCCGGCGGAATCGAATACCAGAATATTACAAATATATCCGGGGCTGTCCATCGAAAGATCGATTGAGTAATTGTCGTTATAACCGTCATTATTCGGTGAAAAAGCTTCCGGTTGAAAAGTAACCGATATTTTTTTTGCTTCCTCATTTGTGAATTGTGAGTTCTGGTAGCCCGGTGTTCCATATCCCGATTGTGTAGATGCCGAGTGCCAGTTTGTTATATCGTTTGTTGGTGCCGAAAAGGAAATACGTTCGAGTGCAATTCCCTCGCGGTCGTAAAAAATTGGTGAATGCATTTTTTCGTAGTAGTAAAATTCATCGATGATTTCCATATCGCTGTTTAGCAGAACCACGTAATCATCATCGTTATTAAACGAAGGGAATTTTTCCATTTGCAGAAAACATTCCGGGCCGTTAATCGCGAACCACGGAAAAACACCAAGTGTATCTTTGGTAAGCGCAAGATATTCTGATGGCAATAGTTTCTCTCTTTCGCTGGTGAGCGCATACACTTGCGTAAGTTCCATATCGTTATCGCGCGAAGCCAGGTAGAGTTTATTCAGAGGGATCTCTTTTGTAGAGTTGTTGTAAATCTCCACATAATCGTCGCCATCGGGAACCGGGTTAAAAAGCACCTCGTTCAATACAACATCGCCTTTCTCGATAATAACCGGATTTTTTTCTTCACCAGAAACAGTCACTTCATCAAGGATAACTTTGTTTGATGCGTAATGGTTATTCATATAAACCACGATTTGTAATTTATTTCCAACAAGCCCGGTTTGACTGGCAACAGCCTGCCCCCAGTTCCCCCAATTATCGCCGTTGGTTTCAAAAGCTTGTTCTTCTCCCTGATCGAGAATAAAAAATGCTTTTAAGTATTTCTGTTCTTCATTGGTGCTGCTACCGGTTTCGTTGGCGTCAAGTTGAATGGTGATATTCTTAAAGGTGGTAATATCTATAATTTCCGAACGCCAAACTACCTCTCCATTTATATCAACACACTCAAAACGCCCGCCGGAAGTTGTAACCGTTTTAGCATAGTCATCTTCGTTTTCGAGAATGATCTGGCTAAAATCGAGTGTCCATTTTGTGATTCCACTAAAATCAGAAATGATACCGGATCCACCGCTATTTCCCCAAACGCCTTTGTCGGGAACAGCAAAACTTTCGTGCCAGATTTCCTGTGCATTTATCGGGTTGAAAAACAGGATGAAAGAGTATGTTAATAATTTTAGAAGATTGGGTTTCATAGCATTTACAATTAGAAGCAAAATACTAACTTTGACGCACATTTAGACAGAAAAGACTATAAATTTTTTAAAAAATCAAACATGAAAGTTGCAATTGTTGGAGTGAGCGGCGCTGTTGGACAGGAGTTCCTGAAAGTGCTTGCTGAAAGAGATTTTCCTATGGATGAGTTGGTAATTTTTGGTTCGGCAAGAAGTGCCGGCAAAACTTACGAATTTAAGGGTAAACAGCTTACAGTTAAAGAACTCAAACACGGCGACGATTTTAAAGATATTGATATTGCCCTGACTTCCGCAGGTGCCGGTGTTTCGAAAGAATATGCTGAAACCATTACCAAACACGGTGCAATTATGATCGACAACTCGAGCGCATTCCGTTATGTCGACGATGTGCCGCTGGTAGTGCCTGAAGTAAATCCTGAAGATTCAAAAAACCGTCCGCGTAATATTATTGCCAATCCAAACTGTTCAACTATACAGATGGTTGTGGCGTTGAAACCGATTGAGAACCTATCGAAGATCAAACGTGTTCGCGTGGCTACCTACCAGGCAGCAAGTGGTGCCGGCGCACAGGGAATTGCCGAGCTGGAAGATCAGGTTAAATCTATAGCAGAAGGCAAGCCCGCGAAAGTGGAGAAATTTTCGCATCAGTTGGCCATGAATATCATCCCACACATCGATGTTTTCCTTGATAATGATTACACCAAGGAGGAAATGAAAATGAACTGGGAGACTAAAAAAATTATGCACACCGACGCAGAGGTAAGCGCAACTTGTGTACGTATTCCTGTAGCGCGTGCACACTCGGAAGCTATCTGGGTGGAGACTGAAAAACCACTGACAGCAGAAGAAGTAACAAAAGCTTTCGAAGCATTTGAAGGGTTAACAGTGATCGACAATCCTGCGAAAAACGAGTATCCGATGCCGTTGTTTGTTTCAGGTAAAGACGATGTTTATGTTGGGCGTATCCGCCAGGATGTTACCGACCCGAACAGCATTACTTTCTGGTGTGTTGGCGATCAGATTAAAAAAGGAGCAGCGCTTAATGCAGTTCAGATTGCTGAGTGGCTGGTTGCTAACGGAGAAGTAAAGTCGTAATCTGGATAATATATCCATTAAAATGCGATAACTGAAGTTACAGAAACAAACTTGTTAGTTTGTAATAAATGCAAATAGTACAAAGAGGCTGTCCAAGCAGTGTGCGGACAGCCTCTTTGGCTAAATGTGGATTGAGTCTTAACGATACACGCCTTGTATCTGTTGTTGTTTTGGAATTTGTTTGGGGATTTTTGTTGCATCCTGTATCAAATGTTGGTTATTGAGGCTATTAAGTCCAAAACTTCCTTTATTATCTAATCCTTCAATAAAACTTAAAGGCGATTTACATCCAGGGCATTCTTCCTGATATGATTTGATGCCAACTTCCATTTCTTCGTAGTTATACGAGACCATTTCGAATGCATGACTCCCGGTGGCAAAGGGGCTGAACTCATTGGGTATACCCGTGTAGTTTACACCTGCCGACCATTCGCCGGTTTTGGCCAGCGAAACGCCATTGCTGTTGGGTATAGGTACTAAATCTGTTTGTTTGTCGAACCACAGAAACGGTTTTTTAAGTTGGTTAAAACCACTAACCTGGCTGTAGGGTTGTGCAATGGCATCATGTATCATATCCTGGCCAAGCACCATATGTACTTTTCCGGTTGGAGCTAAGTTTGAACGCAGAGCACTCACTATCGCAACCGATTGTTTAGCACTTACGGTTTTTCTTCTAGGCTCCATTGATGAGGTAAGCTCTTCGGTGGCAATGGGCGTAACTAATAGTCCGTCGGTTATAAGCCATTCCGATTTTACTTCGAAGCCCTCAATTATGGCCTTTGCCTGAACTTTGTCGCCGGGTTTTAGGTCGATATTGTTAATGGTAAAAATGCCAAGTGGCGACGAAACAGTTGTACTGTTATTCTTCAAATGTTTTGTACTGTTGACAGCTTTACTTGCCGAAACAGGTGCCTTAAATTTTACTGCGCTTACAGGTTTTGGAATGGTACGCACAGCATTTTTAGTGCTTTTGCTTTCTGAATTATTTGATGCCCCAATAGGTGTGGCCACGGGTAGATTTCGAACATTTACACTAACCTCTCCTTTGTAAGCTACTATACTATTTTTAAAGTTGTTTATTAGTTTTTGAATATTGTTATGCTGTATTAAAACGGAGCTATTTATTGCTGGGTTTGTTTGATTTATGGCGGCGATAGCTGCTGCATTGGCATTGTTTCCTTGGCTGGGGAGCAAGTGTTTGTATTGGCTTACTTTTCCGGCTATCATGCCGTTAACTTTATTGGTATAGTAATCCGCATACATTAACTTAATTTCATTAAACGGGATACTGGGCGATATTGCTTCGCTTAGGTTGGCTACCCCGGGAATCTTTATGGCAACCTTGTCGCCTTTTTTCATTGGTACATTTCTTATGGCAAAATATCCATCGTTGTTACTTGTGCACGGAAAATCTACTGAGCTGCCATTAGCCTTTTGTAGGCTAACGCTAAGGTTTCCTGTGTATGGCTGGTGAGAGTCGATAGTTTCAATGTGTCCAACCACATAATCGCCGTAAGCACATGCTTCCAGAATTTCCATTTTGTAGTTCCCATAGTCGAGCTCGCGTGTTTGAAAGAAAGAGTAGTACTTGTCTAACAGGGTAAAATTTTTCGATAAGGCATTCGCATTTATCTTCATTCGCATACCTATATCTGCTACCAAATGTTTGCCATCGGTTTCAACTTTTCCTTCCATTCCTGTTTTTGCCGAAACTTCGAGTACTTTATAGCCTTTAACTTTTAGTTTGGTTTTACATTTTACTCCGGCAAATGCTTTAATTTCGCCAGCCATGGTGTAGTCAATATCGCACCAATTGTTTACCTCAATAACGGGGCGAATTCCGGTTGGAAAATAATAGGTTGTATTTCCACGTAAGCCAGCTTCAATTTCAAATCCCTGATCGACGCGTACTTCAAGGTTTACTTTTCCTTCCAGATCGATTACCATAAACACGCCTAAATCTACTTGTCCATAATCTCCTGCCTTGATTTTGAACCCCCAAATTGGTTCTTCAATTTCCTTTTTGTATTTCATTTCGGCATATACTTTCATGTTAATCTGCTCGCCGGTTTTAAATACAAATTTGTAGCCGTTGTTTTTTGAGTAATGTCCCTCAATTCGTGGGTTCGCAAAAGCTATCGACCCCACTAGTGCAACCTTCATGGTAACGCCATTCTCTTGTACTTCAAAAGTGGTGCTGTCAAATTCCATTACCATGTCGTAGTTATTTCCACTTTTCGTGCTTTTTACATCGGTATTGGGCATGGTTTCGCTGGTGTTTGCAAGGGTAAGGCCTACCTCCTGATCAGGAATGGTAAATTCTTCGAATACCATATTTAGTTGTGGCTGTAGTACCATTAATTCTCCATCGGCAACCGGCGCAAATTGCATAACCAGATCGCTGGCCGGATCAACATAAATATTTTCGGGGTTTGGCGAAAATGTTGCTAGATCGACAGTGTTTACTACTCCGTCGGATTTCATTCCTTGCTGAACTGCGGCCTTTTGTGCCGGTGTAAGCATCTTTACTTTCGAAGTAAACTCCTCGCGAACGCCTTTAAACTCGCCGGCAACCTCGCCTTGTTGTATGGCCCTTAGTGCAACGGGCGATAGTTGAGTTTTTTCAGGCTGAAAATCAATTTTCCGCACAACTGATGTGTAGTCGGAAAGTTTTTGCTGTGCGTGTATTGTTAGCGAAAACGCGAAAACACAGCATAAAGAAAGAATGGTGTTTTTTAGTTTCATTGTTAAGTTTTTTAGTTGTTTTTAATCCAGTCCTAACTCTTTCATTTTTTTATCCATTTTCTCCGAAATCTCGTCGAACCGTTTTTGGTATTTCTCGTGGGAAGCACACATTGCAAGTTTTCCGTTCCACTGAAGCAACCAGTTCGATCCTTCCTGAGCAAGTTGCATGTACTTGTTCATTAGCTCGGCATCCATCGGGTTTTTTTGGTACTTTTCCATTAGTTTCACGTAATCGTCGGTCCACTTTTCGTACTGGTCTATAAATTCTTCGCAGTTTTTTGCTTCTTCAGGAGTGGGTGTTTGAGTTGTTTCGCTCATTTCTTGCAGAAGTTCTTGTGCTTCCTTTTTTGTGTTTTTACTTTGACCGCAGGCCATTAAAAAAGAAATGCATAAAAGAAAGAAGGTAAGTTTTGTCATTTTTCTTGTTTTTTAATTTGTTGGTTGTTAAAAAAAAGTGTTGAAACAAAGTTTGTAACAAAAGCATTAAAAAACGAAAATGTGCCCCCGACAAAAACCGGACATCTCATACGAAAAAACCGGACAAAATGCGAAAATTGCTGCATACTATCCATTTTTTAGCAAAAGGCGAGTTCGCCAAGTATATGGGAGGAGATAAAGACAGAATATATTTGCCTGGAGTTTATGCCTGGGAATGCGGGGCTATATCTCCAATAAATAATCGAATAGTTTTTCGTTGGCAGATAAACGGAATTTCTTTTTTAAACGGTATTTTGCTTTTTGAATGGTGCCAGGCGAAGAAAATGAAAGAAGCGCAATTTCTTTATCGCTTAAGTTCATTATAAGGTACGAGCACAGGCGTAATTCGTTTTTGGTAAGGTCGGTTTGTTTTTCTTTCAACTTTTTGAAGTAATTGGGGTGAACTTCCTCGAAATGCAGACAGAAGTTTTCCCAGTCGGCTTCGGTATCAATCTGGTTTTCAATCTCCTTTTTTAGTTTGTCAAGAATTGAGGTATCGTTCGCATTTTTCTTTATTTTCCCGATACTGTTTAAGAGGGCATAGGTGCTTTCGTTCTTTTTTATGGCGTAGGCGGCGGCAGTTGCCAGCTCCCGGTTTTTATGGTCTATTTCGTTTTGCATGGCCTTTATCTCGTTTCTTCGTGCCATTTCTTTTGTTTTTAATTCTCGTTGAAGCATTTGCTTTTCTGCTTCCCTTTGTTTGTTCTCGGCTGTAAGATTTTCGTTTTGCAAGGCTTTAAGCTTCAGTTGCATGTTTAGCATGTTTTCTTTTTGTTTATGAATGATTTTGTTCTTTTTGCCGGCTTGTAATTTCTGGAAAATCAGGAAAATAAGAATTCCTGCTACCAGGGTTAAAAGGGCTATAACAATGTTTTTGCTGGTTTGCATTTTTTTGTTCAGAACAGCATCATGTTCAAGTTGGTCTATTGTACGTTTGTGGTTTTCAATGTCGTGTAATATGGTTATGTCGGCAATGTACTGTTTGTTTTTTTCGGTGGCAATTTCGTTGCTGTAAGTATCCGAAATTTTAAAGTATTCTATGGCTTTCTGATAATTGCCCTGCAATTGCTCAAGCTCTGCCAGTTTATTATAATTTTGTAGTAAGGCAGCTTTGTAGCCAATTCTTTTTGCAATACCAATGGCAGTATTAAGGTAAAATAACGTGCTGTCGATATTTTGTTTTTTAAGATGGTACCACCCCAAATTGCTGCACGAGTTTATAATGTACGTGCTATCGCTCACTTGCTTTGCCATTTGAAGGGCAGGTACAAAATAATTATAGGCTTTGTCTATTTGGTTTTGTTGCATGGCTATATTTCCCAGGCTGTTGTAACAAATTGCCATGCCAAAAACTGAGTTCATTTTATTGTTGTACTCTAGCGATTGATTATGGTGGTAAAGTGCCGAGTTATATTCGCCCATTAATCCGTAAGTTTTCCCAATATTGTGGTGGTTTATACTCATGCCCAACAAACTATTGAGCTGCTCTTCATAATGCAACGATTTTTTATAAAAGAGAATAGCTTCTTCATATTGACCCAGTGCCCGATATAAACCTCCAATTCCTTCGGTAGAAATTGCAATGCTTTTTTGCATGTAGTTGTCAGAATTAGTACTGCCTTCGGCTACCCGAAGAGCTCGGTTGTAGTATTCGAGTGCCGTTTTTATTGCTGAACGTCGGCGGTAAACTACTCCCATTAAATTTAACGATTGTGCCTCCAGGTAATCATTATTAGCCAAAAGTGCTGCCTGGTAGGCCTGTTTATGAAACTGAATTGACATGGAATAATCGCTATTTAGGCGTCTGTTTTTACCCAATAGGTTTAGGGCAAAAGAGCGGGCTGAAAAATTTTTGTTTTCGGTGCTGTATTTTAATAACTCATTTATACGTAAGGTGTCATTAATAAGGTTTTTCAGAAAAATGTCGGGATCGTAAATATTTATGTCGTTGTTGGCAACCCTTGTAATTAAAGTGTCAATCCATCGAGATGAGTTTGATGAAGTTTTGTGGCTATTTGAATAAGTGGTATCATCATTTCTTTTGTTGCTATTGCTGCATGAAACCACAACTATACAAACCAAAACAAAAATGAAGAGATTGTTTTTGAGCATGATATTGGTTTTTTTGGGAAGCCAGTCTTGTCTTTTAGCTTTAATTCGGTTTCCTAAGTTATAGCAATTTCCTGAAAATGCATAATATAGAAAAGACAAAAACAGTTAGCGGTATCAAGCTCAAATAATAAAGAAGCTATCTTAAAAGAAATAATTCCGTTTAAGATAGCCTCTCTTTTTTGCATATAATTCAGCGGGATGAAGCGTTTTATTCAGTTGCTAACACTCGCTAAATAAATAGAATTTTAATTGATAATATCAAAACCGGTAAACGGAACCAGTGCCTCAGGAATTTTAATGCCTTCAGGCGTTTGGTTATTTTCGAGCAAGGCCGCAACAATACGTGGCAATGCCAACGCACTTCCGTTAAGGGTGTGTGCAATTTGTGGTTTTTTCACGCCTTCTTCGCGGAAACGCAGTTTTAAGCGGTTGGCCTGGAACGATTCGAAGTTGGAAACCGAACTAACTTCCAGCCATTTTTCCTGTGCTGCAGAAAACACTTCAAAATCGAAAGTTAAGGCAGATGTAAAACTAATATCGCCACCACACAAACGAAGGATGCGGTAAGGCAAACCAAGTTTGGCAACTAAGCCTTCAACATGAGCTACCATTCCATCCAAAATTTCGTATGATTTATCGGGATGTGCAATTTGTACAATTTCCACTTTGTCGAACTGGTGCAAACGGTTCAGTCCACGAACATCTTTACCGTAGGAACCGGCTTCGCGACGGAAACAGGCACTATACGCGGTATTTTTATAAGGCAGGTCTTTGGCATCCAGAATTACATCGCGGTAAATATTGGTTACCGGAACTTCTGCCGTTGGGATCAAATATAAATTGTCTTCAGTAATGTGGTACATCTGTCCCTCTTTGTCGGGCAGCTGACCAGTTCCAAAACCCGATGCTTCGTTAACTGCCAATGGTGGCTGAATTTCTTCGTAACCTGCTTTTGATGCTTCGGCTAAAAAGAAATTGATAAGTGCACGTTGCAGTTGAGCTCCTTTTCCGCGGTAAACCGGAAATCCTGCTCCTGTAAGTTTTACCCCCAACTCAAAATCAATCAGGTTGTATTTGGCCGCCAGCTCCCAGTGTGGCAGTGCTTTTTCATCCATTGCCGGAATCTCGCCAACTTGTTTAATCACCTCGTTGTCATCTTCTCCTTTTCCAACAGGAACCGATTCATGAGGTAAGTTAGGAAGCTGAACCTGCAAATCGTAAACCTTTTCTTCAATGGCTGCAAAATCAACATCAAAGTTTTTAATGTTTTCTTTTAGCTCGGCAGTGCGTTCTTTGGCAGCGTTGGCTTCTTCGTGTTTGCCTTCGCGAAAAAGCATTCCAATTTCTTTCGAAATTTTATTCATTTCAGCTTTTGCCGAGTCAGCTTCGCCCTGTAGCTTATTTTTTTTAGTATTAAGATATATAATATTTGAAACAATTTCGGAAGCATCAAAATTTTTACGTTTTAGTTTTTCTACTACTAACTCCGGATTGTCTTGTATAAATTTTAAGTTGAGCATGTCTTTTCCATTTATTAGGCTGCAAATTTAATAAATGAATTGGCACTTTATGATTAAACCTATTTCTAATTTTCAATCTAATAGCAATAGTTTAAAACCCTGATTGTGAAATACAGAAATCTCCGCATTTTTTAAGGAGTGTTCAGTTAGTCAGTTTTATAAAACAAATAAAAAATTGTTATGAGAAGACTATCTTTTTTCCTGTTAACAGTAATTGCATTAACTGGCTCTGTAAATGTTCTTTTTGCTCAACAAGAAAAACAAGAACGAAAAGCTATCCCCGGAATGGGAGGTTTGTTAATACCACAAGAAATAAAACCTTGTGATAACAGCACCAGTATTGTACTCGAAGATATTTCCGGTGCTCCCAAAATGGTTAGGGAGGTTCCTGAAAACATTACGCTAACTGAAAACGTAATTTTTCACGAAACGAAAAATTCTGTTGGCAATCCAATGTCGATGAAAATGGATATCGTCAGACCGGCAGATGATCAAAACTATCCGTGTGTTATATTTCTTACCGGTGGTGGTTTTATGTTTGCGCCCAAAAACAGCAGTTTATACAACCGCTGCGAAATTGCCAAAGCCGGATATGTTGTAGCAAGTATTGAATATCATGTGGCAACGAACGGATTATACAGCGATGCGGTAAAAGATACAAAATCTGCTATACGGTTCATGCGTGCCAATGCACAGAAATATGGTATCGATCCCGAGAAAGTGGCTGTATGGGGAGAATCGGCAGGAGGTTATTTAACCGGAATGACCGGAACTACAAATGGCGAAGAAGTGTTTGAAGAGGGAGAAAATCTCGACCAAAGCAGCGATGTGCAGGCGGCTATTGTTGTATATGGATTAAGCGATCTGACAAAAATTGGTGCCGACTACGATAAAGACGCTGAAGAGGCGCACTTTACGAAAGAAGCACCAGAAGCTATGTTTGTGCACGGTAAAAACAGTGGGTTAACGATTCTTGATAAACCTGAAGTAGTCGCTAAATCCAATCCGGTGAATTATGTGGATAAAAACGATCCTCCGTTTCTTTTAATTCATGGTACAGTTGATGCACTGGTTTCTCCAAGCCAAAGTGTATTACTGCATAATGCACTTCGCACAGCAGGTGTTGAATCAACCCGATATGCTATTGTTGGAGCAAATCATGGCGGAGGTCATTTCTCCGATCCGAAAGTGATTAAAATAATGGTTGACTTTTTGGATAAAGCCTTAAAATAAAAACACAAAAATGCCCATAAAAAAAACTCCTGCCGGTAACGACAGGAGTTTCATATTTCCTTTGAGGGAGGTTAAACCCTCTGGTTTATCAATATCTTAAGCTAAACCTTTAGCTTCTTCAATCCATGGTTGTGGATCTTTTGAAGCGTAGCGGCTTCCTGCTTCTTCAAGAACTTTCTGAATTGCTTCAACAGATGCTGCAGCAACCTCAGCGTAAGTTGTAAAACCACCTTCGGCTAATACTTCAGCTAATTTTGGTCCTACACCAGTTAATTTAGTAAGATCGTCGCCTTTAGCTTCTGCTTTAGGAGCTTCTTCTTTTACTTCTTCAACAACCGGAGCAGCTTCTTTTTTAGGAGCAGCTTTTGCAGGAGCTTCTGCAACTGCAACCTCAACTTCAGGAGCTACCGATACGTATGAGCGGTTATTTCTTTTCTTTCTGAATACAACAGTTCCGTCGGTCAATGCAAATAAAGTATGGTCTTTACCCATACCTACATTGTCTCCAGGGAAATGTTGAGTACCACGCTGGCGAACAATAATATTACCAGCTTTAGCAAACTGACCTCCGTATACTTTTACTCCCAGTCGTTTACTTTCCGATTCGCGTCCGTTTTTCGAACTACCTACACCTTTTTTGTGAGCCATGGTAAAATCTTTTTATAAATTATCCAACAATGGTTTCTACTTGAATTTGAGTAAACTGCTGACGGTGACCATTCATTTTTTGATAGCCTTTACGACGTTTCTTTTTGAATACGATCACTTTGTCACCTTTCACATGTTCCAGCACTTTGGCTGTAATTTTAGCACCTTTTACGGTTGGAGTACCAACGGCAACTTTACCGTCGTTGTCAACCAGCAATACTTTGTCGAAATCAACCGATGCACCTTCTTCTGCATCCAGGTGATGTACGAAAAGTTTCTTGTCTTTTTCTACTTTGAATTGCTGTCCTGCAATTTCAACAATCGCGTACATATTTATACTTTTAATGTTTACACCGTCAGGCGGATATCGCATCGGATTTCACTTATTCGAGCCTGATCGATTCAAAATTTGGACTGCAAAAGTAGTTATTTTTAGATAATTAGCAAATAAATGCCAATAAATTGATGGTCAAATTACAAGCTTTTCAATTATTAGCAGGAAATCGACTTTGGCCGTGGCTCCCATTGGCCTGAAGATTGGCTTAACATTGGGAACAATAGACACTACTTCGCCACGCAAATTATTTAAAAATTGCTCAAGTATTTGCTTATCTTCATTCATATTAACTTTTAGTTTGTGCACTTTGTATTCCATGGCTGCAGTTTTTAAAGTTCAATTTGTTTTTTCAAATAAACATTAACATATAAGAGCATTCTTACCACTTCATCAGCATCGTTTCTTTCAAACTCCACTTCATTTTTACCCAATTCATCTTTCCATAATCCGGATTCAGTGTGTTTCGGTAGTTTTACTGTTTCATTTGTCAAAGGGTTTATAAAAGCAAGGATTCCGTTTTCATAAATTACTTTAAAAGCGGCCTGTGCCTGTGCCAGCCAGTAATTTCCGACAAGTGGTTTTATTTCGTTTGGCACTTCAGAGCCAATGCTGTCCTGTTCAAACTTTTTACCTAAAGGAATTACCTGTTGCAGTTTCATGGTAGAAATATTCCCATAGATGTCGTTTCCGAAAGAAAAATTCAGTTGCCTGGATACCGTTGGATAAAGCACCCCGTTTTCATCGGGTGGATTAAGTGCCAGCACTTGTGCATTGGGAATATCAACAGCGAGACTTCCATCTTGATAAAGAATTTTAAAAATGCTGTTTCGTTCTTCAAACAGGTAATTGCCGAGGTATTTCTTGTATTCATCAGGAACGGTATTATCAACCATTGCGTTCTCCATTTGATAGTCCAGAATTTTCATGGCTTTCGGATTAAAGGAAGTTTTTTCTCCCAACCTGATATGTCCGGCATCTACAAAATCAAACTCGTGTGCGGTAGCATCAATAGCTACCCACCCGGCATCGCCCATATAAACTTCGGTCCAGGCGTGTTGATAAAAGCAACCACCCGCATACGAAATGTACATGCATCCGATTGAAAGTCGAGCCGGAATGCCAACCGCACGGCAAAAAGCTGCCAGTAATCGCGAATGGGAGCCGCATTCTCCTTCGCGGGTATTATAGGTATTTATGGCTGATGTTCCTCCGGGAATGGCACCCATAATATTCTCGCCAACCCATGTGCTGAGTTTTACTGCAGCTTCCCAGGCATCTTTTGAATCTTTTGTAATACGTTCCGCTTCCTGAATTAAAACGGGATGATCCGCTTCGATCAGTCTTTCCGGTTCAAGGTATTTCTTTAGTTTTACATCAGAAAACTTCGGTGGAAAAGGTGGCGCATTTTCTCCTGTGTAATGCTGTCGGTCAACTTCAAATACTCCTTCAATTAAATTATTGCTTACAGTTCCTTCGAATTTCTGCCCCGGAAAATTTAAGTTCTCCGCTGTAATGACTTCTCCTTCTGATTGTATGGTTGCTTCAATTCTCATGGAAGAAATAGGGTGAACATTAGCGATAACTTTATCTACCCGGGCAAAAAGCAAATTATCGACATCAACAACCTGAATGCTCCTTTTTATGGATTCGTTGGCAAGGTAAATGAGCCGGTTAGAGCCTTTGGTTTTTAACGCGCTACTGTTTTCTTTATTCAGCCAGATTTTTGCAGTAATACCTGTTTGATGATTGAATTCTTCTAATACAATTGTATTATAATTGGCTCCCGCCAGTTCCAGTTTTTCTTCCCCGATCCTTTTATAGGTTTTCGATATTATATCCCCACTCTGGATATCGAAAACCCTGTATTCTTTTGTTGCTGCATTTCCCTGAATAAAATCGTTCATTAAATGGGGGTAGGAGAGTGTATTCTCCAAAATTACATCATGGGGTAATTGGATTTCCCGAGGTTCTCCTCCTTCAACGGAAGTGTAATACGCAACATCGTTGTTAAATGTGGCACACGAGTAGATCTCGGCTCTGGTTTTAAAACGCTGTTCAACAAAAACGGGGAGTTTTGTTTCAGGTGTAATTAATACATTCTCTGTTATGATTAACTCCACATTTCCGCCCAGTGCACGCTGTTTTACGAGCGCTTCTGTATTTACGCTTAATAATTCCCGGCCATCTTTTTCAGTAGGGGGTATGGTTATTTCAGAATAGCCGCACAGTACACCGCCTATCTCAACGGCGTAAGTCATTTTTTTCGGCAGGTCGTTTACGCTCTGGCCGGCTGCTGCTATCCATAAAAAAGTAGACAGCAATAGCCAACTTATGGTTTTTATTGTTTTCATGGCAGTAAATTTTTGGTTGATAAACAGTACGTTCACTGTTCCTCGTTCGGTTTATTTGACAATAAAACCGATGTTTTTAAATACAATAACAAGCAGTAGAATTCCGATAACAAGAACCAATGCCAACAGTATTTTATTGGTCCGGTCGCGTTTTCGTTGTAGTTCAATGTTTTCAGAAACCAGTTCCAGGTTTTTGTCATTTAGATCATTCAAACAGATTTCGAGGTGTTTAATGTGGTATTTTACCTGTCCCTGGTTAACAAAGAAGTTAAAAGCAATACCTATAAGGATAAAAGTTAGAAATACCACAAAATCTACACCGTCGAGCGGTCGCACATAACCGTAGGCAGTGTAAAAATAAACCAACGATCCGGCGATAAAACCAAAGAGGTAAGTGCCCGATACGGAAAGTAGAGTAGTAAAGAACTTTGTTTTTAGGTAAGTGAGCATGTAAGCCAGCTTGTCGCGAGTGTTTTGTCCGTTGTCAGCCGCCTCGGAAAAGCGGTTCAACATTTTGTATTGCATGAAAATTAAAGGAATAAGTAATACCATTCCTGCAACCGTAACTGACATTACGTTGGTAGTACCAAAATAAAGAACAAAGTCTATGGCCAGCACGCATAGTGCGAGTGCTTTCAAAACCAGATCTAAAATAATTATATTCTTTATTTTTTGTGTTGTATCGTTCGAGCGTCCCGAAATAAATTGTTCGATGGACGAGCTTTTGTAATCCGAAGCTTCCATCAGGGTTTCTGCTTTGTTCCACATGGCTTTTAATTTTTCGTCGTTTTTGTTCATTACTCTTGCTTTTCTGTTTCTGAAACCAGTTCTTCCAGCTTCCGCTTTATGCGCACCAGTTTCACGCTTACATTGCCTTTAGTTGTCCCCATAATCGCTGCTATCTCGTCGTAACTTTTTTCTTCGAGCCAAAGCAGAATTAGCGCTTTGTCAATCCGGTTGAGTTTAGAAATAGCCCGGTACAGTAGTCTCATCTGTTCCTTCTCGTCAGAAGGTTCTGTTTCCATACGATCGTTGTCGCGCAGCTGTTCAAAATGAAGATCCTTATTCTTTTTCCGCACATCGCTGATTGCTGTATTCAATGCTACCCGGTACATCCAGGTGGTGAATTTTGCTTCTTCCCTGAAATTTGGATACGATCTCCATAGCTGCAGGCAGATTTCCTGAAAAAGGTCTTCGCGGTCGGCCGGCCCATTGGTATAAACCATTGTTACTTTATGAATGATCGCCTGGTGTTTTTCGATCAATTCACTGAATTCCTTTTTCTTTGATCTCAGCACTTTCATTTTTTTGTTTCACTTTGTTGGTCGCAACGAAACGAGAAAAACTACATCTTTTTAAGAAAAAGTTTTGGACACCGGGAATTTTTTCAACTACTTCCTCAGCCAATAACTTCAATAACTTTGTATTGAATGAGATCTTCAACCAGGTCTTTGATTTCGGGCAAATGCTCCGGTTCAACACCGGCTTTTACCCGAATCTCTTCAAGAGACAGATGTTCACCATCGGGGAATGGTAAATTATAGAGGAACTTCCCCTGTGCGGTAGTAAGATTGATTTTCTTTTCAGAGCGTTCGCGCCCTTTGCCAACCCAAATAGCAAGATTACTAAAGTACTGGCCATTGCGGGCGAGCGAGAAACGTACACCCGCATTTCTTTTTTCGCGAATTTTTGATTGCTCCAAACTACTGTCGCCGGAATTTCTCAACTCTTCCAGCAGGTCGATTTCAAATGCTATTTTTTGTTTTTCGAGGGTGTAACGAAAATACGGACGTTTACGCTCTGTAACTTCTTTCTTCGATAGAATTCCCAGGTCGGCCATGGCTTCCAGAAAATCCTGGACAGTTTGTATGTGTATGCCCAGTCGCGATGCCGCTTCCGACGCCGAAATGTCGCGGTAATTGTTCAAAAGTCTGAAAATATCTTTCGAATAATTTTTTGATATGTATGTGCCAAATCTGGCAGCTTGTTCAAAGTTCATATTATGAGAATATTCCAAGTTTAACCGAATTCAAACGGTCTAAAATTCTTACTTTATCGCCCCGCATGTAAAAATCGGCAAAGGTGATAAACAACTTTCCCATCGATTCGCAAAGGTGATCGAATGCCAGATCTTCTTTGTAATTGAGGTAATCTTTTCGTGAAATATGTACCGATACCTGTCCGTCGAAATTGAAAGCAATCCAGGTTTTTTCGAGGTAGTTAAAATTAGGATTGTACAAGGCACCCCATTCATGTCCGTACTTTATTGGAACAATCAATATCCGGTTTTCTTCCTGGTAGGTCATACCAACCATTATGCGTTTAAGGTAGTTGGTGAAATCAATAATATCGTATTTCGAATAATCGACGACTCCTGCAGGTCGGGGCCGCTTTGTATATGATTCAGGGCCTTCATCTACATCCCATGCTGCCAATTCCAGCACTTCACGCCCCCTGTAATTAAATCGTTTGGTAATCATTCCATAGATTAACCAAAACAACAAAAGATAAAAAAATACCAGGACCACTTTGAATTCATTAGGGAGCTGGGGGACCGGTGCATTTAGACTTTCAGGTACTTTCATCAATAACATTAGCCCGCCTAAAGATAGTAGGTAAAAAGCGCTCACCAGCATATAATAATTGCCTGTTTTATAAAACGACCAGAATCCGAATGCCAGCGAATAACATAGAATCAGGATCCCCAGCGCTGAAAAAGCTACTCTGAGATCGAAAAGAATAAAACATAAGAAGAAGATTACAAGAGAGATAATGGCCGGAACCAATCCTTGTATGCCTCTGTCTGCTTTTAACTTTTTCATGGCTTGAATACTTTAGTTAATAAATACTACTAAAAATATGAACTATACAAAGTTAATACCTTTTCAGCCTGTTTGTCAAGACCTACGATGATGTTGTTCAGCATAGATTAGTCTTGTAATAAATCATTTTTAATAATTACCAACATAACCAAAATGATTGTTATATTTGTTTGCATCGAAAAAAGATACAGGGCAAACGTTAGCATGCAAAAAATACGCTTAAACATTTTAGGATTATCGGTAAGTCAAACACAATCAGGGGCTTACGCGTTGGTGTTGGCAGAAGAAGAAGGTGAACGCAGAATTCCTATAATTATCGGACCTGTTGAAGCACAGGCGATTGCCATTCAGCTGGAAGGTTTAAAACCTCCGCGGCCACTTACTCACGATTTAATAAAAAACATGGCCCTGGCTTTTGATATTGCGTTGCTGGAGGTTACCATATATAAGTTGGAAGAAGGCATTTTTTATTCGGAACTCTTGTGCGAGATGAACGGCAAAGAGATCAGGATTGATTCGCGAACATCGGATGCGGTAGCTTTGGCGTTACGTTTCAGGTGCCCGATTTATACCTCGGAAGAAATTTTACAGAAAGCCGGAATCGTATTGGAATCGGATGATGAAAATTCTCCGGTACGCAGTATGATGGATGAGGAAGAGCCCGAAACAACCGGTTCTTCGTATGCGCAGTATTCAACCAGCGATTTACAGGAACTGCTGAATGAGGCCATCGAAGACGAGGATTATGAAAAGGCATCAATCATTCGCGATGAATTAAATAAACGAGAGAAGTAAGTTCAAAACGCATTAATAACAAATCACCCCTATCGCTACTTCATAGCGATTGTCCCCTGAAGGGGACAGGAGGACTATAGGAACGAAAGGGGGGAAAGGAAACGAAAGAACACTCAATGAAACGCATGATAATGTTGCTGGTAGTAATTACCGGCATTTTCTTTTTGCAACCGTTAGCGGCACATGCCGGAGATACAGTACTTGCGGCAGCCGACGCAGTGGCTCAACAAACCGATACTTCAAATATTCTTTTGGCAAAGGAACGACAAACGCCTTTCTCAATTATGACCCTTTTTCGGGGATTGTTAGGAATGGTTGTATTGGTTTTTGTTGGTTTTCTTTTTAGCTCTGATCGCCGCAATATTCCCTGGCGAACAGTTGGAATTGGTCTGTTAATGCAGATTTTATTGGCATTGGGAGTTTTGTATGTGCCTATTGTGGAGGCTGGTTTTGCATTTTTTGGAAAGATATTCGTTAAGGTTCTCGACTTTACCAAAGAGGGGAGTATTTTTCTTTTGGGCGATCTGATGGATGCCGATACCTATGGTTATATTTTTCTTTTCCAGGTGTTACCAACCATTATCTTCTTTTCAGCCTTAACCAGTTTGTTGTTTTACTGGGGAATAATCCAAAAGATTGTGTACGGACTCGCGTGGGTGTTTACCAAAGTTCTTCGGATTTCAGGTGCAGAAGCTCTTTCGGTAGCCGGGAATATTTTTCTTGGGCAAACCGAATCGCCGCTGATGATTAAAGCCTACCTTGATAAAATGAGCAAATCGGAGATTCTGCTGGTTATGACCGGTGGAATGGCAACACTTGCCGGAGGTGTTTTGGCGGCATATATTGCTTTGCTTGGTGGCGACGATCCGCAACTTCGTTTGGAATTTGCAAAACACCTGCTAACTGCATCGGTAATGGCAGCACCTGCAGCCATTGTGTTTTCGAAAATGCTGGTGCCCCCGACCGACGCAATTAATAAAACCATAGAAGTGAACCGCGATAAAATAGGCAGCAATGTGCTCGATGCCATTACAAACGGAACAACAGAAGGAGTGAAATTGGCTGTAAATGTAGCTGCAATGCTTTTGGCTTTTATTGCTTTTATTGCCATGTTCAATTTTATATTTACCAAAGTGGGCGCCATCACACATTTAAACGATGTTATTGCCAATATTACCGATGGAAAATACAATGAGTTGTCGCTGCAATTTATTTTGGGGTATACCTTTTCGCCAATTATGTGGCTGATTGGAGTTTGTCCGGAAGATATTGCAGTGGTTGGTCGTTTGCTGGGTGAAAAACTTATTCTTACCGAATTTATCGGATACGTTTCGCTGGCCGACCTAAAAGCCGCCGGAGCATTTGCTGAAACCAAGTCGATTATTATGGCCACTTATATATTGTGTGGTTTTGCCAATTTCTCATCAATCGGTATTCAAATTGGCGGAATCGGAGCGCTGGCACCAAAACGGCGGGTACTGCTTTCGCAATACGGAATGCGCGCATTGTTGGCCGGAACACTGGCCTCGTTAATGAGTGCTACTATTATTGGCGCGATACTTGGATAAGATTTGAATATTAGTTCAACAAAGAGCAAAAGTGTATCAGATGTAAGTTTATATAATTCGTATTTCAACGTCCTTGTTAGATTATCTATTTCTATTTATTAGTTCAAATATAAGTTACATTTGTACATCTTTTCCTTCCATGAAATCCGACAGCATCTATGTTGCATAATAGTTGCAGTTTATTGGTTTCAATTAATTCATTCCATGAACAGCAGTTGTAAAAGAGCCTCGGCCAAAATATAGTTGAATCCTTGTATGGTGAGGTTTCTCAATTGTATTTTTCCCAGCATTACATGTGGTCGCAAACAAAAAGAATACCATTGTTAAATGCAAAAAAAGAGGAAGAGTTGCCAGGTTGGTCTCCATTTTATTTTTTTGTATATTGTTGCTACGATACATTTCCATTAACGACAGTGTATTCGCATTTGAAAATATAAACATTGGGTAAGCAATATCATACTAGTGTTCGTTTGTGGCAAAAAAATGAAATCGAACTTATTTTAAGAATAAAATTGGAACTTATTTAAGGGTAAAGATCATAATGATTGTCTAACAAATATGAGCACATAAGAGAGACGATAAAAACAATCGAGTATGATTGTATTCTGTGGTTGAATCAAATGTGGGTATAAAATAATACCGGAGGTGCATACTTAAATACAAAAACTATTAATCCTTTACCATTATTTCTATAGTATATGTACACATAAATTGCGCGATACTTATTTATTCATTAATCTAACAAATTAAATTTCTATGAAAAAACTGACGCTATTTCTTATTTGTACTCTTATAGTAGGTGTGCAAATAGCAAGTGCACAGGTTAGGAATGTTTCCGGAACCGTATTAAATTCTGAAGACAATTCTCCAATACCGGGTGTATCAGTAAGTGTAAAAGGAACAACCGTTGGTACAGTAACTAGTGTTGATGGTGTTTACTCCTTCGACATACCAACAGATGCTGAAACAATTGTGTTTTCATTTGTTGGGATGAAAACAGTTGAAATGCCCGCAACAGGTTCTGTAATTAATGTTAGTCTTGAGCCGGATGTTTTAGGACTTGATGAAGTGATAGTAACTGCCTATGGTACATCAACAAAGCAGGCATTTACTGGTTCTGCAGATGTAGTGGGCGCTGAAGAATTATCGGCACGAAATGTTACTTCTCCGATTGCAGCAATTGAGGGTAGAGCAACAGGAGTGCAATTTACTTCTGCATCCGGGCAACCAGGCTCTTCACCTGATATTGTTATTCGCGGTGTTGGAACACTTAATGGGAGTTCTGATCCATTGTATATTGTAGATGGCATTCAGTATGAAGGTTCGTTAAATACAATTAATCAGGAAGATATCGAATCTTTCACAATCCTTAAAGATGCCGCTTCAACTTCATTATACGGGTCAAGGGCTGCTAATGGTGTTGTTTTAATAACAACTAAAAGTGGTACAAAAGGAGCCATAAAAACTTCTGTATCTGCTCAGGTAGGTATTGTTAGCAGAAGTATTCCAAGTTATGATGAAGTTTCTCCGGGGCAATATTATGAAATGATGTGGCAGGCCCTAAAAAATTCGAGTGCAGGTGGTGGAGATCCTGCCTATGCTTCTGAAAATATTTACAATAACTTAGGGTATAACCCATTTAATGTGGCAAACAATCAAATTGTTGGCACCGACGGAATGCTAAATCCAAACGCAAGCGTAATTTATAAAAGCTTAGACTGGTATGATGAAATGGAACAAACCGGAATAAGAACAAATTACAATGTTAATGTTGCTGGAGGAGGCGACAGGCATAAAGTATTCTTTTCGGCTTCGTACCTGGATGAAGAAGGATATGTGGTTACAACCAATTTTAATCGTATTACTTCGCGTTTAAATTCCGAATTCGATGCCACTGATTGGTTAAAACTCGGAGGTAGTGCAAACATTACTATTACTGAATCTGCCGGTCCAACTTCTGCAGGAACAAGTAGTATTGTGAACCCTTTCGGCTTTGCTAAAAACATAGGATCAATTTATCCGGTGTATGTTAATGACCTGGATGGAAACATCGTATTAGATGCCGGAGGAGAGCCTGTTTTTGATAACGGTGAAGGTTATTCTGAATACAATATCGGTTCAAGGCCAATAAATCAAGGTCGTCATGCTTTTCAGGAACTGCTGTTAAACGATGAAACTACAAGAAATAATACTTACGGAGTTCGATTCTTTGCTGACTTCGAAATAATTGAAGGTCTTAATTTAAGATTAAATTATGGTAGAGATATAAATGAAGGTCTTGAAAAAGAATATGAAAACCATATTATTGGTGATGCTCAACCAACCGGAAGATATGGAGAAGACAGATATCGGAGAGATGTTGAAAACTTCAATCAAATTTTAACATTCAAAAAATACATTAATGAAGTTCACAGTGTAGAGATAACTGCAGGACATGAAAGTTTCGAACGAATTTATTCAGGAATCGATGGTTCGGCTATTAAACAAGTTGCTACAGGTATCTATGAATTTGACAATTTTGCCGAGCCAATTAGTTTAGGTGGTGCTACTACAGCAAAAACTATTGAAGGTTACTTCTTAAGGGCAAACTATAATTTTGATGGTAAATATTATATCAGTGCTTCAGTAAGAAGAGATGCTTCTTCTGTTTTTGATGAAAAATCAAGATGGGGTAACTTCTATTCAGTAGGTGCTTCCTGGAGAATAGATCAGGAAAACTTCATGAAAAGTGTAAGTTGGGTTAATCATTTAAAACTCCGCGCTTCATATGGCCAGGTTGGTAACGATGATTTGGGCGACTTCTTCTTATCTCAGCCTAGATACGGACTAACATCGAACGCAGGAAATCCTGCTATTTATTGGTCAGAAATTGGTAATGCAGACCTTCAATGGGAAACGGTTGCTAGTTTTGATGTAGCCTTAGAATTTGGTTTATTCAATAATCTTATTGATGGTTCTGTTGAATATTACAAGAAAAATTCAACAGATCTGCTATATGATTTACCCATTCCATTAAGTAATGGTTTAAATACTGTGCCTTCGAACATTGCCGATTTGTATAATTCAGGAATTGAAATAGGTTTAACCGGACATATCATTGATAAGGGGGAATTTAAATGGGATATGACACTACAAGCATCGACATTTAAAAATGAAATAACGAAAATTCCTGATCCTTTCATAGATGGTTCAAAAAGATGGGCTAAAGGTAAATCAATCTATGATTTTTATATACTTCAAACTGCTGGTGTAGACCCAGACACTGGAGATCAATTGTTCTGGATGTTTGAAATTGATGAAGATGGTAATAGTGTCCCTGTTCTGGATGACAATGGAAATCAGGAAACCACAGATGATTGGGAAGAAACAGAAAGAGCCTACACTGGAGACAACTCCATACCTGATGTTTTAGGATCAGTATCAAATTATTTTAGTTATAAAGGACTCGACCTAAATGTTTTATTAACTTATGGTATTGGTGGAAAATTTTTAGACTATGGATATGCAGCTATGATGCATAGCGGTACTTATGGACGATCACTTCATCCTGATATTTTGGATGCATGGAGAAATCCGGGCGATATGACCAGTGTGCCGAGAATGGAAAATGGAAATGTTGATTTAGTACAGTCACAATCTTCCAGATTTTTAACAGATGCGTCTTTCTGGACATTGAAAAATGTTAGCTTAGGCTATACCTTTGATGGTTCTATTACGGATAAAATAGGTGTTGATGAATTAAGATTATCACTTACCGGAGAGAATTTATATCTAAAAAGTAAAAGGAAAGGGCTTGATCCTCAGTATAACTTGTCAGGAACACCTGAAGGTGATGATTTTAACCCATCGAGAGTATTCTCGATTGGATTAAATGTTACATTTTAATCATAAAAAATAATTAAAACATAATAACTATGTTTAAAAAGATAATTTTGTTACTTGTAATAGTAGCTATTGCAACAACATCGTGTAAGGAAGACTTTTTGGAAACAAAACCAACTGATGCTATTTCATCGAATGATGCTTTAGCAACTGCTGAAAATATGGAGCTGATCCTTAACGGTTTGCATCGTTTATTATATGCTCAATCACAAACTCTACTTTCCGGAGGAGATAGTTACAGATCAGGAAATCATTATTGGGTTCCTATAGGAGATAATTTAGCAGGAGGCATAATTCACAGTGCTCCGGCAAACAATTTGGGTTGGCAAGATGAAGCCAGATGGATTTCGCATAACCAGGAAACATCCAGGACAACCAAACAGTTGTGGTATCAGCGCTATCATATAATTGCAAGTACAAATGCAATTATAAATAAAGCCGCTGAAGGAACGATTCCTGAAGATGCAAAATTTAAAGAAATTTTAGGACAAGCATATACCTACAGAGCATATGCGTACCTTTCATTAGTTCAGCACTATGCTAAAGGATATCTAATTGGCAACCCTGCTTCTGATCCCGGTGTACCTTTGTTATTTGCTTCTGAAGCTCCTTTTACAAGTGAGCCCAGGTCTACAGTTAAAGAAATATATGACCAGTGTATGTCGGATATTAATAGTGCCATAAGTTATTTTGACGGTGCAACTCCAAGGCCAACCGGTAATGCATATGACAAATCTCAATTAAATATTGATGTAGCATATGGTTTAAAAGCTCGTATTGCATTAAATATGGGGGAATGGAGAACCGCAGCAGATGCAGCTAAATTAGCACGTAAAGATTACCCTATAATGGATGAAGATGATTGGAAATCTGGGTTTAATACAACACTCCTTCCTGAGGTTATTTGGGGAAGTAATGTTATTACTACTGAAACAACTTATTTTCGTTCTTACTTTTATTTGATGAGTAATACATTTAACGGAAGTCAGGTACGGAATAATCCTAAAATTATTGATAAGAGATTATACGCTCAAATTCCAGATACAGATTATAGAAAAGACCTGTTCTTAAAAGATGCTCCAAACTCAAATACTTCTGCATCAAATAAAGAAGGTGGCTGGGAAAACAATACTAATCCATTGTATACAACAGAAGAAGAATTTGACGCAGAAATTGACAGGCTTGCCAGTGTGTATGGTTGGACTTCCAGTCATAATACTCATCCGTATATGCACGTGAAAATGAGAAATAAAGCACCTGGAACTACAGACCCGGATGATATTATTTTAATGCGTTCTTCTGAAATGTATTTGATTGAAGCAGAAGCAGAAGCTATGTTGGGCAATATTGAAGCTGCGCAAGCTGCATTAAAACCATTAGGCGAAGAGCGTGACAGTGCTTATGATGTTATGATGTACGATACGAAAGAAAAATTAATGGAACACATTAAGTTTCAGAGAGCATCAGAATTATGGGGAGAAGGATTCCTTTATACCGATAAGATACGTTGGGATGACGAAATTGACCATGCTGCAAATGGTGGTTCTGGTGCTTCTGCAGATTTGTACCAAAGTGGGTTCCAACAGGCTAAACCATCAGTTAATGATGAGTGGATATTTAAAATTCCGCAAGAAGAAATTGATGCGAATCCAAACTTAGGTCCTGGCGATCAAAATTAAACTTTAGCAGATGTTTTTCTGCATAAAAAAGGTGGCCGAACAAAACGGCCACCTTTTTCTATTTCGAAACAAACGCTGCTATTTCTTTAACAGAATCAGTTTTCTGGTCTGTATAAAGTCATTTGTTTTAAGTGTACAATAATAAATACCATCAGCCAGTTCGTTCGCATCGAAGGTAAAGCTATAGTGCCCTGCGATTTGTTCCACATCGACAATACGCCTGATTTCTTTACCAACAGAATTTGTTACCGTCAGCATAACGTGCGTATCTTCCGGAATTGTGTACTGAATAGTGGTATTACTTCGGAAAGGATTTGGATAGTTCTTAAAGTTGTACTGTCCTTCATCCGCCGGAAGTAGTTCGTCTTCGGCTATCGAAAGAATAACCGGATTATCAACCGTACCATTAATTTTATCGATAGTAAAGTTTAGCTCAGGCGAAACCAGTTCAATTTGTTTCTGGTTGTATTCATCCCACAGCACTGTTTTAACCGTTTCTCCAATATCTGAACGGTCGCCGTAAACCATAGCAAATGCCATGTATTCGTCTATCGGATTCAGGTACGAAAGTGGAACATCGCCACGCAGTTGGTCGTTGATATAGGTTTGAATCCTGTACCTGTCGGATGTTGGAAATTCTCCAAAATCAACAATCGCAGTCAGTGTCATGTTATACTCGTGCTTCAGGAAAAGCTCTTCTGTATCTCCCGATTTCATTATTGTAATGTTGTCGCTATTGCCAACAAACAACTTATAACCCAGCCCCGGATGGAAGAATTTCAGATCGCCGACCCACGAATCGGTGCTTTGATTGTATTCGCCGTATTCGTACTGACTTTTAATTACATCTCCCGGACCTGCCGAAAGCTGCTCCAACACATCATCAATAGGTAAGATCTCTGATTTTGGATATCCAATCCAGTTCCACTTCGGATTTAAAGGAATACTTACATCCGATTCGGGTTCATTTCCAATCAGGCTCAGCGTGTCGCCATGAGCACTCAGGAATATCATATATCCTGTTTTGATATCAACATCGGAGAGTGTTCCCTGCCAGCCGGTAAGCTGACTAAACTGCGAATATCCCGACTGTGATTTCAGGGTAATATCGTTTAGTGAAGTTGGTGGTGTTAGGCTCTCAAAAACTTTGCCTACACTCATGTCGTCACTTTGTTTATTCACCGAAATCCAGTTCCATCCTTTTGCCAGCATTCTTTGCTGAATACCTCCGGCCGGATGCAAAATGAAAGGCTCTTCCACGTTTCCAACCACACCGTCGTTAAAGAAGGTGAGTTCTTCAATGGCTCCGTATTCAATACCATTTAAACCATCCCACATTCTGAATTTAATGACTTCAGTGGTATGTTGATTCCGAACATGATACTCGGGGAAATTAATCCAGTCGAGATCAAACTCAGCACCGTTCGACTGAATGCGCAGTGTATGCTCATCGGCCGGAACCTGGAACTGAGTGGTGTACACGTCATAGGAACCTCCATTCGCGGGCACTGCAAAAGTTGCAACCAAATTCCCGTCCACAAAGACGTCGACATCGCCGGCTTTATTACCAGCAGCTTTGAATTCAGCACTGAAATTACCTGCTTTGGTGGCGTAAATGTCGAAATCGATCCAGTTATTTTTCTTAAAACGTGTGGCATCATACGTCTTGCCATCTTCGGTAAATGTAATGTCCTGCACACTCAGGTCATCCACGTAATCCTCGGCTTCGAGCAAACTTCCGTTTTCGCCTGCCAGATTTCCCGAAATAGTAATAAATGCAGCGTATTTGCTGAGTTCTGGAACATACATGATGTTGCCAATGCCGCGCAATTCGCCATCAACATAGGCCGCAATCTTATCGCGTAATCCGGTCGACAGGTTTTCGTCGCTATCGTCAGAACTAAACTGAGCAACAATGTTCATATTGTACTGGAAATCGGGGTGGTTTACACTCCAGTCGATCTCTTCAGCATACAGCTCAAGCGATACCTGGAGTACTTCGGGCGAACCATCGATTACGGCCGTAACTTCTCCCTCATAAAATCCGGGTAACAAATCTTCAACCACATGGAACTGAAGGGTGAAACTATTTCCACCTAAAACCGATGCAGAAGTTACCGAAGGCACCAGCCAGTCAGGGTACTCCTCAATGGTAAACGATTTACTTATGTTGGCGCTGTTATCAAGATTTGCACTCAGTACCACCAGTTCCGTTTCCTCTGCTGTCATGTGAACTTCTTCAGGATTCCACGACACCGGGCTTACATTCACCAGGAACGACCACTCGGTTTTGTATTTCTGTATATTCCCAGAAATGTCCTGAATTCCTTCTACTACGGCATAAACACGTTTCCCCTCGAGCGATGGTTGTGCAAAAAGATCGTCGTTTGGAACCAGGATAATTCCATCTGCATTTTGAGAACACTGAACCATTATTGGAATTTCCGTGGAATCTTCAAGGTAAAGGCGGATATTAGGTGCTTCTCCTGAATAACTTTCAAAGTTACAGTTGATGTCTTTATCGAAAACAACACTTATTTCTTGCCCGTAACGCAGGTAGCCATCGGCCGGCGAAGGCGTTCCGTAAGGAGCAATGGACGAACGGTCGATAATTCCTGACTGTTCGGAAGAATAGGAAATCCCACCTTCGATTCCGCAGAAAGCTTTCGCACGCAAGCTGTAATTACCATCCGTAAGACCGGAAACATCAAACTCGTAATCATAAAAGTTCTGCAGTAGTGAATCACGTTCAATAGTTATATCATCAATCCAGCCTTCACCCTGACGTTTATACTGAAGGGTTATACTTTGCAGGTTTTCGTTGTTCCGGTCGTAGCCAGTGAAAGCCACATCCAGTTTGTTATTATTATTGCTGTTCACCAACCAGTTATCGCCCGGCAAGTGCAGAGCCACATTTGAGCATTCGCTCTGGAAGTCGACAAATATCCAGGCCGTATCGCCGCTAGTAACATTGCCGCCATCCTCCCAGAGTGAATATTCACACGGCGGATACATCATAATACCAATCGAATCGTAAGTGGATGCCATCGGTCCCCGTTCAACGGTAAGTGCAATGTTTGCTGTTTGGTTGTATTGCAGAAAATAAGAAGCTCCACCATTGGTGATAAGCGTACCACCCAACTTCACAATCGCTCCGTCGGGATTTGTGGTAGAAACTACTTTTACGTGATATTCGCGGGTTTCCCGACTCTGGCTTTCGTTTAACAAATTGGCTGTAAATACCGCCTGCCCACCGATTGGTACATTGTTGATTTGTGGTGGATACACAGTGATACGCGCATCATCACGCGGTTGTGTCCCGGGTTCGTGCGGGCAACTTGAAGTCCCTAGTTTCAGGTTGAATGCAGGTACACCATAGGCTTTATCCTCCAGGATATCGACACTAAAGAAATCGCCAATATCGTTGTCGGATAAAATATATCCAACGGTTCGGGAGTAAGTGGTATCGTTTCCCTGATTAAAGGTGTTTGCCCATCTGAACTTTGCCATAACCCCGATCTCGCTATCGAACCAGGCACCGGATTCATTGTCAATTTTTATTCCTGCAGCTAATTCTGTATTTATGAATGCAGAGTATTCGTACGATGCAGAATTTGTTGTGTCGGTGGTATATTCGTTGGTATAAGGGGCACCGGCACTAAATGAAATATTCTCTTTAAATACAGCATCTTCTCCTCTGTTTAAATCATTTTGTGCCAACACTTCCTCCCAGTGCAAACTATCAGCAAGTAACTGGTTAGCCTGCATTTTTTCCTCTGGAGATAGCAGACTTGTATCGCGACCTGAAATCAAGGCACTCCTCAGTGTGCCGATAGTTGGAAGCAGAGTGTTCTTAATGTGCGTTTCGGTATAAACAAAAGTAGTCGCAAAGCCGGTTACATCAATGGTCGGAACAGTTTTTATCTCGGCCTGGCATGTTGCCGTATTAAAGGTCAGTTCGTCTGCCAGCGCATATTCCTGGTTAAACGATGCACCAATGTAAACATCACCATCATTTCCGGTAAGATTCTCCAAATCGGAAGTTGAAAAAGTTTCATTGAAGGTGATTGTGGTTTCTACACCACTGCGGTTGAAATTATCCCTTCCGGCTACCGCACTAAATTTAATTTGTGTTCCAAATCCATTACTTGAAAAAGGAGTGATTACTTTTGCTCCTATCAACAGGTTGGCATAAAGTCCTGCTTCTCCGCCTACAAGCATCTCGAATGTATTAAAACTTTTGTATGATTTACCTTCCTGAACGTATGAATAACTGTTATCTCCGGGAGGGTCGTGTAGTACCAACATTGGCATTTCGGGCGATTTTGTAATAAATGACGGCGCCTGAGTTTTAACACCTTCAACCATTATCCAGTATTCCTGCGGAGTCGCATCTAAAAAACCAACTTCAGGAACGACATACAATAGTTTTTCATGATTGTGCTCGGCACTTTCAGCAATTTCGGGTAATCCGGCTTGTGTGGTATAAACTGCAAAACCGTTTACAATAGGTACCTCTATTGGCGCATCTCCACGGTCGGCAACAAAGTCAAATATGCGCAAATGTCCCTCATTTACCGGGCAATCGCCCATCGACTCATTCACTTCAAAAACCAGGGTATAAGTGTCATTTTGTTGCATTAAGGTAATCGCTCCGCTGCTACAATTCACTACTTGTGCTCCTGCATCGGTAAAATCAACCTGGATATCAAGTGGTGAATGGTAAATAAAATCAGCCTCGGGAACCACTTCGCCCCTTGTTGTATCGGTAGCTGTAATAATTGTAGTGTCGGCAGGAGTAATACTCGTTGTGCCGTTGGGCAGGAAAATGGTATCTGCCGGCGTGATATCCAAGCTATCGCGCTCAACAACCATATCTGCCGTATCCCGTAAGGTAAGGTCGATACGAATTGGTTTATTACCAATTTGGTCAAATATGTTCGAATTCACCGGATCAATTTCAATTACCTGCACATCGTATTCGCGTGCCGGAAGATCCGGAATGGTTAGTAACCCATTTGCATCGGTATAATAACTGGTATTAAAACAGTTGCCCGGCGAAGTAAGTTGTATTTTCACTGAATCGGCCACCGGTGTTTCGCACCCGGTTTGTACTTTCACAAAAATGGTATCGGTTTGTGTATCGGTAAAATTGATGTTCAATGAATCGCCGGCTACAAAGAACGAGGTTGAAGGTTGTCCCGATGGATTTTCGAATGTATGATGCAAAAACTCGGGAGTAAAGGTATAATCTCCTTCTTCCTGTATGGCATAACTCCAATCGCCGTTGGCATCAGTAAATATTCCCCGGCTTTCTCCGTTAATCAGAATTTCAACTTCAGGCACACCACATTCGGCTGCGGTTGATTTGGGATACACAGCTCTACCGGCCATTGAGAAAACACTCTCATCGGTAAAGTTGGCGCCCGAACTCAATTTCGAATTCAGATCGAGTACTCGGGTTATGGTATCGGGAGTAAAAATATGAGGTCCGTTTGGTCCGTCTTTGTAAGGCACTACGATAAATTCAGCTTCATCGTAATAATAAATGTTACGTATCTCGTAATACCCGTCAACATCCGTTGTGGTACAATATCCTCCCGAGGGAACGGTTAGTGCTCCGGCCGGTAAATTTGGTGTTACCGGAATCGCACAAACACTCACTCCTTCTACTCCAACACTTAACACCGACTTAACGGTACCTTTTATCGTTCCGTTTGGTTTCGAGTATCCATCATCGTTAAGGGTAGGGAAGGTGCGTGTTGCGTGAATTGGTGTTACATAATAGGTATGCTTGTAACCAGGAATGGCACCATCGTCGCTGTATGCCTGGGCGTTTTTGCTTAAAATCGCCAGCTCTTCCTTTAGGTTGCTTTCCGGTACACTGCGCTCAATACGCAATTCCTCTGCAAATTCAGACAGGTCGTCCCACTCTACTTTCACACGGTTAGTATACGTTCCGTCGGATGCATTAACAGTAAAAGTTTTTGCTTTTCCAAGGATGGCATTAGAACTATTTCTTGGTGATTCATGATTTCCCCAATCATCGGTAAAGGTGGTTACCCAGTAATAATATTCATCGTTTGGAACAATTGTATTATCTGTCCAGGTGCGAGCATCTCCGGCAACCTGTGCAACTAATGTTCCGTTACTGGTCGTCGTTCCCCTGTAAATATTGTAACCGGTATTAGCATTCGGAATATCTGTTCCTTTCGACCAGCTCAAAATAATCTTTTCAAAATATTCCTGATCAGAGGCAGTTATTCCGGTAGGAGATTTTATTGCAGCGGTAGCTGCGTACGTTAAAACACTATATCCGCTACCTCTGTCGCCTGAACTGTTTGCTCTGGGATAACCACTCCATACCCATTCCACACAGTTACACCAGGCCAAACTACAGTCTTCAGATTCCTGATAACGTAAGCCCCAGTATCCTGAATTATTTGGACCTGCCACATAAGTAATGGTACCGCTGGATTTACTGCCGCTACCACTAATCGTTTTTGAACTGTTGCTATCAGTGTTTTTATAGATATCAAACCTGTGAACAACAGCTTCGGTACAACTAACAACTCCAGCACCGCTATAGGTGAAGGTGAGTGCATAGTCTGATCCGCCCGATGAAATCTGAACCGACATATCGGGATAGATCCTCTCTGCGCTTGCCCAAGCAGGCAGCAGAAAAATAAAAGCCAGCAACAAAGCAATAGTGCTGCCGGCTTTCCCGACTAAATGGTTGGGAAGTATTACTTCCGGATAAGTAAATGTTTTCATAATGGATTATGTTAAGTGTTTATAGATGGAGTCTTGTCTTTCATTGGTGAAGACAACGACTAGTGATGAATGCTATTTATTTTTAGAATTGTGTTATAAAATGCGCCCGGTGTGAAATACATAGCTAAGTAGAGTTTGTGTTTAATGGATAAGAAATCGGAATGGTTTGATTTAATGGTGTTTCTTTCCTTAAACTGTATTTATCGTTAACAAGTTATGGAAAAAACATATAAGATAAAAGAGTCTTAAAATCTTTAGGGTGAATTTTATTTTCAAAAACAGAGCTATAATACGATCAGTAAGGGGATGCAGTATCTTTGAATTTATAATATTTTCACGGCAGGAGAGGGCTGAACGGAATAATTTAAAAAGAGTTTGTCGGCCTTTCCTTTCAATGAATTAGATTTTAATCCGCGTAGGAATTTGCGTCAGCTTTAAATCGTAGGGAAGATTCCGGGATGTCGGCGAGTTGGTAGAAATAAGTTCGGCTAATATTAATTCAAGTTTAACTGACGGTAATTTAGAGTGAATTTAAAAAAGGTGAGATTTATCACTATTTACACTGCTTTTGCGCGTTTCCCCTTTTTACTGAATTTACCTTTTAACCCCGTTCAATTCCAAATTCCGCTTTCGTTTTTTGTTCGATGAAAACTTCACCCCTTCCAAAATTTAAAAATTGGAGTTGAAAATGTATCGATCGAAACTTGAACCCTGTTTTGACGAGTTGTTGTAAAATGGATTTGCCGGATTTTAAAATGTAATAAAATGGCGTAAGAAAATAAATAAATGATTTTTTAGGCACTCCAAATCTGTCAAATTATCAAAGTCGTATTCTATTTTTGGGTACCGAAATTAAAAATTCTAGCAATATGATGTTTGACAAAGGGCTAACTACCTTTATGATTGTGGCTACCAGTTTGGTGATGCTAATGACCCCCGGTCTTGCTTTCTTTTACGGCGGTTTGGGATGTAAAAAAAATATCCTGAGTATTATGATGCAGAGTTTTGTGTCGTTAGGAATTACAACCATTCTTTGGATCAGCTTCGGCTATTCCATGTGTTTTAGTGGAACCCTGGCAGGCGGAAATGATTTTTTCGGCATCATTGGAAATTTCGATAAAGCTTTTCTGAACGGAGTTACATCAAGTACACCCTTGTCGCCCGACCGTAACTTCCCGGAATATATTTTTGTGGCTTATCAAATGATGTTTGCCATTATTACACCAGCGCTGATTACCGGTGCGTTTATCAACCGCGTAACTTTTAAGGCATACGTCATCTTTCTGGTTCTTTGGCAAATTTTTGTTTACTATCCCTTTGTTCATATGGTTTGGGGAGGCGGAATCCTTGCCGAGTGGGGTGTTCTCGATTTTGCCGGAGGAATAACAGTGCATGCAACGGCAGGTTTTGCTGCTTTGGCATCGGTGTTTTTTGTTGGTGCACGCGCCGAGAAAAACAGTGGGCCTAACAACATACCGCTGGTAGCTATCGGGACCAGTTTGCTTTGGTTTGGATGGTATGGTTTTAATGCCGGAAGTGAGTTGGATGTGGATGCTGTAACAGCTCAAGCATTTCTGAATACCGATGTGGCTGCATCGGTGGCGGCAATTACCTGGCTGGGAATTGAATGGACAACCGGAAATAAGCGACCTACTTTTATCGGATTGATGACCGGTGCTGTGGCCGGACTGGCAACAATCACTCCTGCAGCAGGATATGTTACACTAGGAACAGCCATGTTTATTGGCCTGTGTGCCGGAATGGTGTGCTATCAGGCGGTTAAATTTGTTGAACGTAAACGCTGGGACGATGCCCTGGATGTTTGGGGAGTGCACGGTATTGGCGGAGTACTTGGAACAATATTATTGGGTTTTTTCGGAACAACAGCTGTGAATGCCAATGGTGCCAACGGATTGTTTATGGGAGGCGGATTTGGCTTCCTTTTGAAACAGGTTTCAGCAATAATCTTTGCTTCGGCATGGGGATTTATTTTTACATTAGGCGTCTTAAAAGCGATCAATCGTTTTGTGCCTGTAAAAGTGGGGCGTATGGATGAAAAGAAAGGTCTCGACTTAGGGTATCATGGCGAGGTTGCACGACAATAAGGAAAACCAATAACATATATAATTCAGCCACGGACGGAGTAGCACAAACTACTTCGTTCGTGGTTTTTTATTTGTTGGACTCGTAATTCTTATCTCTGAACTCCTATCCTTTCAATAAACTCTGATCTCCAAACATTGAACTCTAAACTTTTAATTGTACTTTTGCACCTCAAATTTTTAGCTAGATATTTCAAGATGAGTCAGATGGAAATTCCGAGCAAGTACAACCCTGTCGAGGTTGAAGATAAATGGTACAAATACTGGATGGATAACAACTTTTTCCACTCCACACCCGACGAGCGCGAACCTTACACAATTGTAATTCCGCCGCCAAACGTAACCGGCGTGTTGCACATGGGGCACATGCTTAACAATACCATTCAGGATATTCTGGTCCGCCGCGCGCGTATGACCGGAAAAAATGCCTGCTGGGTACCGGGAACCGACCATGCATCGATTGCTACCGAAGCAAAGGTGGTAAACAAACTAAATGCTGAAGGAATTGATAAGTATGATCTTTCGCGCGACGAATTCTTGAAACATGCCTGGGAATGGACCGATAAACACGGTGGTATTATCCTCGAGCAGCTGAAAAAACTGGGTGCCTCCTGCGACTGGGATCGTACAGCTTTTACCATGGACGAAGCACGCAGCGAATCGGTAATCAAAGTTTTTGTCGATCTGTTCAACAAAGGAATGATATACCGCGGTGTGCGTATGGTAAACTGGGACCCGGCAGCTAAAACTGCACTCTCTGATGAGGAAGTGATCTACAAAGAAATGCAGGGAAAACTGTATTACCTGAATTATAAAATTGAAGGTGAAGATGGTTTTGTAACCATTGCCACTACTCGTCCTGAAACCATTCTGGGTGATACGGCTGTTTGTGTAAACCCGAACGACGAGCGTTTTTCGCACCTGAAAGGAAAACGTGTCTTGGTACCGCTGATCAACCGTTCAATCCCGATTATTGAGGATGAATACGTGGATATGGAATTTGGTACCGGTTGTTTGAAAATTACACCTGCCCACGATATCAATGACTACGAAATTGGACTGAAATATAATCTGCCATCCATCGATATTTTTAACGACAACGGAACACTAAATGAAAAAGCCGAGCTGTTTGTTGGTGAAGATCGTTTTGATGTTCGCGATAAAATTGTTCCTGAACTGGAGAAGGCAGGAAATCTGGCTAAAATAGAAGACTATACAAATAAAGTTGGTTTCTCGGAGCGTACCGATGTAATCATTGAGCCAAAGTTGTCGGCACAATGGTTCCTGAAAATGGAAGAACTGGTAAAACCGGCTTTGGAGAACGTGATGAACGATACCATTGCGTTTCATCCTCCGAAATTTAAAAATACCTACAAGCACTGGATGGGCAACATCAAAGACTGGTGTATTAGCCGCCAGTTGTGGTGGGGACACCAAATTCCGGTGTACTACCTGCCCGACGGAACTTATGTTTGTGCCGAATCAGCAGAAGAAGCGCTGGCTATTGCCAAAGAAAAATCAGGAAATGCAGAATTGACTGCTGCTGATTTAAAACAAGACGAAGATGCTTTGGATACCTGGTTTTCGAGCTGGTTGTGGCCAATTTCGGTTTTCGATGGAGTTCGTGAGCCGGAAAACGAAGAGGTAAACTACTATTACCCAAGTTCGGATTTGGTAACAGCGCCCGATATTATTTTCTTTTGGGTGGCCCGAATGATTATTGCCGGTTACGAGTACCGCGATGATTTCCCGTTTAAGAATGTGTATTTTACTGGAATGGTGCGCGATGCACAACGCCGAAAAATGTCGAAATCGCTGGGTAATTCACCTGATCCGCTGGACTTAATCGCCAAATACGGTGCCGACGGTGTTCGTGTGGGAATGTTACTTTGTTCTCCTGCTGGTGGCGATTTGCTTTTCGATGAAGGTCTGCCTCAACAGGGAGCAGGTTTCTCAACAAAAATATGGAATGCTTTCCGTTTGGTGAAAAACTGGGAAGTATCCTCTGATATTGAACAGCCGGAACATTCAAAACTGGCCATCGAGTGGTTTAAGAATAAACTGGCTCAGGTAGTAGAAACATTGAATTCACAGTTTGATGGTTTCCGAATTTCGGAAGCGTTAATGACGGTGTACACAACTGTTCGCGACGAATTTTCGGGGTGGTTACTTGAAATGGTAAAACCGGGCTATCAACAACCTATTGATGCCGTAACTTATGCTGAGATCGGTGAACTGTTCGACCAGATGTTGCGACTGATGCATCCTTTTATGCCGTTTATTACCGAAGAAATCTGGCAGTTGCTTGATGAACGTAAAGAAGGCGAAAGTATCATGATCAGCCAGTTGCCGGCTAGCACCAGCTACGACGCAGCACTACTTGCCACTTTCGAAGATGTAAAAGAAGCAGTTTCCGGAATTCGTAAAATCCGTAAAGACAAAAATATTGCCTTTAAAGATGCCATCGATTTTTCGGTGCAAAAAGGCGATAAAGGTTTTGATGCCAAATTCAACAGCATTCTTATAAAACTGGGTAATCTTACTGAATTGACTGTTGTTGAGGAAGAAGTTAAAGGAGCAGCTTCATTCCGTGTAAAATCATCCAGCTTTTATATTCCGCTTGATGGATTTATTGATGTGGAAGAAGAATTGGCAAAACTGGAAGAGGAGTTGAAATACGCCAAAGGATTTCTGAATTCGGTAATGAAAAAGCTGAGTAACGAACGCTTTGTAAATAATGCACCCGAAGCGGTAGTTGCCAAAGAAAAAGCAAAACAGGCCGATGCCGAAGCCAATATTAAAGTGTTGGAAGAGCGCATCGCTTCAATGAAATAGATATTTCTACTGAGCGGGTGACTTCAAGTCGCCCGCTCAGTAGAATCCTTCAATCCCCTTAACATCTGTTAAAAACCAGTTAAATAGTGTTATCTTCAAAATGGTTAAATTCTTTTGCATAGATTTGCATACGGAATAGAATTACGCACTTATGTATAAATATTTACTGCTGTTATTATTTGTTTTTGCAGGCATTTCGGGTTGGGCGCAAGATGAAGAATATCCTGTAGATCCGATGTTGATTGAATTGAAAGCAAAAATCCTGAGTTCATCCGATAGTTCAGCAGTTCCTTATGCCAACATTATTAACCACCGCACACACAGCGGAACGATTACTAATGGAGAGGGAATATTTACGCTGGAGATGCTTAATATCGATTCACTCGAAATCACTTCAGTGGGCTACAAAACTTTTATTCTGAAAGTGCCATCGTATTACACCGGCTACGAAATGCTGACGTTTTATATGGACCCTGTACTTTATAATGTTGGCGAAGTTACCGTTGAAGGCGAAGCCCGGCAGCTGGATTATTTCGATCACGGAAATCCAACAGACCTTGACCCAACTTTGAGAGGCGATGCATTCAATGAAAAACCTCCGATTATTGCCGCACTGGTAAGTCCTTTATCGTTTGCACAATATTACGGTAAACGCGAAAAACGCAAACGAAAGGTACGCGAGGACATGTCGATAATGAAAAACTGGGAAATGCATTCGAAAAACTACAATAAAGAAATGGTAATAAAACTTACCGGCTTGAATGAGGCTTATGCCGATACTTTTATGATGTGGTTTAACGGGCAAAATGTTCTTCCTTATACCGCAAGTGAATATCAGGTGAGGGAGTCGATTGTACAGTATTCCAAATTATTTAAGCTGGATTATAATTTAGAATAATCGAACAAAAAATTCGACGAATGGTCGATAGTTTGTTAATAAAGTATATTTAAGTATTTTTATATGAATGCTTTCAGCTTTTATATTGAATATTAAAAGACATTAAAACCTTTAAATCGTAATCAAAACACCCGAAATGCTTACAGATTGACTATTTGCCCGATTTAGTGGTGGTGAACAATCAAATGCAATGTTTAAAGCAATAATCAAAACATGTTGTTCAGCATATTATTGTGGATTTTAATGGTCGTAACTTCGTGTTGCAATCATTTAATATTCAAAGTTATGAAACGAGTAATGTTTACCTTTTTGGCTATGATTCTGGCCATTGGAGTAGTCACGGCTGGCGACTACAAAATCCCTTTAATAGGATCAAAAGCTCCAAAATTTAGTGCAAACACAACAAACGGGAAAATCACTTTTCCGAATGATTTCGGAAACAGTTGGAAAATTCTCTTTAGTCATCCTGCCGATTTTACTCCGGTGTGTTCATCTGAATTACTTGAACTGGCACACTTACAAAAAGAGTTCAAAAAGCTAGGTGTTGAAGTAGCAGTTATTTCTACCGACAATATAGAGCTCCATACTATGTGGAAGGCACATCTGGAAGAATTGGAGTATAAACAAAGAGGTACTGTCGATATTGAGTTTCCGATAATTGAAGATCCCGATGGTAAAAACTCACGGTTGTATGGCATGTTGCACGAACCAACAAGTACGAACCGCGATATAAGAGGAGTATTCGTTATCGATGATAAAAACATTGTTCGTTCGGTGAATTTCTATCCTGTAGAAGTTGGAAGAAACATGAATGAATATGTTCGTATGGTAGAAGCATTACAGCTTACAAAATCGAAATTTGTTTATACTCCTGCCAACTGGCAGAAAGGCGACGATGTTATAGTTCCTTATATGCCATATACAACAGCAGAACTGGAAGCCAATCCTGAATTATCTGATAAGTATTATATGGTAGGCAACCGAATGTGGTTCGAACGTAAGTGAGGCCTCTGCTATGGTTCAAGATCAAAATAAAGAAGACTAAAAACGCAATTTTTCATAGAAGGATGTTAAAGTCCCGAACACTAAAAAAGGTTTTTGCTAATGCAAATACCTTTTTTTTCTGATACTATTTTTAGAAAAAAGAAAGCCCGGTAAGATACCGGGCCTTCCAAATGAAAGCATGAACTTTCATTATTTTTTGCAATCAAATAATAAACACAGTTATAAACCAGTTCACTATTCTAAATCCTCTAAACAAGCAAATGCTTATTTTGTTTGTTAAAAATTATCTTAATTAATTGTAAGTGTTTCTGTAAAGAAGGCAAAAAGGAATTAGTTACCAATCTGATCTTTTAATAATTTAACCTGATTAGAAAGTTTAGTAATCTGTTCATCTTTTTCTTTTAGCTGACTTTGTAACTGCTGCGTTTCCGAACGAACATTGTTAAGCTGTCCCTGCAGGGTGTTAAGTTCATTTTCGCCAGCTTTAATTTTACCCTCCAGAACTTTAGCTTCCTGGTTCAGCCTGTTTATTTCAAAGTTCTTTTGGTCGATGGCCGAGTTCTTTTCAGAAACTTCGCTTTCCAGTGTACTTACTTGGTTTTGCAAGGATTGTACTGATGTTTCTTTACTTTCTAAGGCGTTGGTTAAACGTTGTTTTTCAAAATCAAGATTAAAACTGGTTTCCTGTAACGATTCCTGTTTGCTGCTTAGTTCTTCATTCAGCACAGCCATTTCTTTTTTCAGGTTGGCAATGTCCTGCTCTTTGATGGCATTGTTTTCCATCAACTCGTTTTTCATCGCTTCAAAATCGGCAATTAAAGCTTTAATACGTTCGGCTTTGGCATTGTTCTCGGCGTCGAGTTTTCGCGAAAGTTCTTCGGCTTTTAATCTGCCGGCTTCCATCTCAAGGTATTTCTTTTTCGAAACACACGACGAGAGTCCGATCAAAACAACACTGATAACAAGAATGATATATTTTCTACTCATAACGATCTTTTTATGTTCAAAACAAATATACACAATAATAATTGGGTATTACAACGTTTAACTAGGTAGGAATGGTATTTATTTCTTACTTTTATTTTTTAAAATTGATGGTCATGAAGAAAACAATTATATTCATTTTTACAGTTTTTGTTGCCCTTACAACGCTGGGGCAGAATGGTTCGAAGGTGGCGCACACCATTAAGGGGAAGGTGGTTGATGCCAATACAAATCGTCCGGTTTCGTATACCAATATTGGTTTGGAAGGTACGTTTTTTGGTACTGCCAGCGATAGTGAAGGAAATTTTGAATTGAAGATTCCTGAGGATATGGTGGATAAAAAAATTTACTTTTCTGCCGTGGGTTTCACCAACAAACAGTTTCCGGTAAAAGAGCTTTTTTCGAAAGAGTTTGCAGTGGTAAAATTAGAGTCTCAATCGTATGATGTGGAGAAGGTTGATGTTGCTGCACAGAATAAAGTGCTGATCCGGATTTTGCGCATGGCTTCAGAAAATATAAAGTATAATTATGGTTCGGGGCCGTTTAATATGCACTTTGCTTATTCAAAAGAAAAAGCGGTTAACGGGCAGGTGACAACTCCACAAATTGCAACAGTGTTACTATACGATGAAACAGGTTATACAAATCCTTCGAAATCGGATGCTTTTAAAGCGCGGAACTACTCGGTTACAAAAGAACAGACCGACGACGATTACCGATTCTCAAGCGCACAATTAAACCTTGATGATTTGTTGGGACTTGACTGGGTGCGCTCGGCATCGGGTATTTTAAGTTCTGCATTATTAAGCAACTATCAACTGGCTCTGGAAAGCCAACCTGTTATCGACGGAAAAGAGTACTGGGTGATTTCATTCAGCCCGAAAGTACCTTCGCTGGCAACCACAGGCGATTATTATGCAGGTACTTTTAAAGGCAAAATCAGCATTAATAAAGAAGATTATTCGATATTAAAAATTGAAGGCGAAGCGGTGGCGCCAAAAAATAACCGTCAGGGCAGGGCGCTGGCAATCGGGCAAAACAATACCGATTTTTACACCGACGTGCTGTACACTTTTGAAGTGGATTATAAAGACCTTTTGTTAAAGCGTGTGGTGCAGGACAAAACCTACACCTACAAAGGTGAAAAGGTTTCGGAGCAAGCCGTGCTTGAAATGAGTCGGGCACACACGAATAATCTTACTGTTATTGATTCGCGCAATTATTTCCCCGGAGAATAGCAATAACCGAATTATACAATGCTTTTTATCTGATTGATATAGTTTCTGCCGGATATAAGTAGAGACTGATTTACGTCGTTCATGCGGATTTTGTACCTAGAATTGGTGTGTTTTATAATTTCTTTCACAAGTACTTTATTTACAAGTAAGGCCCGCTGAATTCGGATGAAGTTGCCCACTAACTTTTCTTCCAGGTCTTTTAGCGAAATATCGGAAGTATAACGTTTCCCATTTATAGAATGAATGGTTACATACTTTTCCTCAGCCTGAAAAAATGAAATATCTTCAATATTAAGGATTAGCATTCTGTTTCCAAGTTTTACCGGGATAGTTGTAATTTCGTTTGCAGGTAATTGAACCGTAAGCTCTTTTATAAGGTTGAGCAGCTCTTGTCGGGTTCGATGTAGATTTAGCAACATCAGTTTTTCTATCGATCGCTCAATTCTTTCTGCTTTAACCGGTTTAACAAGGTAATCAACGCTATATGTTTCGAATGCTTTCAACGCGAATTCATCGTGGGCGGTACAAAAAATGACCAGTGGCGAATGATTGATCTGTTGTAAAACTTCAAAGCCGTTTAATCCGGGCATTTGAATATCAAGAAAAATCAAATCCGGCTTCATTTCATTGATCATTCTTTTACATTCGATCCCGTTTTGAGCCTCTCCAATAATTTCAATTGTTTGAGAAAAAGGGGTAAGCAGTTTTTTTAATCGTTCTCTTGCCAGTAACTCGTCGTCGGCAATAATTGTCCTGAATTTTGGTGTTGATTTCATTTTTGCAGGCTAGTATGATTCGTAAAATTATATTATTCGTTGTCTTTTGTCGTAATCATCTGTCGGACACCTTCGAGAATAGCCATTACCAGTCCGGAAGTGAGACCAATTGCCAATAGCAGGTTGCCGTGCGGATAATGTTGAATTCTAAACAAAACACCGGCCATAACCAGGAATGCGGCAATTACCCATATTGTATTCATAAGTTTTCTCATTCTGCTTTTACCAGTTTGCTGTGGTTGAGTGTAATTTGGTATCTCAACAGAATATTGCACAGGTTTAAAACTTCGGGCTGAAGGTTGTTGGGGGAAAATTAGCTCGAAATATTTCTCCGGTTGGTTTTTCCAATTCATGCTGGCTTTGTCATCGTATAGAAGTTGTAGTCGTTCGTGTGTATTTCTTATCCCAAATCCACTCATTGGCCCATTGGGGAAATCAGGGCCATTATCGTAAACACGGATACTGATTTGCTCTGATTCAAGGGCTGAGATAATAATCTGAATCACGCCATCTTTTAGTAATTTCGATATGCCGTGTTTAACTGCATTCTCGACCAGGGGTTGGATTAACAACTGAGGAATCTCAACTGACTTAAGAGAGTCAGGACATTCGATAGAATAAGTTAAGCGATCGCCAAAACGTACCTTTTCAATTTCGAGATACGTTTCAACGGCTTTCAATTCTTCAGAAAGCGGATTTGTTTGCTTTTGCTCGCGATTGATTGAATATTTAAAAAAGTCGGAAAGCGATAATGCCATCTGCTCGGTTTTCTTTGAATCGATGGAAGCCAGGCTGGCAATTGAATTCAGCGAATTGTATAGAAAATGAGGATTTATTTTGGCCCGTAACGACTGCAATTCGGCCTTGCGATGTAATTCGCTCATTCGGGCGAGTTCAACATCCTTTTGGTTGATAATACTTTCTGATTTTTTAGTAAGAAAAATAAAAAATGCCCTGTAAATGGCAATCGACATGGTGATGGATACCATGTTTATAATTAAACGAAATCCATCACCAGCCAGGAATCGTGTACTTAATTTTGAAGAACCAAACTTAACCAGAATGAATATTAAAGCAGTAGGAATTATTGTCGTGGTTAGAAACGGAAAAATCACATGCAGACTCAACGAAGTATTACATTTCAAAATCTTCACTTCAGATAAGAATAGAATGATTATTGTTAATAATCCTATAATTAGACAACCGATGGTTAAAGCAATAATTGGGACAAAAACAGAAACAGAATCGATGTAGAGGTCAGATATAATCATTGGAACAAAAACCGACAGTATAATCCCAATAATAAAAGCGACCAATACGAGTAGCCCTTGTTTAAAATATTCCTCAAAAATGTAATTGTGGTTTTTAAAAGCACCACTAAGAAACATCCATAGCAAAAATAAAGTAGATACAAGGTTGGATAAAATAGTTGCCAAAATAAAAATCTGCCTGCTCGAAATGGCATTTTTTGTAGGATTTATAGGGGCTGTTAATTCGTCATCGAACTTTGAAGAGTAAAGCCCCGCTAATAGCTGATAATCAACAGGGTTAAAAGTTATATCCGACGGGTTTTTAACCGAAAATACAGAACCTGGAAGTTTTGTTTCTAAATCTTTGTTTGGATTGTAAAAAATCAAAGCTTTTAACAAGTTGAAATACAGGATTTTTTTTCTTTCCAGAAATGAAGCATCAGGCGGAATACTGACGATAATTTTGGATTGTACAATCTCTTGTTCTTTTCGGTTACTAAGTCTTGTTTTGCCATAAAGTTCTCCGATTGGATTATTTATATCAAGAATCAAGTTGGCTGTTTTTTCTCTTATGATATAAACATCCCAGGTTGCGATCAATGGATTTAATGTATCAACTAATTCCTGAACAATTAGTGAATCTTCATGAGATGGATTGCCATCAAGCCGGATAAGAATATTCGAGTAATATCGGATTGGAACATCTTTTATGATAAAGTACTGCTCTACCAGATCTTTCACCTCTTTTTTACTCAATTCATTTTGCCCAAATATCGGAGTTGAAAGAATAAGACAGACTGACAATAACAGAAAAGAATAGCGTTTCATACGGAGTTGATTAAAAGTTTTGGTTAAAGAAAGTAAGCGATTTTTTAATATAAAAATTTATTATGATGAGATGCAAGATGTAACGGATAAAGTGCAAAAGCGGCTAAAAAAAAAACGGAGACAGGCATTTCGGCTGTCTCCGTTTTTGAATCTATTTATTAAAATTCAATTGTCAGATGTTTAATCCTCAGAAGTAAACAAATCTTCCTCATCAACCTTTTTTACCTGCATGCTATCTTTTAACGTGCGATTGATAATGGTGTAAGGCGCGGTAACTACCTCGTCGCCAACTTTAATTCCTTTCAGTATTTCGATGCTGTTGTTATCCTGAATTCCGGTTTCCACTTCGGTTTTCATTACGCGGCCATCGGTATATACAAAAACCACTTCCTGTTTCTCGTCACGCTGGGTAACGTTTTCATCGTCGGAAGTATTTTCCGAATCAGTATCAACTTCTTTGGTGCCACCGTCTTCTTTTTTAATCCGTGTTGTAACTGCCGAAATTGGTACTGAAATTACATTCTCGCGGGTTTCGGTAAGTATATCAACCGTAGCTGACATTCCCGGGCGGAACGGGTAGCGATTTCCATTCGCCGGATCGATCAGATCTTCGTACGAATCTTTTAGCAAAAGCACTTTTACATCGAAGTTGGTTACCTGGTCGGAACTGGTTCCGGAAACACTGGCCGAGTTGGCAATTTCGGTAACAATACCTTTAAATTTGCGGTTCAGGTAGGCGTCAACTTCTACCAGCGCTGTGTCGCCTTTCATTACCTTTACAATATCGTTTTCGTTTACTTCAACCTGTACTTCCATTTTGTTGAGGTCGGCAACTGTCATCATTTCAGTTCCCACCATCATGCTGGTTCCTACCACGCGTTCGCCTTTTTCCACATTCAATGCCGAAATGGTTCCTGTAATAGGTGCATAAATTTTTGTTTTTATCAGCTGCTCTTCGGCTTCATCAAGCGATGCCTGCGCACTCAATACTGAATATTGAGCGGCACGAGCTTCGGCTTGCGCAACTTTATATGCAGCTTCTGCCGATTCGAATTGTGAAACCGGAATGGTACCTTTTTCATACAATTGTTTGGAGCGTTTGTACGAAAGTTCGCTTTCAATTAATTGTGCTTCGGCCTGTGCCTGTCTGGCTTTCGACGAGTTTACCGCTGCCTCCGATCGGTTTACTGCCGAAACATACATTTCAGGTTTTATAACACACAATAATTTTCCCTGCTCAACCGGATCGCCATCTTCAACATGCAGTTCAACGATCTCACCGGCAACATCAGGGCTAATCTTTACTTCTGTCTCAGGTTGAATTTTTCCGTTGGCAGTTATGAATTCGGTAATGGTTTTACTTTCAACGGTTTCGGTAGCTACTTTTACGCTAACATCGCTGCCCAGCCACCCTTGCTTTTTGCCCACAATGAGCACAATCATAATTACAACAGCAATCCCAATTATATAAGGTAATGTCTTTTTTTGCTTCATTTTAGTCAGCTATTTTTGTTTATAGGTAATAAATCGGTTTCTAAAATTACAAGAAAAATCGATTCCTTTACATTTAAAGTCCATTCGCTTCTAAAAGCCATTCCTGAAGTTACGCAAAACCGAAACATATCGGTTGCCGGGAATTTGGGATGTAGTATGAATTATTTATTCTTTAATCAGCATCCGCGCCGTTAACCGACTGTGTTGTTCCAGATAAATATCCTTTTCTTTTACCATCCAATCGAGCACTTCTTCGGTGTAGTGCCGGATGGTTACCAGCGTGAGGTCGGTGTTGTACCGGATATTGTAATCTGTTGAAAGTTCGCTGAAGATCTCCACCAGGTTTTCGTCCGATGCGTCGGCAACAATGTTTAGGTCGATGGCCGATTGTTGCATTAGGGTAACTTTTATCAATTTTTCCATCAGAAATTTTACCACCCGCTCAATATCGCTGATTGAGATGATCGAGAAATCCATCGCCGAAAGAGTGATCAGCACCTGGTTTTCTTTCAGAATAAAAATCGGGGGCAGCTCAATTTTATGATCGATCTTATGAATAACAGTGCCCGGATTTTGCGGCTCAACAAACGATTTTACCAGCAGCGGAATCCCCTCGTTGTGCAGTGGCTGCATGGTTTTTGGGTGAATCACCTTAGCTCCCGAATGTGTCATCTCCACCGCCTCTTTGTACGACAGTTCGTTGATCATTATCGTGTCGCTCATTTTTTTAGGGTCGGCACTTAAAACTCCGGGAACGTCTTTCCAAATCGACACGCTTTCAACCTTTAACGAGCTACCAATAATGGCAGCCGTAAAATCCGATCCCTCGCGCCCCAGTGTGGTAGTGAGGTTGGTGGTTGTTGATCCGATAAAACCCTGGGTGATGTATAATCCTGTATCGGAAAAGGTGAATTCATTTCGGATAAGTTCGCCGGTCCATTCCCAATCAACACGGGCATCGCGAAAAGTGTCGTCGGTTTTCAGGCAGGTGCGAATGTCGATCCATGTATTTTTTTGTCCGGTGGCAGTAATGTAATCGCTAACAATTCGGGTAGAAATAAGCTCTCCAAAACAAATAATCTGGTCGTACTCAAAATTAAAATCGTACGACGGGCGCAAATTTAATTTGTGTTCCAGTTCGGTAAACAGTTCGTAAACACCTTGCGGCATTCCTCTTTCTCCAAACAGATCGCTAATAATTTCAAGGTGGTAATTTTTAAATTTATTGAAGATATTCCATCTTTCGTCGTCGTTGTTGAAGTATGTTTTTATCAATGTTTCCAGCAGGTCGGTACTTTTTCCCATGGCCGAAATAACTACGGACAGGTTTCCACTTTCACTCTTAATAATCTCAAAAACATTTTTCACGGCGGCCGCATCTTTTACCGATGCACCTCCAAATTTAAATACCTTCATAAAAATTGACTTTAAGCTTTGAGCAATGTGCTACGAGCTGTTTTTACGTTGCAAAACTATATTTTTTGAATTAACAATATACAAGTTCTTATAGGAAATCATTTTACTAAAAATGTTAATTTAGATGCCTTCGAAAAAAACACTAAAAAGAAACTGCACTCATGAGACATTTTATTCTTGCATTTTTTATTCTGTTTACTTTTTCAGCATTTAGTCAGGTTAGCCAACTCAATAAAAGTCCGCTTTCCATTAAAACTATAATGCAGGATCCCGCCAAATGGATCGGTACTTCGCCAAGCGATATCAGCTGGAGCGAAGATGGCGCAAAAATCTACTTTCAGTGGAATCCGGAGCAAGACACGCTCGGGTCTTTGTACGCTTACGATCTGTCGACCAAAGAAATTGAGAAAGTAAGTTTGGATGAAAAGAAGACACTGTCCGGCCGTCGTGGCGATTACAACAGCGATAAATCAAAAAAAGTATATACCCGAAAAGGCAACCTCTTTCTGCTGGATTGTAGAAGCGGAAAAGAGAAACAGCTAACAGACTGGCTGGAGCGTGCTTCGTCGCCCGAATTTGTTTTAGGCGATTCGAAAATAGCTTTCACAAAAGACAATAACCTGTTCACCATCGATCCGAAAACCGGGCTGATTACGCAGCTGACCAACTTTGTTTCGGGGAACGAAAAAAAGGACAAACCTTCGTCGGAACAAGCCAAGTGGCTGGAGCAGCAACAAAAGGAATTGTTTGTGGTTTTGCAGGAACGTGAGGCAAAAAATAAAGCACGCGAAAACCGCGAGAAGACAGAGAAGGAAGACGAGCCATTAAAAATATACACCGGTAGCAAGTTTCTAAACAATATTTCGTTGAGCCCGACAGGCGACTACATTATTTACAGTTTGTACGAAAGGGCATCGAATGCAAAAGCTACTTCGGTAACGCATCATGTTACAGAGTCGGGTTATACCGAAGAACGGAATGCGCGTGCAAAAGTGGGAAGTCCGCAGGCGTCGGTTGAAATGGGAATTTTTGATGTAAAAAACAACAAGCTGGTAACGATTGATAGAACACAAATTCCCGGTCTGAAAGATTTACCTGATTACCTGAGTGATTACCCGGAACGTATGCCAAAAGAAGATGAAGAAGTAAAAGATCGTGATGTAAATTTGTTGGGGCCGCTTTGGAATGAAACAGAAGATATGGCTGTAGTAGTAGCGTTGTCGCAAGACAATAAAGACCGCTGGATCTTGCTACTCGACCCTGAAACAGGCGATTTGGAATTGCTGGATCGTCAGCGCGATGAGGCATGGATAGGTGGCCCCGGAATTGGCGGCTGGGGTATGTCAACAGGAAGCATTGGCTGGATGCCTGATGGCGAGTCGGTTTGGTTTCATTCCGAGGAGTCGGGCTACTCGCATTTGTACGCTGTAAATATCAAAACCAAAAAGAAAACAACGCTTACCAAAGGCGAGTTTGAAGTTTCGGAAGCATCCATCTCAAACGATAAAAAAAGTTTCTATTTCATCGCAAATAAACAGCATCCGGGAGTGACACACTTTTACAAAATGCCGGTTTGGGGAGGGAAACTCACGCAGATCACTTCAATGGAAGGCGGAAATGAAGTAACGCTTTCGCCTGATGAGAAATATTTGGCCATTCGCCATTCCGAGGGCAACAAACCCTGGGAACTGTATTTGCAGGAAAATGAAGCCGGTGCAGAAGCCGAACAGTTAACGCACTCAACCACCGAAGCTTTTAACGAATACAATTGGCGAATGCCCGAATACATCACTTTTAATGCTCAAGATGGTGCCGAAGTGCACGCTCGTTTGTATCGACCAGAGTCGCCCGAGCAAAACGGCCCCGCAGTGATTTTTGTACATGGTGCCGGTTATCTGCAAAATGCACACAAATGGTGGAGCAGCTATTTTCGCGAATATCAATTCCATAATATTTTAGTGGATAACGGTTATACGGTGCTGGATATCGATTATCGTGGCAGTGCCGGTTATGGCCGCGACTGGCGCACCGGAATTTACCGCTGGATGGGTGGCCTCGATCTGTCGGATCAGGTAGATGGCGCAAAATTGTTAGTGGATAAATACGATGTTTCGCCGGAACGAATTGGACTATACGGCGGATCGTATGGTGGTTTTATTACACTAATGGCCATGTTTAACGAGCCGGAAACTTTTGCCGCCGGAGCTGCTTTGCGTTCGGTTACCGACTGGGCGCATTACAACCACGGTTATACTGCTAATATTCTGAATACACCGGTGCAGGATAGCATTGCTTACGCAAAAAGTTCACCTATAAATTTTGCCGAAGGACTGCAAGGCAACTTGTTAATGTGCCACGGAATGGTGGATGATAATGTGCAGTTTCAGGATATTGTTCGCCTGACTCAGCGCCTTATTGAATTGGGCAAAGAAAACTGGGAACTGGCGGTTTTCCCTGTGGAAGCTCATGGTTTTGTTGAGCCCAGCAGCTGGACCGACGAATACAAACGTATTTTTAAACTGTTTGAAGAGAATTTAAAATAGCACGATTATAGCGGGAGTCTGACTCGAATCAGGTTCTCGCTTTTTATTTTGTGGAAAATTTGCCGAACATCTACCATCTGTTTTTCGTTTAAATGAACAGAACATAAACAATGGGAGAATATATCAATGAATACCCGGCAGAAAGAAACAACCCCAACCAATCCATGGCAAAGTTTTATAAAAAATTCGGCTTCTTATCAAAAACCTGATTCCTTAAAAAGTGTATGGCAGATTATTAACACCTTTATTCCGTATGTTGGGGTATGGGTATTGTTGGTTTATAGTTTGTCGGTTTCGTTATGGCTCACCGCACCGCTGCTGATTATTGCAGCCGGGTTGCTGGTTCGTCTGTTTATTATTTTTCACGATTGCGGGCATGGCTCGTTTTTTAAATCACAAAAAGCCAACCGGTATGTAGGAATGTTATTCGGAATTTTGGCTTTTACGCCCTACGATAAATGGCACAGTATGCACATGAAACATCACGCTACAGTTGGTAATCTCGATAAACGTGGTGTTGGCGATGTGTGGACCATGACAAAGGAAGAGTACCTGGCCAGTTCGAAAAAGAAGCGGCTATATTACCGCTTGTACAGGCACCCGATTACGATGTTTGGCATTGGCTCGCTCTATGTATTTCTTATTCAAAACCGATTTACTAAAGACTGGATGACGCAAAAACAGAAAAACAATGTTTATGTAACCAATATAGCCTTGGTACTCTTGTTTGTTGTAATGAGTTTTGCTATTGGCTTTTTTACCTATCTTATTCTTCAGCTGATAATAATATATCTGGCTGGCATGGCAGGATTGTGGTTGTTTTATCTGCAACATCAGTACGAGGATGTGTCGTGGGTGAGAAGCAACGATTGGACCTACACAAAACTGGCACTCGAAGGCAGTTCGTTTGTCAAGTTTCCCAAGCTACTTCAATGGTTTTCCGGTAACATCGGATTTCATCACATCCACCATATTAATGCCCGCATACCCAACTACAATTTGCCAAAAGTTTATGCCGAGAATAAAATTTTCAGAGCGGTAAAACCGGTTACTTTTCGTGCAAGTCTGCGCACCATGCGCTTACGTTTATGGGACGAGAAACTACAAAAGTTAATTGGATTTGAGGAAATATAATCCGTGTAATATTCCAGATATTACCTATTGCCCCAGTAATGTAATGTTTGTCTGATGTGAAGTCCGTATCCCGGATATTCATCGCAGCTCACAATCAAGCCATGCATTTTTACTATTTTTAGCATCAACCAATCGAGTTACTATGGCTGAGAAATCTGTTTTTCACAATAAAAATCTTTATTTCATTTTTGGGGTAACGCTAATTGCCATGATGGGTGTGGCAAGCATTACACCTGCTTTCCCCGATATTATCCGCTATTTCGATATTAGTCCGCAACAGGTAGGCTGGCTTATTGTTTCCTTTACGCTGCCCGGTATTTTTCTTACGCCATTTACCGGAATTTTAGCCGATCGTTATGGCCGGAAAGTGGTGTTGGTGCCCTCCTTGTTTATTTTCGGATTTGCAGGATTTGCCTGTATGTTTGCACCCGGATTCTACTGGCTTCTGGCGCTCCGTTTTATTCAGGGAATTGGTGCCAGTTCACTGTCGAGTATGAATATTACGCTTGTTGGCGATCTTTTCGAGGGGAAGAAACGTACCGCCGTTATGGGCTACAATGCCAGTGTGTTGAGCATCGCCACCGCGTCGTACCCGGCCCTTGGAGGTGTAATTGCCATCTTTGGCTGGCAGTATATTTTTGCTTTGCCCATTCTGGCCATTCCGCTGGGTATTTGGGTAATGAAAGGGCTGAATAATCCCGAGCCAAAGAATAAAGCACACCTCCGGTCCTATTTTAGTCGTGTGTGGAAGACGATAAACCAACGCACCGTTTGGGGGCTTTTCGCCGTTAACTTTATCCTTTTCCTTATACTTTACGGTACCTACCTCACCTATTTTCCATTAATGATGGAACACCGCCTCGGCGCCGATTCCTCACGAATTGGACTAATGATGTCGCTCATGTCAATAACCACAGCAATTATGAGTTCGCAACTGGCACGCCTTAATCGTTTGCTGGGGCAAAAACGGCAGCTGATAATTGGTTGTGTGTTTTATATGCTGGCTTCGTTGTTATTGATTGATGCCAACAGTTATTTGATGTTGGGTGTGGCCGTAATCGTTTTTGGTTTTGGCCATGGCATAACCATTCCGTCCATTCAGAATATGCTGGTTGGCTATGCAGCTATTAACGAGCGCGCGGCTTTTATGTCGCTAAATTCCATGGTGCTGCGCGGCGGACAAACCTTTGGGCCGCTAATGGTAGGTGTGTTTTATGCAATTGGCGGTTTAGAGGCCAGTTTCCTGTCGGGGGCAGTTATGGCCCTGCTCATGATGATTATTATTTTTGCCACAGTACATGTGAAAAGAAATACGCAAGAATCCTAAAAATCCTTTCATATTGCCCAGTGACTAATGACTAATGTCCAGTGACCAATAACCACTTTGCCGGCAGCCGGGCTTTCCGCTAAAGTTGCCACAGCCCTTGCTTGTTCCACCACAGGCTGTTGCGTAGCTCCCTTTGGTCGCTCCCAATAGCCGGGTGTCACAAAGCAAAAGCTGCGGCAAGCTACCGCTGCAATCCCTGCCGGAGGGCCGGTGGCGCTGCTCAGCGGGCATTTGTTTTTTGTTATTGCACCGAGGTAGCGGAAACTGATCTGAATTGTTTTATTTTTTTATTATGCTAACTTTAAACCACAATAATAACCATAACCATTGAATGCTCACTCTGCTATAACATTTATACAAAAAGTTGGCTTATACATACGTTATTGGGCATATTGAAATACTCTATCGATAATGGCCTCTATTACTTCTCAAACTGAAAAAACAATTTATGAAACTACTCCTATATTCAAATACAATAGAAAAAAGGATTCCGGGAAATGCTGACTTATATATTGAATCTTTTATGAAAAAGATTCAGTGGAAACTAAAGGAACTCGAAGCCAGGTCCGAAGTAAAAATTAACACAATTGAATTTGAAAGAACCGTTAGAAATACGACACATTCAGGAGAGAATAAGAGAGAGGCTCTAAAAATATTAAGAGAAGGATTTGTTCGAATTGAAAAGAATGGTTCAAATAAAATTCAAATATTTTGGGAAGTTAAGCTTGACATTTTATTGTTCCTTTCAATTATGGTAGGATTAATTATTGGACTAATAGTTGGATTTATCGATTCTGGAATTGTGCTATCAATTATTACAGGACTGCTGTTTTCAATAATGGTATACTTCATTGGATACTCGGTAATAAAAATAAAGATTGACAGAATTGTTGAAACATCTGTGTGATTTTGATAAAATTTTTTAAATGAACATTCTCAATACAAAATCATTACATTTGATATATACATGATACTATGAAAAACAAGCACTTTCTATATTCCCTGATACTAGCTATTATTAGCTTGCAACTTTCGGCATTTAATCTTTTCGCACAGGATAATTTATTAAGCTTCAATAATAATCAGTTTAAAATTGTGCAGTTTACTGATTGTCATTTCCATAAAGGTGGGGAAAAGTCACCGGAAGTACTTGAAAATATCAAAACCATAATGGATGCCGAAAAACCTGATTTAGTTATTCTAACAGGTGATATTGTAACAGGGAGTGGAGATAATTGGCCAACATTAGCAAGTTGGGAATTACTAACAGAAGTATTAATTCAATACAAAACTCCATATGCTGTCACTTTTGGAAATCATGATGATGAAGCACAAATCTCAAGGAAGGAATTATTAAAATACCTTTCTAAACGTCCGTATTGTGTTATTTCTGATGAAGGAGGTGATGAAGTTAAAGGTATAGGAAACTATGTATTACCCATTTATAACCAAAACGAAATTGTTGAAAAACTTATCTATTGCCTTGATTCCAGCAGCTATTCTTTAGCCAAAAATAAAGGGGTGGATGGCTATGCATGGTTTGATCAATCTCAGATTAGGTGGTTTGCACGAACGAATCAATCGTGGTTAACGAAAAATCAAAACGCTCAATCTTTACTATTCTTTCATATTCCACTTCCCGAATATAAACAAGCGTTTGATCACGGAGAATTTAGAAATGGAGTACGAATGGAAGATGAATGTTCGCCAAAAATTAACACAGGTATGTTTTCGGAAATGGTACTTCAGGGAAATGTTTTAGGTTCTTTTGTGGGGCATGACCATAATAATAACTACGTAGCGCAATTATTTCAAATTGCTTTGTGCTATGGATACTTTTCTGGTGGTAATTCTTATTGTGATCTTCCGCTTAACGGAGCCCGGATCATTCTTCTGAAGGAGAACAAAAGAACTTTTACTACCTGGCTAAGAAGAATAGATGGGGAAATACTATATGAAGTAGAATTACCTTACTCAGAAAAGAAATAATTAAGCTTTTCGATATTTCAAAGATAGTTATCAGTATCTGAACTGATTTAAAAAGGCGTAGAATAAAGTTAAAAGTTAATTGCCGGGATAGTGATAAAACAAAGGGTTTTAGTCCGCACCAACTACCTCTCGTCTGTTCCTCGCTGGTGCCGATTTGTAACCGGTACTTTTTTTTGGATACATTGGGGTTAAGAGACATTATTTTTCTCTAGTACCTGGTTCTTTCAAAGGAATCACTTTGCGGGAAATGACAGCCAAATCAAACTATTAGTACCTAATGGCTCGTGACTACAGCTCGTTCAGAGCGATGATTGAATTCATGGAAATACACAGGGCGTTACCCTGTGTTATTGCTTAAGCACCGTCGGTGCTGATTACATGGCCGTTGGATCTTAAAATCCCTCGCAGTTGCCAATTTATAATTGCTACTTTTTTAGGTAAACAAACAGCAAAACATAAAGCTTTACTTTTCCAGCCCCTAACTGTGTCAGACAAAAAAGAGCGGGGCTGTATATTCTTTATTTATACAGCCCCGCTTTCTATTTTGCTTTTATAGTTATTTATTCCATCCAAAAACGGTTGCGTTTAAAGATCTTTTTCCCCCAGTAAACAAACGGGGTATCGGCAGCGGCCACAACCCACTTTAACAAATAAGTAGTTAGAAATATTTCGAGAAGTACCGGCCATTCGTAAACACCCCAAAAGGCAATGGCAACAAAAACAACACTGTCTATTAGTTGCGAAACCATAGTACTAAGGTTATTACGCAGCCAAATCTGGTTGTCTTTCGAAAAACGCTTTTTCCAGAAATGGTAGGCCCACACATCGTGGCGCTGCGACAACAGGTAGGCTGCTAAACTTGCAACTGCAATACGCGGCATCAGGCTGAAAATCGTGCTGGTAGCTTCGTGGGTAATACCGGCAAACTCGTCGCCTTCCAGTGGCAGGAATTCAAGTGCCAGGTTCATCAGCAGGGTCATGGAAATAAGGCTGAAGAAGCCTATCCATACTGCTTTTTTAGCTTCCTCCTTTCCGTAGTTCTCCGACAAAATATCGGTTACCAAAAACGAGGTAGCATAAACAATATTACCGAGCGTGGCCACCAGACCAAACAACTCAACAGTTTGTATTACTTGTATGTTGGCAACAATCACCGAGATGGGAATCCACATTACAAGACCCCATTTACCGAATAAACGGTAGGCTAAAATGATAAGCAGAAAATTTGCCAGCAGCATGGCCAGCCATAACAATTCGTTTTGCATTTTTTTAATTCTTTTATGTGCAGGGTGATGCCACCTGCGCAGTTCGTACTCTTAATTTTGGCCTGCAAATGTAATGGAAAAAGCTGAATATCAAAAAGCAAGAATATACCCTTTTGGCTTTAGCTACCTGTCTGCCGGTAGGCAAGGTTTCCTCTCAACAGGGGAAACAGCAATAAAGGAATGCCGGAGATTTTGAAATATCGCTAAATGTGGTGAGCGCTTGCTCCTCTCGCGAGGGGAGCTCCCGATAGGGTGAGGGGTAACGTTTTTACAATTAAATACCCTTTTGTCTACCGACATTTTCCCTTTCAAGGGAAAACAGCTTTTATGCAGGGCTAAAATAATAGAGATAGTTCAAGTGACTTTCAGAAAAAGAAGAGCCCTTGAATCACTTTCAGAGGCACGCTTCATCCATATCATCATTTGAAAACGCTATTTTGAAGCACTTTTCAAAATACTCAAAGTCTTCTCATCCACCTTGCCAAACAACGAAACTCCTGATGCACCGTTGGCAATGGCAACACGAATGCCTTCTTCCAGCTCTTTATCCGATTTAAAATCAGGTAAATACAGACCGGCATAAATCGGGAATTTCCCGCAAAGGAAATGTATCCCTTCTTCAACAGCATCGCCAATCCAACTTACTGTTTCTCGGTAAAAACCATGATAGATCATCGGGCAAACCGCATCGAGGTTCCAGTTGGTCCAGTCCTGGCGTACAATGCGGCGGGCAATTTCCGGTGTTGGGAAAACCGCTGCAGTAGTTGGTTTGTCGTGCGTGTGTGCAATTTCTGCCAGATGGTTCACAATGTTGTTTACCTGCTCGTAACGGTATTTCCGCCATGCCGGACTTTGATCCGGGTATTCCATCTCCAGCGGATCTTTACCGGTTTTCTTCTTGAAATTCTCGCGGCAGGTATCGCAATAGCAAAAATCGTATTCGGGTAATTCTTTGCTTTGGTCTATCCCATAATTATCCCACAGGTTTACCGGCAGAATGACGTCGCAGTAGCGCACATAATCAAGGTGCAGGCCATCTACATAATCTTTTTTCAGAATCTCGGTTGAGAGTTGTGTTAGGTATTCTTTTACTTCCGGTTTCGATGGGCACAGCCAGCGGTAGTAGCCCACATACGGAGGATTGGTCGCACATGATTTTCCATCGCGACTAACGGCATACCATTCCGGGTGACTTTCCAGCAGCTCTTTTTCGCCACGGTTCATGGTCCACATCCAGCGATGCGTTTCCAGTCCGGCCTTTTTAGCGATACGAAAATGGCGTTCGCTGTCGTGCTCGAAAAACATACCGCGCACCCCGGCTTCGTAATAACTGCTGTATTTCTTTTGCAGATCTTCGTCTGTTTCCTCATGATTTGGATTTTCCCAAACCCAGTGTTTCAAACCTTGTTCAGCTGCAGCTGGTTTTGCTTCGCCGGCACAGGCGCTTGCCACTGTAAGGCCCATACCGGCCAGCATTGTGGTTTTAATAAAATCTCTTTTGTTCATCGCTAAATTGTTTAGTTGTCAGTATGTTTTTGTATTAAGCCATCCTGATTGATAGAGATCATCAGGCCGTTGTTGGTTTTTAAAGTTGCGGTATATGTTTTTCCCGAGACGTTTATTTTCAGCGAGAAATTGGTGTTGTTCTCCCTTCCGCTTGTTTGTATTCCAAGTGTGGCAAGCTTGTTACAAAAAGTCTTGTGCTCACGCTGATAATCACGTTGCGCATAAAACACATGCCACAAGTGACGGGCCATCAACTCCGCCTCAGGCAGTTGAAATGATGCTTGTGTCGCTTTCGGAGATTTAGAAGAAAACTGAATCAGTCCCCAACGCTCAGGGAAGTGCATGTTTATTACACCCTGCGGACTCCAAACCCAATTGTCTTCCGGGATCAACTTCTCGTCGTCGGAAGTTTTTCGGGTGTATTTACCGTCGATAATTTCGGTTTGCCATTGAACGCGCGAGAAGTTGATCTTCCAAATAGCACCGGCTTCAGGTTGTATAAAATTGCCATCAGTAGTTAGCGATGCGAAAGGAACGGCCATTTCAACACACCATTTTTTATCGGTGTCGGTCGGGTCATTTAGTGTGCCATCCAGATAGATAGCACTTCTGAAACCTTTAGCGTTCCATTCAATATCGGGCTTACCCCCGTTTCTGTATGGTTTGTCAAGAAAGAGGTCGAATAAAGTGTTTCGGGTGTTCACCTCAAATTCGTAATAATTATGTGTGTCACCATCAGGATCGATAAACACTTCAAAATCATTTTCGTGGTAAACGATCATATCTTGCTTATCGTAGTATGCCCAAATGTTTTCCTCTTCCAGTTCTGCAAAAATGTACAGGTTAGTATCGTCCCACAGCATTTTAATCCGCGTAGGGTAGGTGGGTTGAGGCATATTGGCACCCTGAATATCAATAAACTCAGAAGTCCATGCGGCATCTTCCCACACCGGCTCGTTGGCTTGGCCGTCAATGATGATAGATTCCCGACTTTGGCCAGCTAAGTAGGTGTTTGGAAGTGTAAACAAATGGGCATATTTTCCCCATTGTGCTTGTACTGACAAGCTCAAATTGCTGATAATAAGAAGTGTGAGGATGACTGCATTCCTGATAATACGCATAGATTTAATCACTATTAATGTCGGACAATAACGATAAAAATATTGAAAATATTACCAAGACAGGAAAGTCTTTTTAAAAAAATTAAAAATTAAGCTTATTTTATTTCAACTTCGCGAGCAATGTATTCGGCGTAATCTTTGATTATTGGATCGTATTGCTCGTGAAATAATTCAGATGTAACCATAAAGTCGGCCGTAGAACGGTTCGATGCTGTTGGAATATTATATAAAACCGTGATACGCAGCAAGGCTTTTACATCAACATCGTGCGGTTGCGGCTGCATCGGATCCCAAAAGAAGATGAGCATATCGATGTTTCCTTCGCAGATCATTGCTCCCAACTGCTGGTCGCCACCCAGTGGCCCCGATTTCAAACGGGTAACGGTTGGCGGTACAGTGGCATGTTTGTGGCAGCTTTCAGCAAGTGCCTCCTCAACCATTTTCCCGGTTGTTCCAGTGCAAATTAAGTCGTGCTGGGCCAGTTCTTTCCAGTTGAAAGCCACCCACTCCATAATATCTTTTTTGCGGTTATCGTGTGCTACGATCGCTATATTCTTTTTTCTTTTCATTGTTTCATGTTTTGCATTCAGTAAGTTTTTTTGCTGAATGATGTTTTCGGTTCAAATGTAGATTGTTTTTAAATAGGAAAAACGAAAAACATGTTTTATAACATAAATTTAGCTCAAATTTAATTTCTGCCCCTATTTTAAAAGAGGCGCTTAACGTTTGGGTAATACCGATGTGAAATCAGGATGAGTCTCATCTCATACAATTTCCGTTTTCAATCGGCATTAACCATTATAATTCCAGTGTTTCGCTTAAGGCTCACACTTAAAAACTATTGGAATAACCTTCCGTAATGTCTATTATAAAAGGCTTTTCATTTCTTCAATCATTTGTTGAGCCAGTTTATCAGCTTCAGCACTTGATTTCGCCTCAGCATAAATACGGATAATCGGCTCAGTATTCGATTTACGTAAATGCACCCACGACTCAGCAAAATCGATTTTTACTCCATCGGTTGCTGTTACCTCTTCGTGGGCGTACTTTTCCTTCATTTTTACTAGAATTCCATCTACATCGATGTCAGGCGTCAGTTCAATTTTGTTTTTCGAGATAAAATAATCGGGATAGGTTTTACGCAACTCCGAACATTTAAGGCCCGACTTTGCCAAATGAGAAAGGAAAAGTGCCGCTCCAACCAAAGCATCGCGGCCACTGTGGCTCGCTGGATAAATAATTCCGCCGTTTCCTTCGCCGCCGATAATCGCATTTGTTTCGCGCATTTTGGCCACAACATTCACTTCGCCAACCATTCCGGCCGAGTAGCTCTGACCGTGTTTTTCAGTTACATCGCGTAGCGCCCGGCTCGATGATAAGTTGGAAACCGTATTACCCGGAGTGTGTCCCAATACATAATCGGCAACAGCTACCAGCGTGTATTCTTCGTTAAACATACTGCCGTCTTCGTTGATGATCACCAGGCGGTCAACATCCGGATCGACAACAAAACCAACGTCAACTTTATTCTTGCTGATAATTTCTGCGGTTTCAACCAGGTTTTCAGGAATGGGTTCCGGTGTATGCGCAAAATGCCCGGTTGGTTCGCAGTTTATTTCTACTATATTTTCAATGTCGAGTGATTTAAAAAGAGCCGGCATGGCAACGCCACCAACCGAGTTTACGGCATCTACAGCCACCGAGAAGTTGGCTTTTTTTATAGCTTCCACGTCAACCAAATCAAGATCCAAAACGTGTTGCACGTGAATATCGGTGTAGTCTTTTTCAACCACTGCTCCCAGGTCATCCACTTCGGCAAAGCTGAAATCTTCAGCATCGGCCAATGCCAGTACTTTGGCTCCTTCTTCGGCATCGAGAAATTCACCTGCGGAATTCAGTAGTTTTAGTGCATTCCATTGTTTCGGATTATGACTGGCTGTGAGGATAATTCCGCCATCAGCTTTTTCTTCTGTTACGGCAATCTCGGTGGTTGGCGTGGTTGCCAGCCCGATGTTCACCACATTACATCCCATTCCCGACAGTGTTGAAACAACGATTGATGCTACCATTTCGCCCGAAATTCTTGCATCGCGGCCAACAACTACGGTAATTTTTTCTTTGTTTGCTTTTTCTTTTGCCCAGGTGGCGTAAGCTGCTGTAAATTTAACCAGGTCGAGCGGGCTTAAACCGTCGCCAGGTTTTCCTCCAATAGTTCCTCGTATTCCCGAGATCGATTTTATTAAGGTCATAATATAATGTTCAGTTTGAACTGTAAAGATAGAAAGTCGATTCTGAATTTAGGGGTAAAATGATAAGATTGTAAACTGATTTAATTCAATTCTTCCAGTTCGTGCAGTGTGGCCTTTAATTTTTTGATGTAGTTGCCATACAATTTGCGGAATCCCCAACGAAGGAAAAAGAAAATAGCCCCACCAAACAAAACGACAATTATAACCGAAATTAGAACTGCTAAAATTAGTTTACTTGTCTCAATGTCATTGAACTGAAGTCCCTGTAGTTCTGCATTATGATTTAATCCTTCGTACATTCCGGTTGTAAAGGCCGATGCCATTGACAGCAGTATACTGGCTAAAGCAAGATAAAACAGGCGTTGATAGAGGATAAGTGTTTCAATTATTTTTTTCAAAGTGTCTTTCAGGTCACAAGCCACATCGCATTGTCGTTTTACACGATAATATTTAACCACAAAATACAGGAAAGTAGTAACGATAAGTACATTGCCAAAAACAGCCAGGAAGAGCACCCAATTGGGAATAGGCATTTCGCTGTAATATTTATCAATGGTTTCAGGTGAGAAGATAAAATCATCGAAAGTAAACAAGAGAATTAGACCCAACAGAACCACAAAACCTATTTTGATGTTCCGGTCGATACGGTCAATAAGACTACTGGTACGATTACTGAGCATAGTGTTCAACTGGTTTTCGTCCAGTTCTTTGGAGGGGGCCATTTTGCTCCATGTTTTTTTCAGTTCGTTTAATTCCATAACTACTACTCTTCAGTTACCATCAGTTTCTTCAGCTTCTTTTTTATCCGGTTCATTTTCACCCGTACATAGTTTTGGGTAATCCCGGTAATCTCAGCAATTTCCTCGTACTTTTTGTTTTCGAGGTACAGCAACACAATCGACTTTTCGATTCCGGTAAGCTGCTGAATGGCTTTGTGCAATACTTTTATATTCTCTTCGGTTTCGGTATCGTACTTCTCTTCTTCAATCTGAAAATTATCGTACGTCAGGCTGCTTTGGTCAGGTCTTCTTTTACTTTTTTTGAACGAAGTAATCGCGGTATTCAGCGCCACACGATACATCCATGTAGAAACCTTTGATTCTCTTCTGAAATTGGGGTACGACTTCCAAAGTTGTACTACAATTTCCTGAAAGAGATCACTTCGGTCATCTTCCGTGTCGCAATAAATGTTGCATACTTTGTGGATGATGCCCTGGTTTTTCTGGATTATGTGTAAGAATTCCTTTTCCAAAATCGGTTTATTAGTAACTGGTAGAGAGAATAATTACAATTGATGGTTAACAAACAGCTATCGTTTTTATTATGTATGGGAGTTTGAAGCTCGAAGTTGACTATGCTATTCTTCCGACTTCGGGCTTCCGACTTCCATCTTCTTTGTTACAACATTTTTAAGAACTTCACCTCTTTTTCGGTAAGAATCCGCCACTTTCCTCGTGGTAAATTCTTTTTGGTTAGACCGGCAAAAAGTACCCGGTCGAGTTTTTTTACCCGGTAACCAAAGTTCTCGAAAATACGGCGTACAATACGGTTTTTTCCTGAATGAATTTCAATGCCCACCTCAGTTTTGTCATCCGAGGTATAGCTAATGGCATCGGCAGCAATTGGGCCGTCTTCCAGCTCAATTCCTGCAGCAATCATATCCATATGTCCGCGTTCAACCGGCTTGTCGAGCGTAGCCTGATAAACCTTCTTTCTGTTGTGTTTTGGGTGTGTCAGTTTTTTCGAAAGATCTCCGTCGTTGGTAAACAGTAACAATCCGGTTGTATTCCGATCCAGTCGACCAACCGGATAAACACGCTCATCGCAAGCGTCTTTTATCAGATCCATCACAATTTTGTCCGCATGCGGATCGTCGGTGGTGGTCACATAATCTTTTGGTTTATTTAGCAGAATGTACACTTTGCGCTCGGCTTCCAGTTTTCGTCCATCGAAACGAACTTCGTCGCCCGGCAGTACGCGTATTCCCATTTCGGTAACAATCTTTCCGTTAATGGTTACTGCTCCGGCAGTAATAAAAGTGTCGGCTTCACGACGCGAGCAAACACCGGCATTGGCGATAAAACGGTTCAGGCGCATTCCTTCGGCCGAAAGCGTTTTTAGTTTAGGCCTTGGTGCAGCTGGCTCTTTTTTCTTATCGGCCGGTTTGCGATAATTTTTCCCGGGCTTGAATTCTTTTCTGGGTTCCGATTTTTCAACCACCCGCGATTTTCCAACTCGTTTCCCAGAAGGTGATTTCTCCGAACGTTTTGACGAATTTCCGGATGATTTACCTTGTGAACTGCCCCGGTTGCTGTTGTTATTCTTGCGCATTGCTAAATTATTTTGTGCAAAGATCGCTAAATTTTCTGAGATGGAATTTTATTTCAATGAATTCACTTAAATTAGGAGCACAAACATAAAATTTAAGCTATGAATTCGCATGAAATTGATTATAAGATCATCGGTCACGATGTTCAGTTGGTTGAAATTGAGTTAGATCCGGCAGAAACAGTAATTGCAGAAGCGGGTGCCATGTTGTACATGGAAGATGGTATTGATTTTCAGGCCCGAATGGGAGACGGTTCAAATCCGCGTGCCGGTTTTTTTGACAAAGTGTTATCAGCAGGATCGCGTTTGATTAGTGGTGAGTCGCTGTTTCTCACGCATTTTACCAATCAGGGGTGGGGGAAAAAGCACGTGGCATTTTCGGCGCCTTATCCGGGAACGATTATTCCGCTTAACCTGCCTGATTTTGGTGGAAGAGTTATTGTACAAAAAGATGCTTTTTTGTGTGCTGCATTGGGTACAAAAATCTCGATAACTTTTAACCGTAAACTGGGTGCCGGATTTTTTGGTGGCGAAGGGTTTATTCTCCAGCAGTTGGATGGCGATGGTAAAGCTTTTATCCACGCCGGAGGAACTGTAATTGAAAAACAGCTGAACAACGAAACCTTGCGGGTAGACACCGGTTGTATTGTTGGTTTCGAAACTTCGATTGATTATAGTATTGAACAAGCTGGCGGTTTGCGCTCGATGGTGTTTGGTGGCGAAGGATTATTTTTGGCCACTTTACGCGGAACCGGTAAAGTTTGGTTACAAAGTATGCCAATACGGAAGCTGATTGCCGAATTGTCGCCGGCAGGAGGAAACGCCCGCAAAGAAGCGCGTGGCGGTTTGCTCGATAATTTACTGGAAGGATAATTTCAGTTTGCAGTCTCAGTTTCCAATCAGCTGTGATTAATATATATAAGGCGCTAAACAACTTAGCGCCTTATACATGTAGTTGAAAGTGCTGATGTGCTTTCAATTATCGAATAATTCGTAGTTGAGGAAAATATTTTACCTTTTTACCATCATTTATTCGAAAAGTATTGGCGACAACCAAAAATAGGTTGTAAACATATAATCCACCCAATGACAGAATTTTATAAACAGGATTTCCAAGAACTGACATGGAAATATCGCCCGATTGATTTATTCGATAATATGTGCTGGCAATAAAATAAATGTATACCAACAGTAACACAACGGTCCAGAGGATCTGAAAATTCAGAATACTTTTTGCCAGGTTATCCAGATCACGCACTTTTCCTTTTTTGCTAATCCAGATAATCATGGGAATAACGATTCCTAGCAAAGGGAATAGTAAAAATCCCAGTGCGGATAAATTCAGAGTCATCAACGAACCTTTATCTTCGGTTAGTTTCCAATCACTCAAGTTTTCCGGGGCCGTATCAAGCGCTTCTGCCAGACGGACTAGCGTATCTCCGCGCGGATCTGTTTCACCATTTTCAATGCGTTGAACAGTTCGTAAACTAACACCCGATTTTTCAGCAAGTAATTCCTGTGAAATTCCTTTTCTGTTGCGTAATTTTTTAATGTTTGTAGCCAGATTTTGATTACTCATTTTTCAAGTTTTTAAATTGTACTGGCAAAAGTATTTTGTGTGTGCATTGTTGATAGCGTCATGCTTGCGTCATTATTGCGTCATTGTTGTCCGACTTCCCAAATCTCTTTTGCAGAAGGATTATCACTGTAAACTGCGACTGAATACAGCTAACTTATTAAACCACCCCAGGTAAACTGATTCCTTTAAGTTTTCGGTACAGATCGAGTGCGAAAATGTCGGTCATTCCCGATACAAAATCAACTACCGATTGAATTTTCAGGTACACCGAATCATCGTCGGGCTTATATTGTGCGGGTAGTAACGACAAGATCTTATGACTGTATTTATCCTTTTTGTCGGTATTCATAATCGCATCGACAAATTCTTCCAGCAGCGTGCCGATAATTTTGTAACCCGCAATTTCAATCTCAACCACCGAACGGTGTGCATAAATTTCGCTGAACGAAATACGCTGAACCTCCTTCATTGCTGCGGCCTGTTTTTCAGGAAGCTGATCGATAAGACTTCCTGCGAAAACTCCGGACATAATCGCGTCGTAATTATTCTTAAAAATGTCGATGCAACGGTAAATCAATTCGCCGATAACATTGGCGCGCAGATAGCTTATTTGTTCGTTTATATCGCTTACCTGGGTAAAGGTTTTCTCGAAACGTTCAATCCGTTCTTCGGTAAAGAAGTTTTGGAAAAGAGCACGAATTCTGTCGTAGTGTAAAATGCCCAGTTTAAAAGCATCTTCCAAATCCATAATCTGGTAGCAAATATCGTCGGCGGCCTCCACCAGATACACCAGCGGATGACGGGCAAAACTTTCATCTTCGCGTTGTGCTATTCCCAGCTCATTGGCAATGTGGTAGTAATTTTCTTTGTCCGACTGGAAAAAGCCAAATTTTGGTTTGGTAGCTTTTACCGACTCGTACGGATATTTTACAATGCTGGCCAGCGTTGAATAGGTTAATGCAAAACCACCCTCTCGTTTGCCGTTAAATTGATGGGTGAGTGTGCGAAAAGCGTTGGCATTTCCATCAAAACAGGTGAAGTCTTTCCATTCGCCTTCCGAAAGCTGGTCTTTGAATTTCTGGCCACTAGCTTTGTTAAAATAGTTTGAAATAGCTGCTTCGCCAGAGTGCCCAAACGGCGGATTTCCTAAATCGTGAGCCAGACAAGCGGTTGAAACGATCGTTCCGATTTCGTGGATCAGCGGATTATCCTGATGAATTTCAAGCAGGTATTCCGACAATAAATTCCCCAGCGATCGGCCAACACTGGCAACCTCCAGACTATGCGTGAGGCGGTTGTGCACGAAAATGTGCTCGGGAAGCGGGAAAACCTGTGTTTTATTTTGCATCCGCCGAAATGGCGACGAGAAAATAATCCGGTCGTAATCGCGCTGAAACTGTGTGCGGTCTTCGTTTGTTACGGGGCCTAAAGTACCCTTACTGCCCAATCGTTTTGGCGAAAGAAGTGTGTTCCAATTCATAGTCTCAAAAATTCTTGCACGAATGTATAAGAAATTCTTGAACTCTCCTTAATCGAGCCAGAACGACGGAGTGAAAAGTACCAGTACTGAATAAATTTCTAAACGACCAATTACCATTAGCGCAGTTAAGAAATATTTTGCACCATCGGGTAAATGCAGGAAGTTGCTCACCGGGCCAACGGTGCCAAATCCAGGACCAATGCCGGCCATACTTGTTGCCACTGCACCAAACGAAGTTTTTAGGTCGTTGGTCCAAAGCATCATTATCATAGTGCCGATAATAAGTATGAGGTAGTAAAAAAGAACAAAAGTAAAAACGCGGTTAATGAGCTCGGGGCGCACCACGTTTTTGTTGTAGTGAACCACACGTACAACCGTGCTCGACGAAAAATATTCTTTATATAGTGTGCGCATACGCTTAAAAACTACAAGGTGACGGATAACCTTCACACCTCCGCCGGTTGATCCTGATGATGCGCCGATCAACATCAGAATAGCAATTATTCCAATGGATTGTAATGGCCACTGCAAATAATCGGCAGTGGCAAACCCGGTTGCGGTAATAATGGAAACCACCTGGAAAAAGGCATGACGGAAAGCCGGCTCAAATCCCATATCCTGGTGATGAAAGAAAAGTGACAGGGTAATGATCGTTCCGGCAACCAATATTATTTTTAGATACAACCGGAGTTCTTCATTCTTAAAAGCAGTTCTAAAATCGCCCCGTAACCAGAAAACGTGCACCACAAAGTTGATTCCCGAAAGCAGCATAAAAAAGGTTACCGTGTATTGTATAAATGGCGAGAAGCCGGCCAAACTATCGTTCTTGGTGGAGAAACCACCGGTGGCAATGGTGGCAAACGAATGACAAATGGCATCGAACAGCGACATGCCGCCAATCCATAAAATAATGGTTTCGGAAAAAGTTAGCCCCAGGTAAATGAGCCATAATCTGCGTGCCACTTTGCGTATTCGTGTCGAGACTTTTTCGGTTGCCACGCTCGACACTTCGGAGTAAAACAGGTAAATCCCGTTAATTTTCAGAAATGGCATAATGGCTACCACCAAAACAATAATTCCCATTCCGCCAATCCAGTGGGTTTCGGCACGCCAAAACAAAATACTTTTGGGCAGGGCTTCAATGTCGGCCAAAATCGACGATCCGGTTGTTGTAAAACCGGAAATTGATTCGAAAAAAGCATTGGTGAAATTCGGGATACTACCACTTAGCAAATAGGGGAGTGTACCCACCAAAGCCATTACTACCCAGGCCAGTGTAACAATAATGAAACTCTCGCGCAACGAAGGTTCTACGTGCCGTTGTTTTTTTGTAAGCAGGTTTAAAGCAACCCCTAAAACAAAGGTGATCAGAAAAGTGTGCGACAGATCAGTAAAAACGCTCTCTTTGTATATAAATGAGACAATAAGAGCAAAGAGCATAAAAAGACTTTCGAACGTAATTACGATTGAAATGATGTGTAAAATTAAAGCGATATTTATTTTAAGGTGCTTCATTTCTTGCAAAATGGTATTTATAAAAGTGGCAATGAATTATAAAGTTGTTGCTTTACATTTTTAACAGTATCGTTCTTAAAATGCTTTTTACTTTCGAATTAGAAGTGTTGCGATGGCTATATAAATTTACAAAATGAAATAGTGATAGGCCAGTCGAAATCATCCCCATATTTTCGGGATAATGCAGCAATCCGAAATTTTATGCGATAAAAGTAGGTGGGGGGAGATTGGTATGAAGAATAAGAATGTGCTTAAAAACTGCAGTATTAGTTCTTTTGCCTGAACTATTTAAACTTCTGGGGAAGGTTACGAATGTTGTGTTTATCAGTAGAAATGAAAGAGTTTTGTTGTCGTTATCTTCCAGATTTTCCAGTACAGATTCGCACAAATCAAAATCCGACGACACAATACATTCGATTTCTGCGGTGCCGGTTTCTGCGGTGTAACCACTATCTTTTGATACAAAAGCGTGGTCTCCCAAAATTTGTAGTATCCCTGTCAGAAAATAAATTAAAAGCAGTGTGAACAGTGCTCTCAAAACTTAGCTTTTAAAATTATACGGCAAAGTTAGATTCTCTTTTTCAGTTGCAGTATCCTACTGTATTAATAGTGCTGAAAATTGAGGTTTATTTAACTCCGCTTTTGTAAAGATACATTTTTTACAAAGTGTAAGTGGAGTATTTTTTTACTTCGCGTGCCAGTTCGCGTGCTTTGCCATCGGTAATCTGGTTTAGTCGTTCCCAGAATTTTGGGCCGTGATTTTTAACTTCGGTATGCACCAACTCGTGTAGCAGAATATAGTCGATCAGTTTTACCGGCAGTTTCATCATTTGTAAATTCAGGCTTATGTTGTTTTTTGATGAGCAGCTTCCCCAGTTTCGACGGTTGTTACGGATGGTAACTTTGTTGTAGTTAAAGCCATGTTTTTTGGACAGATCAGAAATTCGTACCGGAAGTAAACGTTTGGCTTCGTGGCGGTAAACAGTAGTTAAAATCTCATCAATAAAAGCCATTGAGTCTTCACTTTCAAAATCCGATACCGAAATTGTTATGATATCACCTTTTCGGTTGGCATCGTTTTTTTCGCCCTGAACGATGCGGATTTTATGCAATTTTGTTTCAATCTCAGTATCCGGTTTTATAGTGGTTGCACGTGCTTTCATCTTTTCCTGCTGCGTTAGCACCCATTGCTTATTTTTTTCCACAAAAGCCAACGCCTCCTTAGACGTGATAAAAAAAGGAAAAGAAACCAATACCGATTTGTCGGCTTTTACACTAAGTTTAATATTTTTAGATCGCTGGTTTTGAGAAAATGTTACCTTGCCTATATGTTTTAATTGAACTACTTGGCTTGCCATATGTTATTGTTAAAAATAAAAATCAAAGATATCAATCATGGGAAATAAAAAGATGGAGGTATTCGTAAACCTCACAAAAAAAGATATGGTTGTTTCGGTAGAGGAAAAAATTCTTCCCGATAGCCTGGTATTCGAATCATTAAATCCGTTTCCCGGGTATTACCATAATCTGCCTACCGATCCGGGATCAATGTACATTTACCTGGTGCTGGATAAGCAATATCCTTTAGAGGATGTTCTGAGAGCTACGCAAGCCATTGAAAAAAAATACGACTGGAATTTTGATGCAGGGAAAGCCTACATGTCTATCGGTTCAACCTTTCTTAATGCGATTCGAATAAAACATCTGCCATCGCTTGATCTGTTAGTGAAAATTCAGGAAGCCTATGTGGATCAGGGGATTCATTTCCTGATGAAAAAGAAATTAAAAGGAAAGCTGGAAGCCAGTGTTAAGATCGTTAAATTTCTAGAACTCGAAAAACTGTCAGATGGTATTTTTCTGAATGCTCAGGATCCTACTTTTGCTTATATTGAGGTGCCTAAATATCTGGATTCAGGGGAGTTTATTAAAGTTTCGATGGATGTGAAATACAACTGGCAAGGACATGAATTTGATGCTGCCAGTGCTTCATTTTATATCGATGGTAAGCTTGTTGAAGCTGTCCGTATTTTCTCAGACAAAATGGATGTTAACTATTTAAGTGACATCAAAAAATTGTATGTTGATAAAATCGATTAGTAACAGTATTTAAGATAATAGGAAGGCAGCAAAGTTTGTGCTGCCTTTTTTGTGTCTGCATTTTTGTACATTTGGTTAACTTTGTATAAAACTGGAATCATTATGGATAACAGATCCCGATTATTTGTTTTTAGCCTTCTGGCAATTTTGGCGAGCGTACTGTTTGCCTGTAAAGGAAATTCGGATAAATCAGAAATTAAAACCGAAGTTGTAGATCGTGGCCCGGTGGTGGCTTCGTTTAAATGCCAGGGAAGCGTTCGTGCGGCCAATGTTGTGTCGGTGCTAAACCCTTTGCGTAACTCGGTGGTTGCCGTACAGAAAATGCCAGGCGAGCGGGTTGAAAAAGGGGAACTTATTATGCAGCTCGACAAAACGCAGATTTTGGATGAAATTGCCAGTTTGAATAACCAGATACAACAAAAAGAAAATGCACTAGAGAAAAACCGCTTAAATGCACGAAGTATTCAGCTCGATCTTAATCAAAGTGAACAGGCGAAAAAAGCTCGTGTTCAGAATATGCAAAATTCGCTCGAACAGCAGGAAAAGTTATTGGAAGCCGGTGGAACATCGCAGGCAAGAGTCGATCAAATAAAGCAAAACCTGTTGTTGGCCGAGCAGGATTTAAATAATCAGGCAGAAAAGAATTCTATACGTTTGCAGCAGCTTGAAATGGATGAGCGCAACCTCACATTACAAATTCAATCGTTTAAAAAGAGCCTGAATACACAAAGAGCTATTCTCCAAAAGACAGACGTAAAAGCACCGGTTTCAGGAATTCTCCTGGAGCTTGCCGGGAATGTGGGCGATTATGTTTCGCTTGATCAGGTATTAGTAAAAATTGCCGATGAAAGTGCCTTGAAAATTGTTGGAACTGCCGGAAAAAACAAACTCAGTTTAATTCACGCCGGAGGAAAGGTGGAAGTGTTGGTGAATGGCGAAAAGTTTATGGGAACTATCGGTCAGGTTTACGACGATGAAAATTCAGAGTCGGTATCGTTTGATGTTTTTGTTGCCGAAAATGAGCAGCAAAAACTTATGGGCGTTGAAAATATTGAGTTGCTGGTAAAAGCCAATGATAAAGAAAATGTGCTTCGAATTCTAAAATTGCCGGGAATGAAGTTATCGCAACATTTCGATGTTTTGCTTCAGAAGGATGATGAAGTTGTTCGTACTGAAATTGTTTTGGGAACATTTGGTAAAGATTACTGCGAAATTATTTCAGGCGTTAACGAAGGCGATGTTATACTGGTTGAAGATCCTTCTACCGCTATGGTGCAGTAACTTATTTTTAATTTACAATGGGAGTTACCTTGCTGAAAGTGATGGAATTTCCCTAAAAGAATATCGGCAAGCTGACTAAATAGCAACTTGCCGATATTTTTTCTGGCCACACAAATTAAAGACTTATTTTATCAGCCCTTTGTCCTTATATTTCTGAATAAATTTCCGATCCAACTCGTCAGAGTCTTTGTATTGCACACGCAAATCTTGTAATTGTTTCGTCAAAGCAGTAACTACATCTGCATATGCCGGATCGTCGTAAACATTATTCAGTTCCAGCGGATCTTTTTTACGGTCGTACAATTCCCACTCATCAATATCGTAGTAAAAATGAGCAAGTTTAAAGTCTGTGGTTACAATTCCGTAGTGGCGTTTTACCATATGAAATCCCGGATATTCGTAGTAATGGTAATAAACCGCGTCGCGGGTCCAGCTGGCAGTATCGCCCACTAACAGTGGTATTAGGCTTTCTCCCTGCATATCCGACGGTGCCTCAATTCCGGCAGCCTCCAGAAAGGTTTGTGCAAAATCGAGGTTTTGCACCATTTCATCCGAAACCGATCCGGGAGCAATTTTACCCGGCCACTTCACCAAAAGTGGTGTTTTAAACGATTCGTTATAAATAAAACGTTTGTCGAACCAGCCGTGCTCGCCCAGGTAAAATCCTTGGTCGGAGGTATAAACGACAATGGTATTTTCGTCCAGCCCCTGTTCTTTCAGGTGATCGAGCAAACGGCCCACATTTTCATCAACAGCAGCAATACACCCCAGGTAATCCTGCATGTAACGCTGGTATTTCCAACGCATAAAAGCCGAGTCGCTCATTGTTGGGTATAGCTTTGCAAACTCTTCGTTTATTGGGCCATAAACGGCATCCCACTTTGCCTTTTGTTCGTCGGTAAAACGGGCATATTTACTTTTAAAAACATTAAAGCCCCATTCTGACATTTCCTCAACACCCAGATCTTTTGCCAACTCCGGATAAATTTTGTTATCGGCCGAAACTGTCATGTGTTTTAGCAAATTCATCTCAGCTTCTTTTGCTGCTGTTCCCCGGCCTTTGTAATCATCGAATAATGTTTCCGGTTCCGGGAAAGTCTTTTTGGTAAATTCTTTATAATGACGTTCGGCCGGGTACCACTCGCGATGAGGCGCTTTGTGCAGGTACATCATTAAAAAAGGTTTGTCTTCCTTTCTTCGGTTATCCATCCAGTCGATGGCGAGGTCGGTAATCACATCGGTAACATAGCCTTGTATGGTTGTATCGCCATTGTTGGTTATAAAATCGGGATTGTAATAATCGCCCTGTCCCGGAAGGATTTTAAACTCATCAAAGCCTTTTGGATTATTTCCGAAGTGCAGTTTGCCAAACATGGCTGTCTGATAACCGGCATCGTGCAGTAACTGCGGAAAAGTAACATTTGTAGTATCGAAAGGAAAGTTATTATCGATTTTTCCATGAATGTGCGTGTGTTTACCGGTTAAAATTGTTGCCCGCGAAGGGGCACAAATTGAATTAGAAACACAGGCGTTAGTGAATATCATTCCTTCTTCGGCAATCCGGTCGATATTTGGTGTTTGTATCAGTTTATCGTCATACGCACTAATGGCCTGGTAGGCATGATCGTCGCTCATAATAAAAATAATGTTCGGACGCTGCGGTGTACTTTCTTTTTGTGAGCAGGCTCCCAACAATAATACTGATCCAAAAAAAGCGGTTATAAATAAATTTCTCATTTTAGTTGGTTTAGTTTTTATTTCAAGGTAAATTTTGTCGCCAATGTGGCGTTTGAATCACCTCCCACATAAATCTCAAATTCACCGGGTTCGGCATAAAACGACAGATCAGAATGATAAAATGCCAGGTCGTTGTTGGTAATGGTAAATTCTACCGTTTTTGTTTCACCTTTTGGAATGGAAACTTTTTCAAATCCTTTTAATAAACGCAGTGGTGGTGTAATACTGGCCACCATATCGCGAATGTAAAGCTGAACTACTTCCTCTCCGGCAAAATCGCCTGTATTCTTCACTTCAACAGATACTTTTAACTCGTCATTATTTGTGATGTTTGTTTTGTCGACACTCAAGTTTTTAAACTCAAATGATGTGTAGCTTAACCCATATCCGAATGGGAAAAGCGGCGAATTTGGTGCGTCCAGATAATTTGATTTAAATTTTTGAAAAGTATCGCCATCCTGTGGCCGACCTGTGTTTCGAACACTGTAATAAATTGGTACTTGGCCAACATTTACAGGGAAAGTTGCTGTTAATTTCCCTGATGGATTGTAATCGCCAAACAATACGTCGGGCAAGGCATTTCCGCCTTCAACACCGGCATGCCACATTTGCAGAAAGGCATCCGCCGTTTCCACTTCTTCGCCAATTTCCATCGGACGGCCACTCATATTTACAACAACCAGTGGCTTACCGGTTTTTGCCAGTTCTCTTAATAATTTCTTCTGACCTGGCGGCATGGTAATGTCTGTGCGGCTCGATGATTCACCCGTCATTTCAGTAGCTTCTCCAACAACGGCAATAATTACATCAGCCTTTTTCGATACCGAAACAGCTTCGCGCAACATGGTTTCGGTAGAACGCTCATCGATAAATATCTTCGGACCAAATACATTTATCTTTTTTGCAAACTCCGGATCGTCGCATATATTGGCTCCTTTTGCATGAAGAATATTTACTTTGTTGCCAACCACGTTCTGAAATCCTTCCAGAACGGTAACTGCCAAATTAAAATCGCCTGTTGGCGCCCATGTTCCGAGCATATTACTTCGGCTGTCAACCAGTGGACCCACCAAAGCTACAGTTCCTGATTTTTTCAGCGGCAGTAACTGGTCTTCGTTTTTCAATAATACCATTGAGCTAGCTGCAGCTTGTCGTGCCACCTGGCGGTGTTCGGCAGTTAAAATATCTTTTTCAGGGCGCGTATTATCAAAGTAACGGTATGGATTTTCAAAAAGTCCCAGTTTATATTTCGCCTCCAGAATTCGGCGGCAAGCGACATTGATGTCTTCCTCTGTTACTTTTCCTTCTTCCAGCGATTTTTCAAGCGTGGTCAGAAATCCTTCTCCTACCATGTCCATGTCCAATCCGGCTTTTAATGCCAGTGCCGAAACGGCTTGTAAATCGCCCAAACCATGAGCAATCATTTCGTTAACCGAAGTATAATCAGATACCACAAAACCATTAAATCCCCATCTGTCGCGCAATACATCGGTTAGTAACCATTTATTTCCCGATGCAGGAACACCGTCAACATCGTTAAACGACGACATGACACAGCCAACGCCGGCATCGATTGCCGCTTTGTACGGCGGAAAATATTCGTTAAACATCCGCAGGTGACTCATATCAACTGAGTTGTAATCACGGCCGGCTTCAGCAGCACCGTATAAGGCAAAATGTTTTACGGTTGCCATCATTGTAGTAGTTCCGGTCAGGTTGTCTTGCTGGTATCCGTTTACCATTGCTTTGGCAATTTCGGAACCCAGGTACGGATCTTCACCGGCACCTTCAGAAATACGCCCCCAGCGCGGGTCTCGCGATACGTCAACCATTGGTGAGAAATTCCAGAAAATACCATCGGCAGTTGCTTCTTTGGCCGCAATCTGAGCGGTTTTTTCAATCAGTTCCATATCCCAGGTACTGGCTAATCCAAGCGGTAGCGGGAAAGTAGTTTTGTAACCATGAATAACATCCGAACCAAAGATCATCGGAATTCCCAGGCGGCTTTCTTCAACAGCCAGCTGCTGTGCCTGACGCGTTTTCTCCGGTCCGTAAACACCAAAAATACCGCCTACCTTTCCGGTTTTAATCTTCTCCTCAACACCGGTACTTACCACCGATCCTGTGGGAATCCCACCTCCGGGCGTGATCAGGTTCAACTGACCAATTTTTTCCTGAATGGTCATTTTTGCCATTAAATCGGAAACAAAGACATCCATTTCGGAATCACCCGAGTTGCTTGTTGGAGTTACACATCCTGCAAATAAAAATAGTACTGCAACAAATAGTAAAAAGCGTGACATATCTAAAGTGTTTTATAGTTACTAATCAATTTTAATCGGTTCCGTTGGTTCAGAAATTCCATTTTCGTTAAATGCTTCTATCGAAAAATAGTAGGGAGTATCACGATCGAGACAGCGCATAAAATGTTCGTTTGTATCGTAAAGCTGCCAGGATTGGTACAATTTGTCCGGTGCAATACCCCAGCGGATATTGTATCCCTGAGCACCTTTTACCGGTTTCCATGCGAAGGAAATATCCCGGCGGTCATCTTGACGTGTTATTTCAAAATCTTTTACTTCGGCTGGTTTCTTGCCCAGTCCCAAACCAAATACCCGGATCTCGCTCATGGCAAAGTTGTTTCCCGGAACTTCGATGTTTTTATAGCGAACAAATCTTGCTTCCACCGGCTGATTCAGCACAATGTATGCATTAGGCGAATCTTTGTAACTGTTGCTGCGGTCAACCACGGTCTGCCAGTTTTTCCCATCTGCTGAAACTTCGATAATAAAACGGTGCCGTAAACCTTCGGTGCGTGTATAAATACCCGACTCATAATCATGGAAATTCAGTTGAAAAGCATAAATATGTCCGGGATTCAACATTTCAATCTTTATCCATTGTTTATCGTTGTTGGCTTCAGCTACCCAAAATGTTTTTGGATTTTCATCGGTCAACACATTGGCGGTAATTTCTTCTTTATCATTTTTTTCAAGAGGCAATTCGTGTACCTCAATCTCATCATTGTTTGAGGTGAATTTCATAATCTGTTTTAACGACGATGAAACGGTAACCTTTCCTTTGTACGACAACAACATCCAGCCACAATGCTGTCCGGCTTTTGTAGGATGATCGGGGCCAAAACGCGGATAATCGCCATAGGCAGTATTCGAGTGCATCAAACCGTCTTCATCAAAATAGGTTGGGAACATGCACAGTCGGCGTTCCCATTGGGCGTTCGACGCCAGCGCCATGGTGGCAAAATGCCAGTATTGCCCATTGGTTTGTTTTACGGTAATTCCGTGTCCCGCGCCGTTGGTAAAACCTCCCGGTTTAAAGCTCATTGGGTTATTTTTCATATAGGTGAAAGGTCCCAGCGGTGATTCGCCAATGTAAACGCCATCGGCATAAACATTAAACTGCGTTCCCGGCGCGGCGTACTGCAAATAATATTTGCCCTTGTGTTTTGTCATCGAAGCGCCTTCCATATATCCTTCTTTTAGAGTCGGATGAAAGTTGTTTTCGCCAAAACGTTCCCAGCCGTGTTCTTCTTCTACCAGGTTGATCAGGTCTTTTTTTACTCCTGTTTCAAGAAAACGATCATTTGTGTTAAGTTCCTTTACACGTATCGGATACACATTCGATGAGCCCCAGTATAAATAGGTTTTTCCATCGTCATCGATAAAAAGTTCCGAATCCTGAATATTATTCGAAATGGAAGGGGTTGGTGTCCATTTGCCACCTTTCGGATCGTCGGTATAAAGAATACTTCCGTAACCCGCCGGATCGCCGGCAAAATACACCAACGAATCTTTGTAATTGAAAGCAGTAGGTGCGTTACATCCTTCGAAAAACCATTGCTGAGGTTTGATAAAATCCCAGTTCACTAAGTCGGATGAATGCCAGTAGCCAAACGAACGGGTTACAAACATGTAGTATTCGCCACGAAACTCAATAACTGCCGGATCAGCACCCGATCGATATGAAATATTCCGGGCAGAATTGTAAACCATGTAGGTGTAATCAATATCCAGCGGATTGCAGTAGGTATTTGGAACAATAGTTTGGGCCTGACCACTGCTGATTACAAGCAGGGCAAATAAAGTTGTTCCAATGAGTTTTTTTAAGGTTTGCATTTCTTCTTAATCTATCTGTTACGGTGTTTCAAATCCCAACTTCGCAAGCCCTGCCTGCACATCTTCGTTTCTCATAAACAAGTTCCACAAAAGTCCGCTGCGGTAATTTTCAATCATCACCGGAATTGGTCCCTGATCGATAGCCAGATAACGTGGCAAATACCAATTTTCTGTTTGGCTATAGGCATCGTAAGGACCGTATTTTCCCACCAGTGAATCGGCATCCAGGTACAGGTATTTCAGGAATTGCATGGATTCTTTAGGCGTATACGGAAACGATGAAAGTGCTGCCGTTGGAGAAATTACTCCCAGGTCGGCATCTCCGGGATGATGACCTGCATAACCGCGCATGGAATAACTTGACGTAAATCCCCACTGATTTTCGCCATAACCTTTGAAATTTTTAGGATTATCAAGCGCATAACGATAATGAATTGTGGCATGATTTACATTCAGTTTCCAGTAGTCGGCGTACTTGTCTTTTAGCCCTTTCGGATTCAGACCAAGGTATGAGTAATGTGCCCAGAACAGTGGTCCGATCGGATCGTCGTTGTGTTCGTAAAAGTTAAGAACGGTACTTAGTCCGTAGTAAACAGTGTCTTTTGCAATGTCTCCGTTAAGCGCCCAGCCTTTGTCGTAAACAGCGGGCGAAATTGGATGCGTTGGCGAGGAAGCTGCCAGAACGTACATAATCAGACACTCGTTGTAGCCACCCACCGGGAAATTCATTTCCCAGCCATAATTGGGCGACCAGTGCCAGTACAGCACATCTTTTCCCTGCGTGTACCAGTCCCATTCTACTTCTTCCCACAATTGTTGAATATCAGCTACCAACTGCTGATCTGTCTCATTTCCACCTTTATAATATTCGGCAACTGCCAGTAATCCCTGGATCATAAAAGCAGTTTCCACCAAATCGCCACCATCATCTTTTTTACTGAAAGGTTTTACTTTTCCGGTTGGCCCGTCGAGCCAGTGTGGCCATGCTCCGTGAAAACGATCAGCTTTACCGAGATAAGCAACAATGCGTTGAAAACGTTCCAGTGCCTGTTCGCGAGTGATAAATCCGCGTTCGATACCCACAAGAATGGCCATAACGCCAAATCCTGAGCCTCCGAGTGTTACAACATCCTGATCGTTATGCGGATAAATATTGTCCATGTGAATGCGTTCGCGTGCCATTCCTGAAACCGGTTCGGCACCGTCCCAGAAATACTGAAAGGTTTGGTATTGCACCAAATTCAACAAAGAATCTTCAAGCGATATCTCGGTTTTCTGCATTTTCTCAACTGGTTTTTTGTTTCCGGTTGAACAGCCAGAAAAGACAATTGTAGAAACCAGTGCAATCAATACTATTGGAAATATAATCTTCTTCATCTGTTAATACGTAAAATCAAGTTTTGTCAATCCGGATTGTACTTCTGGACACGACATAAATAAGTCCCAAAGCAGGTTGGTCCGGTAATTTTCAATCATCACTACAATCGGCCCCTGATCTATGGCCAGGTAAGAATCAGCCACCCAGCCGTTGGTAAAATCAAAAGCATCGTAGAATCCATAATCTCCCCACAATTTATCTCCAAGGGTGTAATAGAAATAGAGCAAAGCTTCCATTGATTCCTCAGGTGTGTAAGGCATCGATGACAGCGCTGCTGTAGGTGTAAGAACACCCCGGTCGTTGTTGGGCGAGTGCGCCGAATAACCAGAGTAGCCGTCGCTGGCTGTAAGTCCCCAGCATTCATCAGAATACGCAACAAAGTTCTGCGGATTATCGGCACAGTAGGCCTGATTTATTTTTGAGTGCGTTACATTTTGCTCCCAGTAGTTGGCGTACTGATCGGAAAGATTTCGCGGATCAAGCCCAAGGAACGAATAATGCGAAAAAAACAAAGGACCGCCCATGTCTGTGCGCAAGGGCAATGTGTAGCCGTAGTACGAACTGTTACTGGTGTTTTCCATATCGCCGTCCCGCGCCCAGCCTTTGGTGTATACATCTTTATCGATGGTGTGCGTTGGCGATGAAGCAGCTAATACATAAATAATAAGTGCCTCATTCCATCCCCTTATTTTCATATTCATTGCCCAGTCGTTATTTTCCGACCAGTGCCAGTACAACACATCTTGTCCGCCTTGGGTGTACCAATCCCATTCAATGGTTTCCCAGAGGGTGTTGATCTTGTCGATCAGAGATGATTCCTGCGAATTGCCGGAATTCAGGTATTGCCGCACAGTCAGTAATCCCTGCATCATAAAAGCTGTTTCCACCAGGTCGCCACCATCGTCGTTTGTGCTGAACGGAATGGTTTGCCCGGTTTCGCCGTTTAGCCAATGCGGCCACACACCGTGAAAACGATCGGCATTCGTTAAAAAGTCGACAATAGTTTCCAATCTGTCAACTCCTTGCTGACGGGTAATAAATCCGCGTTCAATACCTACCAATATCGACATTACTCCAAAACCGGATCCTCCTGTGGTTACAGTATTACCTGAAGTATTCCGTTCCCGTGCCAATCCGCTTACCGGATGCGCGAAATCCCAGAAATATTTGAATGTTTGCCGTTGAACCAGCGTTAACAATTCCTCGTCCGAAATTAAAGGGAATTTTGGAGTGGTATCGGCTTGTGTGTAAAAGTTCAGTTCCAACCCTTCGAAAGGCCGGTCAATACGATTTTCAATGTCGGATGAAATGGCAAAAACGGTTTTACTAAAACCTTCCATTTCCTGCGAAATCTCAACATAAATCGTTTGTTCGTCTACCTGATTATATATTGAAGCCACCGAGGCCCCATTACTGGAATAAGTTGAATAAAGAGAAATATCATCTTTTGAAACGGCTGAATTAAATTGCAGCCGGATCACCGGTTTGCGGTTAATGTTTAAAATTCGCGATAACGGATTGTAAGTCACCTCATCAATTTGCACACTTTCCAGAATCAATGGTGTTGTAAGTGTGGAAAAGGTATACGATTGCCCTTTAAAAGGCTCTTTGTTTGACCCTTCCAAATCGGGTGAAATTGTTAAGGTGTAAGTTGCATTTTCCTCCAGATCCTGATGATCGATCTTTACCAATTGATTGGAGTTGAAATAGAAAAGAGTTAATGCTAAAGGATTATTATCTGCGTCGAATAAACTAATACTTGCCTCGGCTGATACTTTATTTACGGCTTTGTTGAAACGAATCTCAATTGTTTCATCGATGGCAACATCTGAATTGGTGCCACTTGCGATAAGTGCCGTTTCGCCAATATAAGCGTAAGTGATTGCCAAGTCTTCCGTCGGTTTTTCTTCCGCCGGATCATCCTTACTGCAGGAAACAATCACTCCTGTTACAAAAAAAAGCAATAATAATTTATGGAATATACGCATCAGAATCAGCAGATAAGAGTTTTGAAATAAAAGAAAAAGTTTGAATTGACCCACCGAAGAATTTCGGCAGGCCAATTCTTTAAACTACCTTATAGTATTCTACAAACCGTCTTGCATCATTAAAGTAACTTCTTCAGGCGAAAGTGCTTTTTTGAAGATATACAAATCATCCATTTGGCCTTTTTCTGTTTTATGATTCCAGCCAGAGAAATTTGGATCACCTGACATAATTGATAAAGGCCCAACGTCAGACCAGTCTATACCGGGAAATTCTCCTTGGCTTACCTGCTCTCCATCCATGTAAAATGCTGCTTCTGTAGCTGAAATGGAAATTGCAAAATGAATCCATCCGTTTTGAATTGTCGGATCTATTGTTGCCGGGGCACCCGGATTGAACCACGATGCATTTGTGCCATTTCCTACGAGTAGTATAAATTTCTGACTTGTCTCGTTGCCTTCTCTGATAAATCCGAAACCACTGGGTTTATCTGATGGTCCTGCCGGATCTACCGGAGCGATATTAATAATACCCGCCCGCGTATCAGAAGCGTCAATTTTCAACCAAAAGCTGGTACTAAATTCTTCTCCCTGCGCCAACTCTTCAGAAGGGAAGGTGAGATAAGATTCTGCAGCTCCCTGGTATGCATCTCCGGAAATTCCGTTGCCATAGCTAAAACCAGGAGTGCCAACTTCTGTTGCATCCGTCCCGGTAATGGCATCTGTATAATCTCCGTTAAAATCCATATAGAAAGCGGCTTGTTCTTTAAGCATAATGGTTTTAACTTCATCTTGCGTAAGGGCTTTATTAAACAATCTTAATTCATCCATTCCGCCCTTTTCTGTTTTATGACTCCAGCCAGAGAAATTTGGATCGCCTGACATAATTGATAAAGCCCCAACATCAGACCAATCGATACCGGTGAATTCTCCCTGGCTCACTTGTTCGCCATTCATGTAAAATGCGGCTTCTGTAGCTGAAATAGAAATGGCAAAATGAATCCATCCGTTTTGAACGGTTGGGTCAATTGTTGCCGGGGCTCCCGGATTAAACCACGAAGCATTGGTGCCGTTACCAACAAGCAGTAGGAATTTCTGGCTTGTCTCGTTACCTTCTCTGATAAATCCAAAGCCACTAGGTTTGTCGGATGGGCTTGTAGGTTCGGCCGGTGCAATTGACAGAATTCCTGCGCGTGTATCTGTCGCATCAATTTTGAGCCAGAAACTGGCACTAAATTCTTCTCCTTGAGCCAATCCGGCAGATGGGAAAGTCAGATACGATTCAGCTGCTCCTAAATAACCCGTTCCTCCCTGAATACCTGGGGCAAAACCAGGCGAGCCTATAACGGTTGCACTGCTCAGACTTACCATGTCCCTGTATTCGTTGTTAAACGGCATATAGAAAACCTCGCCATCGTATTCCGGTACATAAGGCGGCGATTTGGCAAAGTTTACAGTTGCCGTTGTCGATTTTCCGTCGAGATCGGTGGCTGTAATGCTTAATACGTGCGAGCCTGTTGTTACATTGTCGAATGTATATGTTCTCATTGCCACACGATAGTCCATAAATTCTGAATAGCTGGCAATTTCAGTACCATTGATTTTTACTGAAATTGATCCAATTTCAATATCGTCTCTAACTTCAAAATCGATATCTACTGAAGCTATGGCCGCATTTGTCTGAATTTCGTAGCCTTCGGGCGGAAAGTTAATAGTAACCTGTGGTGCTGTTTCATCAGCTCCAGGGTCTACAGCCGATATTCCATCGATGTAGTTTTGATCGCATGCATTGAAAGCAAAAAGTATCAATGCAAGTATAAATAATTTATTATAAGTCTTCATGTTATGTCGTTTTTATTGAATTCCTTCTTCCAGTTGTGGTAATTCTGCAACCTGATCGGCCGGAAATGGCAGATAGGCTTTTTCCATAGAGAAAGTTTTACCTTCATGTGAGAGCTCATCGACACTTTCTGTTCGCACCATGTCGTAATAACGAGTACCCCATTCCATGGCCAGTTCGGCAAATTTTTCATCCAGTACATCTTGCGTTGTAACACCCGACAAGTTAGTCAGTCCGGCACGTGCACGAACCATGTTTACAGCATCGTCGGCGCTCATTGAGCCGGCGTTTGCACCACGGGTGACTGCTTCAGCATACATCAGTAACATTTCGGCATAGCGGATAACAATAAAATTTTTGTTGCTACCCATCGATGTTCTTCCCGGAATCAATTCAGTAGAAGGCTGAATATGTTTTCCACTTACAAAGTTCATCCGGGCGTTGTCGTTAAAAATGTCGCCCTCGCGGTTGGTGTTGCTAATCCACTCAGGTAGTGTGCCATAATCGTTTTGCAACTCGGTGATACCGTCAGGAGTAAAAATCACACTTGTTTCCAGGCGAACACTTTCGCCCCTGTCGAGCATAAATTCGATGTACTTCATGGTAGGCTCGTAAAATCCCCAACCGCCTCCGGCACCGGTAACAACGGGTGTCCAGCCTCCAATTCCAAACGGGGCCCACAAGAAATTAAAACTATCGCCTTCTCCCTGGTTGAAATCAGAATATTGAAATTCCATAATGTTCTCATCGTCAAGTTTCCCAGCCTTTTTAAATAAGTGATAAAAATCGTCAGCCAACTGGAATTCGCCGGAATTGATAATTTGCGAAGTAGCATTTACAACGCCCTGGTAGTCTTCCATTTCCTGGTAAGCCAAAGCCTGAATAGCGTAAGCAGTGTAGGTGGTCATTCCTCCCGGAATATCCGTACGTTTGTTTGGATGCATATCAGGAAGGTTTGGAATTGCATCGGTCATTTCGCTTACAATGTATTGCATTACCTGTTCTTTATTACTAAGAGGCGTATTCTGAATATTATCCAGAGCGTCAATTACAATACAACCACCAAAAGTTCGTGCAATATTAAGATACAAATAAGCACGCATAACACGGCATTCGGCAATGTACTGATCGGCCATTGCATCGTTTCCGGATGCCTCGCGATACTTATTGATCTCGTCTATTGCAGTAAAAATATTTACAATATCGTTGTAGTGATTTTGCCACACTGAATTTGCATTCCAGTGACTTGCCATATAGATAAAGTTATCCTGTTCCTGCATGGGTACCTGGTCGCCTGCTGCGTTTACATCATCGCCACGAATACCCAGTGTTAATGGTTCTTCCCACTGACGTGTATAAAAACCATAGTAAGCTCCAAGAAGAGGAAGATCCATATCCTCGGCAATGGTATAATCCACATCGCTGGTAAATGCCTCGTTTTCAAAAGGGGCATCCAATTTATCGGTACATCCTACGACCGACACTAATAGCAGCCCGCTTAATAATACAGGTGCAAAATATTTTATTAAAAGTTTCTTCTTCATGTCTTAAAGTGTTTAGAATTTTAGATTTACACCAATTGTATAAACGGCCGGAACCGGGTAAAACTGGCGGTCGATACCGTTGTTAACCTCAGGGTTAAATCCGTTATACTTAAATACTGTAAGCGGCTTTTCAGCAGTTACAAAAATACGGGCATCGGGCATTCCGGCGCCAAACAGCTTTTCGCCATCAATATTGTAGGCCAGCTGAATATTCTGGATGCGGAAGAAGTTTCCGTCTTCCACCAGGTAATCGCTAAAGTTCTGGTTCCATCCGCGACGTAGTGCCGAAGCCGATGGGTATTTGTTCGAAGTTCCTTCACCGGTCCAGAGACCGTTGGCCAGATCTGCATCAATATTGGTGTCGTTTGTCCAGATGATCTCACCTCTTTTTCGGTTAAGAATTTTGTTTCCGGTTTGCCCCATAATGTTCATCGAAAATTCGAAGTCTTTATAGTTCAGCCCAATAAATCCGCCGTAAGAAAAAGTAGGAATGTACGAACCAAGGAATACTTTGTCGTCGTCGTTGATTACGTCATCGTTGTTCTGGTCCACATATTTGAAATCGCCGGGAACCAGCGAGTTATCAACAGCAACAGGGTCGGCACTAATTTCCGATTCATTTTGATAAATGCCGGCAACTTCATAGCCATAGAACGAAAGCAGTGGCTCACCCACCTGTGACCGTTGTCTGAACTCAGCCTGACCTCCGTTTATATAGGATTGTCCGTAAAGATCGCGCACTTCGTTTTTAAGTGTTGATATGTTACCTCCAACAGAATAACTAAAATCGTTGTTAATTTCGTTTCTCCAGGTAACTGCCAATTCCAGTCCCGAGTTTCTGATCGTTCCCACGTTACGTAATACACTTCCCGACTGTAATTTCAGACTTACCGGAATGGCAGCGTCTTCAGTGTCGCGAATAAAGTAATCGGCGTCGATACTCAGTCGGTTATCAAACAATTCGGCATTTAAACCAACGTTTGTTCCGGTTACCGTTTCCCAACCTAAATAGCCAAATGTACTGGTTGTTGTTGTTCCGTCAACCTGCATATCGTCGATAGCTAAATAAACCGGGTTGGTAGTATTTGCTCCATCCTGGCGGGCAATTTTGTCGTTACCCAATTTTCCCCAACCACCTCTTAATTTCAGGTAGTTAAGAATGTCAATACCATCCATAAAGCTTTCTTCAGTAACCACCCAACCTAAACCAAAGGCCGGGAAAGTACCCCATTTCTCCTGGTACTTTTGCGTTCCTTCCTGACGGATGGTGAAATAAGCAATGTATTTGTTATTGTAATTGTATGATAGACGTCCGAAATACGAAACCCCATACAGGCGCTCGCCGTTATCGCCAACTTGTTTTGATGACTCCGATTGCGACTGGTTGATATACCAGGCATTTTCATTTAGCGGAATGTCTTCGGCGGAACCGCCAAGATAATCATACCACTCGTCACGGTATGACATACCGGCCATCGACGAGATATTGTGCTCGCCAAAACTATTGGTGTACGTTAAGGTATTGTCGAAGAAATGATTTACATCTGTTGTTCTTGATGATGAAATGGTTGATAAAGTCCGTCGGGTTGAGTTGGTAATGTAATATGGAAGTCCAACCCCTCGTGCCTTCAGGAACATCATCGATGAATTGTAGGAACTTTTAAATTTCAGCATATTCGGTAACAGCTCAACTTCGGCATAAATACCTGCAAGCACTTTTCTGATATCCTGACGTGATTGGTTATAGGCAAGACTTAAAAACGGATTTTGCGAACCGCGGTAGTCCAGCAATTGTGCACTTGAATAATTACTTGGGTAATCAATTCCCTGTGCTACCAGATCGTCGTAATTCTGCTGATCGTAAACTGGTAAAATAGGCACGGCATGATAAGCACTGAACCATGCAGAGCTACTGGCTATATTACTTGTTCCATTACTAACATTAAAGTTAACACCGGTTTTTAACCAATCGTTTGCCTGATGATCAATAGAAGCACGAATATTCATTCTTTTGTACGAATCTTCAGCTTCCAGCAAACCTTCCTGATCGTAGTAATTAACACCCATTGAGTAAGATGTTTTATCGTTACCACCTAATACTGATACCGAGTGATTTTGCTGGCGGGCGTGCGATTTCATGATCTCGGCATACCAGTCGGTATTTACGTTTGGTACGTTCGGATTTACCCGGCTACGGCCATAACGCTGCATGGCATTTTCAACAAAGCTAATGTCAGCTGCCGATCCGGTTTGGTAAACGTAATCAACAAATTGTTCGGCATTGGCCATTTGCATAACGTTTTGCGGAACCTGGATACCATAATATCCTTCGTAAGTAATACTTGTCTTTGTGTTTAACGAACCTTTTTTAGTGGTAATTAATACCACTCCGTTTGCAGCCCTAACCCCATAAATTGCCGATGCCGATGCATCTTTTAAAACCGATAAGGTTTCGATATCCGATGGATTTAGGAAATCAATGTTGTCGAAATACATGCCGTCAACAACATAAAGTGGTGATGAATTACTACTGCTTGGGAAAGATCCAACACCACGAATACGAACTGTAGGCTGGCCACCGGGTGCTCCCGAGTTTACGATTTGTACACCGGCAACTTTACCCTGCAAAGCCTGCATGGCTTGTCCGCTTGGTGTTTTTACCAGTTCGTCCGATTTTACAGTTGTAATGGATGAGGTAAGGTCTTTTACCTTGATCTCGCCATATCCAACTACTACAACTTCTTCAAGGCCAACAATATCTTCCTGTAATTGGATGTTGATGGTCCCTGACTGTTGTGGTTTAATTTCCTGTGATAGAAAACCAATGTAACTAAAAACTACAGTGGCTCCTTGTTTTACCGACAATGTATAATTGCCGTCTATGTCCGTTACAACACCATTGGTTGTTCCTCTTTCCAAGACGGAGACCCCCGGCAGGGTTGTTCCGCTTGCATCAACTACCGAGCCAGAGATAGAAATTCTATCTTGCGCAAATAGGGTTGAAAACGAAAAAAGGAGAAATACAATAAAGAATGTTTTTCGCATAACTTTAAAATTTGAATTAGTTTAAGGTCAAAGTTACGGCGACAGCAAGGCGGAAAACAATCAAATAAATACACTATTGATACTTTCAGCAAAAGTGAATCGCGTTAACAACCTCATTATTACCTCATCTTGTAACATAAACAATAAATGTAAGTAGTTGTAAAACAGGGTTTAAAATGATGTTTTGTTTATGAATTCTTTTTATTTTTTTATACATTTAATTTTATTTATTTCGCAAAATATGGGGTTTGGAGTAGAACCCAGAAGAATTGTATCAATTTATCATCTGCTAAATCATTAACATCCGATGCTTAGAACCGGAACAAAATCGATCATTGGCACCATCTTTTTGGTTATTTGGGTTATCACTTCCCTGGCTTTGGAAGAAGAAACTGGAGTGGTAAAATTCGACCAAACCATCTATAAAGGAGCCCGGCAAAACTGGGGTGTTAGTATTGCTAACAACGGCATCGTTTATTTTGGTAATCATTCGGGGCTTCTTTCGTTCGATGGAACCAACTGGACGATGAATCGGCTGCCCAACAATACCATTGTACGATCGGTTAAAGCGGTTGCCGACTCGGTTGTATACACAGGCGGTTACATGGAGCTGGGCTTTTGGAAACCCACATCTACCGGAGAACTGGTATACGAGTCGCTTAACCAGAAAGCCAAATCATTTCTTGAAGAAACCCCCAATCTGGAGTTTTGGAACATCGCCGTAAAAGATGATTACGTTTACTTCCAATCGTTTAATAAAATCCTGACTTATCATAATGATAGTATTTACTCGCTGCATCTTGATGGGGGTATCTCGGTAATGAATCAGGTTGAAGATCGTATTTTGGTTTCTGTCAGGGATAATGGAATATGGCAAGTTGAAAACGATAATGTGGAACGAATTATATTCGACGATGCGTTAATCGGTACAACGGTTAAGTTTATTATTTCTGCCGACAACGAAAACCTGCTTATTGGTACAGCCGACAGGGGAATTTTTCTTTGGGACGGCAAGGCACTGAAACAGTGGAATGACGAATGGACTTCTTATTTTATTGATAACGAACTAAACAGGGGGTATCGCACCCATAACGGCCAAATAATAATTGGTTCGCTCGTCGATGGTATTGTCACTTTTGATCGTGATGGAAAGCTGATAGCAAGAGTAAATACCAGGAATGGTCTTCCGAACAATACGGTGTTAGGCATTGCAAGCGATGAAAGACAGAATGTCTGGTTGGCACTCGATATTGGGATTGGTTTTATAACCGGGAACCATAACAAGAGTTTCGTAATTAAAAAGTTGCCGGGAACAGGTGCAATTTATTCCACCGCCATATTTGAGAATAAACTCTATCTGGGCACCAATCAGGGGTTATTTGAAACATCAATTGATTTGGCCAACAACGATGTACAACTTGTTCCGGGTACACAAGACCAGATTTGGGACCTAAAAGTAATCGATGATGAACTTCTAATCGGGCACAATCAGGGAAGTTTTGCGCTCAGTAATGGAGAGAAAAGAGAAATATCATCAACAGGGGGAGCATTCAATTTTATACAAGATCCTTTTCATCCGGATTTGATTTTACAATCGACATACAGTAACATCATTGTCTATAATAAAACCAATGACGGTATAAAATACAATGGTTACATTGATGGCTTCAATAACCTGATCCGATACATTGAATTTGATCATTTAGGAAATATATGGGCCAGCCACATGCACCGTGGAATTTTTAAGATTAAAGTTAATGATGAGCGTACAAAAGTAATTGGCGAATCTGAGTATTTTGGAGAAGAGACGTTTGGGAAAGACCATTCAATACATCTTTTTAAAATTGAAAATCGTATTGTATTTACTACCGGTGAGAAGTTATTTACCTACGATGATCTTACCAATTCTATTATTCCTTATGATACTTTAAATGTAAATTTAGGAAAATATTCAGCTGCCAATCGAATTGTAAAAGCCACTGATAATTATTACTGGTTTATCGAGTCATCATCAATCGGTTTGTTTTCCATTATTCAAAACGATGTAAAACTGATTAAAGAGTTTCCAACTTCGCTGTTTAACGATCCGTTGTTGGTTGAAGGTTTCGAAAATATACTTCCTGTAAATGAATATACCGGAATTTTGTGTTTGCAAAACGGGCTGGCATTTCTTGATGCTTCAGTCACCGATTCTACTGCAAATTTAATCGGACAGTATACTCCTGCGGTAAGAAGTATTGAACTGCAAACCAATGGTGGAAGATCGGTATTTTTGCCACTTGATACTAATGAACCGGAAATTAAAAACACTTTTAACAATGTTTATTTCAGGTTTTCCTTTCCAATGCTTAACGAATTTCCGGTATCGTACAAATATTTACTCGAAGGATTAGATCTGCGTTGGTCGGAAAGTGCTACCAATCCTGAATTTCAATTTGAAAGATTGCCGCGCGGAGACTATAAATTGCACGTAAAAGCCGTTGATATTTGGGGTAACGAAAGCCAGGTTTATACATTTGATTTTAAAATTCTTCCACCACTTCTCGCCACAAAACTTGCCATAATTATTTACATGTTCATTTTAATCGGAGCGCTGTTACTGTTCCGAAGGTGGGGAGTGAAACAAACCCGAAAAAAAGAGCAGTTACGACTTGAAAAACGCGAACGCGAAATTATACGACTGAGAAATGACAAACTGCGAGACGAAGTACAGTTTAAAAGCAAAGAGCTGGCAAGTTCTACAATGGCTATCATTCGGAAAAATGAGTTCTTGCTTGATTTAAAAAATATATTGAGAAAACAGAAGAACGAGTTGGGATCGCGCTATCCCGATAAATATTACAATTATCTCAATAATAAAATAGACGAAAATATTTCGAGCCGCGACGACCGCCAGATATTTGAAAATAATTTTGAGCGGGCACACGAACAGTTCTTTCATAAAATGAAAAACAAATACCCTGATCTTACCTCGAGCGATCTGCAACTTTGTGCTTATTTACGGATGAATCTGTCATCGAAGGAAATTGCTCCTTTGTTGGGGATTTCAATCCGCGGCGTAGAAAACCATCGTTATAAATTAAGGAAAAAGCTCCATCTGGAACCGGAGGATTCGCTTACCGATGTTATGCTTTCGGTTTAGCACGGAAAATAGTACAAGGAAGTTGTCGGATTTCAATCATCTCAAATGAATGAACAAAGAGAGACTTGATAGATAACAAAAATCAGGTAGTTGATTTTAGGTTTCTTTTTAATTCAATTTTGTTACTTTTTTTCGAGACTGGCGCAAATCAATTCTTTGTCATTTCGAATAAAAACATGTTTGTTTGCAAAAGCCGGATGTGTCCAGACAACTCCGCGCGGATGTTGTTTGCGTGTAGGTTCAATTAATTTTGTGCGGCTGATTTCTTTAAATCCTTGGGGTGAAAGTTCTGTGATCAAAAGTTCGCCTTGTTCATTAAACATCCATGTTTTATCTTCTTCCTGAACAAAATGGATATTAGCCCAACGTGCTCGTTTAACAGCAGTTTGATCTTCCCAGACACGATCGCCCGTTGCAAATTCAAGACAGCGCAATTCTCCGTAACTATCAACACCATAAATATAATCGTCGATAATAACCGGGGTGTTCATCACGCAGTGCAAGGCATCGGTATTTCGTTCGTTTTCGCCTTCTCGTTGCCAAACTTTTTCGGCAGATGTGTAATTTTCACCCAGCCTTATGAGCAACGAACCGCTGTAAAAAGCGCTTACGAAAATGTGGTCTTTATAAAGAACCGGGGTGGCAATGCTCATTCCCGATCCGGTTTCCCAGGGAAAACGCCAATATACTTCTCCGGTCTCAGGATGTAAGCCCGAAAGACTATGTTCCGTCCAATTCACGATTACCCGAACACCGTTTTTTTCGATTAGCACAGGCGCTGAATACCCTGCCCGGTCGTTAAGGTTTCTCCAAATTTCCTTTCCTGTACTTTTATCAAATGCAACAATACTTGCATTATTGCTTCCGCTTACATGAACGATTATTTTGTCGTCTACAATTAGAGGGGTAGAAGAGATTCCCCAAATGGGCATAACAATATCGTATTCGGTATTCAAATCTTTTTCCCAGAGTACTTTTCCTGAATTTGCATCGAAACAGAAAAGATGCCCCATGGTCCCCAAACTGTAGGCTTTGCCTTCATTTATCACCACCGAAGCACGAGGCCCTGCCGGATAACCAACTCCGATGTAATCGCAATCGTATTCAAATTCCCAGATTTTCTCTCCGTTTTGTTCATCGAAACATAAAACACGTTCCAGTGGTGCTGGTTTTTCGGGCCGGTCAGTCACATATACTTTACCCTTTGCAACGGTAGGTCCTGAATATCCCGGAGCAATTTGAACCGACCATTTTGGAACGATTACTTCTGCATCAAATTTTTCCACAATTCCGCTTTCTTTCCAAACTGCATCGCGTTGTACACCTCTCCAGTCAGGCCAATCCTGCCCGCTTGCTACGAAAATTGATAAAAGTATTAGTGTTATTAGTATTGTTTTTTTCATCCATTAGAATTTATGGTTTATTCCATTTTTATTAATGGAATATGAACGGTTTTGTCGCATTGATCAAATATAAATCGAATAATGAAAATTTTACCTTTTAGTAAAAATTTTCATTGCATATTCATGGATGAAAGTACAGTTTTAATAAGATATTTTATAGTAGTAACTCTAAATGGTAGGAGGTTGGTCAATGAGATTGGTTTTTCCAGAAAGCGTTTATTTTACTGTCTTGTAAAAAAACTGTATACAATTGTTCTCAAATCCTTGACATTTTAAATAACCAAAAAATGTGTATTTAGTAATGTACGATTAAAACAGAACCCCTTTTTCGGCTATTGCTTTCATTAGGTATATTAAAAGTATTTATTAATCAATTTAAGAAGTTTCTTAGCATTTATTGGTTTCGTAATATAATCATTACATCCTGCATCAAGTGCTTTTTCTTTGTCTCCTTCCAGAGCATATGCTGTTTGAGCAATAATTATAACATCACTATTAAATTCCCTTATCTTTTTTGTTGTTTCAATTCCACCCATTACAGGCATTTTCATGTCCATCAATATTAAATCAATAAATGAATCATTTTTAAATATTTCAATCGCTTCAATGCCATTTTCTGCTGTTATGATATTTTTAATCTTACCGTTTAGTATTGCTGAAAGATGCATTGAACTGATATCATCATCTTCAACAGTTAAGACGGTCAGATTTTTCATGCCAGAATCGAATGACTTTACTTCTTGTGGAATAATCTTTTCTTCCTCTTTCCCTTGTTTAAAGGGCAGAGAAACATAGAATGCGGAGCCTTTCCCTTCTTCTGATTTGACCCAGATTTTTCCATCCAGCAACTCAACATACGATTTAACAATAGCAAGACCTAATCCTGAACCTTCATGTACTTGTTTGTCTTCAATGTCTGCTTGCTCAAATCGATTAAATATAGCTTCCTGTCTGCTTTTTGGAATGCCAATGCCCGTATCCTGACAGGAAAAAAATACTTGGTTATTTTCTATTTTAAAACCAACTTTTATTGTTCCTTCATCAGTATATTTGATGGCATTTTTAATCAGATTTGATAATATGGAACTTAACTTGTTCTTATCTGTTGTAATCGTCAAATGATTTCCATCAAAATTATTTTGCATAATAATGTCAATGTTCTTCCTCTTTGCTTCAGGAGTAAAGAATGTAACATGTGTAGTCAAATGATCGATTATATCAACCTCAGATTTTGTAATACTTATATCACCACTTTCAATTTTTGAAATTTCTATTATGTCGTTAACTGTGTTTAAAAGACGGTCACCACTTTTTTCAATGATATCAATATAGTTTTTTTGGTTTTCAACCGATAGCTTAGCGTCCTGAAGCAATGAAGTGAAACCTAATATTCCGTTCATTGGAGTTCGGATTTCGTGACTCATATTGGCTAAAAATGCAGTTTTTAATCTGTCCGATTTTTCAGCTCTTTCTTTGGCATCAATCAGTTCTTTTACATGCTTTTTCTGTTCAGTTATGTCTTTTATAAAACATACGAATTGACCATCATTTCTTTCTTGATATTGAATGCCCATCTCAACATCATAAATGGTTCCATCTTTACGTACATGTTTTGTTTCAAAACGCATTTGACCCAATTGTTTAATCCTTTGTATATTTTTAATAATTTCCTCATGTGATTGTATGGCTTCAATATCACTTATATGCATGGAAAGAAGGTCTTCCCTGTTATAGCCACTCATACGACAGTATGTATCATTTACATTTAGAAAACAACCATTTATATCAACTACCCAATAACCATCCATTGCAGTTTTTAGAGTAGTTTTGAGAATCTTCTCACTTTCTTCGGCTTTTTCTTTGGCAGTTAGAAGTTCTAACTCCATTTTTTTACGTTCAGTAATTTCCTCTGTATATATAATAAAACCACCAATTGTATTATCATTTTCATACCATGGTCTGCATTCCCATCTTGTCCACATAACTGTTCCATCATCTTTATAATATGGGTCATCCTCTGCACTTGAAACTATACCTAATAATGCTTTCTTATGAACATCTCTCCATTTTTGCGGTAAATCTGGGAATACATCGTAATGATGTTTCCCAATAATATTTAACCCCACTAAATTGTATTCCTCTAAATATCTTTGACTTAAATGGATGTATTTGAGATCTTTATCATGAACAGCAACAGCGCTTCGGTTATGTTCGATGATATATTTCATTAAATCGTCTGATTGTTTTAGGGCTTTTTCGCTTTTTTCTGCTTGTTCTTTGGCTTGTAATAATTCCTTTTCAATTCTTTTTGTTTCAGTAATATCCCTTACTGCACCAATCATGATATTTTCATCAGGAAATGGCTGTGAGTTCCATGAGAGCCATTTTACAGAACCATCTTTACAGATATACCTGTTTTGAAATTGGTAAACTTCTTTGCCATCAACAATAACCGATTTAACATTTTTAGTTTTTTTCACATCATCAGGATGCACAAAATCAAGCCAGGGTTTTGATAGTAATTCTTTAATAGACCAACCAAGAGTTTTTTCCCATGCGGGATTCAGATATTTAAAGTATCCATCGAAACCTGCAATGCAAAACATGTCAAGAGTCAAATTAAATACTCTGTCACTTCGTAATAATTTTTGTTCAATTTGCTTTTTCTCCGTGATATCTACCGTAGTTCCATAAATCGTTAATTTATTATTTTCAGGAACAGCTTTACCTATTGATGAAAACCAAGCCACTTTTCCATCTCCTTTTTTTATTTCATATTCGATAGAAATCAACTGATTGGGATTTTTGATAGCATTTTTAATAGCAGCGTCAACTGAAGGCAAATATTCGGGTAAAATGTAAGAAAAAAACTTAGGCATGGAATTGCCTATGCTTCCTTTAGGTAATGCAAGAAAATTATCAGCAACCTCAGAGATATAAGAATTTTTAAATTTTTCCTTTTTGTCAATATCCCATTTCCATATGATATTCGGAGTATTTGCCTGGATTATTTTAATTTGTTGTAACCTGCTATTTCCTTTTTCTTGTTCTTCTTTTAATTCTTGTTCTTTTTTCTTTTTTATTGTAATGTCTCTGCCAGTGGAAATAAAGAATTCACCTAATGGAATGCTATCCATAGATAAATATTGTTTAGTTGCAGGGAAAAAAGTTTCCCAACTATACGATTTTCCTGTTTTAAAAATCTTCTTTACAATAGGCATGAATAATTTCTGTGCATCATTATTAAAAATCTCATTGGCTGTTTTCCCAATAACTTGTTCTTTTGTTTTGTTCCAAGCCTTTAAAGCTGATGGGTTTGCTGCCACTAATTCCCATGTTTTTATTTCTCCATTTTTGTCTTTAATTACTTTCCAGTAATGAACTTCATCAATAATATTTTCAAATAAGTTCTTGTACTGTTTCTGGCTTTCAGCTAAATCTTTCGTTTTTTCTTCAACCAGAGAATTGAGATGCTCTTTTTGATTATTTAATAAGATTTCCTGTTCCAGTTTCTCGAAAAGAATGGCTAACCACTGAACTGCATTTTGAAGTAATGAAAATGCTTCTTCTGTAAATGTTGGTTGGTCAGAAAATGAAATATACGCATAGGTTTTGCTACGGGTGCAAACCTTCAAACTTTTTTCCGCATTTTCATCAATTTCTTCACTCCATCTAAACTTATGACCTGGAAATATTGAATTTATGCTTTCGACAAATATCTTAGTTATCAGTACTTTGCTTTTAAACTGAGTTAGGTTGGTTGACAATAAAAACAATTCATGAGCATAGTTAGTCATATTATAACGATTGAGCGTTTAAAAATTGCGGTGCATTCTCAGCCAGCCATTTATCCGGAAGTATGTAGTACGGGTTTTGGGTAATTATTCCTCCACTAATACAATAAGGATGTGTTTGTAAAACATTCATTATAGTCGCTCCCGAGAACTTATTAACATTATACATACAAATACTTATCCAGGGCTTCCTTGGAATAAAATAGTTTAATCGTGCTTCGTATGCCATTAAATGTTCAATGCCTGGTATGGCTTCTAATGCCCAAACCATTTCCGCAGTTGCTCTTATATTTCGTTTTCCTTTTTTTTGCGATTCTACAAAAAATTCATTAAGCCCTTTATCCATTTCAATGGGTGAAAAAATGCCATTTGGATGGTATAAATCTTTTGCACTTGAAATGCTGAAATGTTCGGGCATATCAACATGGCAAGCGCATTGTGGAAAAGCTTTGTAATACTTTTCTTTAAACGTTTCGGTAGTTTGCTCTACTGGGCAATACATTTGCAGGTCACCGTTTAAATCTCCTTCGCCAAGAAAACCAACAATTATTTCGTCCCGTTCTTTTTCGGTTTCATACAAACCACAAATATGAACTCCCCAATTGCAGGTATAATCTCCAATACCTAATTTAAGTTCGGGCTGATTTGAAGTCTTTATATGCATAACTCTAAAATTTATCTATTCTTACCTTGCGAAATGGGTTGGGATATGAATAAAAAAGTTCCTTAGTAGGGTTTTGAAGCGTGAGTTTTGAATTTTGCCTACTGGTTTTATCCATTACAAGAAAATAAGGTAGTTGATTCTTATAGCTTTAAAAGTAGCAAATTTTATTATAAATATATAATTTAAAGTTCAGGAACATTTTCAATTACATCGAGCGTGTTAAGCCTATAGGTTTAGCTCTATTGTCTTATGTGTCCAGACAGATAACGGGATATTTGTATAATAATATTATAGGAATGTGCAGTTTTGGACAACCTGGGTTTGGGGTATTTATTTTTGTTTGAGTTTCTAATTTTTCTGGGTTGTGATATAATAACACACAATCCAATTAAAAATAATTCGGGTTCAATGAATCCAAAATCCAGATGTTGATTTCCTTGTCGGTCATTCCTACAAGGTCAGCCAACCAAATAAGTAGGTCAACACATTAATCAAATAATTCATTCATCTTAAAAGAAATATGTTAGGGGAAAAGGTAAACAAATATTTACCCCAGATATGGTTTCAATAATTTACTTCGTGATGTATGTCGCAACCGTCTGATGGCCTTTTCTTTTATCTGTCGCACCCTTTCACGGGTCAACCCAAATCGTTCTCCAATTTCTTCCAGCGTCATTTCCTGACAGCCGATACCGAAAAACTGTGTAATAATGTCGGCCTCACGCTCTGTCAACGTAGCTAATGCACGGCTTATCTCTTCTCCAAGTGATTCCACCATAAGGGCACGGTCAGCATTTGGTGAATCGCTATTTATCAAAACATCCAATAGACTGTTGTCTTCGCCATCCACGAATGGTGCGTCAACTGAGACATGTCTTCCTGATGCTCTAAGAGTTTCGGCAACTTTTTCAACAGGCAACTCCAATTTTTTAGCTAATTCTTCTGGCGTTGGTTTACGTTCATTTTCTTGCTCAAATTCAGCGAATGCCCTTTTCATTTTATTCAAGGAACCTACCTGATTTAATGGCAAACGAATAATACGAGATTGTTCTGCAACTGCTTGCATAATTGATTGGCGAATCCACCACACTGCATAGGAAATAAATTTAAACCCACGTGTTTCATCAAACTTCTGACCTGCTTTAATCAAACCAAGGTTTCCCTCGTTTATTAAATCGGGCAAACTTAGACCCTGATTTTGGTATTGCTTTGCCACCGATACAACAAAACGCAGGTTTGCCTTTGTTAATTTCTCTAAAGCAGCTTGGTCACCTTTTTTGATTCGTTGTGCTAATTCAACTTCTTCCTCAACAGTAATCAGCTCTTCCTTACCAATTTCTTGTAAATACTTGTCTAAAGAGGCACTCTCACGGTTAGTGATTGACTTGGTAATTTTTAACTGTCTCATATAATTTTCCTAAAATAGAGTGCAAAAGTACACATAAAATGTGTAACGGGTTAATTACTGGATGCTATCTTAAATTAATGGTTGTAAGTGACACCCGAATCCAAGTAAAACTACTGTCTAGGTGCTGTTGCATTAATCCAACTTGTTTTTCAAAAAATACGAATTTCACTACACTAAGCTCCAATAGTATAGAACGTTTTAAACGATATATCGTAATTGTTTCACCTGAAAATAAAAAGGAGTTACGGTTATTTCGTAACTCCCTGATAATGTTGGTGGAGAATACCGGAGTCGAACCGGTGACCTCTTGACTGCCAGTCAAGCGCTCTAGCCAACTGAGCTAATCCCCCAAAACGTGGCTGCAAATATAAAAATATTTTTCAGAATCAATCAAATATTTTTTTTGGTAAAGTTTTTGATGTAATTAATATAACTGCAGAAAACAAGAAGCCGGCGTTCTTTGATTTATTTAAAAATCCAATAAAATTAAAACCCATGAAATCTAAAAAAACAAAGAAAGCTGATCTCGAAAGTAAAAAAACTACGTTGTTTCTGATTGGTTTGGTACTTGCGCTTGGTTTTACATTGTTTGCATTCGAGTGGAAACAACCGGCTCGAAAAACAATGATCGTTCAGGGAAGTAGAGATTATAATCCACCCGAAGACTTGGTTATCCCAAGTACACCACCCGAAAAAATTGAGCTCGAAAAACCAATAATCAAAGTACCGGTTTTTAAAGTTATTGAAGACGGTGAAAAGCCCTTTGAAGAATTAATTTGGGAAGGAGAAGAACCGGAGGAGCCAGTAGAAATTGATCTGGGGGATATAATGAACTACGGGGAAGATACTGGAGAAGAGGACTTAAGTGCAATTTTAGACTTTGCTGAAACAATGCCTGAATTTCCTGGAGGAAATGCTGCTTTGTTGAGCTTTTTATCTAATAATGTAAAGTACCCGACAATCGCTCAGGAAAATGGAATTAAAGGCAAGGTTTTTGTAACCTTTGTAGTTGATGAGAATGGGGACATTTATAACGTTGCACTGGCACGCGGAGTCGACGCATCACTTGACCGTGAGGCAATTCGCGTTGTGAAATCAATGCCACGGTGGAAGCCGGGAAAACAGGGCAATAAGGCGGTAAAAGTGCGCTATACTGTACCCATTAATTTTATATTGCAATAGAAAATTGAAATGAATTTAAAATTCACTTGCATGTGAAGATTATTTTTTATCTTTAAGCCCCGATTTTGAAGGGCAGAAATAAATCAAATAAAACAAATAAAATAGTTAAGTATGGAACTTAAAAAAACACCAAAAGCTGATCTGGAAGCCAAAAAGAATATGTTTTGGCTAATTGGATTGGTTGTCGCGTTGGGGCTTTCGCTGCTGGCTTTTGAGTGGACTACGAAACCATCAAAAGCAGCTGACCTTGGTCAGATCCAAACTGCGGAAGTTGAAGAAGAGATCATCCCTATTACTCGTGAGCAAGAGGTGAAACCACCTCCACCACCTCCACCACCACAAGTTATCGAGGTGCTGAACATTGTTGACGATGATGTGGAGATTGAAGATGAGCTGGAAATTGAAGATACAGAGGCCGATGATCTAACAGAAATCGACGTTGCTCCTGTTATCGAAACAGCAGCTGAAGAAGAAGAAGAAGAAGCTCAGGTATTCTTTATTGTAGAAGATATGCCAGAATTCCCGGGTGGAGACCTTGCATTGCGTAAATATATTGCCAATGCTATCAAGTATCCTGTAATTGCACAGGAAAACGGTATTCAAGGTAAAGTATATGTAACTTTTGTTGTAAGTAAAACAGGAAAAGTTACCGATGCTAAAATCGCAAGGGGAGTTGACCCTTCGTTGGATAAAGAAGCACTTCGTGTGGTAAATGCGCTTCCTGCATGGAAGCCTGGGAAACAGCGTGGAAAACCAGTTAACGTATCGTACACGGTACCAATTAACTTCGTGTTGCAGTAACGAATAAAAAACAATATTTTTGCACTCCTGTTTCTTTAGAAGCAGGAGTTTTTTTTTGACTAAAATAAAGTAAATGATAGAAACAGCACCTTTAACAGAAAAAGCGGTTATTGTGGGACTGATCAACCAGGATCAGGATGAACGTCAGGCAAAAGAGTACCTCGACGAATTGGAGTTTTTGGCCGATACTGCGGGTGCGCAAGTATTAAAGAAATTCACACAGAAACTGGATATCCCGAATAAAGCCACATTTGTTGGCCCGGGAAAACTCGACGAGATTAATCAATACATTAAAGTTGTTGAAGCCGATACGGTAATTTTCGACGACGAACTTACACCAACTCAATTACGAAATATTGAACGCGAGTTAGAATGTAAAGTACTGGATCGTACCAATCTTATCCTCGATATTTTTGCAAAGCGGGCACAAACAGCTCATGCAAAAACACAGGTTGAGTTAGCGCAGTACCAGTATTTGCTTCCGCGATTAACACGAATGTGGACTCACCTTGAGCGTCAGCGTGGTGGTATTGGTATGCGTGGTCCGGGTGAGACCCAGATAGAAACCGACCGCCGTATTATTCTTGACAAAATCAGCCGCTTAAAAACTCAGCTGGTAAAAATCGATAAACAAAAGGCTACCCAGCGCAAAAACCGTGGAAAAATGGTGCGCGTAGCTTTGGTGGGGTATACCAATGTTGGCAAATCAACTATCATGAATATGATGGCCAAGTCGGAAGTGTTTGCCGAGAATAAACTTTTTGCAACACTCGATACTACGGTACGAAAAGTGGTGATCGAAAACCTGCCTCTCCTCCTGGCCGATACGGTTGGTTTTATCCGCAAACTGCCACACGGATTGGTTGAATCGTTTAAATCAACACTCGACGAGGTGCGCGAAGCAGATATTCTGTTGCACGTTGTTGATATTTCGCACCCGGGATTTGAAGAGCAGATTGAAACCGTCGACAGCACGCTTGAAGAGATTGGTGCCGGAGACAAACCTACTTTTTACATCTTCAACAAAATTGATGCTTTTACCTACGAGGAAAAAGACCAGGATGATCTTTCGCCACGTACAAAAGATAATTTTACGCTGGAAGAGTGGAAAAGCTCGTGGATGGCAAAAAGCAACACGCCGGCCTTGTTTATTTCCGCAAAGGACAAAACAAATATCGAAGAGTTTAAAGCTGAACTTTACGAAAAGGTGAAAGGGATTCACTCGCAACGTTTTCCGTATAACGATTACCTGTATAATTCGGACTGGACAAAGGGAATTCAGGAATAAACATGGTTCTTTTATTTTGCTCCTAAAGATGAAAGTACAGGTTTCTGTTTGGCCACTGCTATTATTATGTGTTAAATCTTGTAATATATTGTAAATCAAATGGCAACTTCGTGGTGTTCAATCTGAAATCAAAATTCGTTAATCGAAATTCATCATTCAGGTTTTACTCCATTTCAACTTTTTTAATCACCGATTTGTCGAGGCAGTTTTCCAGCATTTCAATGCTGGTTAAACGCCGAAGCGGGTGTTTCATTTCCGGGGCAATTTCAACCAGCGGAACAAGTACAAAACGTCGTTCGTGAATTCGCGGATGAGGAACGATCAGGTCTTTCGACTCCATAAACTCGTCGTTAAAATACAGGATATCAATATCCATTTCGCGCGATGAGTAGCGCTCGCTGCCACGTTTCCGGCCAAAATCGGCTTCCATTTCACGAATTCGCCACAGCAGTTCTTCGGCCTCAAGTTTGGTTTCAATAATCAACACCTGGTTCCAGAACACATCTTCGCAATGAAAACCCCACGGTGGCGTTTCGTAAACCGATGACTTTTGAATTATTTTACCTAATTTTATGTCAATCAGTTCTAGGGCGCGTTTAAAATTTTTGTGTTTGTCGCCAATATTTCCGCCTATTCCAAGAAACACCTTGTTCATTGTATCTTATATTTGTAATTCCTTGCTTAAAATGGTACTCATTCTCTAAACTGGAATATTAATAAAATTACAAAAATATGAAAGAATTCTTCAAATACGTATTAGCAACCATTGTTGGTTTCCTGGCCATATCGTTAATTGGTATTTTTCTGATGTTTATCGTTTTTGGGGCAATTATCGCCTCGGCTGATAAAGAAGTTACAGTAGCCGACCAATCGATGCTGGTTATTGACCTGAGCAGAAGTATTGTCGATCGTGCTCCAAATGATCCTTTTGAAGATTTGGAACTGCCCGGAATGTTTAGCTCGATAAAAACAATCGGGCTGGATGACATTAGCGAGTCGTTAAAGAAAGCGGCCAACGATGATCGTATAAAAGGTGTTTACCTGAAACTGTCGGTAACAAACGGTGGTTTTGCTTCGGTTGAAGAGATCAGAAATGATTTGATCGCTTTTAAAGACAGTTGCGATAAACCGATTTATGCTGTTGCCGACCAAATGATTTTAGACCAGAAAGGTTATTATGTGGCAACAGTTGCCGATCAAATTGTTTTGCACCCTGAAGTTTTTCTCGATTTTCGTGGTTTAAGCAGCGAATTAATGTTCTACAAAAATGCCCTCGAAAAACTGGGTGTTGAAATGCAGATCATTCGTGGGCCAAACAACAAATTTAAATCAGCTGTTGAGCCTTATATGCTGGATAAAATGAGCGAAGCGAACCGCGAGCAACGATTGGTTTACATGAATAGCTTATGGAATCACATGCTAAAAGGAATTTCGGAGACCCGTGGTATTTCGGTAGAAAAACTGAATGTACTGGCCGATGAATCACAAACCTACAAAAAGGCCAAAGAAATGGTGGAAAACGGTTTGATCGACGCCGCAAAATATCGCGACGAAGTGCTTAATGATATGCGCGAAATAACCGGAATTGAAGGAACGGAACCAATTCCGGTGGTAAATGTGAAAGACTATGTTAAAGTTCCGGTGAAAGGACACGACAAAAAGTACAGCCGAAACAAAATTGCTGTTATTTATGCCAGTGGTGAAATTGGAACTACCTTAAGTGCCGACGAAGGAATTAACGGCGATAAGCTGGGTCAAGAAATTCGTAAAGTTCGTCAGGACAGCTCGTATAAAGCTATTGTGTTGCGTGTTAACTCTCCCGGTGGTGCCGTGTTCGATTCGGAAACCATTTGGCGCGAGGTTAAACTGGCTGCCGAAGAAAAAACATTGGTGGTATCGTTTGGCGATGTGGCGGCATCGGGTGGTTATTATATTTCGTGCCCGGCCGATAAAATTGTTGCCAGCCCAAATACAATCACCGGTTCGATTGGTATTTTCGGTCAGATTCCAAACTTTGGCGAACTGATGAACGACAAGCTTGGAATTACTACCGATGATGTTGGTACCAATGAACATTCGAACTTTGTGTCGTTAATGCGCCCAATGACTCCGTACGAGAAACAACGTATGACAAACTATATTTCTATTGGTTATGATACTTTCCTGTCGCATGTTGCCGATGGCAGGGGCATGACCAAAGAAGATGTGGATAACATTGGACAGGGCCGTGTTTGGAGTGGCGAAAATGCTAAGGAAATTGGTTTGATCGATGAGTTCGGTGGTTTGGAAGACGCCATAAAACTGGCTGTTGGAATGGAAGGATTGGAAGATTATCGTACCGTTTCGCTACCTGCATTATCCAATCCGTTTGAAGAAATGTTTAAGTTGGGCGGAAACGTAAAAGCACGCATTCTAAAAAGCGAATTGGGTGAGAAATACCGCTATTATGAGCACCTGAAAAAAGCTTCTGAAATGAATGGTATTTATGCACGTATGCCTTACGATATTTATCTGAATTAAGATTTTACAGCAATAAAATTGAAGGATGTGTCATTATATATGGTGCATCCTTTTTTGTAAACGTGAATTCGGGCTAAGTTAACAAGCACAGAAAGTCATAGCTGCATCAGATTTGAATTTTAAAAAGGCAAGAATAATGGTTTTATTTTTAAGTTTTTTAAATTCAAAGATGGTGTTGAAAGGACTTTCCTGATCAGGCTTTGAAAATTTTTAACTATTCTGCTCCAAATTTTCTTAAATTATCCCGATAGTTCTGCAAAAATTTGAATTGCCTAGTCAAAAATTTTCTAAAGCTGTGGTGCTAACTTATCCTGAAATCACGTTATCTTAGCCACCTATTTTGAAGAACATTTATGATAAAAATTTTATTATATCCGCTGTCCTGGTTATACGGAATAGTTGTTTCTCTGCGTAACCGGGCCTACGATCTTAAAATATTGAATTCAAAGGAGTTTGATGTGCCCGTAATTTCCATCGGTAATATTACTGTTGGCGGTACCGGAAAAACTCCGCATGTGGAGTACCTGGTTAGTTTATTAAAAGAGAAATACGAGGTGGCTACCTTAAGCCGGGGCTACAAACGTAAAACAAAAGGTTTCCGTTTGGTTGAAACCAATTCAACTGCACAGGAAGTGGGCGACGAGCCGCTGCAGATAAAGAATAAGTTTCCGGAAGCTACCGTATCGGTGTGCGAAAACCGGGTTTCGGGAGTGGAGAAATTACTGGAACCCAACAACGAAAAAACGCCTGATGTTGTCTTGCTCGACGATGCTTTTCAGCACCGACGGATTTCGCCGGGGATAAATATTTTATTGATCGATTACAACCGTCAGATCAAAAACGATTCCTTGCTGCCGGTTGGTCGTTTGCGCGAAGGTGTTTCTCAAATGCGCCGGGCAAATATTATTCTTTTCACCAAATGCCCCGAGGAAGTAACGCCAATTATGCGCCGTATTTTACAAAGCGATGTGAATTTGTTGCCCTACCAGAGTTTGTATTTTACACGCCTGGTTTATGGTACGCTGCAGCCGGTGTTCAATGCTCCTGAAATTGATGAAGCAAGTTATAAAGACGTAGCCTGTCACATGTTGGTGGTTACCGGAATTGCCTCGCCAAAACAAATGCATTCCTTTATTCGTAAGATGGGGACAAATATGGAAACATTAACTTTTTCCGATCATCATTCGTACAGTATGGCTGATATTCGTGAGATTGAGAAAAAGTTCAGTGAAATAAAATCAGAAAGAAAGTTAATTGTTACAACCGAAAAGGATGCCATGCGTTTTAAAGACATCGGTGAGATAAGCGATGAATTAAAAAAAGCTATGTATTATCTGCCGGTAAAAATTGATTTCCTTGAAGAAGAAAAAAAATCGTTTAATAAGAAGATATTAAATTATGTTGGAGAAAATAAAAGCAACCGCGAACTTCATAAAAGAAAAAATTCAGGCAAGTCCTGAAGTAGGAATTATTTTAGGAACCGGTCTTGGCGGGCTGGTAAACGAAATCGAAATTATCGATTCAATTCCGTACACCGATATTCCAAACTTCCCGGTGTCAACCGTTGATGGCCATGCAGGGCGATTGATCTTCGGGAAACTGGGGGATAAAGAAGTGCTGGCCATGCAGGGCCGATTTCATTATTACGAAGGTTACGACATGAAAGAAGTGACTTTCCCCGTGCGTGTTATGAAGTTTGTGGGGGTAAAAAATCTTTTTGTCTCGAATGCCAGTGGAGGCTTAAATCCCGATTGGCATGTTGGCGAAATTGTGCTGCTTACCGATCATATTAACTTTTTCCCGGAGCATCCTTTGCGCGGAAAGAATAACAATGAACTTGGGCCGCGTTTCCCCGATATGAGCAAACCTTACAGTCAGCGTCTGCGCAACAAGGCTAAACTTATCGCGCTGCAAAATAATATCGATGTAAAAGAAGGTGTTTATGTTGGCGTATCAGGACCAACTTTCGAAACGCCTGCCGAGTACAAAATGTTCCGCATTTTGGGTGGCGATATTGTGGGGATGTCAACCGTGCCTGAGGTAATTGTGGCCCGCCACATGGATATGCGTGTTTTTGGAATTTCGATTGTTACCGACAGCGGAGTGCCCGGCGAGATTGTAGAAATTTCGCACGAGGAAGTACAGGAAGTTGCCATGAAAGCCGAACCTAAAATGACGCTTATTATGCGCGATCTCATAAAAAGTATTTAGTACATTTGGGGGAACATAGAATGCAAACAACCGGAAAACCAATAATTATGAAACGAACATGAATTTTCTTCATTCTAAATTCACCAAGATGAATGATTAAAATTTATGTGAGTTCCTGAATGTCTTTAAATTTTTTGAACATTCAGAAATAAAAAAATTTTAAACAGATGAAACATACCGTTTTATTTCTTTTAGCAGCACTGTTACTGTTTAGTTGTTCAGACCCAAAATCAAAACAAGCAGAATTGGTGCTCGACACCCAATCGACACTTGGCGAAGGTTCGCTGTGGAATTATAAAACAGGCGAATTGATGTGGATTGACATTAAAAAGGAAATTCTGAATAGTTATAATCCGGCTACCGGCTACAACAAGGAAATGTTTACGGGGCAAATGATCGGAACGGTAGTGCCTACCGAAAGTGGCAATGCGCTGGTTGCTTTGCAAAACGGTATTTATCATTTTAATATGGAAACCGGGGCAAAAAAATTGTTGGTTGACCCTGAAGCTGATATCCCCGACAACCGTTTTAACGATGGAAAATGCGATCCTTCGGGACGATTTTGGGCAGGAACAATAAGCCTGAGTGGCAAGAAGGAAGTTGCTGCATTGTACCGTTTCGATCCGGATACCACTATTCATAAGATGGTGGATAAGGTGAGTATTTCGAACGGAATTGTTTGGTCGGCCGACAAAACAAAAATGTATTACATCGACACACCCACCCAAAAAGTGATGGCTTATGATTACGATGATGCCACAGGCGAAATCTCAAATCCTGAGGTTGCGGTAGATGTACCTCGCGAAATGGGATCGCCCGATGGAATGTCAATCGACGAAAACGATAACCTGTGGGTAGCTCTTTGGGGTGGCTCGGCAGTGGGATGCTGGAATCCAGTAACCGGCGAGCTGATTGATAAAATTGAAGTGCCGGCAAAAAATATTACCTCGTGTGCTTTTGGCGACGAAGATATGGGAACGCTCTACATCACTTCGGCAAGGGAAGCTACCAGCAACGAGGATCTGGAGAAATGGCCACATGCCGGAGGCGTTTTTAAATACCGTCCGGGAGTGAAAGGTGTGCCGGCTTTTTATTTCAACGATGTAAACTAGCAAGCTATGAACCTCCTGGTACTTGCGTTGGCTCCTGTGGTTATTATTGCGGTATATATTTATTTCCGCGATAAATATGAAAAGGAGCCCTTGCATTTGTTACTGTTTGCTTTGTTGGCAGGAGGTTTAACAGTAATTCCCATATTATTTCTCGAACGTTTTTTAGACCGTTTTACGTTGCAATTTCCGTGGTTGTTTGCCGCGGCATGGAAAGCATTTGCCGTTGCCGCTTTTTCGGAAGAGCTGTTTAAATACCTGGCGTTGTATCTCCTGATCTGGAAGAGCCCGGAGTTCAACGAAAAGTTCGACGGAATTGTTTATGCCGTTTATGTTTCGCTGGGATTTGCCGCCGTTGAGAATATACTTTACGTAATGGATGGCGGATTGAGTACCGGAATTATGCGGGCAATAACTGCCGTACCGGCTCATGCTATTTTCGGAATTACAATGGGTTTTTATTTCGGGCTGGCAAAGTTCTACGAAAAACAACGCCAAAGCCTGAAACAAAAGGCGCTGCTGTTTCCCATCCTTCTGCATGGTATTTACGATTTTATCCTTTTTACCGAAATTGGCTGGTTAACCATTGTTTTTGTGGGCTTTGTCGTGTATCTCTACATATCTGGCCTAAAACGTATGCGTGAACTTTCGAAACAGTCCATCTACAATACCGATTATAACTTATTGAACGAGAAACTGGGTAAAATTGAATAGCAATGAACATTCCAACTTATACAAACGTAGAGCAGGCACATCAGATCGTACAAAAATACGCACACCGAACACCGGTTTTATCATCGGTGAGTATCAATCAAATTGTTGGTGCCGAATTATTTTTTAAGTGTGAGAACCTGCAAAAGGTTGGGGCTTTCAAATTTCGCGGGGCGTGTAATGCCGTATTTTCTTTGAGTGAGGAAGATGCACAAAAAGGAGTGGCAACACACTCTTCGGGAAATCATGCGGCAGCACTGGCGCTGGCAGCCCGAATGCGTGGAATAGCAGCACATATTGTAATGCCCGAAAACTCACCCGAGATAAAAAAGAAAGCCGTTGCCGGTTATGGCGCGAAAATTACCTTTTGCCAGCCTACCTTGCAGGCGCGGGAAAGTACGCTGGCAAAAGTGATAGAAGAAACGGGTGCAACAGAGATTCATCCCTACAATAATTTTTATGTAATTGCCGGACAGGGAACAGCGGCTAAAGAATTAATTGAGGATCAAGGCGAATTTGATGTGCTTATGGCGCCTGTTGGTGGGGGAGGTTTATTAAGCGGAACAGCTATTTCATCCAAACATTTGCTGCATGCGTGTAAAGTAATTGCAGCCGAACCTGCAGGAGCAGACGATGCTTATCGTTCGTTTCATTCAGGGAAATTGGTGCCATCGGAAAATCCGAAAACGATTGCCGATGGTCTTTTGACTTCTTTAGGAGAAAGAAACTTTGCAATCATACTGGAAAAAGTAGATGATATCGTAACCGTTTCGGAAGAAAGTATAGTGGAAGCTATGCGTATGATCTGGGAGCGTATGAAAATTATTATCGAACCATCATCTGCAGTGCCGCTGGCTGCTATCCTCGAAAAGAAATTGGATGTGCAGGGCAAGAAAGTGGGTATTGTTCTTTCGGGTGGAAACCTTGACTTGGGGAAATTGCCGTTTTAATACTTCGTGTCACTTCGTTGCTGTGAGAACCCGGAAGTGCAACTCCAAACCCCATTATTCATAGAGTTTTTAGGTAGGGGACAATAAGTATCCCCCGGGGGCGCAGAATAATCCCCCGTTTTAATAAGCCTTGCCCCATGGGGCACAAGACGATCCCCAAGGGGCACAAAGCATGCCCCTGTTTTCGCAAAGCTATCCCCAGGGGGCACGAAACGCGCCCCGGTTTTCATAAAACGATCCCCAAGGGGCACATAACAATCCCCTAGGGGGCAAGGCAAAAAAGTAGGGGCACAAGCTTCTCCCCAAGGGGCATGTTCTGTTAAAATGAGGGGAAATGTTCCGAAAGTGATATCCAGCATCCAGTTGCAAGTCACGAGTATCAAGTATCAAGTATCCAGAATCCCGCATCTCTTCTTAAAACATTGGACTAATAATATGCGCCATTGATTCGCGAACCTTATCAAAGAGCGGTCGTTTGCGCCATTCTCTGTATCGTACTTCACGACAGTACTGCAAATCGGATAAAAAGTGTTCTTCCAGTTCGTTGGTGAATTCTTTTTGGTAGATAAAAGCATTGGCTTCAAAATTGGTTTCGAAACTACGGAAGTCGAAATTACTGGTTCCGATGCTCGATATACAATCGTCGACCAACAGGTACTTGCTGTGAATAAAACCTTTCTGGTAAAGATATATGCGTACTCCGGCTTCCAGTAATTCTTCCACATACGAAAACGAGCACCATCTCGAGAGCGAAGCATCCGATTTTTCGGGAATAATAATGCGCACATCAACCTGGCTAAGCGCTGCAGTTTTTAGTGCCATTTTTAATTCCGGTGGCGGCATCAGGTAGGGCGTAACAATATGAATTCTTTTTCGTGCTGTAGTAATGGCAGCAAAAAAGCCCTGTTCAATACTTTTCCAGCTGTAATCGGGGCCACTTGCCGATACCTGCACCGGAACGCCCGGGGCATCGGAAAGAGGAGGGAAATAACGGTAGCCGTAAAGGTTTTGTTTGGTAATAAAATACCAGTCGGCAGCAAAAATTACCTGCAGGGTGGTTGCTGCATCGCCGCCAATTTGCAGGTGCGTGTCGCGCCAGTGCCCCAGTCCTTTCATTCCCTCAATGTAGCGGTCGGCAATGTTTATACCGCCAATAAATCCCGTTTTCCCATCAATAACAATAATCTTTCGGTGGTTGCGGTAATTAACCCGCGAGGTAAAACGCGGAAATCGAACTTCCATGAATGGATAAATTTCGACATCGTTAGCCTGCAATTCGCGAAAAAACTTCCGGGTAAGTCCCCAGCTGCCCACATCGTCAACAATAATGCGAACTTCAACACCTTCTTTCCGTTTTTTAATCAGAATATCCTTTATTTTATTACCGATTTTATCGTCGGCAAAAATGTAATATTCCATGTGAATATGGTGTCTGGCTTTTTCAATTGCCTCAATAATTGCCTCAAATGTTTGCTGCCCGTCCACAAGTAAATGTAGTTTGTTTCCGGTGGTGAGCAACGAGTCGGAATTATTTAGTAAAAGTCGGATAAGAGGTGCCTGATGTTGCAACCCTGCCAGCGAAATAAGTTTGTTTTGTTCGATGTTTTTTAATTGCTCGGCACTCAGGCGCCGCATGGCTTTCAGGCTTTTTATACCGCGCCGCGAAAACATCTTTCGTTTGCGGTACTCCTGCCCGAAAACGAGGTAAAAGATCATTCCAAAAATGGGGATCAGAATCAGTACTAATATCCAGGCGGCTGTTTTAAATGGCGATCGTTTTTCTAAAATGATCATCAGGGCAACGGGAATTGCTGTAATAAGAAAGATCAGATAAAACCAGTTCCAGAATTGACTCCAATCAGACATATTTTGTTTATTTGTACTCGTAAATTTCTAAATTTATTTGAGTAAAAACAATATTTGCTTCATATTCGTAGTTAAAGGTAGCGATGATGAAACGAGCATCGCAATATTATTCCATACAGGAAGATAACGAAAAGCGAGTTACTGTTAAAAGTGAGCAATTTTAAACGAATGAAAACAAAATACATAGTACTGTGGATATTCCTTGGAGGAACATTGTTTTTGTATGCTTGTTCGGGTACAAAACACGTTGCTGAGAGCCAGAATTCAAGTGTTGAGGTTACGGGCAAAGACAGTGTAGAGTATGATGTGGAAACATTTAATGCGAATTTCGATATTTGGTATCAGCGGCAGAATATACCGGCCAGCTATCGGTCGCAAGCGTATTACGAAGCCTGGAACCGGCAATATGTAAGTGCTTGGAATGCGAAATGTAACTCACCGTCGCCAAATTGGAATTTTGAACCTGTTGTTGGATACGATCCCAACGAAGATTACGGTTTTGAAATGAACCACAAACTGTTCTACTATTTTATGTACGTGGAAAATGTGCTGAAAAAGAAGATCATTCCCGGAGGACCTCACGTAACGTTTAACTAGCAGGATTCATTAGATTCCCGCAGAGAACCAAATGAAATGGTTCTTTCCATAAATATTCTTGACAAGCATAAGAAACAGGCTTTTGCCCTATCGGACGGATTTTACTCTTTGGCTTAGCCCAAATAGTAAACAGAAAACCCAAGGCTGCGCCCGCCTCACTCGGAAAAGCTATGCGATGCCGACTAAAATTCCTGAAACTCGTCGTACCTCCTCAAACATCAGTAATTTTTTAACGCCGTCACCGCTTGTTTTCCGGCTCACCAGCCGAGGCCAGGCTTTGATGTGGCTGACGATACGTTTGTGGACGGCCTCTTTTGGGCTTTGCCCGAAGTTGAAATAAAACTTTAGTGAGAGCGGGAAGCTCCGAGGGATCGAGGAGATCACCCGTCCGAACTTAGGTTTTATAAAAACGTAGGGTGAAGACAAAAAGCAGCCTTGCCTTTTTTGCTTCGTTTTTGTGGTAAGACAAAAATGAAGGCCGCCGGCAGGCCGCAAATCATTATATTTTTAGTGTCGCCCCATAATTGTAATTCCCTACAACCTCAGATGATTCTAACCAGCCGTATTTCGGTAAATTACCAGTTTGTCTTTCCCTATTGATTCCGATTGTCCTGAAATTCCTGGCTGCGAAGGTGCTTTTATACCCTTGCCAAAATAGGTATGCCCGGTGTAAACATGTGCTTCGTCCCAAAGTCCGGCATCGATAAAAGTTGTAAGCAATTGCTGTCCGCCTTCAACGATTAGTGAGAGTATATTTTTCTGATGAAGCACTTTCAAAATTTGCGGTAGAAGTTGATCCGAGAAATCAATTTTAATGAACTCGGTATTTTTATGCCGGTGGTTTTCAAGTCCGTTAAAAACAATTGTTTCGGTTGAATTGTCGAACAGGTTTAGTTTTTTATTTAATCGTAGCTGGCGGTCTAGCACAATACGCATGGGGTTTTTCCCCGCGATAAGTCGTACGGTTAACGACGGATTATCTTTCTCTGCGGTGTTTGTACCCACCATAATTGCATCTTCTTCTGCCCGCATTTGATGAACCCGCAACAGCGCCCGCGGCCCGGTAATCCAGGTTGGTTCTCCATAGTCTTCTGCACTTCGGTCTTTATCAATAAATCCATCAGAAGTTTGCGCCCATTTCAGCAAAATGTAGGGCCGTTGTTTTTGATGGAAGGTAAAAAAGCGCCGGTTCAACTCATCGCACTCTTTTTTCAGAACGCCTGTTTTTACTTCAATACCGGCATTTTTTAGTCTTTCAATTCCTTTCCCGGCCACTTTTGCAAACGGATCGATACTGCCAACTACTACACGCGGAATTTGTTTCTGAATGATCAGATCGGAACAAGGTGGCGTTAATCCGTAATGCGCACAAGGTTCCAACGAAACATAAATCGTACTTTCTTTCAGTTTCGCTGCGTCGGTAACCGAGTTTATGGCATTTACTTCGGCATGCGCCTGCCCGTGTTTCTGGTGAAATCCTTCGCCTATAATCCGGCCGGAATGAACAATAACGCAGCCTACCATCGGGTTCGGCGAAACATGTCCGGCACCCATTCGGGCCAGCTCGATACAACGAGCCATATATTTTTCTTCGGTTGTCATTTTCAAGGAAAGACTAAATTTGCAGCAACAAAAGTACACAATGCAGAAAACTATTCAATATATCCAGGCAGAATTGGCGCCGTTTTATCCCGAAACCGAAATTTCCGGATTTGTACAACTAATAATGAATAGCGTGTTGGGTTTGTCGTACACGCAAATGATTCTGGAAAAAGACAGGGTGTTGGTAACCTCTGAATCGGACCGGATAAAAGTGATTGTTGAGCGACTTAAAACACACGAACCCATTCAATATATTTTGGGTGTTGCCGAATTTTACGGACTGGAGCTGAACGTACAACCGGGTGTTTTGATTCCGCGACCGGAAACTGAGGAGCTGGTAGATTGGATTTGTAAAACGAAGATTCCGACAACTTCAAAAATTCTGGATATTGGCACCGGAAGTGGCTGTATTCCACTGTCATTAAAAAATGAACTACCCGCTGCGGAGATCATGGCTGTTGATGTATCAGAGAATGCACTGTTGATTGCAACAGAAAATGCACAAAAGCATAAGCTTGAAGTGGCATTTGAGCTCTCTGATATATTAAAGTGGCAGGAACGTTCGTGGCCACGGTTTGATGTGATAGTGAGCAATCCGCCATATGTTATGGAACGCGAACAAAAGCAGATGGAAGCCAATGTGTTGGAGTACGAACCCGGGCTGGCTTTGTTTGTAAGCGATACTGATCCGTTGATCTTTTACCGCACTATCGCGCAGTTTGCTTCGAAACAATTAAATGAGGGGGGCTACCTGTTTTTTGAGATCAACGAAAATCTGGGGGACGAAATGGTGGAGCTTGTTAAGCAATTGGGATTTAAGGCGATAGAACTACGCCGCGATTTGAACGGTAAAAACCGCATGCTTCGATGTCAAAAATAATTAGTTTCTGCACCATGAAAATGATTTTTTAGCGTTAATTATTGCAAACGATTTTTTATTTTGCAGACAACTTAATCAACATTTTGAGAAAAGCACTCCGTACAATACTGTTTCTTGTCAATATGCTGCTGGCGCTGGCGCTGGCGGTATCGTACCTGGCGGTGTACATTCCGCCCGATAAGTATTGGCTGCCCTCGGTATTCGGAATGGCCTATCCGTTTTTGCTGGGAGGCAATCTTCTGTTTATTGTACTTTGGATTTTATTTAAACCACGCTACGCACTTTTGTCGGGAGGAATGGTGTTAATTGGTTGGGGGTACTTCACTCATTTTATGCAATTAAAAGGAAAAAGTAGCGATGAGGCAAATATCAAGGTGGTTTCATATAATGTAAAACATTTTGTGGCCGATACCAGTGGTACTCAGAAAGAAAATGCAACAAAGATCATCTCGTTTTTAGCCGACCAAAACGCAGATATTATTTGTTTGCAGGAAGCCCGTTTGCGAAAGAACAGTATTTTTAATCTGGCTCAAACGGTACAAGATCTCGAATCGATAAAACACTACCAGTTTGCACGTTCGAGTACAACTTACGGGTCGGTTACCATGACACGTTATCCGATTTTAAATATGGGGGAGATCCGGTTTGAAAACTCACGAAATATTACCATATATACTGATGTTTTAATTGATGCGGATACGGTTCGGATTTTTAATATTCATTTACAATCGTATCACATCGACCCGACTAAATATTCGATTATCGATTCACCGGGAATAAACGAGGAAAAGGATCTGGAAGAGGTGAAAGAAATGGGAGCGAAATTTAAAGAGGCCTTTCAGCTGCGTGCTGAACAAGTGCGCGAAATTCGCAAATACATAAATGAGTCGCCACACAATGTGATTGTTTGCGGCGATTTTAACGATACGCCGGTTTCTTTTTCGTACCACACTTTAGCCGATGGATTAACCGATGCTTTTGTTAATTCGGGGCAGGGAATAGGTCGTACCTACATTGGGAAATTGCCTTCGTTCCGTATTGATTATATTTTGCATGGCGACCGGTTTGAGTCATACAATTTTAAGACGCTCGATTACCGAATGTCCGATCATTTGCCCGTAAGCTGCAGTTTGTTAATGAAAGATTAGTAGTCGGTAAGAAGTTGAAGTGCTACTTGTTTGTCGGATTTTAGCTGCTCAACCAAAGCATCAACACCGGCGAATTTCTGTTCTTCCCTGATCTTGTCGATAAAAATCAGCGTGATATCGTTGCCATACATATCGCCCGAAAAATCAAAAATATTAACCTCTATACTTCGGTTGTCGGCATTGTTGTTAAAGGTTGGGCGCGTGCCTATATTCAGCATTCCTTTATACTGTTTATCTTCAATTTCAACTAAAACAGCATAAACGCCGTAGCCCGGTATAATTTTGTATTTATCCGATGCTTGAATGTTTGCGGTGGGGAAACCCAATTTGCGGCCCAGTTGCATGCCTTTTACAACGGTTCCGTGCAAGGTAAACTCATAGCCCAGGTATTGGTTGGCCTTTTTTATATTGCCCGATTGCAGTGCCTCCCTTATTTTTGTAGAACTCACTTTCTCGGCCTCAACCGAAAGTGCATCGGTTTTTTTAACCGTAAAATTGTTCTTCTCAGCACATACCTGCAGGTACTCGTAACCGCCCTCGCGGTTTTTGCCAAAACGGTGATCGTAGCCCACAACCAAACAACGCGTACCTATTTTATTCACCAAAATATCTTTTACAAAGTCGGTGTACGATAGCTCCGCAAATTCTTTGTTAAAAGGATAAATGATCAGGTGATCGACGCCAAACTTTTCGAACAACTTAATTTTCTCCTCTTTCGTTGTCAGCAAACGAAGGCTTTTTTCGTTGGGCGAAGTAACAACCCGGGGGTGAGGGTAAAAGGTAAAGATCACCGTTTCGCCATTAATCTCACTGGCCAGTTGTTTCAATTCTTCAATAACCGATTGATGTCCTTTGTGCAGCCCATCAAAAGTGCCGATGGTTACTACAGGGTTGGTGGCATTAAAATCGTCGAGCGAATAATGGATCTTCACTGGTTTTGTATAAATTGTTTTGCGCTACAAACCTATTGAAAATTTTAAAGCTATTAAAGTCGGTGTGCCGAATCGGGGTGAAATTATATACTAAGGAATGTCTTTTTTAACGATTTTGCAGAAAATCCTGTAAAATCGGTTGTTTTGTTTATGCTTTTGGAATTGCTTTAATATTCAATTGGAACGATAAAAATTGTTATTTTCTTGAATTGCTATTTTCGATGTATGCAAAATTGTTATTTTTACGGCCTTTATACTATATGGGCATTTTTGGAAATAACTTAAGTTTGAAACCAATTTGCCCGTTTACAATACCTTTTAGGTAGATTATATTAATCAGATTAAAAAACATGACGTACAGAGTTTTATTTTTTTTAGTAGCTGCCCTGCTTGTGCTGGGGGGGTGTAAGAAAGAAAAGGAGTTTACAATCCGTGGTAAAATTACGCACGCCGAAGACCAGGCTATTGTTCTGGAAGAATTGCACACCACTACGCTAAAAAAGATAGCAGAAACAAAAATCAATAAAAAAGGTGAGTTCGAAATTTCTGCAATGACCGGAATTCCTACATTTTACCTTTTAAAACTTAACGATCAGAGTTTTATTACATTGCTTGTTGACTCGGCAGAAACGGTTACTGTTGAAGCCGATGCTGCTAATTTCGATCGCGAATACAATGTTGAAGGTTCTCCCGGTTCGGCCCAGGTGAAATTATTGGATTCGAAATTAAAAGCAACCCGTCACAAACTGGATTCAATCAGATCGTTAGATAATTTGTATAAAGGAAATCCGGAGTATGATAGTGTACGACCACGCTGGACTGCAGAATACGACTCAATTGTTAATGAGCAAATCGAGTTCTCTACTGATTTTGTTCGCGAGAATCCTTTTTCAATGGCCAGTGTTTTAGCACTCTATCAAAAGTTTAGCAACGAAGATGCATCGTTTATTATTCGTGATTTGCAGGTAATGAAAACGGCAGCTTCTGCATTGAATTCGATCTATCCAAAATCAGAACAGGTTCAGGCACTTTATAACAATACACTGCAGATTGTGCGTAATAATCAGTCGGCTGAAATGAAGAAATTTATAGAGGAACAAGGCGATAATAGTCCTGACATTGTTTTGCCCAATCCTGACGGAGATGAAGTTGCCCTGTCGTCGTTACGCGGCAAAGTTGTTTTATTGCAGTTTTGGGCGGCCGTCGACCGTGCTTCACGAATCCAAAATCCGGTTTTGGTTGAAGTTTACAATAAATACAAACGTAAAGGATTCGAAATTTATCAGGTAAGTGTAGATGTTAATCGTGCCGAGTGGGTGGATGCGATCGACCAGGATAAACTAACCTGGATTAATGTTGGCGACATGGAAGGAAGTAGACTGGCTGCGTCTGTTTACAATATTCAAAGCGTTCCGTTTAACTATTTGTTGAACGAAGAAGGCGAAATTATTGCCAAAAACCTAAAAGGGCCGGCTTTGGATAAAGCGCTGGCTCAACTACTCGACTAGTATAAAACCGGTAATTTGACACAAAAACGGAAAATATATTTCATCTCCGATGTACATTTGGGTGCTCCGGCGTTAACTAACAACCGGGAGCGAGAGCTGTTATTCGCTTCGTGGCTCGACGGTATTCGCGATGATGTTGAAGAGCTATATCTGATGGGCGATATTTTCGATTTCTGGTACGAATACAAAAAGGTTGTTCCACGCGGATTTACACGTATTTTAGGCCGGCTTGCCGATCTTACCGACAACGGAGTTCCTGTGCATTTTTTTACCGGAAACCACGATATGTGGGTGTACGATTACCTGGCTGAAGAAACGGGAATTAAAGTTCATCACGATTATATAATACGCGAAATACACGGAAAACGGTTTTTTCTGGCTCACGGCGATGGGCTCGACGCATCGGATAAAGGATATATTTTTCTGAAAAAGATTTTTACCAATACTACCATGCGGTGGCTTTTCTCGAGGTTGCACCCGAATTTTGCATTTAATATAGCACATAAATGGTCTGCATCCAGTAGGTTATCAAATACGGATTATGACGAAGATTTTATGGCAAATAAAGATGGAATGTATAAATTTGCCGCGGATTTTTTACAGACAAATCCTATTGATTATTTTATAATGGGCCATCGGCACAAGTTGGTAAACGAAAAAATGAACGAAAATACCCGGTTTATTATACTTGGCGACTGGATAAAAGCGTTTTCATATGGTGTGTACGATGGCGAAAAATTTGAATTAAAGACATATAAAGACAGGGCGAAAGCTTAACAGGGAATTATGGCAAAGCAAACATATACAAGAATTATTGGTACCGGGAGTGCGCTTCCAACTCAAATAATTAAGAATACACATTTCTTGAATAATGAGTTTTATACTCCTTCGAAGAAAAAGATTGAGGATAAAAGTAACGAGGAGATTATTCAGAAGTTAAAAGAGATTACCAATATTGAAGAACGCCGCTACATAGAGAGTAATTTGGTAACATCGGATATTGCTGCATTGGCAGTTGAAGATGCCTGCAAAACGGCCGAAATCTCTATGGAGAGCCTTGATTTTATTATTGTGTGCCATAATTTTGGCGATATCTTGGATGGCAATATCAGAATCGATGCGTTGCCAAGTTTGGCCAACAAGGTTAAAATGAAGCTCAAAATTAAAAATCCGGCTTGTTTTTGCCATGATGTTATATCGGGCTGCCCGGGATGGACACAAGGAATGATTACTGCTGATGCCTACATTAAAAGTGGTTTGGCGAAGCGTGGAGTTGTTGTTGGTGCTGATGCCCTTTCCCGTATTTCTGATCCGCACGATCGCGATTCAATGATTTACGCCGATGGTGCCGGAGCAACAGTTGTTGAAGCTGTAGAAAGCGAAGAGCCTATTGGAATTTTGGCACATTCAAGTCGCTCTGATTCTGTTAAGTATGCCAACCTGTTGATTTTGGGTGAATCAAGCAATCCCGATTTTGAAAGCGATGAGTTGTTTGTAAAAATGGATGGACGTAAGTTATATGTTTACGCCATAACAACAGTGCCGGGAGTTGTAAAAGACAGTATTGAAAAAGCAGGTTTGGACCTGGCCGACATTAAAAAGATATTCATTCATCAGGCTAACGAAAAGATGGATGAGGCAATTCTTGCCGGTGTATTAAAGTTGTACGGACAAAAAGAAGTGCCCGAAGGAATTATGCCAATGAGTATTAATAAGCTTGGTAACTCATCAACGGCTACCGTACCAACTTTGGTTGATTTGGTGGTTAAGGGAAAAATGGAAGGCCATGAAGTGAACGAAGGTGACTACACCATTTTTTGTTCGGTTGGCGCCGGAATGAATATTAATTCCATTGTTTATAAGTGGTAGGATTTAAACACTACGATATTGAAAACCGGTCCGGCGTTTGCGGATCGGTTTTTTTGTGCCTCGTTTTTACCAGTTTATCGGTTCCATTCCTTTTGAAACCAGAAACTCGTTTGTGCGGCTAAAATGTTTGTTGCCAAAAAATCCACGGCTTGCCGAAAGTGGCGACGGATGCACTGATGTCAACACAAAATGTTTGTCCTGATCGATAAACTTACTTTTGCTGATAGCATAGTTTCCCCAAAGCAGAAAAACCACATTTTCTTTCTCCTTGTTTATTTTCTCAATTACAGCATCGGTAAATTGTTCCCAACCCTTTTTTTGGTGCGAAGCTGCCTGGTGAGCACGAACCGTTAATGTGGCATTTAACAACAAAACGCCTTGCTGCGCCCAATCAGTTAAATCGCCGGTTTCGGGAATTGGTTTGCCTACATCACTGTTCAGCTCCTTAAAAATATTACGTAAACTTGGTGGAAATTTTATGCCCTCGTTCACCGAAAAGCAAAGCCCGTGCGCCTGCCCCGGTCCGTGATAAGGATCCTGACCAATGATAACCACTTTTAGTTTGTCAAACGGGCACTGGTCAAAAGCATTAAAAATGAGTTTTCCGGGAGGATAAATACGCTGTGTTTTATATTCTTCGCGTACAAACGCGCTTAACTCTGTAAAATAATCCTTTGCAAACTCTTCGTTTAACTGTTTTTTCCAGCCTTCTTCAATTTTAACCTCCATAAAATTCGTGTAATTTTCTCCTAAAAATAGAAAAATTAACTGCCCTAAAAATTCATTAAACTATTTTTTCGCCTCACGCCTTGGGCTTCTTTGCATTTTTGTATTTTTAGGGTTGAAACAAAATACAAATGGAAATTATTTATCTGGTTGCAGGCGTGGTAGTTGGCGGAATTGTTGCTTTTCTTTTTCTGAAATTGAAAGCGCAAAGTGGTCAGGCTGACGCCGGGAAATTGCTTTTTGAAAAGGAAAGTGAGTTTTTAGCCCAAAAGGCTGAAATTGAAAAACAGGGATTGGTTTGGCAGGAACGTTACAATGCACTAAAAACCGAAGCCGATGAGTGGAAGGCAGAATTACAGACTTACCGCGAAGAAAATAAAGCTTTGAATGTGCGTCTCGAAAATGCCAAAGTGCAGTTTAAGAACCAGGAAGAAAAGTTATCGGAGCAGAAAGAGGAACTGGAAAAAATTCAGAAGAAACTAACGGTTGAGTTTGAAAATGTAGCCAATAAAATTCTGGAGAGAAACAGTGAGAAATTTACTGCTGCCAACCAGAAAAACATTGGCGAGGTATTGAATCCGTTGAAAGAAAAAATTCAGCTTTTTGAGAAGAAAGTGGACGACACTTACAAGCAAGGGTTGAAAGATCAGACTGATTTGAAAGCTGAACTGAAAAAACTATACGATCTGAACAACAAGATTAGTGAAGAAGCCAATAACCTGACCAAAGCGCTGAAAGGTGATGTGAAAAAACAAGGTAACTGGGGCGAAGTTGTTTTGGAACGTATACTGGAGCGTTCAGGATTAAACGAAGGAGAGCAGGGGTACCAGAAACAATTCAGTGATATTACTGAAGAAGGCAAGCGTATTCAGCCCGACATTGTAATCAACCTGCCGGATAGCAAACACATTATTGTCGATTCGAAAGTATCGATGATTGCCTACGAACGTGCTGTGAATGCAGAAAGCGATGAGGAGAGAGTGAAGTTCGTAAAAGAGCACCTTTTAAGCTTGCGAACTCATATTAAAGGCCTGAGCGAAAAGCATTATCAAACGGCGAGCAAATTAAATTCACCTGATTTTGTGTTGTTGTTTATTCCTATTGAAGCTTCATTTAGTGTGGCTATTCAAGAAGACCATGAAATGTTCTCTTTTGCCTGGGATCAGAAAGTGGTGATTGTCAGTCCTTCAACATTGTTGGCAACTTTGCGTACCATTTCTTCAATCTGGCAGCAGGAAAACCAAACCCGTAATGCCATAGAAATTGCCAAACAAGGGGGTGCGCTTTACGACAAGTTTGTGGGCTTCATCGCAGATATGGAAAACATTGGGAAAAACCTGTCAACCACTCAAAAGACATATGAATCGGCTGTAAATAAATTACATGTCGGTGCCGGCAACCTGGTGCGTCGTGTGGAGAATATTAAAAAGCTGGGAGCAAAAGCTACCAAAGAATTACCGCAGAAAATGCTGGAGGAGTAATAACGAAATAAGGTGATTTCTAATAGAAGAAACCACCTTATGAATGTGTAACTTATTTAACGAATAAGTTGTGCTGTCATAAACGTATAAATACGTAATAGGTTTAACCGGGGTATATTTTAGAATGATTCTAAGGCTAGAGATTAAACGTAATTGCCTGCCCGTAATTCGTATGAATAACCTGATCCTTGTCGTAAACTTTTAACCCATTTACAAAAGTGCTTACTACTTTGTTCGAAAACTCGGTTCGCTCAAATGGCGCCCAACCACATTTATATAAAATGTTTTCGGGTGCAACAATCCAGCTTTTATTCGGATCAACCAATACAAGGTCAGCAAAATAACCTTCGCGAATGTAACCACGTTTGTTCACGCGGAAAAGATCGGCCGGTGCATGGCACATTTTCTCAATTACTTTTTCTACCGAAATAAATCCTTTTTTACTCAGTTCGAGCATGGCAACCAGCGAGTGTTGAACCAGCGGTCCGCCCGATGGAGCTTTAAAGTACGAATTGTTCTTTTCCTCTAAAGTATGTGGTGCATGGTCGGTGGCAATTACATCAATTTTGTCGGCCAGCAAGGCTTCCCAAAGTGCTACTTTGTCTTTTTCGCATTTTACTGACGGATTCCATTTTATGCGTGTTCCGTAATCGATGTAGTCGCGCTCGTCGAACCACAGGTGATGGACACAAACTTCGGCTGTAATTTTTTTATCGCCCACTTTGCCCGGAGAAAAAAGGCTCATTTCTTTTGCCGAAGTAAGGTGTAGAATGTGCAAACGTGTATCAAATTTCGAGGCCAGTTCAACGGCTTTCGACGACGATTTATAACAAGCTTCGTCGCTGCGGATGTGGCAGTGGCGCGAAATGGGGACGTTTTCGCCATAACGCTGGCGTGCGATTTCGGTGTTGGCTTTTATCGTTGCTTCATCTTCACAATGGGTAGCAACCAAAGTTGGAGCATTTTTAAAGATCTCCGACAGTGTTTTATCGTCGTCAACCAACATATTTCCGGTTGAAGAGCCCATAAAAACTTTTATACCACACACTTTTGTCGGATCGGTTTTTAGTACTTCCTGCAAATTGTCGTTGGTGGCGCCCATGTAAAACGAGTAATTAACTGCCGAAACTTCTGCGGCCCGGTTGAATTTTTTCTGCAATTCTTCCTGTGTTACAGCTTGCGGATTGGTGTTGGGCATTTCCATGTAGGTGGTAACTCCGCCTGCGGCGGCAGCTTTACTTTCTGTAGCAATTTCGCCTTTGTGGGTTAAGCCCGGTTCGCGAAAATGTACCTGGTCGTCAATTACTCCAGGTATAAGCAATAGCCCGGTAGCATCAATAACTTCGGTGTGGCTGGTATCAAAATCGGCGGGAATTATGTGAGGAAAAATTTTTTCTATTTTTTCACCATCCACTAAAACACTTCCTTTAAATTTTAATCCCTCGTTTACGATCGTTGCGTCTTTAATAAGCGTTTTCATTTTCCCTCGATTTTTGATTTATAACAAAGTTACTAAAATACGCTGAGACCCTTCTTGTCTGCACAGCACGAAATTCAGCAACCTTTTGTCAAACGTTGTTTGTTGCTCATTGTTCAGTTTCGGGAGCGGATCGTGTGCAAATAAAAAAGACTGCATGTAGCAGCCTTCATTTATCTTTAATCATTTGTTGTTAAGCCTTAATTCTTCCTTTCGTATTTTCTAACGAAGCTATGTAATTTCATTTTTAAAACACCCCAAAGTGCCTCGTTAAAAATACCTCCGCTCATTTTCGATGTTCCTTCCTGACGGTCGGTAAATACAATCGAAACTTCCGTGATATTAAATCCAAATTTGTACGCTGTAAATTTCATTTCAATCTGGAACCCGTAACCGATCAATTTTATTTTGTCGAGGTCGATAGTTTCCAGTACTTCCCGTTTCCAGCAAACAAATCCTGCGGTGGTGTCGCGCACATCCATGCCAGTAACAATACGCACATACATCGATGCAAAATACGACATCAGTACACGGCCAAGGGGCCAGTTTACCACATTAATTCCGGTAATATAGCGCGATCCAACAGCTACATCGGCGCCATGTTCAATGGCTCCAAAAAGTTTTAGCAAATCATCGGGATTGTGCGAAAAATCGCAGTCCATTTCGCAAATAGCTTCGTAATCTCTTTCAAGTGCCCAATTAAAACCTGCGATATAAGCTGTCCCCAAACCAAGTTTTCCTTTTCTTTCTAATATATGGAGTTGCTCTGGAAATTCTTCCATTAGACCTTTTACAATGTCAGCTGTTCCATCAGGTGAATTATCTTCTACAATAAGCAAATGAAAAGGCTTTTCCAAAGAAAACACCTTACGTATCATCTTTTCAACGTTTTCCTTTTCGTTATAGGTTGGAATGATTACTAAATTCTTTGACACTTTTTGGAGTATTTGAATATAGTAACGAAAATACGGTTTTTGGTTGAATTCTAAATCGTTTAGTAATCAATAATACAGATGGAGCATTGATGAGTGTTTGATAAAATATATGACAGATGGCTTTCTAAAAGATGCACAAAAGATTATTAAAGTGTTAAAATGATTCAAATGAATTGTAAAAGCTTACAGATATCTATTTTATTAGTGAAATTTGCTGTTATTGAATAGGTGTATAATAGCTTTTCTATGGAAATTAAATGCAGAAAGGGCGGGGAAGAATGTTACGGTCTGAGTGAAATGACTTTGCTTTTTGATATAAGTCAGCGATTGATTCAGAGCAAACAATTTAAAAATGACTTGAATACCATTGTAAAAATGGTGGCAGAGTACCTCAGTGCCGAACGCTGTTTTTTAACCATTTTAAACCGCGAGAACGAACATATTTATATGGAAGCCGCCTATGGTGTAAATACCAGCCAACAGGCAAGGGCAAAATATAAACTGGGCGAAGGAATTACGGGAAAGGTTGTTGAAATGGCACGGCCTGTTGTGGTTGAAAAGATATCGAAATCATCATTGTTTTTGAACCGGACAAACCAGGAACTATACAAAGACGGTAAAGAACTAACCTTTGTATGTGTACCGGTTATTGATGAAGGAAGAGTTACCGGAACATTAAGTTTTGCCCGCGTTTATAATCCGTATATCAGTGTTGATGAGGATACGCGGCTGCTGTCGATTATTGGTTCGATGGTTATCCGGGCAACCGTACATCGCCAGGAAAGACTGGAAGAACTGGAGACGCTGAAGCAAAAAAACCTGGAGCTGGAAAGCAAGATATCAGGACAAAAGCACATGAATATGATCGGGAATTCAGGGAAAATGCGCGATGTATTTTCCCTGGTTCAAATGGTAGGAAAAACCAGCTCAACCGTACTTATTCGTGGAGAAAGTGGTGTGGGTAAAGAACTTGTGGCCGATGCCATTCACGAAGCCAGTACCCGAAAAGGGAAATCCTTTATAAAAGTAAACTGCTCGGCCTTGCCCGAATCGCTGATTGAGAGTGAGTTGTTCGGACATGAAAAAGGGGCGTTTACCGGTGCTGATACTCAGCGCAAAGGTCGTTTTGAACTGGCCAATGGCGGTACCATTTTTTTGGATGAGATTGGCGATATCCCGTTGTCGACCCAGGTGAAACTTTTGAGGATGATCCAGCAGCGCGAATTTGAGCGGGTGGGAGGTTCGCAAACCATAAAGTCGGACGTGCGAATAATTTGTGCTACCAATCGGAAACTGGAAGAAATGATCGAGAACGAAGAGTTTCGTGAAGATTTGTATTATCGAATTAATGTTTTTCCGATTTATATACCATCGTTGCGCGAGCGCCGCGATGATATTCCGCAGCTGGTAGATCATTTTATTGGCAAGTTTAATAAAGAGAACCAGACAAAAATTAAGCGAATTACCACTTCTGCACTCGACATGTTAATGGTGTACAAATGGCCGGGTAACATTCGCGAGTTGGAAAACTGTATTGAGCGGGCGTGTATTTTAAGTACCGACAATGTGATTCATAGTTACAATTTACCACCGTCGCTGCAAACAGCTCATTCGTCGAATACCAGTTCGAAAGGCGGAATGGTGTATACCGTTGAGCAGGTGGAGAAACAGTTGATTCGCGATGCACTAACATCAACAAAGGGAAATATTACCAAAGCTGCGGAGGAGCTGCGAATAACCGAACGGATGCTGGGCACGCGCCTGAAAAAGTACGAAATTGATGCGTGGAGGTATAAAGTTTAATGCGAGAATGCTTAAATTCGTTAATGCTTAGATATTATCGCATTGAAGCTATTAATCATTAAAGCATTGTGATATGGGGAAAAAACTCATTCAGGTTGATTTGCAAAATCCTGTTCATTGCGAGCATGTGCTTTATCTTTTAAATGATTACATGGAAGATGAAATGGGAATTCGCGAACCGATGCCTGAAGGACTTGGCCCAAAAATTATTGAAGGGCTGAAACGCCATGCAGCGTACATGGGTTTTTTTGTTTGTATTGGTGAAAAATTTGCCGGGCTGGCCAATTGTAATCTCAATTTTTCAACCTGGAAAGCCAGTCCGCTGATTAATATTCACGACCTGATTGTATCTCCCGATTTCCGCCAGCAGGGAGTTGGCCTGTTTCTGTTAAAAGGCATTGAAAAATATGCCGAAGAAAATGGATATTGCAGGATTAACCTGGAGGTGCGCCACGATAATATTAAAGCCCAAAACCTATACCGGAAGGCCGGTTTTAAAGAATGCGAGCCCAATAATTTCTTTTGGGAAAACCGGCTTTAGGAGTGTTCTAATGATAGAGTATTGGAATATTAGAATGGCGGAATGGGGTGATGCCGGATACTAAAAATTTGTAACTGTTTTCACTTTTGCCTTGAAAACAGTAGCGACTTTGTAAGATATTGTTAAATGCAGAGAGGACCATTTTTTTGAAAAAATGCATCTCTTTGCACTTATAGTCGGGTACTTTTTTTTTTAATCGTTGCCCTTTGCACTTTAAGGAGGCCATTTTTTCCAAAAAATGCTGCCCTTTGTAATTAAAAGGGGATACAATTTCAAAAAAGTGCAGCCCTTTGCACTTCTAATCATACATTTTTTCAAGAAATCGTTGCCTTTTGCATGCAAAGAGATGCGTTTGAGTAAAAAAATGCTGCCCTTTAACTGCAACGATATACATTTTGGGAATAATGACAGGCATAAATAGAACATTCATGATTCCCGGGAATCACCAACAGGAATGAAAGTAAAGTCTGTTAACAGCATTTCATAAAAATGGCCAGATTACAAGGCGCACATAACGATTGTGCGTTGAACAGCTTACTGATTGCGCCTTTAAATTATGGCACATCAACCCCGGGTTTCACCCGAGGTTAGTCACATTTTATCCCTTCGGGATATTGAGCTGAATTAGAAAGTTAAGACGAGTTTATTGACCTGCAATGTTGCAATTGCAAGTTTTTATGACGCTGGAAGCGTCGAATGTGAACCTGTCTGCCGACAGGCAGGTAACCCGGTGCGTAGCGGCGGGATGAAATGACCAAAGGGAAATCGTCTGGCAAAGAAAGCAGATCGAAGCCAGATGGTTCTCCCGGACGAAACTCAAACGGCAATACACCTAAAAACATGGGGCCTTTCAGAATAAAAAAGGGCCACCCGTTGCCGAATGACCCCCTTGTTGAATTTATTTGTTGCTTTTTATTTCCAGCCACCACCAAGTGCGCGATACAGCGAAACCACAGCATTCAATTGTTGAATCTGATCGTTTACATCGCTCAACTGTGCATTCAGCAAACTTTGTTGCGCATTTAAAACTTCGGTGTAGGTTGCCGAGCCGTAAACCAGCAATTCTTTGGTGTAATCAACAGACTTTTCAAGGGCATCCAACTGCTTGTTGCGCAGCTCGATCTTTTGCATTGAAGCGTCGTACATACTAAGTGCATCATTCACCTCCGCACCGGCATTTAGCAAAGTACTTTTGAAATTCAGCAGCGCCTCTTCCTGTTGTGCTTTGGCAACTTCTAAACGCGTTTTATTGGCCCGCTTATTAAAAATTGGCTGAACCAAACCGCCCACAGCATTGGCTGCAAACGACGCCGGATCAAGTAAATCGCTAAATTCCAGCGACTCTAAGCCTGCGTTTGCGGTAAGTGTAACCGACGGGTAAAAGTAAGCTTTGGCACTGTTGGTCATGTGGTAGGCACTAATAACGTTGTATTCGGCTTGCATAACATCAGGGCGTTTATCCAAAAGTTCAGCCGGAACACCAATTTCCAACAATTCATGTGCTTGCTGATTTTCCAATTTTCCGCGCTCAACTTTTCCCGGAGTTCTGCCCAAAAGAATACAAAGTGTATTTTCGTTCTCTCGTATTTGCTGTTCGATATCCGGGATGGTTACTTCTGCCGCATAACGTGCCGCTTCACTCTGCACAACGGCTGCCCCGGTTACATTGCCACTTTCTTTTAAGGCTTGCAGGGTTTCAACCAATTCGGCACTGTTTTTTACGGTGGCTTTTGTAATCTCAAGCTTGGCATCCAATGCCAGCACATTGTAATAAACCGAGGCAATATTTGCAATCAGGCGTGTTTGAACTGCTTTGTGCGCTGCGTCGGTGGCCATGTAGTTGGCGTAAGCCGATTTTTTAGCGTTGTTCAGTTTTCCCCAGAAATCGATTTCCCAACTACTTTGCAAAGCTATCTGCGATGCGTTGTAATGATCGGGGCCATTCGGGCTGGTAGATTCTGAGTTTTTTACGTAAGTATGACCGGCCTTTCCCGAAAGCGATGGAGCCAGTTGCGCTCTACTTTGGTGAAAATTCGACTCGGCGGCAACAACACGTTGAACTGCAGCTTGCAAATCAAGGTTGTTTCTTAATCCTTCCGCGATTAAACTGTCCAAAATCGGATCGCTAAACAGGTTTTGCCAGCTTTCGTTTGCCAGGTTGCTTTCTCCGGTTTTTGCCGCTCCATACAAATTGTCGGTAAAATCCTGGCTTCGTTTGTACTGATTTGTTGTGTTGCACGAGTAGAGTACAACCGCAACAAGTACAATGAGTATTTTATTTTTTATTGAATTTGTCTTCATATCTAATCTTTTCTAGCGGATTAACCCAAACTATTCATTTCTGAAATCTCTTGTTGTTCTTTTGGTTTCTTCACTTTTTCTTCCAAAATCTGGAAAACCACGAACATGGCCGGAATAACCAAAATACCAATCAAAGTACCGATAAGCATACCACCTACAGCACCCGCTCCAATAGAACGGTTTCCATTGGCACCAACTCCGGTTCCGATAACCAGCGGAATCAATCCAACGATCAATGCAAACGACGTCATTAAAATCGGGCGAAGTCGTGCAGTGGCACCTTCAACGGCAGACTCGATAATGGACATGCCTGATTCGCGTCGTTGTCGGGCAAACTCTACAATAAGAATGGCATTTTTGGCTAGAAGCCCGATTAGCATTACCAGCGAAATTTGCAGGTAAATGTTATTCTCAACTCCAAGTAAACGAGCGAAAATGAACGAGCCGGCAATACCAATTGGCAGCGAAACAATAATCGAAAGCGGCATAATGTAACTTTCGTATTGGGCAGCCAGCAGGAAGTATACAAAGATCAAACTCAAAATAAAAATGATGATTGTTTGATTACCTGCATTGATCTCCTCGCGTGTGATACCCGAGAACTCATAATCGTAACCGGCTGGTAACATTTCTGCTGCCACTTCGCGCACGGCATCAATTGCATCACCTGAACTAAAACCCGGATTTGGGTTTCCGTTTACAGATATTGCCGTGTACATATTAAATCGGTTAATTGTTTCTGGTCCATAAACTCGTGTTAGTGTAATGAACTCTGAAATCGGAGCCATTTCTCCGTTGCCGGTACGTATTTTAATGTTGTTTAAATCTTCAGGATTACCACGGTATTGCGCTTCCGACTGTACCATAACACGGTACTGTTTACCAAATCGGTTAAAATCGGATGCATAATAACCGCCAATATAACCTTGCATGGCCGATAGAACCGAACTCACCTGTAGCCCGGAACGCATACAGCGGGCAGCATCAACATCAATACGGTATTGCGGAAAGTTGGTATTAAAGGCGGTACGTGCATACTGAATTTCAGGCCGTTGATTTAATACCCCAAGGAACTTATTGGTTACTCTTTCAAATTCTTTAATATCGCCACCGGTTTTGTCTTCCAATTGTAATTCGAAACCACCGGTAACACTAAAGCCCGGAACCATTGGAGGTGAGAAGATAATAATGCGCGCACCTTTAACTTGCGAGGTAAGCATGTAAAGTTTTTGAACGATGCTGTTTAGATCCTGACCTTCACCTTTTCTTTCGTCGAATGGTTTTAGCCCCGCAATTACCAAAGCATACGGACTTCCCTGTCCTCCCAAAAACGAAAAGCCAGTTACGGCTGTTCGGCCGTTAACTTCGGGAATGGTTGCCAATATCTTATCAACTTGTTTGGTCACTTCTGCTGTTCTTTCTGATGAAGAAGCAGGTGGCATGGCAATATCAACAAATAACCGGCCGGTGTCTTCTGTCGGAACAAAACCAGTCGAAGTCGTTTTCATGAGGTAGCCAAGCAATGCAACAAAGATTACGATCATTCCTGCTGCCAGCCATTTTTTATTGATAAAGAAGTGGGTAACCTTTTTATATTTTCCGGTCATAGCTTCAAAAGCCGTATTAAAAGCCGTATAAAAACGTTTTATTACTCCCTTTTGGGCTTTTACCTCTTCGCTGTGTGGTTTAAGAAAAAGTGCACAAAGTGCCGGACTTAAAGTAAGCGCGTTAATTGCCGAAAGTATAATTGCAACGGTTAATGTAATACCAAATTGTCGGTAAAACACCCCTGTGGTTCCGGTAATAAAAGTAACAGGAATAAATACTGCAGCCATTACAAGTGTAATTGAAATAATGGCTGTTGAAATTTCGTTCATGGCCGAAACGGCCGCCGATTTGGCGTTTCGTGCGCCACCATCGAGTTTGGCATGAACCGCCTCCACCACCACAATGGCGTCGTCAACCACAATACCAATGGCCAGAACCAGTGCGAATAAGGTAAGCAGGTTAATGGTAAAACCGAACAAATTCAGGAAAAAGAAAGTGCCGATAATAGATACCGGAACTGCAATTGCCGGAATAAGCGTTGCCCTGAAATTTTGCAGGAACACAAATACCACAATAAATACCAGGATAAAAGCCTCGAGCAGTGTATGTAACACTTTTTCGATTGAGGCATCGAGGAATTCATTGGTATTCATCAGTTCAATATAATCAACACCCGGAGGGAACGATTGGGAAGCTTCTTCCAGGGTGTTTTCTATTTGAAGAATCACGTCTCTTGCATTCGAACCGCAGATTGAAAAATTGCCATAGTAATACCCGGTTGTCCCTGAGTTTGTGTCATGGCGGTATAATTCATCGATCCTAATTCCACCCGGGCAATATCTTTAAGGCGAAGAACATTGCCATCTTTATCCGATTTTATAACAATATCTTCAAACTGTTCGGGTTGTGTAAGTTTCCCGCGGTAACGTATTACATACTCAAAACTTTGGTTGTTTTCGCTACCAAAACGTCCCGGAGCGGCTTCAAGGTTTTGTGCATTAAGGGCAGCAACAACATCGGAAGGCATTAAATTGTAACCCGACATAATATCCGGTTTTAACCAAATACGCATCGAATAGTCTTTTTGTCCAAATACCAACGCCTCACCAACTCCGTTAATACGCTGTACCTGTGGCAGCAGGTTAATTTTCGAGTAGTTTTGAAGGAATGTCTCGTCATACCTACCGTCTTTACTGTAAAGCGAAAATACCATTAACATGTTGTTCTGGCGCTTGGCAGTAATAACTCCGGCACGTGTAACTTCGGCCGGTAAAAGTGCATTGGCGCGTGTAACCCTGTTTTGCACATTCACTGCTGCCATATCCGGGTCGGTGCCCTGTTTAAAATAAACCTCTATGGTAGCAGAACCATTGTTACTTGCTGTCGAGCTCATGTAAATCATGTCTTCAACACCATTAATCTGCTCTTCAAGCGGAATAACAACGCTATTTAAAACAGTTTGCGCATCGGCACCGGTATAGTTGGCCGTAACCCTGATGGTTGGCGGAGCAATATCCGGGTACTGCTCGATGGGTAATGTGGTAATTCCGAGTATACCCAGAATAACCAATAGGATTGAAATAACGGTTGAGAGAACCGGTCTTTCTATAAATTTTTTAAACATACTTTTTGGCTCTTAATTGATTAATCGTTTGAAGCTTGATTGTTTTTTGCAACTGCTTGTTGCCCGGCCAGTTTGGGTTTAATTTCCATGCCATCGCGAAGGGTATTAATTCCTTCAATAACAATTTTGTCGCCGGCTTTTAAACCTGAAGTAACAACAAAAACGTCTTTCAAATCTCCTGCAATTACCTGAATTTCGGTATTCACAACTTTATTTTCGCTGTTGAGAACGTAAACAAAATGTTTTTCCTGTATTTCGTAACTGGCAGGCTGAGGAACCAGCAAAACATCTTTGTGATATTCCGGTAAACGAATATTTCCACTTCCGCCTGAGCGCAGGTTTCCTTCAGTGTTTGGAAACGAAGCCCGCATATTTATAGCTCCGGTTTGCGAATCAACAATACCGCTGGCAATTTCAATTTTACCTTTCTCGCTATAGGTTGATTTGTCTGAAAGAATTAGCTCAACTTCCGGCAGGTTGGCCAGTTTTTCGCGCATGTTTTTTCCTTGCAGTTCCTTTGTCATTTGTAAAAATACTTTCTCGTTTATAGAGAAATAGGCGCGCATGCTGGCAGTATTTGATACTGTTGTAAGTGGCTGGGTAACGGAGCTACTTACCAAACTCCCAACGCGGTACGGAAAAGTTCCAATAATGCCGTTTGTTGGGCTGCTAATCATTGTATACTCGAGATTGGCTTTTGCATTGGCTAAATTTGCCTGTGCCTGTGCCAGTTGCGCCTCGGCCGATTGTAAGTTTGTTTTTACCGATTCGAGCTGAAAATCGCTGACAATGTTTTTCTCCACCAGCGGTTTTGTTTTCTCCAATTCGATTTTTGCAGTGGCAACCTGCGACTCGGCAACTTTAATCTGTGCTTCGGCTGACCGAACCTGTGCCCTGATATCGTTGGCATTAATTTGAAAAAGAAGCTGGCCTTTTTTTACATAGTCACCTTCGTCAACAAATATTTTCTCGATATAACCTGCAACTCTGGGGCGAATTTCAACAGTTTGTTCGCCTTCAAGTGTGGCCGGAAAATTTTGATAAAGTGTAATGTTTTGCGGTGTAACTTCTTGTACCAGGTACTCGGCAACCTGGCCTCCCATCATTGGATTACTTCCTTGTTGCTTATTCGAACAGGAAGAAAAGATTAAAAGAATGGCAAGCAGTGCCATGCTTGAAGATTGTGCAATTGTTTTCATGTTTTTCGTGTCTATTGTGTTATAAATTCTTTTACTTTTTTTAGTAGCACGACAGGCATTCTTTAAAACCTGTGTTATGCTGAATTTTTGAGATCACATGCTCAAAATTTGTTAGCTCTTCCTGCGAAATTCCATCTAAAAGTTCTGTTGAAACTTCTATTGATTTGGCTTTTAGTAACTCAAGCATTTCAATTCCTGCCTTCGTTAGCTGTAATTTTTTTTTTCTCTTATCGTCATCATCTTGCGTACGCATAACATACCCCAAATCAATAAGAGTATTAATCTGACGCGTAACAATTGATTTGTCGCGTAAAAAGTGATTAGCAAGATCTTGTTGGGTAGATGCTGAATTTTCGTTGATGTAGAGTAACACTACAAACTGTTCCAGCGTTAACTCTAAATTGTTTTCCTTAAACTTTGCCATTAACTTATTGCGAACCAATTTCATGGTTTGCCCAAGCAAATAGGTTAACGGTTTTTGCGTTTTCATAACTTTTTCTGTTTCTGTGGCACAAAACTAAAACAAAATAGTTGCAAAAGTCAACTAGTTTTGTAAAATTTATTTTAACAAATTCTAAATAAAACATAATCTGCTGATAGTTAGCAAGGTAAGTGATATCTGGTTTGTTAACTCAAATTAAACTGTTCTGAATAGTGCAAATTCGATACATAACGTTGCCAAACGATCTGAATCTGTTGCATTCCTACCAAAATGTAGGTTACCTCAATGTTAACACCCCGAATGCCCTTTAAACATGGGCTTCATAAAATTTTCCACCTTATTGTGTGTATTACGGTTTCATCCTACAAAAATGTAGGATTCATTCTCATGAATTGCGCTAAAAATAAAATTTTGAAATTTTCATAAGTGCAGTATATCAGTGAGTTAATTCAGGTGTGGGCATCAGGAATATGTTGTCGAACATGTTTCTTGGCACCAATATGGCATTAAGGAAACCAAACGATTTAAACTTAAAAATACAAGAATCATGAGAAAGATTGCAATTTATGGAAAGGGTGGAATTGGTAAATCAACCACAACCCAAAATACTGTAGCAGGATTAGTTGAAGCAGGTAAAAATGTAAAAGTAGTGGGTTGCGACCCAAAGGCAGACTCAACCCGATTATTATTGGGTGGTATGGCTCAGAAAACAGTGTTGGATACACTTCGTGAAGAAGGTGAAGATGTAGAGTTGGAAGACATTGTAAAAGTAGGATACGGCGGTGTTCGTTGTGTTGAATCAGGTGGTCCTGAACCAGGTGTTGGATGTGCCGGTCGTGGTATCATTACTTCAATTAACATGTTGGAGCAGTTAGGTGCATGGGATGATAAATTCGAACTCGACTACACTTTTTACGATGTGTTAGGTGACGTTGTTTGCGGTGGTTTCGCCATGCCGATTCGCGAAGGTAAAGCAGAGGAAATTTACATTGTAGTATCGGGTGAAATGATGGCTATGTATGCAGCCAATAACATCTGTAAAGGTATTAAGAAATACGCTCAGGCAGGTGGCGTTCGTTTAGGCGGATTGATTTGTAACTCGCGTAAAGTTGATAACGAATCGGCAATGATCGAAGAGCTTGCCAGACAGTTGGGTACACAAATGATTCATTTTGTTCCTCGCGACAATATGGTTCAGCAAGCCGAAATCAACCGTAAAACTGTTATCGAATTCAATCCGGAACATACTCAGGCCGACGAGTACAGGGCTTTAGCAAAAGCTATCGACGAAAACGAAATGTTTGTAATTCCTGAACCACTGGAAATGGAAGTGTTGGAGAAATTACTGATCGATTTCGGTATTGCCAGCTAATCGTCTATCACGCTGTCATTTCGAACGAAGTGAGAAATCTCTTTCATCAAGGGAATAGATTTCTCCTCCCCCGAAGTTTCGGGGCTCGTCGAAATGACAGGATGTAACTCAATATTTTAAACTAAAGAATAGGAGAATATAACATGTTAATGGTAAGAGCTATTATACGCCCGGAAAAATCAAGTAAAGTATTAAAAGCCCTGTTTGAGGCAGGATATATTGCAGTAACAAAGATCCCGGTTGTGGGTCGTGGTAAGCAGCGCGGAATTAAAATTGGCGATGTTACTTATGACGAACTTCCGAAAGAGATGCTGATTATGGTAATAAAAGACGAAGACAAAGACTTCGCTATCAGTACCATAATGGAGGCAGCACGTAGCGAACCGAAAGGTGCGTTTGGTGATGGAAAAATCTTTGTAACCTCAGTAGACGAGGCATACACCATCAGTCGCGGAACAAAAGAATTATAACCTTAAAACTGTACGACTATGAAGATGGTATTGGCGATAATCAGGATCGATAAAATGAATGCAACAAAGCGGGCACTTACCGCAGCGGGCATCACTTCAATGACGGCCACCGGAAAAGTTTTCGGACGAGGAAAAGGAGCCTGGGATGCCCAGGTATTGGAAGGTGCAAAACTAGATATGCCTGAAGCACTTACGCACCTCGGGAAAGAACCCCGGCTGAGACCTCAGCGCGTACTAAATATTGCGGTTTCCGACCACAATGTGCAATTAACAATTGATACAATTATCGAAGTTAATCAGACACCTGCTCCCGGCGACGGAAAAATATTTGTCCTTCCATTGGATGATACGTATCGGGTTCGCACCGGCGAGACAGGGACAACGATTCTTTAATTAAAAAAGACAAAATTATGCCGAATAAGAAAGATTATACCAACGGATTGCCGGATCCTTCAGAGCTGAAGAAAGAGATTTTGGCAAAATATCCAAGAAAAGTGGCAAAAAAAAGGGCTAAGGCAATGGTGATCAATGATCCTGCCGAAAGCCAGGAAATTGGAGCCAATATTCGCACGGTGCCCGGAATTATAACTCAGCGTGGTTGTACTTATGCCGGATGTAAAGGAGTGGTTTTAGGACCAACACGCGACATCATCAACCTGGTACACGGACCAATTGGTTGTAGCTTTTACGCCTGGTTAACACGCCGTAACCAAACCAGAGCTCTTGAGGGTGATCCAAACTTCATCACCTATGCATTTTCTACCGATATGCAGGATGAAAACATCGTGTTTGGTGGAGAGGCAAAATTGAAAGATGCCATCCGCGAAGCTTTTGATACTTTTAATCCAAGTTCAATTGGTATCTTCTCTACCTGTCCGGTAGGTTTGATTGGTGACGACGTTCATGCTGTTGCCCGAGAAATGAAAGAAGAACTGGGAATTAACATCTTTGGATTTAGCTGCGAAGGTTATCGTGGAGTGTCTCAGTCGGCCGGTCACCACATTGCCAACAACGGTATTTTTAAACACGTTGTTGGTAACGACGACCGCGAGCGTACCGGTAAATACCAGGTAAATTTATTAGGTGAATACAATATTGGTGGCGATGCTTTTGAAATCGAAAGTCTTTTCGAAGAAATCGGAGTAACGCTTATTTCAACATACAGTGGTAACTCAACCGTTGAAAGTTTTGCATACTCACACACTGCCGACCTGAACATGGTTATGTGCCACCGTTCCATCAACTACATTGCCGAAATGCTGGAAGAGAAATACGGTATTCCCTGGTTTAAGGTAAACTTTATTGGAGCCGAATCAACAGCAAAATCGTTGCGTAAAATGGCTGAATATTTTGGCGATCCTGAAATGATTGCCAAAGTTGAAGAAGTTATTGCACGGGAAATGCTAAAAGTGAAAGCTGTTGCCGAAACTGTTAAACCAAAGGTTGAAGGTAAATTGGCAATGATGTTCGTTGGCGGATCACGTGCTCACCACTACCAGGATTTATTTACTGAACTGGGTGTTCGTGTAGTTTCTGCCGGTTACGAGTTTGCTCACCGCGATGACTACGAAGGACGTGAAGTTCTTCCGAACATCAAGATTGATGCAGATACGCGAAACATCGAAGACCTTGTGGTTACCAAAGATGAAGAAAAATATCGCGACGACCTGGCCGAGAAAAAAGCCAAACTGGAAGCCGATGGTTACGAGTTTAAAGATTACAAAGGTATGATGCCGGATATGCAGAAAAACTCGCTGGTAATCGACGATGTAAACCATTGGGAAACTGAAAAACTGATTGAGTTCTACAAACCCGATATGTTTTGTGCGGGTATTAAAGAAAAATACGTGGTACAAAAATATGGTGTGCCATTAAAACAGCTTCACTCTTACGACTATGGTGGTCCATACGCAGCCTTTGGTGGTGCAATAAATTTCTACAAAGAAATGGAACGTATGCTGGGCACTGATATCTGGAAACTGGTTGATACGCCATGGAAGAATGAGCCGGAGATTGTTGGAAGTGTAACCGTTGACGCATAAAATAATAGGAGGAAATTATCATGTTATTACGACATACAACAAGCGAAGTAAAAGAAAGAAAAGCACTAACGGTTAATCCGGCAAAAACCTGCCAGCCGGTTGGTGCCATGTACGCAGCTCTTGGAGTGCACGGTTGTTTGCCACACAGTCACGGTTCGCAAGGCTGTTGCTCATACCACAGAAGTGCCTTAACAAGACATTATAAAGAGCCGGTAATGGCTGCAACAAGTTCATTTACCGAAGGATCATCAGTATTCGGTGGACAGGCAAACCTGTTGCAGGCGATCGATAATATTTTTGGAATTTACGATCCCGATATCATTGCCGTTCACTCAACTTGTTTATCAGAAACAATTGGTGACGACCTTGGGCAGATCGTAAGAAAAGCACAGGACGATGGCAAAATTCCTGAAGGAAAATTCGTTGTTCAGGCTTCAACACCAAGTTATGTAGGATCGCACGTTACCGGTTATGCAAATATGCTTGAAGCATTTGTAAAATATTTTTCATTCAGTACCGATGAGAAAATACGTCAGGTAAACATGTTGTCAGGTTGGGTTGAACCATCTGATATGCGCGAGCTGAAACGTATTGCGGGATTAATGAAATTAAAAACCGTTCTGCTACCTGATACTTCAGACGTATTAGATACGCCAATGGACGGAACATATAAAATGTACCCGAAAGGCGGAACTACCCGCGAAGAAATTGTGAGCATGGGCGACAGTTTGAAAACTGTTGCAATGGGCGAGTGGGCTACTGAAAAAGCAGCCATTATGCTTGATAATAAATGCAAGGTGCCATTTTCTATGACTGACGTTCCAATCGGGTTGAAAGCTACCGACCGCTTTATTCAGGCGCTTTCTACTGCCGGTAAAGTTTCAATTCCTGATTGTATTTCAGATGAACGCGGTAAGCTTGTTGACGTGATCACCGATATGCACCAGTATTTATACGGTAAGCGTGTTGCCCTTTGGGGAGATCCGGATACATTATTACCATTGATCGAGTTCCTGGTAGATATAGATATGAAACCTGTATACGTGGTTTCCGGAACACCGGGTAAAAAATTCTCGAAACGTGCTATGGAAATTCTGGAAGCAAAAGTTCCTGAAGCAAAAGTTCGCAACGGAGCTTCTGCCGATATGTTCCTGATGCACCAGTGGATTAAAGAAGAGTCTGTCGACTTACTGATTGGTAACACTTACGGCAAATACATTGCCCGCGATGAAGGTATTCCATTCGTTCGTTCAGGATTCCCAATCATCGATCGTATCGGTCACAGTTATTTTCCAACCGTTGGGTACATGGGAGGTATACGTCTTCTGGAAAGCATTCTTGGAGTTATCATGGATAAAATTGATGCCACTGCTCCTGAAGAATCATTCGAACTTACAATGTAGTTGCAATAATAATTCAAAAGTGATTTCGAGGTGAGTACCGTTGAGTCGCTCTCAGCTGTACTTCACCCGAAATAACCAGCACTACACAAGGAGAATCAAAGATTTTTAAATCACAATTGTAATTAGGATAAGCCCTGCTCGCAGGCAACTTCGTCCATCTTTTAACTTTTTTGAATTATGAGCAACTATCTAAAAGATCGCGAAAGCCAAATCCTCACAAAAGGAAACGACGCTGCAGAAATTTCCTGCGGTAAAAAAAGTTTAGCCGGATCCGTTTCGCAACGGGCTTGTGTATTTTGCGGATCGCGCGTGGTGCTTTATCCCATTGCCGATGCATTGCATGTGATTCACGGTCCGGTTGGTTGTGCTTCTTATACCTGGGATATTCGTGGTTCGCTTTCGTCGGGGCCACAGTTACATCGCCTGAGTTTTACCACCGATTTAAAAGAAAGAGACGTGGTTTTTGGCGGCGAAAAGAAATTGTATCGTGCCCTTATTGAATTAATCGACAAACATCAGCCAAAAGCTGCTTTTGTTTTTTCAACCTGTATAATCGGTGTTATTGGCGACGACGTTGAAGCCGTTTGCCGCCAGGTGACAAAAGAAAAAGGCATCGACGTTATTCCGGTAATGTCGGAAGGTTTTAACGGCACCAAAAAAGACGGCTACAAAATAGCCTGCGGAGCACTTTCAAAATTAGTTGGAACAAATAACGATTATAAAGCTCCAAAATATTCGATCAACATTTTAGGCGACTTTAACCTTGCCGGTGAGTTGTGGATTTTGGCCGAATATTACAAGAAACTGGGTGTCGAAATTATTTCCTGCATGACCGGAGATGGTCGTGTTGAACAGATCCGCCGTGCCCACCACGCTTCGTTAAACGTGGTGCAGTGTTCGGGTTCCATCATGCACCTCGCCAAAGATATGAAGGAAAAATACGATATTCCTTTTATGAAAGTTTCCTACTTCGGAATCGAAGACATGTCGGAAGCTTTATACGAAGTGGCCAAATTTTTCGATGATGATGAAATGATGGCCAAAGCCCGCGAATTGGTTACCAACGAAATTTCAAAACTATTACCGGCGCTGCAACCTTACCGCCAAAAACTGGAAGGTAAAAAAGCCGCCATTTATGTGGGTGGTGCTTTTAAAGCCATCTCGCTGGTAAAAGCCTTACGATTATTAGGAATGAAAACAGTGGTTGTTGGCTCGCAAACCGGAAATGCAGAAGACTATAAACTACTAAAAGACTTGTGTGATGAGGGAACCATCATTGTTGATGATTCCAATCCAAATGAACTTTCTGAATTTGTGAAGCTAACCGGAGCCAACTTGTTTATCGGCGGCGTGAAGGAACGCCCGATTGCCCACAAACTTGGCCTTGGTTTTTGCGATCACAACCACGAACGGAAAGAAGCACTGGCCGGCTATGTCGGCATGATGAATTTTGCGAAAGAAGTATACGCCTCGGTGACAAGCCCGGTGTGGAAGTTCGTAAAGTAATACGACACATTATCGGTTAGTTACAGGCCGTGATTGTGTTTTTAGAAAGGGGAGACCCTTTAACGAATCGGAAAAATATTGAACAAAAACAAATCGGATGTTTGAACTCAATTCAGTACCAAAAGCAAAAGAAAATTACAAGGCAACACAAAATGCCTGTAAACTTTGTTCGCCGCTGGGAGCCAGTGTAGCCTACAAAGGTTTTAAAGGCTGTGTGCCGCTTATTCACGGCTCGCAGGGCTGCGCTACTTACATTCGCCGCTACCTGATTTCGCATTACAAAGAGCCTATCGACATTGCCTCGTCGAATTTCACCGAAGATGCTACCATTTTTGGTGGCGATGAAAACTTCAAAATGGCTGTTCTTAATATTATCAATCAATATAAACCGGAGATAATCGGAATCGCCTCAACCTGTTTGAGCGAAACCATTGGCGATGATGTTAGCCTTTTCCTTCATCATTTTCTGGAAAAGCATCCCGAAATCGACACTGATTTTGTGATGGCTTCAACACCAAGTTACCAGGGAACGCACATCGATGGTTTCCACGAAGCAGTTGCCAGCGTGGTAAAACATTACGCAAAAAACGATCTTTCACAAGCTCATGTAAATCTTTTTCCCGGTTTTGTGTCAACCGAAGATTTGCGTTTGCTAAAAGAAATTATGGCCGACTTTACTCTTGAACACATCATGATGCCCGATTATTCCGAAAGCCTGGATAACCCGGTATGGGATACTTATCACCGGATTCCTGAAGGAGGAACGGCAAAAGAGGATGTGTTAAAAAGTGGTTCGGCCAAAGCCAGTATCGAATTCGGTACTATTCTCAACAAAGGGAAATTATCGGGCCGAGTAAAAAGCAAAACATTGTCGCACACCGGAGCACAGTTCCTGAAAAACGAAATGGATGTGCCATTGGTAAATATGCCAATGCCAATTGGTATCACTCAAACCGATGCCTTTTTCGAGGAGCTTAAAAATCTTTCGGGCAACGATATTCCTGAAAAATATACCAAACAGCGCGGTCGCCTGGTAGACGCTTATGTGGATGCACATAAATATACATTTGGCAAACGGGCAGTGGTTTATGGCGAAGAAGATTTTGTTGTGGCCATGGCAGCTTTTCTTGATGAAATTGGAATTGAGCTGGCGCTTGTTGCAACAGGTGGCGAAAGCGGTATGCTGGAAGAAGAAATTAAAAAATATTGCCCGGAGAATAAAGATAAAGTTGTGGTTCGCGAAGGATACGATTTTGAAAGTATCCGAGAGTGGAGCCTCGAAAATGAGCCTGACATAATGATAGGGCATAGCAAAGGCTACTATATCGCCCGCGAGTTGAACATCCCGATCGTTCGGGTAGGTTTCCCGGTTCACGACCGCGTGGGAGGGCAACGTATCAAACATCTTGGCTATTCAGGTACGCAGGAACTTTTCGATAAAGTAGTGAATGCACTTATCGAATACAAACAAACGATTTCGCCGGTAGGCTATAAATATATGTAGTAACAAAAAGTGAGTATCGAGAAGTGAGTAATGAGATAACAGACTTTCTCAACTCGAAGCTCGTATCTCGTGACTAAAATTGAAAGTTATGATTGACATTAAAACACATCCCTGTTTCAATAAAGATGCAAAAGGCAAATACGCCCGCGTGCATCTACCGGTGGCACCGCAATGTAATATTCATTGTAATTATTGCAAACGCGATTACGATTGCGTAAACGAAAGCCGCCCTGGTGTTACCAGCGAAGTACTATCGCCTGAGCAGGCTTTAGCCTACACCATCAGGTTAAAAGAAAAAATGCCGCATTTGTCGGTGGTGGGTATTGCCGGTCCCGGCGATCCGTTCGCCAACCCAATTCAAACGATGACAACACTCCGTTTAATTCGTAAAGAATTTCCGGAAATGATTCTCTGTCTTTCATCAAACGGGCTGAATGTATTGCCTTATGTTGATGAGTTGAAGGAGTTGGATGTGAGTCACGTTACCATTACGCTGAATGGAACTGAGACAAAAACTTTGTCGCAATTATATAAATGGGTGCGTTTCGAGAAGCGCGGATATTTTGGAGAGCAGGCAGCTGAAATTCTGCTGAGAAACCAGATGGAAGCAATCCGGGCCTTAAAACGTGCCAGTATTACAGTAAAAATTAACTCTATTGTAGTGCCCGGAATCAATGACAATGTGATCGTTGATATCGCAAAAAAAATGAAAGAGATGGAAGTGGATATTATGAATACCATTCCGCTCTATCCGGTTGAAGGAACTCCTTTCGAGGATTTTGAGGAGCCTTCGCCCAAACGAATGAAAGAACTACAGAACGGTATAAAAGAATATTTGCCACCAATGACGCACTGTGCACGTTGCCGTGCTGATGCGGTTGGATTGTTGGGAAAAGATGATGCAGAAGCAAAACAAATTTTGTCGGAAGTGTCAAATCTGGCGGTGAATGTTGACACTACAAAACCATACGTAGCAGTTGCCAGTCACGAAGGATTACTGGTAAACCAGCATTTGGGTGAAGCAACACAACTGTACATTTTCAAAGAAACGCCAAATGGTTATCGTTTGGTTGAGCAACGTGCAACACCAAAACCAGGAGCCGGAAATAGTCGCTGGGCAGTACTGGCTGATGTGATCGATGATTGTAGGGCCCTGCTGGTTGGAGGAATCGGACCATCGCCATCGTCGATTATCGGTCGTGCAGGAATCAAGATTGTTGAAATGACCGGTTTGATTGATGAGGGATTGGATGCCGTTTACAAAGGCAAAGAACTCCGGACGCTGAAAAAAGCCGATGTTTTTAAGTGCGGATCAGAATGTTCGGGAAAAGGAACAGGTTGCGGTTAACGAATAATAATAATGTCATTTCGAACGGAGAGAGAAATCTGTTTCAAAGTTGAGTTTTCTCTCCATTAGTCGACGAATCGAAATTACAATAAACATAGTTTCAAATGAGAATAGCAGTAACAACAACAAGTGGCGTAAAGGTTGACCAGCATTTTGGAAAAGCACGTAGTTTTTCGATCTATGATGTAAAAGCCAACGATGTAAAGCTTATCGAAACCAGGATGGTAGATTCCTATTGCAAATCAAATAAAGAGGAAATGCCCGACAAGGATCATAAGTTTTCAGGAGACCGGCTGTCAATGGTTTACGAACGAATAAAAGACTGCGAGAAGGTGTATACACTTCAAATTGGTGAAAAACCAGAGGCAGCACTAAAAGCCAAAGGAATTAAAATACAACCGTGTTCCTGTAATATCGATAAGATTCCGGGATGCAGTGGAAAATGTAAATAATAAATAGCTGTCATTTCGAAGGAAGCATGACTGAGAAATCTGTCCGTTGAAAAAGATTTCTCCTCCTTTGTCGTCGAAATGACATTAATAGAAAGTATCAACTTAAAATATAGAACAAGATGAAAAAACCAGAATTTCACATTTTAGTATGCAACTCGTACCGGGTTGCCGGCGATGCACAAGGTTATTGTAACAAAAATGGTTCATCCGATTTAATTCAATATATAATGGAAGAATGTAACGACCGCGGCCTCGATGTTGCGGTCTCTTCCACCGCTTGTTTAAACGTTTGCTCACAAGGGCCGGTAATGGTTGTTCACCCGAATAACTATTGGTACGGAGGAATTAATGAAGAAAAAATCGACGACATTTTAGATGCACTGGAAGAGGGGGAGGCCGTTGAGGATTATCTCATAAGCGAGTAGTTAAACTGCGTACTCAATTGTTTTTCCCCTCTTATCCTGATTGTTTTCAGCGTGAGCTTTAAGCGAAACAATGAAATTACAATGGATAATGCCGATAGTTAAAAATTAAACACTCATCGGTATAACCAGAACTAATCAAACTTCAACTTGTATAGTATTCCCGGTTTTTGCCGGGGGTACTTTTATCGGATTGCTTACCAATAACAATTATATATTATGAAGGATGAGAAGTTCCCATATTTGATCGACACTACGCTGCGTGACGGAGAACAAGCTCCGGGTGTGGTATTTTCATTGAAAGATAAACTCGAGATTGCTCAAAAGCTTGATGACATTGGAGTTCCGGAACTAGAAATAGGGACTCCGGCCATGGGCGAAAAAGAGCAGAGTGACATTCATTGTTTGATCAACCAGGGATTTTCCTTCGCTTCTACCTGCTGGTGCAGGGCAACTTTCAACGATTTGGAAGCTGCCCTTGCTACCGGTGCAAGCAGGGTCAACCTTTCGTTTCCGGTTTCCGACATACAACTTGAAACGCTTGGGAAGTCGCGCGACTGGGTGCGAAAAAACCTTCCCGAGATTATGAATTTTGCCACAAATCATTTCGAATTTGTGGCCGTTGGTGCGCAGGATGCTTCGCGTGCCGATTACGATTTTCTTAAAGAATACATCTATCTAACAACTTTATACGGTGCCAAACGTGTGCGTATTGCCGATACGGTAGGTATTCTGAATCCACTTTCTGTTCAAAACCTGTTTACCCGGTTAAGCAGCGATTTTGCAGATGTAGATTTTGAATTTCACGGGCACAACGATTTGGGAATGGCAACAGCCAACCACGTTGTAGCTTTGCAGTCGGGCGCACAAAGTGTAAGTCTTACGGTAAATGGCTTGGGCGAACGAGCCGGAAATGCCTGTCTGGAAGAAGTGGCTTTTGCCCTGAAATACTCCTGCGATTACGATTTTAATTTCGAAGGTGAAAAGATGGTTCAGCTTTCGAAATTCGTGGAGCAGGCTTCAGAACGAAAACTGGCACTTTCGAAACCGGTATCCGGAGATTTGGTTTTTTCGCACGAATCCGGAATTCACTGCCGAAGTTTAAAAGAGAATCCTCTTTCTTATCAGCCATTTAATCCGAACGAAATTGGCCGGCAAACGGAGCTGGTTATTGGAAAGCACTCAGGAATGGGTGCCGTTAGCGAGTTGCTGGAAAAACGAAATATTTTTCTGCCGAAAAACGAACTGGCCATTCTTGTCGCTAAAATTAAAAAGCTCTCTACTGAGTTAAAGCGCGATCTGCATTTTAACGAGGTGAAAAACCTGATCTCTTCAAACATTTAAATCAGCATCTATGAAGTTTAAAGTAATATTCTTATTGCTGCTTTTCGCGGCACTTTTGGTTCAGGCAGGAAAAACCGTTCAGGAAAAACCGTTTAAGCCAACCATTACTCCTTATTTAAAGGTTCAGTTTTGGAATGTTGTAAGTCAGGGAGTGACTTCTGATGAGGCAGAAGCAGCCAATCGTTTTGCTTCTTATTTCAGGCGCGGACGATTGGGTGTGAAAGGAAATGTTTTGCCCGAGCTCTCCTACGACGTAATGTTATCGTTCGATAATTTGGCAAAAGATGGTTTTTCTTCCACAAAAGGTGTGGTTAACACGGGGGCAGTTGCACTTTGGAGCGCCTATTTTACTTACGATCTTCTTCCGGAAAGTGACTGGTTAAATGTAACGGGTGGTTATTTTCTGCCGCATTTGAGCCGCGAGTCAACAACTTCGCCATGGACAACCAGTTCGCTCGATAAAACGGAGAACTCGTGTTACCTGCGACAGTTCGTTACCGGAAAAGCTAACGGAATCAGTCCGGGACTTAATCTCGGTGGTTTGGGAGAGTTGGGAAAACAAACGCTTATATATAATATATCCATTATCAATCGCCAGGATGTGGTGAGTGTTATGAAGACAAATTGGTCGCCGGTTTTGCTGGGGCATTTTATGCTCAACTTCGGCGACAAGGAATTCTCGAAATACAAATATTGTTTCTCAAACAACTTGTTGAAAACGCAAACCAGTGCAACTTTTGGAGTTGGCTTTTCTACGCAAGGGAAAACCGATGCTTTTAAAAGTACTCAAACTGTAAGTGCCGATGCAACTTTATATCTCGGTCATTTGAAAATCGACGGAGAGTACAATCATTTAATACGGAAAAACAATCTCGAATACAACGTCAACTGTTTTATGGTTCGGGCCGGCTACAATATGTTTCTGAAAAAAAATTGGATACTGGAACCTACCGTAATGTTTGAAAAGTTTTCCGGCGATGAAAGCTTTGAGGATGTTTCTTTCTTTGATGGTACCGATAGAAAGCTCGATTTTGGATTAAACCTCATATCTGCCAAAAAGAAGGTAAAAATGAATCTTCACTATATAGTTCATGATGGCGACGGAACAAAGAACCGCTACACTAAAAATACAACGTACCCGGGTAATTACATCTCGCTGGGATTACAATTAATAGTATAAACAAGGTTGAATAACTAAAATTTGAAATTATGGCAAACTGGACAAAGTACATGGATGAGGCCGATAGCTACGCAAAAGCAGCAGTTGGTTCGTACAAAAAAGAGAAATTGGGAAGCCTGGTAGTATATAATGTATTGAGCATGGCAGTGGAAAACTATCTCACAGCTTTATGCGTGAGTACGGGCGAACTGCCTGAACATTCGGGAATAACAGCCATATTAAAGCAGATTGGTAAGAAAATGGAAGTTCCTGAAGAGTTTCTTGTGGAGGCGCGGTTTATCAATCGTTTTATGAATTTCTGCTCGTTGGAAGTGCTGGAAACTCTGGAGCCAACACGCGAAGAGTTGTCGAGAATGCTCGATTTTACCAATGCATTGAAAGAGTTTTGTAATGCAAGATTAGTTGAAGAAGAGTCTGTTTAGGATTTTTCAGTACAGTTTCTGATGGAATGATGTTTTTATAGGAAGCATCTTTACTTGTTGAACCCACAATTTACCTAACTTTAACGGATGAATAATGTGTAGAAAAACTTTACTATATATATTAATAGTATTCTTGGTTTTTGGGTGTGCCCAAAAATCACAAAAAAAGCAGTCGGCAGAACTTTTGGTTTTCAGCGGTGCCGGATTAACAAATATTGTTACCGAACTAGTTGAAATCTATAAAGCCGAAAATGACGTCGACATAAAGCTGAATTTTGCTTCGTCGGGAACATTGGCCCGGCAAATTGAACAGGGAGCACAACCGTCAGTATATATTTCTGCCAATGAAAAATGGGTAGACTACCTGATTAATCTGGAGTTGGTAGTTCCTGAATCAAAAAAGAAAGTTGTTGGAACGTCGCTGGCGGTGATCGTTCCTTCCGATAGTGAAACGGATACCATCACTTTTGGGGATCATTTTCCTGAACAGTTTAATGGGCGACTGTCAATTGGCGACCCAAAACATGTACCGGCGGGCGACTATGCCTGGAAAGCAATTGAGAGCGGTGGTTATGCCGATGCTTTAAGCGATCGGATCTTGCCGGCCAAAGACGTGCGCTCAGCATTAATGATGGTAGAATTGGGCGAAGTAGAAATGGGAATTGTATATAAAACCGACGCGCTGAAATCAAAAAAAGTAAAGATCGTTTCTATTGTACCTGACGAGCTGCACCCGCCAATTGGTTTTTATGCCTCCATTTTAAAGAACAAAAACAACGAACAAACCAGGCTTTTTTATAATTTTCTGACCTCGAAAGAAGCAAAAGACATCTGGATAAAACACGGATTTAAGATTGAGTGAGCTTTTTACATATACAGCAAGCGAGTGGTCGGCAATACAATTATCGTTATATGTTGCGCTAATTTGTGCTGTTATAACCTTGCCGCTGGCCATAGCCGTGGGCTGGTTTCTGGCACGAAAAAGGTTTTTTGGTAAGTCGGTAGTTGAAGGAATCATACATTTACCATTGGTTTTACCTCCCATTACAACTGGTTATTTATTATTACTGGTTTTCGGAAACCGCGGAGTTATCGGTAAATTCTTTTACGAAACATTCGGAATTCAAATCGCCTTTTCGTTTTACGCCGCTGTAATCGCTGCTATTTTTGTGTCCTTTCCGTTGGTTACACGTTCCATTCGTTTATCCATTGAATTGGTCGACCAAAAACTGGAAGAAGCTGCGCGCACTTTGGGAGCATCCAATCTCCGGGTGTTTTTTACGATCACACTTCCGTTGGCATTGCCTGGTGTAATCAGTGGTTTTATTCTTTCGTTTGCAAGAAGTCTTGGCGAATTTGGCGCTACCATTTCATTTGCCGGAAACATCGAAGGCAAAACACAAACACTTCCGCTGGCCATTTTTTCTGAAATGCAGGTTCCCGGACAAGAAGCTTCAACCATGCGTTTGGTTGTGGTATCGGTTATATTATCATTGTTGGCAATGATAGCTGCCGAATTCTTAAACCGTCGTGTAATAAAAAGTAAAACGGCATGAGCGCGGCATTGAGTTTTCATATAAAACTGCAGCGAAAGGATTTTACGCTTGATGTAAAAGCTGATATCCCCAATGGGATTACCGGTATTTTCGGACCATCAGGTCATGGGAAAACAAGTTTGCTGAATTCCATTGCCGGAATTGTTACCCCCGATTCAGGTTATATTCATTTGAATGGCGATACACTTCTCGATACTAAGAATAAGATAAATGTTAAGATCAGGAAGCGAAGGGTGGGCTACGTTTTCCAGGACGAGCGACTTTTTCCGCACTATACTATAAAGAAGAACCTGTTGTACGGAGAAAAGAATCCCGATCAGGAACTTTTCGATGAGGTAATCGAAACTTTACAGATCGCTCATTTATTAAATAAGAAACCCGAACAGTGTTCCGGCGGAGAAAAACAACGGGCTGCAATTGGGCGTGCCATTATCAGTGGTTCGAAAATATTGTTGATGGATGAACCTTTTTCGGCACTGGATGTAAACTTGCGTCGTGAAATAATTCCGTATTTAAACAGGGTGCATCAGAAGTTTTCGCTCCCTATATTAATAGTAAGCCACGATCTTCCCGACCTTTTAAGTCTTACCGATAATTTGTTACTGCTGAAAAATGGGCAGTTACTGGGGCACGGAAAGTTTACCGATCTGTTGGACCAGCCTGATAATTTGGCGCTGATGCACGAATCGGGGTGGTACAACGTAATGCACTTGTCGGTATTCGCACACCTTGAATCAAAGAATATGGTTTTGCTGAAAAGCCATAACAGCAACCTGCAGATTCAGGCCTTGACACAAACTATCGGAAAAGATGTAGAGGTAAATCAGGAACTCAAGGTGCTGATCAAGCCAGAAAGTATCGCCTTATCAAAAGAGCCTGTACAAAATATCTCGCTCCGCAACCAGGTAGAAGGGATTATGAAAGACGTCTTTTTAAAAGACGGCCTTGCCTTTTGTATAGTTGATGTAGGCGAAAACATCATCGTAGAAGTCACGGAAGCTTCACAAAAAAGTATGTGCCTTGAGAACGGTCAGCGCGTTTATTGTCTGTTTAAATCGGCAGCCCTAAAAATTTATTAAATCTCCCTGCTCAGATTATCAATTAGTTGCGGTTTTTGCCCCAAAAAAGTTGCATGTATTTAGCACCAGGTGCTTGCATTATTAAAAACCTTGATTACTTTTGCAGCCGCTTTGAGAGAAGCGAAGTTCATAGAAACAATGGGATTTAGAACGGCAAAGGCAGAGCCGGTAGTTGAAAAGAAGATTTCGGTCTTTTAAACAGCAAAACGGTTCGAAAATAAAAGTTTCGAAAAAACTTTAAAAAGGGTTTGGTAGAAACAAAAACATGTTTACCTTTGCAGCCGCTTTGAAAACGAAGCGACGTTCAAATGACAAGATGAGAGTAAAAGACGAGTGATTGAAAGGCTGGTGGAACGGCCCTGGAGATCGCGTCAAAGCCGCAGAAACTTTAGCAATAAAGTTTCAAAAAAAGCGAAAAAAGTTTTGGAGGTTTTGAAAAAGTAATTACCTTTGTCGCCCCGTTAAAAGGGAAACGAGTTCTGGCAATTGAGAGGAGATTTAAGGAGAAGAGATTGTCAGAGAAAAATACAAGAAAGTAGATGACCGGCATTAAGAGGTAAGATTGAGGTGCTGGTTTTTTTACGCGAGTTCTTTAAAATTTTGAAGCACAAAAAAGCAAGGTTAATAATAAAACAACTTTGTTGATTTCTGAGAGACAAGTAAACCTGGAGCGAAAGATATTAAACTTTTTATATTTACAACGGAGAGTTTGATCCTGGCTCAGGATGAACGCTAGCGGGAGGCCTAACACATGCAAGTCGAGGGGCAGCATTACTTTCGGGTAGATGGCGACCGGCGCACGGGTGCGTAACGCGTATGCAACCTTCCTTGTACAGAGGGATAGCCCATGGAAACGTGGATTAATATCTCATAGTATCACAATTTCGCATGTTATTGTGATTAAAGTTTCGGCGGTACAAGATGGGCATGCGTATGATTAGGTAGTTGGTGAGGTAAAGGCTCACCAAGCCGACGATCATTAGGGGTTCTGAGAGGATTATCCCCCACACTGGTACTGAGACACGGACCAGACTCCTACGGGAGGCAGCAGTGAGGAATATTGGTCAATGGGCGCAAGCCTGAACCAGCCATCCCGCGTGCAGGATGACGGCCCTATGGGTTGTAAACTGCTTTTGTTTGCCAAGAATGGTACCTACGTGTAGGTATTTGACGGTAGCAAATGAATAAGGACCGGCTAACTCCGTGCCAGCAGCCGCGGTAATACGGAGGGTCCAAGCGTTATCCGGATTTATTGGGTTTAAAGGGTGCGCAGGCGGAACTTTAAGTCAGTGGTGAAATCTTGCCGCTTAACGGTAAAATTGCCATTGAAACTGAAGTTCTTGAATGTAGTTGAGGTAGGCGGAATGTGTTGTGTAGCGGTGAAATGCATAGATATGACACAGAACGCCAATTGCGAAGGCAGCTTACTAAGCTACGATTGACGCTGAGGCACGAAAGCGTGGGGAGCGAACAGGATTAGATACCCTGGTAGTCCACGCCGTAAACGATGATCACTCGCTGTTTGCGATACACTGTAAGCGGCTGAGCGAAAGCATTAAGTGATCCACCTGGGGAGTACGATCGCAAGGTTGAAACTCAAAGGAATTGACGGGGGCCCGCACAAGCGGAGGAACATGTGGTTTAATTCGATGATACGCGAGGAACCTTACCTGGGCTTAAATGTAGATTGCATAGATTGGAAACAGTCTTTCTCTTCGGAGCTATTTACAAGGTGCTGCATGGTTGTCGTCAGCTCGTGCCGTGAGGTGTCGGGTTAAGTCCCATAACGAGCGCAACCCCTATCGTTAGTTGCTAGCAGGTAATGCTGAGGACTCTAGCGAGACTGCCACCGTAAGGTGAGAGGAAGGTGGGGATGACGTCAAATCAGCACGGCCCTTATGTCCAGGGCTACACACGTGTTACAATGGTCGGTACAAAGGGCAGCTACCTGGTGACAGGATGCCAATCCCTAAAGCCGATCCCAGTTCGGATTGGAGTCTGCAACCCGACTCCATGAAGTTGGATTCGCTAGTAATCGGATATCAGCCATGATCCGGTGAATACGTTCCCGGGCCTTGTACACACCGCCCGTCAAACCATGGAAGCTGGGGGTACCTGAAGTATGTGACCGCAAGGAGCGTCCTAGGGTAAAACTGGTAACTGGGGTTAAGTCGTAACAAGGTAGCCGTACCGGAAGGTGTGGCTGGAACACCTCCTTTCTGGAGCACAGGTTTAGAAGTTTCAGTGACGATATTGACAATAGTTGTCCTTGCTTTTTTTAAAATATTACACAAGAGTTGCAAAGCGGGAGCTGCGCTAAAAGCCAAAGCTCAGAAGCTTGGCGCTTAGAAAAAACAGTCCCGTAGCTCAGCTGGTTAGAGTACTACACTGATAATGTAGGGGTCCCCAGTTCAAGTCTGGGCGGGACTACAGGAATGATGGAATATTGGAATATGAGAATGGCGGAATAGTAAAATGCGAAAGCAAAAAAAACATTCCAATCATCAAAAACTCCAACATTCTAATCTTCAAAAGTTCGGGGGATTAGCTCAGTTGGCTAGAGCGCTAGATTTGCATTCTAGAGGTCAAGGGTTCGACTCCCTTATTCTCCACGGAGGCTGAAAAGTCGTAAAAAGACCACAAAAGAGTGGCAGGTTCATTCAGTAATAGATGGACAGAAGATAATGCTGGTGCAACAGTTTAAGGTTCGATTCCTTAATTATCTACACAAGTTGAAACAGTTTACTGTTTCTGTGCTTTAAAGTTCTTTGGCATGTTGGGAAAAAATAATTTTGATAATTACGAAAGTGATTATCGAGAGTCAAATCAAATCACAAGATAGAGACGACAATTTTACAGAGATACAATTGAATCAATACGAGGATTCTCTAAAAGAAAGTTACTAAGGGCGTACGGAGGATGCCTAGGCTCTCAGAGGCGAAGAAGGACGTGACAAGCTGCGATAAGCTTCGGGGATTAGCAAATATGAATCGATCCGAAGATTTCCGAATGGGGCAACCCACCCGCAAGGGTACCCGCAAGGGGGCTAACCCGGGGAACTGAAACATCTAAGTACCCGGAGGAAAAGAAAATAATAATGATTCCCATAGTAGTGGCGAGCGAACTGGGAACAGCCTAAACCAATATTGTTTCGGCAATGTTGGGGTTGTAGGGCTGCGATATGGAGAAGTATTTAAAACTGGAAAGGTTTTGGAAAAGCCTACCACAGACGGTGACAGTCCGGTACAGGTAATAAATAACATCCTAGCAGTACCCTGAGTAGGGCGGAACACGAGAAATTCTGTCTGAATCTGCCAGGACCATCTGGTAAGGCTAAATACTCCTGAGAGACCGATAGCGAACAAGTACCGTGAGGGAAAGGTGAAAAGCACTCCGAACAGGAGAGTGAAATAGTACCTGAAACCGTACGCTTACAAGCGGTTGGAGTCCCGATTTATCGGGATGACAGCGTGCCTTTTGCATAATGAGCCTACGAGTTAGTCGTCACTAGCAAGGCTAAGTCTTTAAGAGACGTAACCGAAGCGAAAGCGAGTCTGAATAGGGCGAAGAAGTTAGTGGCGCTAGACGCGAAACCCTGTGATCTACCCATGGGCAGGTTGAAGTGTTGGTAACACAACATGGAGGACCGAACCAGGAAGCGTTGAAAAGCTTTTGGATGACCTGTGGGTGGGGGTGAAAGGCCAATCAAACTGGGAAATAGCTCGTACTCCCCGAAATGCATTTAGGTGCAGCCTTGTGATAGTTTAGCAGAGGTAGAGCTACTGATTGGATGCGAGGGCTTCGCCGCCTATCAAATCC